>JAKBLM010000058.1 GCA_021832085.1 Acidobacteriota bacterium | reverse complement strand
CTCGCAGGTACTCCCGTCGTCCTTGCTTGCCCAACCTGGTCGCCTCCTTTTCGCGTTTGGGTTGGGTAACATCCTAAATGGCGCGATGTTGCCCCCTTCGGTAACATTTTCGACGGCGCGATACGCGATCTTGCCTTCGCGGGGATCGGCGACTAGAATCAAGCTGATTTTGCGTCCTAACTCTGTAAAATTGGCTGAAGACTCGGTGTCCGCCTCAGCCCAAACAACCGGGACCCCAGACGCCAAAGCACCCGTGTACTGGCGCGTCGAAGGGAGCCTGCTGAACCTCAGTGCGGTACGCGCGCTGGCCTATTTCACCTGGCACGGCCAGACGTTTACCGAGCGCTGGGCGCGGCGTGGCCTCATCGCCACCTCGGCACTGGTGCGGCCGCTGCTCTACGCCTCCAACCGCGTGTTTGCCACCCGCGCGCTCCACAGCGTCTTGCGGGGCGTTTCGCGCGACCGGCTCGACTTGCTCGGCGAGGAATTCTTCACGTATGTTCTCAAACCCCGGCTCCGTCCCGAGAGCGTCGCGCTGCTGAAAGAGACGCTGGCCTCGGGCCGGCCTGTGGTGCTGGTCAGCCAGACGCTCGACCACGTGCTCTGCCCGATGGCGCAATATCTGGATGTCTCCCAGATGATCAGCAACCGCCTGGAGTTTCGCGACGGTCGCGCGACCGGCCGGCTGCTCGATCCGGTGATCCGGCCGCGCGGCGGGCTGGCGCTGATCGTGGGCGAAGACCCGGACGGCCGCGTCTCCTTCGAAAAACTGTTGCGCGACCTCGACTATGTTGGGCACGAGGAGGTGCTGCGCAAAGCCGTCCTCCCGGCCGTGCGCCAGGTGAAACCGCTGCCGCGGCCGCTGGTGCGATTCGATTGCCAGCGGGGTCCCGCGCGGCTTTCGGTGCGGGAAACCTACGAGGGCAAACACATCCTGCTGATCGGCGTTACCGGTTTCATCGGCAAGGTGTGGCTGGTGGACGTGCTGCGGGAGATCCCCGGCATCGGCCGAATTTCCCTGTTGATCCGGCCCAGGCGCTCTACCAGTCCCCTGCAACGATTCGAAAAGCTCGTCGCCGAATCGCCTGTCTTCGAGCCACTCGCCAAGCGTTACGGCCCGGACCTGGGCCAGTTTCTCGCCGAGCGAGTGGAGGTCGTCGAGGGCGATGCTTCCGAGCCGGGGCTGGGCCTGGCCGACGACGTCCGGCAAAGGCTCGAGCGATCGGTCGATCTGATCGTGAACAGCTCCGGGCTCACCAATTTCAACCCCGATCTGCGCGAGGCCCTGGCCGGAAACGTGCGCGCAGCGATGAACCTCGCCGAATTTTTGCGCGCCTCCAACCACGCCGCGTTGCTCCATCTTTCCACCTGCTACGTAGCGGGGTGCCGAGATGGCCGTTTCACCGAAACACTTCTTCCCCACTACACGCCGGCCTCCGAACCCGGCTTCGACGCCGAGCGGGAATGGCACGCGCTCGAGGAGCGAATCGCGAAAATCGAGCAGAGCGCCGACGATCCCCAGGTGACCGAGCTGCTGCATCGGGAGGCGACCGCCAAGCCGGGCGCGGCCAAGGAAATTTCGGCTTCCTCGCTCGAAAAGCAGGTCCGTAAGAACCGGCTGCGCTGGATCCGGCAGCAGATGGTCGACGAGGGGATGCGCCGCGCGGCCGAGCTGGGCTGGCCCAACACCTACACGTTGACCAAGAGCATGGCCGAATCGCTGCTCGCGCGCCATGCCGCCGGCTATCCAGTGGCGATTGTGCGCCCGGCGATCGTGGAATCCTCGGTCGAGCGGCCTTTCCGCGGCTGGAACGAGGGGATCAACACTTCGGCCTCGCTCAGCTATTTGCTGGGCACATATTTCCGGCAGTTTCCCAGCAACGAGCGCAAGCGACTCGACCTGATCCCGGTCGATCTTGTGGCACGCGGGATGACGCTCGTCGGCGCGGCGCTGATGGAGCGCTGCCACGCGCCGGTCTATCACCTGGCCACATCGGTTTCGAATCCCTGCGACATGCGCCGGGCGATCGAACTGACCGGCCTGGCGCATCGCAAGTATTTCCGCGCGCAAGTGGATTTCGATTCCCGGTTGCGGCTGCACCTCGACGCCATCCCCGTTTCCAAAAAGCGCTACGAGCGGCTTTCCGCCCCGGCGCAAAAAGCCTTGGTGCAGCGCATCAACCGCATGGCCGCGCCGATTTTCCGCCGCGCGCCGCTAGCCCGGCACGAGCGCGACCTCACCTGGGTCGAAAACCTGATCCGGCTCTTCGAGCCCTTCGTCTTGCTCAATCAGCACGTTTTCGAGGCGGAAAACGTGCGGCTACTCTCGGAGGCCCTGCCGGAGGACGAAAAGGCGGTTTTCGGCTACGATCCCTTTGCGATCGACTGGTGGAACTACTGGATCAACATTCACGTGCCCGCGCTCCGGCGCTGGAGCTATCCGCTGATCGAGGGCCGTCATCCGGAAATCACTCCTCGCGAGTTCCACTGGCCGGATCTGCGAGAAGGTGCGGCCGAGCCTCTCACCGCCGGACCGCCCGGCCCCGCCCCGTCCGGTGGACGGTGACCCGGTGGCCACCCTCCTGACCGGCTCAACCGGCTACATCGGCTCCTACGTTTCCGACCGCCTGCTGGAAGCGGGCGAACGGCTCAACGTGCTGGTTCGCGCGCCCAACCGGCAGCAGGCCGCCGAACGGCTCTGGCAAGCCTGGCAACTCCATTTCCCCGATTTCGACCAGTTCGCCGAACGGCTCCGCTCCCAAGTGGAGATTTTTCCCGGCGACGTCACGCAGCCCCGCTTCGGCCTGGACGAAGCCGACTACGGCCAGCTGGTAGCGACCACCGATTCGCTGATCCACGTTGCCGCGACGCTCAACCGGCGCTCCGAGCGCAGCTGCATGAACGTGAACCTGCGCGGCACGCTCGAGGTCATCCAGCTGGCACGCCGCGCACGCGACCTGCACGGCCTGCGCCGCTTCAGCCACGTCAGCACGGTGGCCGTCGCCGGCCACCGCGCCCACGAACTGGTCACCGAGGACGAATCGATCGACTGGCAGCGCCGCGATTACGATCCCTACGCCCGCACCAAGAAATTTTCCGAGCACATGGTTCGTCAGATGCTCGATGACATTCCGATCACCATCTTCCGCCCCAGCATCGTGCTCGGCGACAGCCGGCGGCCGGAAACCACCCAGTTCGACATGGTGCGCGCGTTCGCCTTCCTCGCTTCCCTGCCGGTGCTGCCCTTCCGGTCCGGCGACCGGACCGATATTGTTTCGGTCGATTACGTTGCCGATGCCATCGCCACGTTGCATCGCCGCGAACCCGCCGCCCACCAGATCTACCACCTCTCTTCGGGCGCCAGCTCGGAAACCTACAGCCAGATCACCGCAGCGCTCGCCCGCGCCGCCGGCCGGCCCGCGCCGTTTTTTTTGCCCGGGCTCGAACGGCCGTTCGCCGGCGTGGTAAATTTCGCTGCGGGCCTCGGGCGCAATCCGGTGGGGCGCGGGGCTTCCCTGCTGAAGGTGTTTTTTCCGTATCTGGTCTGGGACACGGTGTTCGACAATAGCCGGGTTGTTGCGGAGCTGGGGCGGCCGCCGGCGCCATTTTCTTCCTACTGCTACGGGTTGCTGCGCTTCAGCCGCCAGAACCGGTTCCGCTATCCCTATCGGGAGTGGCCCCGGGAAGCGGGAGTTCTTGTCCAATGATGGATTTGTTGCTGGAATTGTGGGTGAGCGGACTCATCGAAGCGTCGAAATTGTCGTGGATGTTCGGCGCCGGCGAGTCGTGGAAGCCACAGGAAAAACTGCGGTTGCTCTTCGCCGGCTACAACGGCACGCGCAACACCGGCTCCGACGTGCGCGTCGAGGAGATGCTGCGGCAGGTGCGCCGCGTGCTGGGCGCGGAAAACGTTGAGCTTACGGTGATGACCCAGAATTTCGATTTCACACGCGGCTATTTCGGCAACGCGCGGCAGGTGAAGCTGCCCGACGTCTTTCCGCCGTTCCTCTTCCGCGAAGTGCCGCGGCATCACGGCGTGGTGGCCTGCGAGGGCTCGATGTTCAAGAGCAAGTTTGCCAACGCGCTCACGACAATGATGATCGGTTCGCTCGGCATCGCCGCAGCGCGCAATTGCCTGTCGGTGGGCTACGGCGCCGAAGCCGGGAACATGGACCGGATGCTCGAGCGGATGGTGGAGCGCTTCTGTTCGCACTCGCTCGTCATCACCCGCAACGAGGAATCCCGCAATCGCCTTCACCAACTCCACGTCCCCACCGAACTCGGCACCGATACTGCGTGGACCTTCGAGCCGTTTGGCCCCGAATACGGCCGCAAGGCGCTTACCGACGCCGGGTGGGACGGCCAAAAACCAGTGCTCGTCCTCTGCCCGATTCATCCGTTTCTCTGGCCGGTGAAGGCCTCGGTAGGCAAATACCTCGCGGCGAAGCTCTCGGGCATGTACGCCGACAGCCAGTACCGCACGATTTACTTTTTCCAGTCGGGGAGCGAGGTCGACGCGGCCTTCGAGCGCTACATCGGCGCGATCGCGCGATCGTCGCGGATCTTCTGCGAAAGCCACGGCGCCTTCCCCGTCTGCGTGGCGATGGAACGGCTCGATTCGGTCGCCTGCACTCGCCTGGCCGAGCGCCTGGGCGGAGCGCCGGTTTTCACCTCCGCCGACTACAACATGTTCCAGCTGGTGAGCATCTTGCGCCAGGCCACCTGGCTGGTCAGTTCCCGCTACCATGCCATCGTCACATCGATGCCCGGCCTGGTCGCCTCGGCCGGCATCACCATGGACGAGCGCATCCGCAACCTGATGAGCGAGCGCGGCCAGCCGCACCTGGTGCTCGACGTCGACGACAGTGATCTCGAGGGCAAGCTCGGCGAGGTGCTCGAAACGCTGAGCCGGGAAACCGACGCGATTCGCGAGGGCATCGGCCGCACCGTGGCCCGCAACCTGAAATCCATGTCGCGCATGGGCGTCTATTTCGAAGAGGAAGTGCAACGGCGCTATCCCGATTTCCCGATTCGCCAGGGCAAGGCCTGCTGGGAAGACTACCTGCCGCCGCTCAGCCCCGATTTGCGGCACTTGCTCGAAACCCACGGCGCATGAATTTCCTCGAAGCCATCTGGAAACGCCTGGAAGAATGGAGCGACCGGCCCGTCGTGCGGGAGGCGCGGCCGGAGGATTTCGACCGCATCACCGGCGGCGAGCTGCTCGCGTTGATCCAGTCGGTGCGCGAATTTCTGCGCCGCGCGGGCGTCCACGCAGGCGACCGCGTCGGGCTGCTTGCGCCCAACGGCATTCGCTGGGCCGCGATCGACCTGGCAATTATGGCCGAGGGAGCGATCGCGCTCCCACTCAATTCGCGGCAGGCGGCGGCCGAGTTGGCGGTGATCCTGAAGGACGCCGATCCGGTGCTGCTGATCCCCGCCGACGAAGCCCTGGCCAAGATCGTCGTGCCGCATGCCGGCCGCGCCCGAGTGGTGCTTTACGACGAGCTGTTCGCGCCGCCGGCTTCCGGCGCGCGGGCCGACGGCGCACCCGAAACGAAGATCGAGCCGCCGCGGCCGCTCGCGCCCACCGATCCCGTCACGCTGATCTACACCTCGGGCACCTCCGGCGTGCCCAAGGGCGTGCCGCTCACCGTCGCCAACGTGGAGCACATGCTGCCCTGCACGCGCGGGCGGCTCGATGAATTGATGCGAACGGACAGGAAGAAAGCTGACTCGGAGGTCGACGCGGAAACCGAGGGGACTGAAAACGCCTTCCACTACCTGCCCTGCTGCTTCGCCGGCTCGTGGATCCTGCTGCTGACCGTGCTCGGCCGGAACGCTGTGCTCACCTTTTCCACCGATCTCCAGCGGCTCTCGGACGAGCTGGACGATACCGAGCCTGATTATTTCCTCAACGTGCCGATCCTGCTCGAGCGCATCCGCGAGCGCGTCGAAAAAGGGGTCGCCGATCGTGGCGGCATCGCCGAGCGTCTGTTTCGCGCCGGCCGCAACGCCTATTTTTGTGGCCAGCTCGGCCGGCCGCAGCCGCTCGACGGCCTACGGCTGGCGATCGCCAATGCCACCGTCTTCAACTCGATTCACCGGCGGCTGGCCCCGCGCGTAAAGGCGCTGATTTGCGGCTCGGCTCCACTCGCTGTCGATACGCAGCTCTTTTTCGCGATGCTCGGCATTCCTGTGCTCCAGGTCTACGGTCTCACCGAAACCACCGCCATCTGCACGATGGACGATCCCGGTCACGTCGTTGCGGGCCGCGTAGGACCGGCCATCCCCGGCATCGAAATGAAGCTCGGCGATGACAAGGAGATCCTGGTGCGCGGCCCGAACGTCTTCTCCGGCTACTGGAACCGGCCGGAGGAGACGGCGAAGGTTCTGCGCGACGGCTGGTTCCACACCGGCGACCAGGGCGAAGTGGACGAGCGCGGCAACTGGCGCATCATCGGCCGCGTGAAGAATCTGCTGATCCTCAGCTCCGGCCACAACGTTCCGCCCGAGCCGCTCGAAGAGATGCTGCTGCACGCGATTCCCGGCGCGCAGCAGGTGATGCTGATCGGCAACGACCGTCCCGCGCTCGCAGCGATCGTCACGGGCGCCGTGAAGTCCGAGGACGTGCAAGCCGCGATCGACACGATCAATACCCGCCTGCCCCATTTCGAGCGCATCCGCGGCTTCCACATTCAGCCCGAGCCCTTCACCATCGAAAGCGGGCTGCTCACCGCCATGGGCAAGCTGCGCCGCGACGCCGTGCTCGATGTGCTCCGCGAACCGATTGAACGCCTCTACCAAACGATCGCCGCGCGCCGCGACGATTCCTGATCGCTCTCGCGGCGACGTTCCGCTCGCGCACTTCCACTGCCGAAAGAGGAATCCCCTTTCCGACAGATCGCATCTTTCCTGATGGGAGGCGGGGAACAGGAAACCGGAGGGCACGCCTGCGGCGCAGCTGGGGTTGGATTTCACGCATCCTGACGTCAAGAAATGGACTTGCGTCTTTAACCTCCAGATAATCGCTCGGAAGTAGGCGACGGGAATTTCGCGCGTCGGCCGGTCGGGCTACGCCACAAATTGCAGGGAGGAAGGATGAACGCGAGGGGACGAAAGATCGTGCTGGCTGCCAGCACGTCCGAATCCTCCGAATATCTTCGAAGCACCTGGCGACAGATGCTGCTTGCTACGCTGCCGATGCGGTACGCCCGCATGCTGAAGGCCACTTGGTCCACCGAGGTCGAAACCGAGCCTGACGGCCAGGCGAAATACGTGCCGCAGGGACTCCGCGTGGTTGAATCCCTCCTGCTCGAAAAATTCGCGCCCGAAGAGATCGCCGTCTGCTATCCGGATCAACTGCCGCTCTTCGTTGGCCCGGAAACGCGCGTCGTCGGCCTGCACGCCCACAATCCGCTCGGCATCACCTTTGCCACCGACGTCTACGCGCAGTTTTCCGGGCGCGACGTCGAGCCGGTGAACGCGGCCGAATTCCGGCGGCTGATCACCCATCCCGTGCTGCGCCAGCACAAGCCGCACCTGAAACTGATCGTCGGCGGGCCCGGCGCCTGGCAGATCGAAAAACAGGGATTGCAGGACGAATGGGGCGTCGATTGCCTGGTGAACGGCGAAGCTGAGGAGATCGTCGTGCCGCTTTTTCAAGATGCCGCGTGCGGCCGGCCGTTACCGCGCTCGATCGAAGGATCGAGCCCGGCGATGGCCCGCATTCCGCCGCTGCGCGGCCGCTCCACCTACGGCGCCGTGGAGATCACGCGCGGCTGCGGCCGCGGCTGCCAGTTCTGCTCGGTGGCCCTCCGCGCCGGCAAGAGCATTCCGCTCGATCATGTGCTGGCCAACGTGCGGACGCAGGTGGCCGGCGGCGCCGATTCGATTCTGCTCGTCACCGAGGACTTGTTCCTTTACGAAGCCGGGCCGAGATTCCAGTCCAACCGGCCGGCGCTCAAGCGCCTGTTCGAGGCGGTGGCCGCCGTGCCCGGGGTGAATTACGTCGGACTGACCCACGGCACGATGGCCCCGGTGGTGGCCGAGCCCGCGTTGATCGAGGAACTGACGCCAATCGCCGTCGGCTACAGCCCGCACCGCCACGCCGATTCCACGCACCCGGAGCAGCGCTACCAGAATCTTTTTATCGGCGTCGAAACGGGATCGGTGCGGCTCTTCAAGCAGTTCATGAAAGGCAAGGCATATCCGTTCCGCCCCGCGCAGTGGCCCGACGTGGTGCTCAAGGGCATGGAAACGCTCAACCGGCACAACTGGTTCCCCTTCTGCACCTGGATCCTGGGCCTGCCGGGCGAAACCGACGCCGACACGCGCGAATCGCTGGAGCTGCTCTACGCCCTGAAGAACGCTAAATGGTGCGTCGTGCCGACGCTCTTCGTTCCGCTCGAGGATACGCGCCTCGAGGCGCGCGAAAGCGCGAAAGTCGCCCAGCTCACCGATCTGCAGTGGGAATTTTTCTTCACCTGCTGGCGCATGAACCTCGATTTCTTCCGCCGCTCGCGCCGCGTGCAATGGATCTTCAACGCCGGCGTGCCACTCTACTACTACACGCTCGGCCGGAAACTCTTCGGCCCGAAGATGAAGTATCCGCTGCTGCGCCTGGCGCATTTCCCCGAGTGGCTGCTGCGCCGCCACCTCTATCTCGATTTCAGCGATCATCGCGAGCCGCTCTACCGCGTGCCCCAAAGCGTCGCCATTCCCGAGCATCGCCGCCGTCCCGAAATCCCCGAACTGGCCGTTCTCAGCTGAGGAAGTCCCCCTCGAATTCCCGCGGCGCGAACGCCACACTCCACCCGCCTTTTTGCGGCCGAACAAAAAGAGACAAAACGCTAAGCAGTTACTGCACAATGGATTAGCAAGCGTACGGTCAACGCGGCCACCACGAAGCCCATCCTTGCCACAAGGTCGGCGCTTGGCGATGGGGCCCGGCTCGGGTAGCATTTGCACGACCATGAGGACATACAAAGGCGAAACGCTTTCCTGGAATCTTACCGAGGGCATCCTCGACGTCTCGCTCCATCGGCGCCCGTGCAACGAAATCGGAAGCGCGACGCTTGCCGATCTCGAGCGGCTGGTGGAGGCGCTCGCGAGCCTCGGCGATGAAATCGCTGCAGTGGTCTTTTCGAGCGCGATCGAAGCCGGCTTCTGCGCCGGAGCCGATCTGCGCGAACTCTATCGCGGGATGCAGCAGGTGAAAGGAGCCGAGCGCCTGGCCGGCGTGCGCGATTTCCTCGAGCGCATTCATCGCGCGCTGAACGCCATCGATGCCGCGCCGGCGATCACGATTGCCGCGGTGCATGGCGTCTGTTTCGGCGGAGGGTTCGAGCTGGCGCTCGTTTCCGACCTGATCGTCGCCGACCGCCGCGCCCGATTCTGCTTTCCCGAGCTGCGGCTGGGTCTGGTGCCGGGCTTCGGCGGCATTCCCCGGCTGAAGCGCGATCTGGGCAACGCGCTGGTGCGCGACCTGCTCTTCACCGGGCGCAGCATCAACGCGGCCAAGGCGCTCGAAGCGGGACTGGTGAGCCAGGTCGTCGGCGAAGGCCAGGCGCCGCGTGTCGCGCGCCTCACGGCGCAGCAGGTGCGGAAATTCGACCGCGGCACCGCCCGCGCGGCCAAGCAATTCGTCAAGCCGATCCCCTATGCCGAGCTGCGCCAGGAAATCGACCTCTTCTGCGAACTCTTCCAGCGCCCAGCCGTCGAGGAGGGCCTGCGCAAGTTCGTCGAAAGCACCGACGCGCTGCCGTATTTGCCGTGAGGAGGCTTGCTCCTTTCGGCTGTCCGGAAGAAATAGCGCCGTGCTGGACAGATCGAGACGTCCTGCCCTTCGTGGACCGCGCCACCTATGCGTTTTCGGGATCCTTCGCTGCGCTCAGGATGACAGGCTTTCGGGGACTGGGGGAACCTGCTGAAGGCCCGATTTTTCGGCTACAATGGACCGACGACGATGCCGACCAGAAACCTGGATGAAATCACAACGGAAATCCTCGACCTTGCGGCAAAGAAGTTCAGCGTCCCGCGCGCCGAACTCAAGCCCGAGGACGATTTTTTCAAGAAGCTCAGAATCGACAGTCTCCAGGCGCTCGATCTGCTCACCGGCCTCGAGCGCCACTTCTCCATCGAGCTGCCCGATTACGAGCTCCAGGGAGTTACCGATTTCCGCACGCTCGCCGAACGGATTCAAGCTCGGGTGGGATGACCGGCCATGGGCGCGCCGGCCTCGCCGTCGGTTGATGCGTTCCGCTCTCCGCTTCCGCAACGATGCTTGACCTCAGCCACTACGATTCGCTCGGCGCGGCGCTCGGCGACGCGCTCGATCGCTTCGCCGACCACATCTGCCTGATCGAAGCCGATCGCGACCGCGAAAATCACCGGCTTACTTACCGCCAGTTTCGCGAGCGGGCGATGCCGGTGGCGCGCGCGCTCGAGAATTTGCCGTTCGGCGCCGGCAACCGCGCGGCGATTCTCATGTCGAATCAGTCGAAGTGGCTGATTGCGGCCTACGCGATTCTCTACCGCGGCGGCGTGATCGTGCCACTGGATTACAAGCTCAGCGCGCGGGAGCACGCTGAGCTGCTGGCGCATTCGAAAGCCGAGGTCCTCTTCATCGAATATCCGCTCTGGCGCATGCTGCGAAACGAGCCGGGCTTCGCCGCGCTCGCGCTGCGCGCCGTCTTCGTCACCGAAGCGCCCGAGGGCGCCGAGATTGGCTCGGCACGCCGCTGGGAAGAGTGCCCCGAAGGGCCGGCGCCCACGTTCGTCCCGCGCAAGCGCCAGGATTGGGCAGGCATTGTCTATTCCTCGGGGACCGGCGGGCGGCCGAAGGGCTGCATTCTCACGCACGAAAATTACCTGGAGCAGTGCCGCTCGCTCACCACTTGGTATCCGTTTTGGCCCGGCGTCCGCTACCTCAGCATCCTGCCCACCAACCATGCCATCGATTTCATGGTCGGCTTCATCGGCCCGTTCGTCTGCGGCGCGGCAGTAGTACATCTGCGCACGCTGCGGCCGGAATTCATTCGCGACGCCTTTCCCCGGTACCGGATCACCTACGCGAGCGTTGTGCCGCTGGTGTTGAAAAATGTGGAGCGCTCGCTGCGCGCCCGTTTCGACCAGCTTCCGCCCATGCGCCGCCGCGTGCTCGACGGGCTGATCGCGCTCAATCGCGGGCTCACGCGCCGGCAGCCGCATCCGCGGATCAGCCGGCTCCTGCTGCCGCAGGTGCATCAGGCGTTCGGCGGCCAGCTGCTCACGCTGATCGTCGGCGGCGCGTTCACGGAGCCGGCCACGCTCCAGTTCTTCTACGACCTGGGCCTGCCCGTCGCCAACGGCTACGGCCTCACCGAGGCGTGCACCGCGATCACCGTGAACGATCTGCGCCCCTTCCGCGCCGATACGGTCGGCAAGCCGCTGCCGGGCGTCGAAATCCGTATCACCGACGCCGGCCCGGACGGCGTGGGCGAGGTGCAGGCGCGCGCGAAATCGATAATGGCCGGTTACCTGGACGATCCGGGGCTGACGGCGGAAACGATTGTCGACGGCTGGCTGCACACCGGCGATCTCGGCTGGCTGGACGAGCAGGGCCATCTGCACCTCGTCGGCCGTGAGAAAAACATGATCGTCACCGAGGGCGGCAAGAACGTCTATCCCGAGGACGTCGAGCACGCGTTTGAAGGCGTGCCGGCGAAGGAGTTTTGCATCTTCGCGGCCAATTACCTGTGGCCGGCGCGCTCGCTTGGCGGCCGCGAATCGCTCATCCTCGTCGTGCGTCCCGACGGCGAAGCCGGCGCCGATGGCCTGCCCGCCCTGGTGGCCGAACGCAATCGCCGCCTGGCCGATTTCAAGCGCGTCTCCGGCCTGCTCGTCTGGGAAAGCGATTTTCCGCGGACCGCTTCGCTCAAGATCAAGCGGCCGGAACTGGCGCGGCAGATCGCCGAACGCGTCGAGCGAAGCGCGGTGATCGATCTGTGAAGACCGAAGACTTTCTCGCCATCGTGAATCCGGCGGCGGGCAACGGTCGATGCCGCAAGCTGCTGCCCGAGGCGCTCGATCGCCTGCGGAAAGAGGGTATTCACTTCGAAGTGGCCGAAACGGCCAATCCCGGCCACGCTTCCCAACTCGTTCGCGAGGCCTACCGGGCGGGTCGCCGGCGTTTTCTCGCCGTCGGCGGCGATGGCACAGCCTTCGAGGTGGTCAACGGGCTCTTCCCCGGCGCCGAATCTGGCCCTCCGCCCTGGCTCGCCTTTCTTCCACTTGGCACCGGCAATTCGTTTCTGCGCGATTTCACCGTCAACGCCACCGAGCACACACTCGAAGCTCTGCGCCTCGGCCGTACGCGCCCTTGTGACGTGCTGCGCCTGGAGCACGCGGACGGCGTGATCCATTTCATCAATCTGCTGAGCCTCGGTTTCGCCGCCGACGTCGCCGATTTCCGCAACCGCCATTTCCGCCATGGCGGGCAGTTCGGCTATCTGGCCAGCGTCGTCGTCACGCTTGCCCGGCTGCGCCCGCAATCTTTTCCGCTGCGCGTCGACGATGATGCCACATTCGATTCGAGCAACTGCCTCTTCCTCAGCTTCAACAACACCAAATTCACCGGCGGTACAATGATGATCGCCCCGCATGCCGATTCCGGCGACGGCCAGATCGAGTTGGTTCGCTGGGCACCGATCGGGCGGGCGGGACTGCTATGGAATCTTCCGAAACTCTACACGGGAACGCACATCCGGCATCCGCGGGCGTCGAGGCGGGCGGCGCGCCAGATCGAATTTCAGCTGACGGGCCCGGTGAACGTGATGGTGGACGGAGAGAGCCTGCGGCTCGAATGCCGGCGGATGGACGTGCTGGCTGGGGCGCTCGCGGTGGTCGTGTGAAGCGGGCCTGGCTCGCGGTGCGCGCCGTGGTGCTCTGGCTCTTGAGCGGGATTCATTTCTTCACCGTCACGCCGCTGCTGGTGCTGCTCGGCGTGTTTATCGATCCGCGTCGCAACGACTGGCCGCAGCGCTTCCTGTTCCGCAACGTGCTCCGCATCGCCGGCGTGAAATTCGAGGTGCACCGCGCGCCCGGCTTCGATCCAAAGCGCACATGCCTGTTCGTCTCGAACCACATCAACATCTTCGACGCCTTCGTCGTCTATTCGGCGATCCCGCAGTTTCTGCGCGGCCTCGAGCTGGAATCGCACTTCCGCATTCCGGCCTACGGCTGGATGATGCGGCGCTTTGGGAATATCCCCGTCTACAAGCACCCCACGGCGGCACAAACGAAGGAACTCTACCGCCGCACGCGCGCCGCGCTCGACGATGGCATCAGCCTGGTCGTCTTCCCCGAAGGCGGCCGCACGCTCGACGGCCACATGCGGCCGTTTCGCGACGGCGCTTTTCGCATGGCGATTCAGTTCGGCTATCCCATCGTCCCGATGGCGATCACCGGCTCCTACGAATTCAATCGAAAAGGGAGCTGGATGATCCATCCGGGGAAGATTGTGGTCTACCTGGGCGAGCCGATCGAGACCAGGGGCCTCACCAAGAACGACGTCCCGGCCCTACGCGACCGCGTGCACAAGGTGGTCTCCGACAAGGTGGAAGCGGCGATCGCCGCGCGGCAAACCAAAACCTCCGACCCGTATCCCGCGCGCGCCTGAACGCTGCTGGCAGTGGCGGACCGGCACGGCAGGGGCAAGCTCGCTCGCGTGGAATTTTTCCGGTCCGGTGGGCGAGTTCCCCCACTCGCGGAGTTCCGCCAAAAGCTAACCAATTGAATTCAGTCCGTTTGCCTCTGGCAGCCCAGATGCTTTCCCAACGCGGGGAAGGTGTGCCCAGGCAGGAGGCGGGATGAACTTTCCGGTTTGGGACGTCACTTTTGGCGCCGGACTGCTAATCGCTCTGGTTGCCATCCTTCACGTTTTCGTTTCCCATTTTGCCGTCGGCGGCGGGCTGTTCCTGGTGCTGACGGAGCGAAGAGCGCGCCGTAGCGGCGATCAGCCCCTGCTTGGCTGGCTGAAGTTCCACACGAAATTCTTCGTGCTGGTCACCGTGGTTTTCGGCGCCGTCAGCGGCGTCGGCATCTGGTTCACCATCGGCCTGATCAACCCGACAGCGACCAGCAACCTGATTCATGCCTTTGTCTGGGGCTGGGGTATCGAGTGGGTCTTCTTCTTCATCGAGATCACCGCCGCGCTGCTCTACCTCTACGGCTGGGACAAACTCGATCCGAAATTGCACGAGTGGTACGGCTGGATCTACTTCGGCGCTGCCTATGCCAGCCTGGTGATCATCAACGGCATCATCACCTTCATGCTCACGCCAGGCGCGTGGGTGACCAACCACCGCTTCTGGTCCGGCTTTTTCAATCCGACCTATTTCCCGTCGCTCGCCACGCGCACGCTGATTTGCCTGGCGCTCGCCGGCGTCTACGCGCTGATCACCGCCAGTGTGCAGAAGGACCGGGCGCTGCGGGCGCGCATCGTCCGCTGGAGCGCCTGGTGGATCGTGCCGTCGCTTGCCCTCATGCCGGCGGCGATCTGGTGGTATATCCTGAGGGTCCCGGCGGACTTGTGGACCAGCGCTCGCGGCGCGATCCCCGTGGCCACGCATGCCGTGATGCTCGGCGGAATCCTTTTCCTGGTGCTGCTCGCGCTGGCCGTCTTCGCGCTTCTCCAGCCCCGGCGCATGCATCTGGCGTTCGCGCTGGTGGTGGCGATCGTCGCGCTGGGCGCGATGGGCTCGTTCGAGTTCGTGCGCGAAGGGATTCGCAAACCTTACACCATCGCCAACTACCTCTACGACAATTCGGTCTATGCCAAAGCGATGCCCCGCGACGGCGGCTTCAACGTTGACCAGATCGACCAGCAGGGAGTTCTCAATACCGCCAAATGGATCGATGTGCGCAAGCTGGACCCGGCGGATCAGGTCGCGGTCGGCCACGAAATCTTCCGCGTCGAGTGCCAGAGCTGCCACACGACGAACGCCTACCGCGGCCTCAAAAAGTTGATCACTTTTCGCCATTGGGATCAGAACGAGATTCAGCTCATGCTGGGCCGCCTGAACCTGATGCACAACGGCGTGATGCCGCCCTTCTCAGGCACAGATGACGAGCGGGCGGCCCTGGCAGCGTACCTGAGCACCGTGGCCCCGGTTGTACCTTCCCAGGCCGCCGGCCCGCTGGACGGCCACGCTGTTTTCGTGCGCAACTGCGCGGTGTGCCACCGCGTGCGTCCGCAAGATCCGCTTTTCCTGTACCTGCCCAAGGATCCTCAAACGGCTGTCGACGCCCTGAAGAGTCTGCCGATGCTGTTTCCGCTCATGCCGGATCTGAAATTGTCCGAGGAGGAGCGCATCGCGCTGGTCGATTGGGTGAATACGCAGCGTGGTGTGGCCGGCGCGGGCGCAGGCGGCGCCAAAGGGGGCGCACAATGATTCAGCCCAGCCTCATCCCCAATGTGGATCCGAATCCGCTGCCGGCACCTTATTGGGTCTTCGAGCTGCTCCTGCTCGTCACGTTCGTACTGCACATTTTCGCCGTCAATTTTGTGATGGGCGGCGGCGTACTGGCGCTGACGGCGAAATTGGGCTTCCGCAAGCAGGAAAAGGGCGGCCGTATATTCTTCGACGTTGCAAAGCTTTTGCCGATCCTGCTGCCCGCGGCGATTACGCTCGGCGTGGCCCCGCTTCTGTTCGTGCAGGTCCTCTACGGGCAATTCTTCTACACTTCGACGATCGTGATGGCCTGGCCGTGGCTGCTGGTGCTGGCGTGCCTGGTGGTGGCGTATTACGGCTTCTACTACGTTTCGTATCGCGGCAAGCGGCATCCGGGCAAGGCGGGAATCGTCATGTTGGTGAGCGTGGCGCTGATCGTTCTTATCGGCTTCGTCTTCAGCAACAACCTCACCTTGAGCCAGACCCCCTCCCGCTGGGGCGCGAAATACTTTGCCGATCCCACCGGCTGGAATCTCAACCTCTCCGATCCCACGCTGATTCCACGCTATCTGCATTTCTTCACCGCGGCCGTGGCCTTCGGCGGGCTGCTGCTGGTGCTGATCGCCCTGTCGAAATGGGAGCGGGACCGCGAATACGCGCGCCATGTGTTTCAGTTTGGCGGGAAAGCGTTCCTCTATGCCACCATGGCGCAGTTCCTGGTGGGCATCTGGTTCCTCTTCAGCCTTCCGCTCGACCTGCGCACGCTATTTCTGGGCGGCAGCCTGCTGGCGACGCTTCTGCTCGCCATTGGGCTGGCGGCGGCCATCGGCGCCATGTTCGTGATGGCGCGCGCCTTGCGGCAGGAAAAAATACGCCTCGGGGCCTACGCCGCTCCCGGGCTTGTCGCTCTGACGATCCTCTGCATGGCCACGATGCGGGACGTTCTGCGCGACGCCTATCTCGTCCGCCTCTTTAACCCACAACAGCTCGCCGTGAGAACACAGTGGTCCGTCTTTCCGCTTTTTCTGGTGATTTTCGTGGCGGGCGTGGCTCTTTGGTTTGTGATGCTGAAGCGCTACGGAATCTTTGCCGGCGCGAAAGTGCCACACTAGGCCACACTTCTCTCAAACCATTTGGTGGAAACCGGAAATCGGCTGTGCATCGGCGGGCTCTTCGCCCGCTGTCCTTATCTCACGCCCCCCCGCAGGCTGCCGTCCTGAAGGGCGGCTCTACAGAAACCCGGCCGGCACAGCTGCACAGGCCAACCAATCACGCGTGAAGGGAAATTTCGGGCAGCGTGCGCCCGGCGCGCACTTCCCGCCAAGTGAAGACGATGCGGTGAACCACAGTGGCCGTCGCCAGCGTGGCGATCACCCAGAGCGCCGGCGCCATTCGGTTGAACGCCCCGCCCAGGATCAGCAGCACGAGCCGCTCAGGCCGCTCCATGAAGCCGACCTTGCAACTGGGAATCAGCGCCTCGGCCCGCGCGCGCGAATAGCTCACCATGAAGGAACTGGACATCGCGATCGACGCCAGCACCACGTAGAAAAAACCGCCGATGATCGCGTAATGCGTCACCAACCCGAGGTAGAGCATGATGTCGGAATAGCGATCGAGCGTGGAATCGAGGAACGCGCCGAAGGGCGTCACCCGGTTCGATCGCCGGGCCACCTGTCCGTCGAGCATGTCCAGGAAACCGGAGACGAAGATTCCGGCTGCCGCCCAACCGAACCAGCCCACCGCGAAGGCCAGCGCCGCCAGCAGGGTCGTTACGAAGCCGAGCACGGTCAGGAAGTTCGGATTCACGCCCGCGGCGCCCAGCGGCTTTACGATCCGCACCAGCAGCCAGCGACCGCCGTCTCCTACCCAACGTGTCCACATACTCGGCTCCCTGCTCCCGAATGCGTCATGATACCCAATGCCCCGCCGACCCTCAACCACCCAACCGCCGCATCCACTCGGTGGCGGCATAACCCCTTGGCGCCGAAGAGCGGGGGCAAACGAAGGCCAGGGAGAAAGGACACAAGGAACTCGCCCTCGACGCCGCGCTTCGCTAAGATTCGCATTTTGGCCGTTCTCGCGGGCGCGGAAACGCCATGCCGGGCGCGAAACCGGCCGTCGGCGTGCATTTCCCGGGCGCTTGCGGCTGCGCGCAATCGGGAAACGATAGCCGAAGCGGCTACCTGGCTTTCGGCCGCCCACTTGAGGAAGGATGGCTGCCATGCAATCCGTTCAGCTCTTCGGCATCCCCGGACTCCGCGAAATCCGGCCTGGAGACGACCTGGCCGCGATGCTGATCGAGGTGGTTCGCGCCTCGGGCCTTCGTATCGGCACTGGCGACATCTTTGTCGTGGCGCAAAAGGTCGTCTCGAAAGCGGAGGGGCGGATCGTTGCGCTCGAAACGGTGACACCTTCACCGATTGCGCTGAGTTGGGCCGAGCAGCATGGCAAGGACCCGCGCGTGGTGGAGCTCGTGCTTCGGGAATCGCGCCGCGTCGTGCGAATGGATCGCGGCATTCTGATTACGGAGACGCATCATGGCTTCGTTTGCGCCAATGCCGGCGTCGACAGTTCCAACGCCCCGCCCGGCAGCGTCATCCTGCTACCGGTCGATCCCGACCGGTCGGCGGCCATGCTGCGGGAACGGCTCGAAGCAGCTTTCGGGGCCCGGTTGGGCGTAATCATCTCTGATAGCTTCGGCCGGCCGTGGCGGGAGGGACTTACCAACGTGGCGCTGGGCGTCGCGGGAATCGAAGCACTAGTCGATTTCCGCGGGCAAAAGGATACGTTCGGACGTGTTCTGCAAGTGACGGTGATCGCCGTGGCCGACGAACTGGCCGGTGTGGCGGAACTGGTGATGGGGAAGACACGGCAAGTGCCTGTCGCTGTCGCGCAAGGGTTTTCCTTCGCGGGCCAGGGCTCGGGACGCCAATTGGTCCGACCGTGCAACATGGATCTGTTCCGCTGAAGACCTTCCCGGGAGCCCCACTGCAGCGTCGCACGCGGCGACAACCACGCGAAAATCACGGCTGAAGCGGCTTGCGCGGCCAGCGTTTAGCAAACACTCACCCTGCGCATCTCCAGGAAGCGGTGTCGGTGGCCAACAACTGCCCGTTGGGCCTTGAACTGCGCCTGCGGAGAGACCGGTAGCCTAAATTGTCAAAATTGCGTGCGGCTCGTTGAACTGGTCGATCCCTGCATAGGGCTCGTCCAGGAACAACATCGCCTTGTTGCAGAGGATCGTGCCGTCTGCCTGCTTGGAGATCCAGCAGCGATCCATCGGACGCGGGGCCGGCCCCGCGAAATTGATACCGTCGATGTCGTACTCGCTGCCGTGGCACGGGCAGTGGAAGATGTGTTGTGTCGGCTCCCAGTCCGGTGTGCAGCCCAAATGGGTGCACTTGGCGTGAATCACGAACAGCTGCCCGGGATCTTTCCGTACCCAGACCCGATGGCTTTGCAGAAACTGCTGGTTCACTCCGATGTCGAAATCAGAGGGATAGCCGATATTGAATTGCGTATTGGGTTGAAAAAGTGTCCGCGGGAAAAAATAGCGTAAGACCATGAGAAAATTGACGCCCAAATACCCGAAGACGCAGGCCAAAACCAGCCGGCGCCTGCCCCGATTGATGGCTTCTTGGTTTTTCCCCTTTTGAGTTTCCGAAATCTCAGGTTTCTGCTGCGGCGAAACTGCTTGGGCCCCTTGCTCACTCGGTTCTGTCATGAGGTCCCCCGTGGAGAGGCGGGAAAAGAAGGAATGCAAGAAATAGGCATAAACAAACTTGCCCGCCCCCACCGGTTAATACAATGAAACGGGTTGGGTACTTCTGGCAAGGGGAAATTCTCGGATTTTGTCATTTTTCTTTTGTCCTTTTGGGGTCTTTTGGGCTCAATTTCACCGGGATGCGTCATGGCCGGTCCGAGGGCTGGCTGGAGCCAACCGGGCCCCAGGGCACACTCGCTCCATGTGCAACGCTCCAAGAGGCGGCCGGCTCTTTCAGTTAGACTCAAAAGGGAATCGATACCGGGCGCCGCGAGCCAAGCCCACGCCCGGTTATGGTGGGGTGTGCGCATGCCAGAGTCCTTGCCTTATTGCAGCTTCGATCCGCGCAAACTGATCCTGAAGCTCGATACGATACTCGATTGTCAATTGGAAGCGATTTCCCCCCTCGTCAATGGCGTCATGCAGATCGTTCGTGGCATGGGCTGCGCCGAGGGCAAGGAAACCGAAGTTGAGGTAGCCCTGCGCGAGGCGCTTGCCAACGCTGTGGTTCACGGCTGCCGCGGCGATTCGAGCAAGAAGGTCGAATGCTCCATCTCCTGCGATGAGTCGCGCGGCATGCTCATCGTCATCCGCGATCCCGGCGAAGGATTCGATCCGGAAGCCATCCCCAGCCCCGTGCATGGCCAGAGCCTGTTCGCCGCGCATGGCCGCGGAATTTACCTCATCAACCAGCTCATGGATGAAGTCCATTACGAGCGCGGGGGCACCGAAATCCACATGATCAAGCGCTGACCTGCTCCGGCTGGCATCAGCCACCGAAGCTCGTTCGTGTGCCTCTAGAGAGAGGGGCGGGCGTGTCGAAGTGTTTCCAGGAAAATTCTTGACAATATATAATATTGGACTTAGTCTAAAATTTGTATGAACGCCGAAGCGATCAAAAAATCCCTGCAGGACGGCGGGTTGCGGTGCACGCCGCAGCGCTACGCGGTGATGGCATTCCTGATGGAACACACCAGTCATCCCACGGCTGCGGAAATCTTCAAAGCCGTGAATCGCTCGGATCCGCGCTGTTCCAGGGCCACGACGTATAACAACCTGCGGGATCTGGTGCAGGCAGGTTTGGTGCGGGAAGTGGCCGTCGAGGGCCGCGCCGCGCGATTCGATGCGAACGACATGCCGCATCACCACTTTATCTGCGACCGTTGCGGCAAGGTCGAAGACTTGGATTGGTACGACGTCCCGAGGCCTGCTTCGGGCGTGCTCGGCAAGCGAGTCCTTCGCGAATGCGAAATCATTTTCCGGGGGCTTTGTGCGAGGTGCGCTCCGCGTCACGCTTCGCGTTGAGCGTTGCAGCTGCGTGGATCGCGGAATGAATCCTGCCCGCCGACAAATGCCGGCGCCAGCGATTTTCGCCAGTGGTAAAGCCGGGGTGGCCTCGCCGTTCGCCAGAATTTTTTCGACCGAGATTTAGATTCTTCAGAGGGGAGGGTGCAGATCGTGGCAACCGAGGCAAGGGCGAAATGCCCATTCGCGGGCGGAGAGCCCGCACTCACGAACCGTGATTGGTGGCCGAACCAGGTGGACCTTCGGGTTCTCCACCAGAACTCCAGCCTGTCGAATCCGATGGGCAAGGAGTTCGATTACGCCAGGGAATTCAAGAGTCTCGACCTGAACGCAGTGATCAAGGACCTTCATGCCTTGATGACCGACTCGCAGGACTGGTGGCCGGCCGATTTTGGCCACTATGGGCCGCTGCTCATTCGTATGGCATGGCATGCCGCAGGCACATACCGCATCGGCGACGGCCGCGGCGGGGCCGGCTCCGCCCAACAGCGCTTCGCGCCAATCAATAGCTGGCCCGACAACGTAAATCTCGACAAGGCGCGCCGGCTGCTGTGGCCGATCAAGCAGAAATACGGCCGGAAAATCTCCTGGGGCGACCTGATGATTCTTGCCGGCAACGTCGCTCTCGAGTCGATGGGTTTCAAGACGTTTGGTTTCGGCGGTGGGCGCGTGGATGCCTGGGAACCCGACGAATCCGTCTACTGGGGCCCGGAAGGCAAGTGGCTGGCGGACGAGCGCTACAGCGGCGAACGCGACCTTCAGAATCCGCTCGCTGCCGTGCAAATGGGCCTGATCTACGTGAATCCGGAGGGGCCGAACGGCAAGCCGGACCCCGTCGCGGCGGCCAGGGATATTCGCGAAACGTTCGGCCGCATGGCCATGAACGACGAGGAAACGGTCGCGTTGATTGCCGGCGGCCACAGCTTCGGCAAAACCCACGGCGCCGGCGATGCGTCTCTGGTGGGCCCGGCCCCGGAAGCCGCCCCCATCGAGGAGCAGGGTCTCGGCTGGAAGAGCAAATTTGGCACGGGTAAAGGCGACGACACGATCGGCAGCGGCATTGAAGTCATCTGGACCGAGACGCCCACGAAGTGGAGCAACAACTTCTTCGAGAACCTGTTCGAATACGAATGGGAACTGACCAAGAGCCCCGCCGGCGCGTATCAGTGGACGCCGAAAAATAACGCCGGCGCCGGAAAGGCCCCCGATCCGCACGATCCGTCGAAGCGCCGGTCGCCATCCATGCTCACCACCGACCTCTCCTTGCGTTTCGATCCGGCTTACGAAAAGATTTCCCGGCGCTTCTACGAGCAGCCGGATCAGTTCGCCGACGCGTTTGCTCGGGCGTGGTTCAAGCTGACGCACCGCGACATGGGCCCGATCGCGCGTTATCTCGGCCCGCTCGTTCCGAAGGAAGCGCTGTCGTGGCAAGACCCAATCTCCGCAGTGGATCATCCGCTGATTGGGGAGCAGGACGTCGCCGCGCTCAAGGCGAAAATCCTCGCGTCGGGGTTGTCCGTTTCCCAGCTCGTCTCGACGGCCTGGGCATCGGCATCCACGTTCCGCGGCTCCGATAAACGCGGCGGCGCGAACGGCGCACGCGTTCGCCTGGCGCCGCAAAAGGATTGGGAAGTCAACCAACCCGCTCAACTGGCCAAAGTCCTGCAGAAGCTCGAAGCGATCCAAAAGGACTTCAACGCTTCACAGCCCGGCGGGAAGAAGGTTTCGCTGGCCGACCTGATCGTTCTCGGCGGCTGTGCGGCAATCGAGAAAGCCGCGAAGGCCGCCGGACACGACGTGAAAGTCCCCTTCACGCCGGGACGCATGGACGCGTCGCAGGAGCAGACCGACGTCGAATCCTTTGCGCCGCTCGAACCGAAGGCGGATGGCTTCCGCAACTATCTTCACAGCAAGAATGGCCTGTCGCCTGAGGCGCTCCTTGTGGATCGGGCGCAGTTGCTCACGCTCACTGCTCCCGAGATGACAGTTCTCATCGGTGGCCTGCGCGTCCTCGGCGCGAATGTCGGGAACTCCACACACGGCGTCTTCACCAAGCGGCCGGAAACTCTGACGAACGACTTCTTCGTGAACCTGCTCGACATGAACACCGAATGGCAGCCATCCGCCGGTTCCGATGGCGTATACGAGGGGCGCGACCGCAAGACGAACCAGGTCAAGTGGACCGGCACGCGTGTCGACCTGATCTTCGGTTCCAACTCGCAGCTTCGCGCCATCTTGGAAGCCTATGCCTGTGACGACTCGAAACAGAAGTTCGTAAACGACTTCGTCGCGGCTTGGGACAAGGTGATGAATCTCGATCGCTTCGACGTCGCCTAACCTCGGCGTCAAACTGCCGCCATCGGAATGCAGGGGCAGGCCCCGTGCCTGCCCCTGCGCCGTTCCCCTCCCCGCCTCGGACTCAGTCCCCCGTAGTGGCAGCTCTCGTGCCTGTCCGGCCTTCGCCCCGCACGATAATGTCTACATAGGATGGGCGCGGAATGCCCACGCCATTTCTTTTGTCTTCCCGCCTCTTGCGTGAAATTCCTCTGAACTCTGCGGCCTTTCCCTCAGCCATGGATCCCGTACTCCTCACGGTGCCTTTCTAACTCCGTCAAAAAGACATGTTTACACAAACAAGCCAGACGCGCCGGTGGCCCGGTTTGTGCCTTGTAGTCTGTAACAGGCGGAGTTGAATGCTGGAGCTTCGCACTCGCCGCCGTCCACACTTTTGTTCGTGTTGCAAAGACTTTCACACATCTTCCTACTCCACCTTTCGATCGCTGCTTAGCCTGCTTTATTCGTGAAGGGGCAGCGAGGTTCAATTGCGGGAAGTTTCTTACGGCTTCGTAGCAAGCAGGGAGGTTCGTCCGGGCTCTGCGAACACCTGCTCTCGGTTGTGGACCGGGCGGG
>JAKBLM010000057.1 GCA_021832085.1 Acidobacteriota bacterium | reverse complement strand
CGCCTGCAGCCCGGTTCGAAACGCCACCCCCCGGCGTTTCGAACCGGGCTGCAGGCCCTTCGCGAAATCAGCGGCCGACAAAGAAAACGTCAGACCCAATTTGCTGAACTTGACGGACACAACTGGATCCGTTTCAGGGCCCGACGTGGGGCAGCGCACCGGCCATGGCCGCACCTTCCACGACGCGCTCGATGAATTCGGCCTTCGGCACGGCGCCATCGATCCAGAGGCTTTCGTTGACGACAGTCCTGGGCACGCCCTCGACCGCGTAACGGCGCACGAGCTGGGGAAATTCGGTGGCTTCGACCATGTCGGCCGTCACCAGGTCGCTTTCGATCGCCAACTGGTGGGCCAGCAACACCATGCCGGGGCAATAGGGGCACGTGGGCGTGACGAGCACCTCCAGATGGACCGGGCTCGTCAGCTCACGCAGCCGCTCGGCAATTTGCGGCGCGAGCCCGGATTCCGCCCGCGAAACTTGCAGGATGTCTTCGAGCAGCGTGGCGAACTCGAACCCGGCAGGCAGCCCGTAGAAACGAATGCCGTAATCCTTCGCGCCCTCGACCACCGTGGCGGGGACCTTGTCGATCCCGTATTGCGCCACTTTTTCCTTGTCCACCTGGAAGTTGTAGACCTCCAGCGAAAGCTTGGGTGAAATTTGTGCCAGGTCCTCGAGCAACCGCCGCGTGATGGCGCAAGCCTCGCAATCGAGTTCCTGGGTGAAGTGCACCAGCTTTACCGGGTCCCGAATCCCTTCCAGGCGTTCGGCAACTTGCTGGCGCTCCCTGTCCGACAATGTAGCCATGTGTCTCCTCTAAACGAGGCCGGTCACCCGCCCCGGCCCTCAGGTCGAATAAATGCACAAGTCGGCGATTCGTTACAGGGAGTCGTGCGGCAGCTGGAAAAAAGACGGGATGAGCCCGCTTCGCGCCGGGATTCCCCGGTCCTTGCGCCATGAAGACGCCACGAAGCACCCCAAGCCGCGGCCCGGCAGGCGTGGCCAGCGTTACAGCCGGTGCGGCGTGGCCACGGCCGAAGTCCAGCGGGAAGAAAGCTGGCGAATGCGGCCCGCGGCCTCTTCGAGCAGCGCGGCATTGGCGGCAAAAGAAAACCGCAGGAATCCGGCGCCGCCGGCTCCGAATGCTGTGCCGGGAATCGCCGCCACACCGGCCTCTTCGAGCAGCAATTCGGCCATGGCGCGCTCGGGGAGCCCGGTCGCGGAAATGTCCGCCCAGGCGTAGAACGCTCCGGCAGGCGGGATGCAGGCGAAGCCGGGAACAGCGTTCAGCCCGGAAGTCAAAAGCTCGCGGCGGTGGCGAAATTCGGCCACCATGGCCGGCACGGCGCCGGCGGGATCGCGCAGCGCCTCGATCGCGGCCCACTGAATGAATTCCGAAGCGCAGGTGTAGGAGTTCTCGACGAGCATTCGCAGCGCCGCGTGCACCTCCGGCGGTGCAACGGCGTAGCCGAGCCGCCAGCCGGTCATCGCGAAGCTCTTCGAAAATCCGTCGACGATCACCGTCCTTTCCGCCATGCCCGGCAGCCCGGCGATCGAGCGGTAGGGCGCGTCGTAGATGATGCGCGCGTAGATCTCGTCGGAGACGACCATCAGGTCGTGCTCGATCGCCATGCGCGCCAGCTTGGCCAGCAGCGCTTCGTCATCGACCGAGCCGGTGGGATTGTTTGGCGAGTTCAAAATCAGCACGCGCGTGGCCGGCGTAATCGCGGCCTCGATCTCGTCGGGATCGGGCTGGAAGCGGCTCCGCTTCGCCAGGCGAAACGGGCGCGGCACGCCGCCGAGTCCACGGGTGAGGGAAGGGTAGACGGGAAAGCCCGGATCGGGATAGAGCACCTCGTCGCCCGGCTCGATGAACGCCATCATGACGAGAAATAGCGTCGCCTTGCAGCCCGGCCCCACGAGGACGTTCTCGGCACGCGTCGCAAGCCCGCGCGTGCGCCGCAGGTATTCGGCGATTGCTTCGCGTAGCTCGGGCAAACCGGCTGGCGGGCAGTAGCGATCGCGGCCGGCGTCGAGCGCGCGCTTGGCCGCTTCGAGCACCGGCGCGGAGGGATGGAAATCGGGCTCGCCCAATTCGAGGTGAATCACGGAGCGCCCGGCGCGCTCCAATTCGCGCGCGCGAGCAAAGACGGCAAGGGCGCCTTCGCCTTCGAGTTGGCCCACGCGGGAAGCCAGGCGCGTCATACTCACCTCGCCCGAGGCCGCACTGTGGTGGAATGTTCGATTTGGCGAAGACCTTCGTCGGCGATTTTCATGCCCCATAGCATAGCTTCAAAAGGAGGTGGGTAGGATACCGATTCTTCGCCGCTGACCTGGCCCGGCCGAGCAGCGATGCTCCCGCGCCGCGTCGCGGCCGCAGCAGGCGGCGTGGCCGGTCGCTGTGGGCGGCTCAGATGCCGTGCAGTGCGGTGAAAAGGAAGCGGGTGGCAACGGCGAGCACGGTGGCGAGCAGGAAGGAATAGGCGGCGGCCAGGACCGTGAGCTTTTTGCCGATTTCCTTGGCCATGGCGGCGAGCGTGGCGAGGCAAGGGATGTAGAAGGTGACGAAAACGGTAAAGGTGAGGATCTGGGCCGCCGACATCACCGAGTGAATATTCGTGGTACCGAGCGCCTGCACCAGCATGATCATCGTGAGCTCTTTGCGCAGGACGCCGAAGACCAGCGTCACGCCGACCGCGCGAGGCAGGCCGAGCATCGAGGTGAGCGGCGAAAGCCCCGCATTGATGAAGCGATCCCAATGCATGAATTCCGCCAGCCCCAGCACCCCGCTGCCGGCGACGAGCAGCGGCCAGCTCACCATGACGAACTCGCGCAGGCGGAGCCAGACCTTGCGCGAGGTCATGCGCAGCGAGGGCCACTGGTAGCGCGGCACTTCGAGAATCATCCCCACACTCACCTCGGGCCAGAGGCGCGCCAGCAGCCAGCCGGAAAGGAAGACCACCAGGGCATCGAACGCGAAAATGGCCAGCGCCCACATCGGGCCCAAATAGAAGGCCGCAAGCGCGAAAATCACCATCGAGCGCGCCGAGCAGGGCACCAGCGTCGCCAGCACGGTCGCCAGGAAACGGTCGCGCCGCGAAGGCAGCACGCGCGTCGACATGCAGGCGGGCACGTTGCAGCCGTAGCCGAGCATGATCGGCACCACCGAGGTGCCGTGCAGGCCGACGCGATGGAACAGGCCGTCGAGCAGATAGGCTACGCGCGGCAGATAGCCGACGTCTTCGAGCAGCGCCAGGCCGAAGAGAAACGGTATCAAGTACGGCAGCACAATCGCCGCGCCGCCGACGAAGCCGTCCCATAGGCTCCGCACAACAGCGAAAGCGAGCGTCTGATGGCCGAGGCCGGCCGTCATCGGCTGGAAGGCCCCCGCCATCAGGGCGAGCAGCTGCTTTTCCAGCCAGCCGCCGATGCCGAATACCGCCCAGAAAAATCCGCCAAGCAGCAAAGCCAGAAAGACGTAGCCCCAGACCGGGTGCGTTAGCAGGTTGTCGACGGCGATGCGAAAATCGGTTTGCGGCATTCCCATCGTGGTCGACTGCTCGGCAAATCCCGCGGCACGCGCGCGCCGGTCCTGCAAGATCGCCAGATCCGCCGCCGCGTCGTCGACCGAGTCGGCCGCGAGGGCCACAGTGGCGCCAGCGGCTTGCGCCACCGGCTGGGCCACCGCGCCGCAAACCTCGCTTAGGGTCAGCGCCGGGCGAGGCAGCGGATCGCTTCCTGCGTCGCCGAGTTTCCCGGAGGGCCGGGGCTGGGGTGCTTCATGGCAGCAGGCGCCGGACGGATGGCAATCCTCGCCGTCGCTGCCGGACTTGGCAGCCGGATTCCATGGCGCAATCCCCACCAGAGGCGATTCCGCCGGAGGATTGCGGCGTGCGACCACCTGCGCGAAAAGCTCGGGAACGCCGGTGCCTCGGCTGGCCACGGTTTCGACAACGGGAAAATCGAGCATGGCGGAAAGCTTCTCGGAAGAGATGGCCATGCCCTTGTGGCGCGCCTCGTCGATCATGTTCAGGCAGACCACCAGCGGGATTCCCAGTTCCTGCAGTTCGAGCGTCAATTCCAGGCTACGGCTGAGCAGGGAAGCGTCGATGACGTTGACGATGACGTCCGCGTGGCCGTTCAGCAGAAATTCCTTCGCGGCGTTTTCGGTCGGACTCGACGCGGTGAGAGAATAGATACCGGGGACGTCGATCAGCTCGATCTGCAGCCCGTTCACCCGGACGCGGCTCCAGGTGACATTGACGGTGGTGCCCGAGAAATTCCCGGTCGCCGAGCGGTAGCCGGCAACCGCGTTGAATAGCGTGCTCTTCCCGCAATTCGGCTGGCCGACCAGCGCCACGCGAAACACACCGCTGGCTTTCGGGACCTGCGAGCAAGTGGCGCAGCAGCCCCCTCGAGCCGATGGCCAGAGCTTCAAGGCAAAACCCGCACCTGAACCCGGCGTGCCAGGCCGCGTCCGAGGGCCACGAGCGTGCCCCGGACGTTCACCAGCACAGGTCCGCCAAGCGGCGCGGAGCGCTCAATGTGGAGAATCGATCCGACGAAGATGCCCAATTCGGCCAGGCGGTGCAACGCCCCACGCCCGAGCGGCAATTCGACCACTTCAGCGCGGGTCGACTTGGGCAGGGAATCCAGGGCAACAAGGATGGGTTGCGCAGCTTGTTGGGATGAAGGCATATCGAAAGTAGAAGTAATCATCAAATCACCCGGGCGAGCTAGTTGCAATTTTTTTGCCGCAAGCGCCAGGGGGGGCTGGAATTTCCAGACCCCGTATTTTCTGTGACTTACGGCAGGAGGCCGGAGCAACCCGGTGTGTTTTCTTCCTCTCCTGGGGCAAATGACGCAATTCCGAGTTGCAACTGTGTTTCATCACGCTATTGTGCTACGGGTTGAAGGAATTTCCTACATGTCCATTGCCCTCGGCGGCGATTTCGGCGTGCAACGGGCACAGACCGTGACTACAATGTGGATGACCGGAGGAAAGCGAAGTGGGCCAGATGCGTTCCGCCGAAAGGGTGCGCTCGCAGGAAACCGAAAAGGACGAGGCCTATGCGGATTTCCTCGCCCGCTATCCGAGCTACCGGCAGACAGCGAAGCTCGACCAGTTGCGCGCTACCGAATACCGCCGGCTCGACGAGCAGGGGCAGGTCTACCTCGACTACACAGGCGGTTCTCTCTACGCTGAATCCCAGGTGCAGGAGCACACGGCCATGCTGCGCTCAGGGGTTTTCGGCAACCCGCACTCGGTGAATCCGGCCTCGGCGGCAATGACCGAGCGCGTGGAGCGCACGCGCCGCGCCGTTTTGCGCTATTTCAACGCCAGCCCCGACGAATACATCGCCATTTTCACGCCCAACGCCAGCGGCGCTTTGAAGCTGGTGGGGGAATCCTACCCGTTCGGGCCGGGTGGCCGCTACCTGCTCGCTTTCGACAACCACAATTCGGTCAACGGAATCCGCGAATTTGCGGGCGCGAAAGGCGCCGCGGTCGATTACACGCCGCTGGCGATGCCCGAAATGCGGCTGGACCGCGCGAAGCTGGCATCGCTGTTCGATCTGGCCGATCTGAAGCGGGACAACCTGTTCGCTTTTCCGGCGCAATCGAATTTTTCCGGCGTCAAGCACCCGCTCGAGTTGGTGGCGCAGGCGCAGGCGAAGGGCTGGGACGTGCTGCTCGACGCCGCCGCTTTCGTTTCCACCAGCCGCCTGGACCTGACGGCGGTGCGCCCGGATTTCGTGACGATTTCGTTCTACAAGATGTTCGGCTACCCGACGGGCGTGGGGACGCTGCTTGTGCGGCGTGCGGCGTACGAGAAACTGCGGCGCCCATGGTTCGCCGGCGGGACGGTGAATTTTGTTTCGGTGCAGGCGCGGGCGCATGTGCTGGCGCCGCGCGAAGCCGGCTTCGAGGACGGCACGCTCAACTACCTCTCGGTCCCGGCCGTGGAGATTGGCCTGCGGCACCTGGAAGCGATTGGCCTCGAAACGATCGGCGAGCGCGTACGCTGCCTGACCGGCTGGATACTCGAGGAATTGGTGAAGCTGCGGCACGGCAACGGCCGGCCGATGGTCCGCGTCTACGGCCCGGTTTCGACCGAGGCGCGCGGCGGCACGGTGACGCTGAACCTCTACGATCCCGACGGCCACCTGCTCGATTACCACCGCATCGAGGAGCTGGCGATCAGCGAAGGCATTTCGTTCCGCACCGGCTGTTTCTGCAATCCGGGCGCCGGCGAGATGGCCGAGGGCCTGACGCGCGACGAGATCCAGGCGGGGCTCGCCGAGGACCCGTCCATCACCATGCAAAGCTTCCAGAAAATGCTCCAGAATCGGGGCCACAAAAGCGCTGGCTCCATTCGCATTTCCTTCGGTCTCGCTACCAACTTCACCGACGCCTGGCGCTTCCTGCAATTCCTCGCCGGCTTCCGCGACCAAACGCGAATGACGATCGGCGAAGTCACCTTCGACATCGACTCGTGCCGCCACACGCGCGAGGGCAGCTAGTTTTCGCAAGCGCGGGCTGACGGGGTGCGAAGAAACGGCCCGCCGCTCCTGCCCGGCGTGATTCTCGCGCGCCATCTGCGGAATCTCACCGCAAGACTCTTGCAGGCTTCACTCATGCCGGTTCCGAAAGTTTTGTCCGCTCGGCTGTAACGAATTCCATTCTCGAGCATTATTTCAAGTAGGGGCGGGATTGAGCGGTTTCCCTCGCGGGGAAGAAGCAAATTTTGTTTGAAGGCATCAATATGCGTACAGAATGCAACCCAGCGACGGACTCTTGCAGTGCCCAGGCCCGCCCCTCCAGCAGTATCCGCACGAAGGCGTTGTGGCTCCGCTCTTTGGGAGTCGTCGCCGGTCTCCTGCTCTTCGCCTCGGTTGCGGCAGCTCACCAGGCGTTCAATTTGGTTTCGTTGCCCGTCTTGCGCGTTTCCCCCCGTGCGGGCGCCCCGCTTTCCGGCTCGCAGACTCAACCCAACCAGGAATCGGCGGGAACCATTACCGGGTCGCTTAACGCCGAAGGGGGAAGCCCGGTCTCCGGCGCCCAGGTAGTGCTCACGCGTGGATTCAATTCGCCGGAACTGCGGGCCACGTCCGGCGACTCTGGAAGCTTCTCTTTCGCCAACGTCCCTCCCGGGCCGTTCGAGCTGATCATCACAGCAGAAGCCTTCGCCACGCAGACCTATTCGGGCGTTCTCGATCCGGGGCAGAATCTTGTCGTACCTGCCATCACGTTGTCTCTGCAAACGGTTACGACGACCGTAATCGTTTCACCGCCGGAAGTAATCGCCGAACGCCAGGTTAAAACCGAGTTGCACCAACGCGTGCTCGGCTTCGTTCCCAATTTTTACGTCACTTACTCGTCCAATCCGGTGCCGCTGAACTTCAAGCAAAAGGTCCAACTGGGGTGGAAATCGATCACGAATCCCATGACGGTTCTGGCGCTCGGCGGCGCCTCCGGAATCGCGCAGGCGAGGGACTGGTATAGCAGTTACGGGCAAGGCGCGCAGGGATTGGGAAAGCGCTTTGCCGCAAGCTACGGCACCGCGGCCATTGGAACGTTCCTCGACGACGTGTTCATGCCCACCATCTTCAGACAAGACCCGCGTTACATCTACAAGGGCACGGGTAGCTGGGGATCCCGGCTTTTCTACGCTCTCAGTCGGGCTGTTCTGGAGAAGGGCGACAACGGCCATTGGGAGCCCAATTACTCCGGTTTCTTGGGGAGCCTCGGCACGGCCGGCATTTCAGAAGCCTATTATCCGGCGAGGGACCGAACCGCTGGGTACGCCTTCAAAGTGGCGGGAGTCAGGCTGGCCGAAATTGCCGTCGCCAACGTGTTTGAGGAGTTCTTCAGCCGGAGGCTGACCCCATCTCTCCTGGGCCACCACTCGTCGGTGCAGGCTCTGAGAACCGGTAAACGGCACGCAGGGCGCCGCTCGAATGCAAAGTAGAAGGGAAGTGCGACCAACGCCCTGCCGGGCTCGGGTACCAACTAAGCTGCATTTCGTCTGTGGGCCGCGTGCTAAAGTTCATCCGCCAACGCGGCTCACGCAGGAAGGTATGTGTGGCGCCATCCTTCAGGGCGGCATCTTGGGTCAAGCTTCAAAGGGTCGTACCGTGGATTCCCAAAAGCGTTAAACGATCAGCCAACGAGGAATTGGTTCGTGGCTGCGACGATCGCCTTGGCGCCCGCAAGAGAGTTCTGAGAAAGACGACGAACCACTCCGCGTGGCGCGTCTGTCAGGTGGTTGAGGAGGACGAGCACCCGGCGCCTTGCCAATCGTGACGCGTCCGGGCCGGCCGCAGGCTCGCCCCAACCGGGCGGGCGAAACGGGCGGAATTCCGCCTCAGCCGCGCAGCAGGTTGCGCAGCATTTCGTCGACGCGCCGCCGCTCGCGCGCGTATTCCTCTTCGCTGAGCGTACCGGCCTGGTGGCGGAGTTCGAGTTGCAGCAGGTCGTCCTTGATGCGCTCGAGCCTCTGCTCCACGCCTTGGCTGACCGATTCCGGAGATGGACGGGATCGTTTCGCGGCAGCGGGGCGTGACGCGTGGCCCTGACCCGCTTCGCCGGCTGCGCTGGCAGCTTCAGCCTTGGCCGACGACCGGTTCCACAGCATGATTGTGCCGATCAGCAGGAACCCCGCGACGAAAATGCCAATCAGCCAGGTCAGGTTGTGCAGGCGGCCTGGGAGCACCGCGATGCTTTCCGCGTTCGAAGCGCCGGAGGCTCCAGAGGCGCCCGAAGCCACGGAAGAGGCCCCGGAATCCGCCGAGGAGCTTCCAGCGTCCGCCGTGGCCGTGCCGGCAACCTCGATCGCCAGCGGCGTTTGCGCCGCGACCAATTCCCGCGAATAGACGTCAAACCCTTCCTCGCTGCCCACCGCGCTGAATCCGTTGCTCGAGACCTGCACGCCCGGAGGCACGGCCAGGAAGACGTGGCTGGCCGGATACGGTGACTCGGCAGTGAAAGTGGCGTGGCTCCCGGTGTAGGGAACGGTATAGGTGACGACGACCACGTTCTTGCCCGGCCGGATGGCCCAGTCAATTGCATGGCGGTGATGCGGCAGATCCAGGGTTTTCTGGATCGTTGGAATGTGGTCGTTGGTCCAGGTGGAAACCTGGCCGAGCGTCGCATCCTGGGGAACCTGGAAAGTGAAGGTGCCGTGTGGCGTGAAATAGGTGAAGGGCGGCTTCGTTTGATTCTCCACCACATACTGTTCCTCGACCTTCAGGATCGAGTCCTGGGGCTGCAGCATGATCGCGCGCGAGGTCACCGAAATGGTTTTCGGGTTCGCCGTGGCTTCGTAGACGACAACATTGGCCGACTTGTCGCTGGCGGAAACCGAGTGGTAGTAGGGGACGCCGCCGTAATAGGTCTTGAGGAGCATCGGCTCTTTCCCCAAAGCCGGCTGCGTGAAACTGAAGCGGCCCTGGGCGTCGGTTTTGACGCTGGCGATCGGCACCATGCCGCTCTGGAGCTCCATCAGGACGATTTCGGTATTGGGCACGGGCCGATTGCTGGTTCCGTTTTTCACCGTGCCGGTCAACGTGCCGGCCATGGCCAGGCTGGCCGCGCAGAGGATGAGGGTTCCCGCCAGAAGCAGGCGGCGCGGCGGAAAGATCGCTGCGGCCCGGGCGAACTTCCACCGGAGGAATGGCAACCTTCTCATGTTCGATTCACCTCGATCCTGTTCTCCCCAAGGTTTTTTAGCACGTTCGGGCACCACTCGGCAGCTCATTCGAACAGCGACGCACGGCGCTGCCCGATCAGGACGGGCTGCGGCGCCTTGGCATCATCGGAGGCTTTGGCTTCTTCGTGGCTGCCGTGGCTTTGGCCGTTCCCATTTGTCGGCGTCCGGCTTGGGAAAAGCGCCAGCAACGTGCCCAGCACGATTACCAGCCCGCCCAGCCAGATCCAGTGGACCAAAGGATTCACGTAGGCGTGGATTACCGGATAGCCAGTGGCCGGATCGTTGTTTTGATAGACGACGTAGAGATCGCGCACCATCGACGAATAAATCGCGACTCGGGTTTCGGTGACCTGGCTGGAGGGGTAGAAAAGGCGCTCGGGGCTGAGCATCAGCACCGAGCGGCCGTTCTGGAACACCTCGATATGCGCGCGCACGCCCTGGTAGCGGCTGGTCTGGATCTGATCGAAATCCTGCGCGACGAGCGTGTACGGCCCGATCGTCAACTGGCTGCCGGGCTTCATGGTTCTCTGCGTATCGCGATTGAAGGCCTGGCCAGAAATCCCGATGAAGAGCAGAATCAGCCCGATGTGGGCGATGTAGCCGCCATACCGGCGCGTGTCGCGCATCGCGAGCGTGCCGACGGCTGTGGCGGGATTCGCGTGCGAACGGGTAACCAGTGTCCGGGCGCCGAGTACGAACTGCGAAATGATCGTGATCGCCGCGAAAACGGCCAGGATCAGGCAGACCAGCGCCTCCGGCTGCCGGAAGCCGAAGATATAGCCAACGGCGCCGGCCACTGCGCCGCCCGCAAGCGAAGGCACGAGATCGCGGGTCAGCTGGCTGAGGGAATTGTGCCCCCAGTGCAGAAATGGCGTAACGCCCAGCAACACGAGAAGAAGAAGCGCGATCGGCGTAACGATTTTTTCAAAAAAGGGCGGCCCGATCGTGATCTTCGTGCCCTCAATCCATTCGGTAAACACCGGCAGCAGCGTGCCCCAAAGGATCGCCAGTGTCGCCGCTGCCAGCACGAGCACGCCGAAAAGGAAGCTCGCCTCCCGCGAGAGCAGGGAATCCAGAGTGCGCCGTGGCCGCAACTCCTGGCGATTGATCAGGAAAGCCCACAGGCAGGCGCCGAACAGGATCGCCAGGAAGATGACCAGCCAAATCCCGATCGACGATTTCGCGAACGCGTGGACCGAACTCACCACGCCCGACCGGGTCAGCAGCGTGCCCAGGATGCTGAGCAGGAAAGTGGTGAAGATCAGCCACAGGCTCCAGCGCTTCATCATCCCGCGACGCTCTTGAATCACGATCGAGTGCAGGAATGCCGTTCCGGTGATCCACGGCAGCAGCGACGCGTTTTCCACCGGGTCCCAGCCCCAATAGCCGCCCCAGCCGAGCACCGCATAGGCCCAGTGCGCTCCCAGGATGATGCCTATGCCCAGAAACGACCAGGCAACGATCGTCCAGCGGCGGGTGATGTGAATCCACTGGTCGCCTGGCACGCGGCGCAGCATCGCCGCCAGCGCAAACGCAAACGGAACGGTGAATCCCGTGTAGCCCAGATACAGCAACGGCGGGTGCATCACCATCTCGGGATATTGCAGCAGCGGATTCAGCCCCTGGCCGTTGGTCAGCGTAATCAGCCGCGCCGGGCCGCCCGCGCCCACCAGGCCGAGCACGCGGAACGGGCTGTCGACGAAATTGTTCAGCAGCAGGAAAAACAACTGGACGCCGGCGAGGATCACCCCTACCGTGGGCATCAGTTCCGGATGCTTCTTGCGATTCGCTGCCAGGGCGACGAAAGCAAAAATCGAGAGCAGCCAGCTCCAGAATAGTAGCGAGCCCGACTGGCCTGCCCACAGAACCGCCAGCTTGTAGACGAGCGGCAGATGCCGGCTGCTGTGCTCGGCCACGTACGCCATGCCGAAATTGTTTGTGAAGAGCAGATAGACGAGAGAAACTACGGCGAGCGTAATGATGGGGAATATCAGAATGCCCGCGTTTCGCGCGGCGCGCGTGAGAAGCGGGCGGTGGCTGGAAATCCCGACAATCCCGACGAAAAATGCATAGCCTGCCGCGAAGAGCGCAACAAGCAATGCCACCGAACCGATTATGTCCACGAGCCCCCTCCGCCCTTAGTGAAGAGCATCTTCCCCCTCCGCCCCGCGCAAATTCCCGGTCTTGGCAGCCGGCTGGCAAAAGCGATTCGCGCGCGTGAGTAAATCCGGGTCCGCCCTGCCAAAGTTTTGCAACAGGGATTCATATGCACGAGGGAGGCCACGACCCCGGCAGCGCGGCCAAGGAAAGGCTAAATCACACAGAGTGAAGGAGAAGGGATCACTTTCCAGCACGAGGCGCACGAAAACGGGATGAAACAGGTGCGCGAAATTACCCACCCGGACGACGACCGAATGGTGCTTTGGACGCAGGCACGCCCAACTATCGCGTCGGCAAGCGGTTAATGCTCAACTCGTGCTCCGCGCACGAGCCGTCACCCAACCGAAAACATTTTGCCACGGCCCCCAGCGCAACCCGCGCGTGGCGAAACTACTGGTCTGCCATGCGCTGCGCCACGTGCAGGAGCAGCCGCCGGTCGTTCTGGTCGAGCCGGTCGAGTAGCCGTGCCATGCGATTGAGGAATCGCAGGTGTTCCGGAGCGCTCACTCCGACGATGTCTTCCACGGTTTTCCGGTCGGCGAGCAGCGGCAGCTCCGGGGGGTTCTCGACGTCGTAGAAGAGTTGGTACAGCGGCACTTCAAGCGCCCGTGCCAGCTTTTCAAGCGTCTCGATGGAGGGAACTGTGTGCCCGTTTTCCACGCGGGAAACGTAGCACCGCAACAGACCTGTCCTTCTTTCAATCTCGCTTTGGGGTAGGCCTCTCGCCTCCCGCAGCGTCCGAAGACGTTCTCCGATCACGAACATCGCAAACTGCCTCCCCGAGGGCCGGTGAGTATGCGAATTCCAAATTTTCGCGGTCCCGGGAGTGGGTCTCCGGAACCTGAGGGCCATCGAGGGGCTTCGCGATACAGATCGGATCCCGAACTGCGGGAGCCGTGTGCCCCTTGCTTGAAATCACTTTAAAGGAGGAAAGCGGGCGGCGGATATTGTTTCTGTAGTATTGGCGTTGAAGTAACTATTAACGCTTTCGCGCCGTCACCCTGGGCGGTTGCGGTGCCCGCCAGAGGTATTTTCGCTCCTGGCCTTCCCGCTTGAACATCACGATCGACGCGGCAGTGGTTTGCTGCATGTCGCCGGTCAAGGGATTCGGCGCGGAACTCACGCCGACGTCGGTTTCGTAGTCGCTCGAATCGATCAGGCTGAGCGTGGGGCCCTGGCCGCCGAATTCGGCGCGCAACTTGCCCGCGGAATCGAAGAGCATCAGCCGTGGGCCGAGCGAACCGTCCAGAGAAACGATGGTGTCGCCGGCGGCGTTGTAGAAGGAAAGATCCGGGCTCAGGCCGCCGAGCAGAATCCGCGTTTTGCCGGAAACGTCGTGGATGGCAAGCCCCGGTTGCGTCCCGCCGCCGTCGAGCGAGAGCATCGTGCGGTCGCCAGGGCCGTAGAGCGCGAGGAAAGGAAATTTCCGTCCAACGGCCGAAAGCTTCACGCGAACCCGGCCGGAGCTGTCGGTGAGCAGAATTTGGTGCGCGGTCAGCGTCTGTGGCACCGGGCTCGCCACGCCGAGAATGACGAAGAGCGACGCCAGTGCCGCGGCGGCCACGCCGGAGCGTTTCAGCCACCGGTTCTCCCGTTCGAGCTTTTCAAGCCTCTCGAGAATTTCTTCCTTGGATGCTTCCATGTCGTCGCTCCCGGCGCTCCATCGGTAAAGCGCCACCTTCCCTTTGCATCGTATCACCCTGCTTTTTCGCGGGAAGACGATTGGCAAAGGAGGAGAAAACCGACCGAAGCCATCCCTTTCCCTGCTTCCCGTCTCTTGGACGAACGCCAGAGTAAGGACGCAATCAGGAACGGCTGCCCGTGAGGAAGGGAACTAGAAGTTCTAGGCGTGGAAAAATAGTCACGCCTGTCGCCATTGTCTTACGCGAGCGGGCAATCGTCGATTACGTATTGTATTGCAAGACAATCGGTTAGGTTTAGCCGGGTTAACCCATTGCGCACAAGGAACTAGAATCTGTACTCCAAAGACATTAACCTATTGTCCACCAACGGTGCGCTCGGGAGGTGGTTGTGAACGGCTCCTGGCTTGTGGCTGCTGCTGTCGCTCTTTTAGCTGTTCTCGTTTATATGGTCGGCGTTTATCTGGTCTGGATGCCGCGGCAATGTGCGGTGCTGGCCGAAGTCTTCGCGGCAAGCGGAAATTTCCCTAGTCCAATTCCGCGCTCGGTACGGGTGGCAGTTTTCGAGATGAGGGCCTTGGGGCTGGTCATGCTGGCAGGCGTTCTGTTTTTCATTGCCTGGTTGCGAACACCTGATTGGCCGCGCCTGTTGTTTGCCCCCGAGTCGGCGATTGCCAATCCGAACTGGCTGGTGCTTCCGGCCCTGCTGGCGGTACTGGCCGGCGAAATGATGGTCTTCGACGTTGCGCCGTGGGTTGCGCGCACGCTGGACTACTGGACCGATCATCCGCTTGTTCCGCGCAGGATGATCCCGGCGATGCACTGGGTGGTTCGCCTGGCAGGAATGGCGATTTTCCTTTTTGGCGCCGGGATCTTCTGGGTTTGGCTCGGAACGCTGATCGCCTGAGCTCCCCTTTCGGGCAAGGCACACGGTCCGGGCGAGCCTGTGTAGCGCTACCCTTCAGGGTGGCACGTGGACAGCCGTGAAGAAAACGGCGGCTGGAAAGCCCACCTCCGCCAAATTAATTTGCGCTCGCCTTCGAATTGTCTTGGGAGAAGCCCGGATCAGAACCAGTCACTCCGGTAAACAATCCACCAGCTGATCACCAGAATCGGCGGCAGGGCCGCCAGACTCCACAGGATCGGCAATACGAAACCCGCCAACGTGCTCATGGCTGCGGCCACCAGCCAGAACATCTTCCGCTGATCCATGCCCATCAGTATAGCCGTCGGTAACGGCCTGGAATCCCGGTGAGCCAGGGCAGACGTGCACAGGTTCGGCTTGGCTGGCGTCACCGCGCCCGGAACAAAGTTGCCAAGGGTTGTTACTGGTAGGCTGCCTCGGAAACTCCTGCCAGGCACCCACGGCAAATCCCCAAGAAGCTTTGAGGCTCACTCCGACTGCGGCGCCATTTTCTCGAGCACTTTCGAATGGAGTCGCTGGTCATCTCCTGAGAAAAGGACGAATCGAGGCTATTTGCGGCGCGTCCTTCTGGTCCTCGACGCAGGGCGGCGCTGGCCTGCCGCGCGGCTGCTCAGGCGGTATTGGCGGCTGAAACGGTCTTCGGGGCTCGAGATGGTGACCTCCAGGATGCCGCGCGCGTCGCAGCGGTAAGCCTCCTCCGCCTGGGCCACGACGGCGTGGTCGAGGCGGAGAACGGGAACGGCATCGAGGTCCTTCGCCTCGCGCAGCGCGGGATCGAACGGAAAACGGATGTCCTCCCAGACGGTGATATCGCCCGCCGGACGCCCATCTTCGCTCAGGCGGCTGCACTCGAGGAAGCGGAAGTGGCCGATGTTGTGAACTGGCGCATAGCGGCGGCGGATTTCAAGCGGCGGCGCGTCCGGCGGCGGCAAAGGCACTCCTTTTTGAAAGATCGGGTCGAACCTCGCGGCGCGACCACCGTCGGCTTCGCGCCAGACGCCGAAGTGGCGCGCGAAGCGGTCGTGCACCTTGTAATCGATCTTGTCATCCGCTCGAATGGCGAGGCCAATGGCAGTCGCGGACCGCGTATAGGCCGAGCGGCGCACCCGGCTGCCAAAGCGATCGCGCACCATGCGTGCCACAAGAGGCAATTCCGAGCCGCCGCCGGTCACATAGAAAACATCGGCTCCAGGTTCGGAAGCGCCGTGTGCCGCCAGCAGATCTTTCGTGGCGTGCAAGGTTTCCTCGATCAGCGGGCGGCAGCGGTCATAGAAATCGGAGACTGCCAGCGAAACAGATGGCCACTCGTTGCGCGCGCAGCTCAGGTCCAATTCCAGGCGGCGAGTGTTCGGGTGAATGGACTCTTTTTTCTCGCGGCATTCTTCCTGGAGCCGGAAGATTTCCGCTTGCGAAAGGCCGTCGCGCGTTTCTTCGCTCACTCCCGCCGCTTCAAGAGCCAGGTCCGCGAGGATCTCGTCAAAATCGTCGCCGCCGAGCGTGGCAATGCCCTCGGAAGCAATCACCGAATGCTCCGAGCCATCGATCTCGACCAGAGAAGCGTCAAAAGTCCCTCCGCCCAGGTCATAAACCAGAATGCGCGCCGGTTCCTTTTTCTGACGGGTGGTGCGCTGGCGATGGCCGAATTCGATGCTGGCGGCGGAAGGTTCGTTCAAAATGCCCAGGACGCGAAAGCCCGCCTGGCGGAAGGCTTCCGCCGTGAGGAATCGCTGATTCGCGCCGGCGTTGGCCGGAACGCCCAGTACGGCTTCGAGCGGCTCCGAAGCGCCGATCGACAAGCTGGACTTCCGGACAAGGCTGGACTTGAGCGACTCCGCCATTTCGCGCAGCAGGTCGAGCAGGGAAGCGGATTCGCCGCCGATGCACACCTCGGTTTCCGGCCCGGCGCCTTCGAGCGCGCGCTTGAGCGACCGCACCAGCGTCCAGGCGGGATCGGCCTGTGCTGTCCAGGCTTCCCAGCCGTAAAGCCGCTCGGCGCCGCGCGCCGCCACCAGCGGAGGAAACCAATCGGCTGCCGAGAAATCCGGCAATTCAAACGTGACCACGGGATAATTGCCGCGGTCCACCGCCGCCACCACAACGCGCGTTGTACCGAAATCAATTCCTAGCTTCATCGGGGCTCTCGGGCTGCTGTCGACTGGATATTATAGGGAATATCCCTGTTGTACGTGGCTTCACCCGCATGGAGCAGCCACTGGCCTAACATCTTCGCCGAGGGCCCTTGAGTCGTCCCCCGCCACACGATCCTGTGCTCGGTCTCCTCGGCTAGCTTCTGTTCGCTCTTCGGGGGAGAACACGCTTGCGGGATTTGTAGGACATCGGGAGGCCGTTTGAGATTCGCAAGCCGCTTTCCGCTCCTCTGTGTGTTGCCAATGTCCCAAACGCCGCGGAATAATGATCAACATGAAATCAACAGCTGCGATTGCCCAAGAGTTTGCCCATAACCCTGAATTTGAAAAGAAACTTGACCGCCTGGCCGAAGTCGCGGTGCACGTTGGCTTGGGACTCGGTCCCGGTCAGCCACTGGTGATGACCGCTACGCTGGATGCGGTGCCGCTCGCACGGCGCATCACCGAGCACGCTTACAAAGCGGGTGCCTCGCTTGTCACCACGCTGTTCCAGGACGAGGATTCGGTGCTGCTCCGCTATCGCCATGCCAGGGACGAAAGCTTCGACACCGCTGCGTCATGGCTTTATGAAGGAATGGCCCAGGCGTTTCGGAGCGGGTCGGCCCGGCTGGCAATCGCGGGCAGCGATCCATCGCTGCTCTCTGCCGAAGATCCTCAAAAGGTAAGCCGGGCAAATCGTGCCATGTCAAAGGCCTACCGCCCGGCAATGGAACTGATCACGCGACACGAAATCAACTGGACCATTGTCGCCTGCGCCACACCGGCATGGGCTGCGGCGGTATTTCCGGATCTGCCGCCTGACCAGGCGATGGCCAAACTTTGGGATGCCATCTTTGCCGCCTCGCGCGCCGACCGGCCGGACCCGGTGGCTGCGTGGAAAGAGCATGACGCCAATCTCCACGCCCGTGCCGATCGGCTGAACGAAAAGCGCTACGCGGCGCTTCATTTCCAGGGGCCCGGCACCGACCTCAAAGTGGGGCTGGCTGACGATCATCTCTGGCTGGGCGGCGGCACAACCGCCAACAACGGCCGCTACTGCATTCCCAACATGCCAACCGAAGAGGTCTTCACAACGCCGCACAAGGATCGCGTGGAAGGCCACGTGACGAGCACCAAGCCGCTTTCCCATCAGGGAACCATGATCGAGGGGATTTCCGTGCGCTTTGAGGCCGGGAGGATTGTCGAGGCCCATGCTTCAAAGGGCGAGGAGGTCTTGCAGCGCATGATCGAAACCGACGATGGCGCGCGGCAGCTGGGCGAGGTTTCGCTGGTGCCGCATTCGTCGCCGATCGCGTCAAGCGGACTGCTCTTCCGGAATACCCTATTCGACGAAAACGCCGCCTGCCACATTGCCCTGGGGCAGGCCTACAGCAACTGCGTGAAGGGCGGTGACCATCTCACTCCCGAAGAGCTGGCCGCACGCGGAGCCAACGACAGCCTCATCCACGTTGACTGGATGATCGGATCCAATCGGATCGACGTGGACGGCATCACCGCCGCCGGCAGCGCTGAGCCCCTGATGCGCGCGGGAGAGTGGGTGTAGCGTTCGCTCCCAAATGGTTGATTCAACTTTGATGCCGGAGCGTTAAAAGAGGAGGCGCGCTGCCCGCATCAACAGGTTGCCACTTGCTTGTTCATCGGCCTGACGTTCGGCCGAACGCAGCCGATGCCAATGCGGAGCGTGTCGCCCAGACCGAACTGCTTCGCGCGATCAGGCTCGCAGGCGCAAGCCGCGGCCTCGGGCACGAACGGCCTCCCGCCGGAACAACTCCTCAGTCTCATCATTTCTAAAGGAAAACAAGATACAAGGGGCGGCCGCACTGGTCGCCCCTTGTTAGCCATTTGGCGTGCGGATTGCGAAGCGTCTCCTCTTGCGCCTACCTCCCGTAGATGAGGAGATGGAACGAGGCGACGCGAAATCTGCGATAGAACGGGGTATTCGGCGGCGGGTTCGGTATCCGCTCGAAGTTCCCGGTGACCAGGAAGACCTCGTGATTTGCGGGATCTAGCGCCATCGTTCGCGCACCGCGTTCCGTCTTCACGTTTTCGACGACGTGGAACTTCGTGGGCGAATCCTCGTGAATCACCGTCAAATCCGCGCTTGCGCCATTCGAAGCGAAAGCGTAGCCGGTGCCCGGATCGAAGCGCACCGCGTCGACGCCCCGGCCGATGGGTTCGGTGGCGATCACCTTGCCGGTATCCGCGTTCATGATGACCATGAGCCCGTTGTGGCATCCGGAAAAAAGGATGTGGTGTTTCACGTCGATCGCAAGTCCGCTGGGATGCTCGCCCGGCGCGAGCGACCAGCGATGCGTGATCTTCAAGGTGCGCGAGTTGATTTCGACGATCTGGCTGAGCGACGTGATGTTGTCGTAGACGTGGCCGCGGCCGTCGGCGACGGGGAATTCGGGATCGCCGCCCAGCTCGATGCGCCCCACCACTTTCCCCGTCTTCGCGTCCACCACTGTCGACGTATGGGAGCGGCCGTTGAAGGTGAAGACGCGCTTCGAGTAGGGATCGTAAACGTCGCCGTCGGCGTCAGGATCGGTCGGCGCCGAGCCGATGACCTTCAGCGTCTTCAGATTGAAGATCCAGAGCTTGGCCGCCCCGCCATCGGTGACGAATCCGCGATTGAATTCCGGCGCGAACACCACGCCATGAATTGCTGTCATGCCGCCGATGTTGCCGATGATCTTGTCGGTGGCTACATTGACCACGACCACGTGGTTCCCGTGCGTAATGAAAAGACGGTTCGTTCCCGGCTCGAACGTCATGTAGTCCCAAAAGCTGTTGCCAGGAATGGGAATCGTCTTCAACAGGTGATAGCCGGACGGGCCCACGGCGCTCGCCGAGGTGGCCGGGACCGCGGCGGGCCGCGCCGCCGGATTCGCTCGCGCATAGACCACAGCTCCGGTAATCAAAATACCGGAAAGAATCATTCCTCCGAAAAATGTTTTGAAACTGAAGGCACGTCTCATAGTTGTACCCCTCCTATCAGTCGTATGGACGCGAATCGTCGCGAAATCGTTTCCGCCTTCTGCAAGGCGGCCCGGGTGAATCGAATCGCGCCGGCCGATGAGAAGGGTCCGGCTTTAGCCTAGAGACATCATGTGATTGTGCTTATTGAGGGCGTCCGGGTCGTCGCCGATTGGCAAGTAACACCTGGGTGCCTTTGCAAGCACCCGCGGAATACGCCCTTCCTGGACAAGACTGCGGGGCCGGCCACTTGTCCCGCTGTTCGGGCCCGGGCCTGTGCGCTCGACCTCTGCAGCTTCGTTGTGCCAAAACGCGAACCCCTTGGGAAAGCGCTCTGCTACCGTTTGTGCAGGAAATTATGCGTTGCTTCGATGTGCCGGATAGTGCCGGTTTTCGAGCGCATGATGACGGAATGCGTAAAAGCTCCGCCGGCGAAGCGCCGGACACCCTTGAGCATCGCACCGTCAGTGACACCCGTCGCGGCGAACATCACTTCGCCGTGTGCAAGACCGTGCAGGCTGTATTTGCGGTTGAGATCTTTGATGCCCCACCGCGCGGCGCGTTCCTTTTCGCTGTCATTACGGAATACGAGCCGACCCTGCATGAAACCCCCGGTGCAGCGCAACGCCGCCGCGGCGAGCACGCCCTCCGGCGCGCCGCCGGCGCCCATGTAGATATCGATGCCGCTTTCGGGCTGCGCCGTCGCGATGACGCCGGAAACGTCGCCGTCGGGGATGAGCATGATGCGCGCCTTCGCCTCGCGCACCTTGGCGATGAGTTCCTGGTGCCGCGGGCGGTCGAGTATGCAGGCGACGAGATTGGAAACATCCGTCTTTTTCGCCTTCGCCAGTTCCTTTAAATTCTTCTGCGGCGCTTCGTCGATGTCGACAACACCCTCGGCAAAGTCCGGCCCGACGGCGAGCTTGTCCATATATACGTCCGGGGCATTCAGGAAGCCACCCTTCTCCGCCATGGCCACGACGGCCAGGGCGTTCGGCCCGCCCTTCGCCGTAATCGTCGTGCCTTCGAGGGGATCGACGGCGATATCCAGCTCGGGCCCGTCGCCTGAACCGACCTTCTCGCCGATGTACAGCATGGGTGCCACGTCGCGTTCGCCTTCGCCGATGACGACCGTGCCGCGAATGTCCAGGTTGTTGAGTGCATAACGCATCGCGTCGACCGCGGCCTGGTCCGCGGCTTTCTCGTCGCCGCGGCCCATCAACCGCGAGGCCGCTAGCGCCGCCGCTTCCGTAACCCGTACGAGATCGATCGCAAGGTTGCGGTCCGGCGTCAACTCCTCCGGCATACGGGGTTCTTCGCCGTCAAAGGAAAGAGTTTTCCCGAAGGATACGTTCGCCATATAGGTCGCTATCCCCCAGTCGTTGAATTTTCCGGCCTTATGGGGCAAGGAGGGTCACGCGCGCATCGCCGTAGCACCTCGGCATCCTCACCACCTCGCAAAAGGATAGCTTATCGCCGTTCGAGTGACACGCCTTTTCGCTGACTCAGCCGAACCCGTGGCGTGGAGCGTTGACCCGCAGGTGTATCGTCGGCCACTCGGGAACCACTCGATCTTCGGCAATCGGGAAGAAACAGCTAGTGTTGCGTCCCTGGAATAAGCATCACTGGCCTTAGAGGGTCGGAGCTTCAGCCCCGACATCCAGGCAGCTGATTCATCAGGAGTTGCAACTCCTGCAGTCGCGCTGGAGATATGACAGATATTTTTGGGGTTGTTACGGAATTTCAGGCGGGCAAACGGCCTGCCGCTTTGCGCGGCTCATTTTTGGCTTGGCAGGCGGCGTCTATGCAGGAGCGATTGCGGGCACCAGACACGACACGTTCCGCGGACACCCGAAGCGGCCTCGACGACGAATCGTAGCAGCGCCGGAGCGATGCCTTGCGCCTTGCCGAGCCTGGCGGCGCTTCCCCTTAAAGGGAAACAGCCGCCTTTCTACGCCTGACCTTCGCGATCTACCAGCGCGGTTCCCGTTTCCCCATCGGGAAGTCCGGGTAGCCGCCGTCATAGTCGCGATTCCCCCGGCCGCCGCGGCTACGGTTGAATCCGCCGCCCGGACGCGGCCCGCCGTGCTCGGCTCGCGGTCGCGCTTCGTTCACCTTGAGCGGTCGGCCCGCCAATTCCTTCCCATTGATGGCGGTCATCGCCCGCGTCGCCTCTTCGTCGTTGACCATGTCGACGAAGGCGAAGCCGCGCGAACGCCCGGTCTCGCGGTCGGTGGCGATGTGAATCCTCGAGATTTGACCGAACGGCTCGAACAGCGCCCGGATCTCACTCTCTGTTGTCTGGAAACTCAGGTTTCCAACGAACAGGTTTTTCATACAGTTTCTCTCCTAAAAAGTCTGACCGTGGGTGAAGATTCCATCGTCTCCCGTCGGACAGAGACTGCTTGGGTTCAGCGAAATGGTTCCGGATGAAATCAAAGGGAGCGGGGCGCGATGGATGCGCAGGTAGCTTCGAGGGTGTTCCGGCTCTGGGAGCCGCAGTTGCTGTTTCGAGTCACGATCCAACCTAGTATACATCAACTTGGGGTAACTGTGCCGATTGTTATCATGAGGCCGCTGGGCCGGATCGGAGCTGGACCCGAGGGGAAAGCCGCATCCCGGATGCGGGCGCCGGTTCCGATTGAAATTCGCGCGTCTCTCGTCCAGCATGGAATTTCATCAGGTCCACAGGAGAAGTGAAATGTTGCATGAGATCGATCCCGGACCCGATTGTCCGGAAGTGGTTCGCATGATCGTCGAGATCCCCAAAAATTCCAGCAACAAGTACGAGTTCGATACCACACTGGGCCTTTTTCGGCTCGACCGCGCGCTCTATTCCCCGATGCACTATCCCGGCGACTACGGCTTCATCCCCGGCACCACCGCCGAAGACGGCGACCCCATGGACGTGCTGGTGATGAGCGACGATCCCAGCTTCACCGGCTGCCTGATCGAGGTCCGGCCGATCGGCCTGCTCGATATGACCGATGAGCACGGCATCGACCAGAAAATTCTCGCCGTTCCCAGGGCCAACCCGCGCTTCGCCGAAATTCACACTGTCGACCAGATTCCTCCGCACGTGCGGCGCGAGATCGAGCATTTCTTCAACATCTACAAGGAACTCGAAGGCAAGCGGACCGAGCTGCGCGGCTGGCGCGGACCAAAAGAAGCGCGCGACACGATCGCCGCTTCCCGCCAAAGGTTCCTCGCCGGGCGCAAGCCGGCTGAAAAACACGCATGATCGCCCTGGCCATCTCCACGGAATCCAGGTGAGCGAACGGCCCGGATCGCCGCCGCAAAGGCTCACCCTCGGCGAAAGCCATCGTCGCATCGTCTCCGCGCTCTTGCGGGGTTTCGAGGATATGGCGGCGGAAATCTCGCGTTGGGTCGATCCGCCGGCTGGCGTGCTGGTTTCGGTGGAGGATCGGCTGAACCGGCGCGAGCGCCAAGAGGTGCAGGCTCTCCTCGCGCGGCTCGAGGAGGAGCTCCGGCGGCTGGCGCGAGAGATCAATCTCGATGTTGCCGGCCGCTCGGCGGCGCGCTCGATCGAGGCGCTGGTCGTCGAGCACCTCTCGCTGCTCCAGGAAACCGCCGGCGGGGAACTGCGTGGCTACGGCGAGATGGACGACAAAACGCGTGTACGTCTCGCAGCCGAATTCGCCCGGCTCCAGGAAATCTTCGAGTCCCTCCTGCATGTCGTGCGTCGCGAAGCCCCGCGCGGCTGAAAGGGTCGGAGCTTTTCGGCGACCGGGCGGCGCGGGGAGGCCGGTTTCGCTGCCGGGAGGCTTGCCTGCTAAATCACACGCTTTCTCGCGGAGGGTTCCCTCCCCGCTGTTTCTTGCTTCCCAAATAATGCACAGAATTGGGCCTCATCGGGGCTTGTCATCTGATTGTGCCCCTGGTCGCTTTCGCTGGCTGGCGTCTTGAGGTTCGTCGAGGTTGGCCTTTTGTCGATCTCCTTGCCTCTGGCT
>JAKBLM010000011.1 GCA_021832085.1 Acidobacteriota bacterium | reverse complement strand
CTGTTCGAACCTCCCACCGGTCTCTTGCCTCAGGCCCAACCCGGGAAACGATTCCGGGACCGCCGCCGTTATCCGCAGCTTGCATCCAAGACGCCCAACGAGGTGCAGTATGAAGCTTGATCCTTGGTCTGTGCCCGATAAGGCCGACACCGCCGCGGGACAAAACCCCAGTACCGCGCGAAGCCCTGAAAGACCGGGTGCCAGACGATCTCGCCACGTTCGTCGGTCCCCAGCCAGACCGTCTTCATCCGATCGTACAGAATCTCCTCGGGCACTCCACCGAGTTGATCGAAGACGGCTTCGTGCAACCGCAGCAGCGTCCCCAGCTTCTGGTCCAGCGCTGCTTCGGCCACGAGCTTGCGGCTGTAGCCGAGCGTAAAAGCGAAGGCCCACAGCTTCTGCTCCTGGCCTCCGATCTCCAGCGTGCCCAGATGGCCCCAGTCCACCTGCGCTTGCTTGCCCGGCGGTGTCTCAAATCGCCGCACCGCCGCGACGCCGGCCGCCTGGCGTTGCGGCCGCAGCCAATCGGTCAGAATCGTGTAGCTGCCCGAGTAGTTCCGCTCGCGCAGTTCCCGCAGCAGCACCCGCCCGTTCCACACCCCGGCGCGCAGACGCTCCTCCAGATACGCTTTAAACGGGTCCAGCTTACTGGCTCGCCGCGGGCCGGGCCCATAAACCGGCGCCACTTCCGGTCCCAACAGGTACTTGCGAATCGTCTTGCGATCCCAGCCGGTCAGCTGACTGATCGCCTGGATACTCATCCCTTGCCGTTGCAGTTCTTTGATCTGTTCCACGTCTCTCCCCCTGAACAAGTCTCGGAACCTCCTCCCTGCGGAGTGGGTTCCGGTCCACCACATCAGGGGTGGGGAATTTTCAATCGGCACTTTGGGGATTTTTACACCGGCACTGACATAGCGGAGGGAAAGAAAGTCCGACAAGGGGAGCGTGTATGTGGCCCAGCGAGGAGCGAATGGGCGGCAAGCTCGTGCTCACGCTGCACAAGGGATGCGCGATTCCCTTATATACCCGGCGAGAATGGCGGGCGACCGGCAGCGAATTGGAAATAGATTTGGCCTGGGAAAAAGAAGAGGGGCGGCACGCCGCAAAGCGAGCCGCCCCGGTTATGCCCCCAGGAATGAGGCGGTTAGAACACGAAGCGCAACCCGAGCTGGATGGTGCGCGGGCTGTTGGACTGGCCGGTGACCACGCCGAATCCGGCCGGGTTGTTCATGTCGAGAGACCACCCTCCCGGCTGGAAGATGTTGAACGCGTTGAAGAAGTCGGCGGTGAAATAGGCCTTGTAGCGTTCGGTGACGGCGATGTCCTTGCCGACCGAGAGGTCCATGTTCCACGACGACGGATTGTTCATGTTGAAGTCGAACGGACGCAGGTTCTGGGTCAACACCGGCCGGCTGAGGGAGTTAAAGACCTGCGTGGGGTTAGCGAAGATATTGATGCCGCTACCGCCAACGGCAACGCCGCCGGTTCCGGTAACGTTGTTGTGGCGGCCCTGCAGCCCGTACAGGTTCAGGTTAGTCTGAGCGCAGGTCTGGTTGACAGCGCCAGAGCCGATGTCACCGTAATCGCCATCGGCGGCGATGCAGTTCGGCAGACCCGATTGCCAGGTCCAAATGCCCGAAGAGAACCAACCACCAATGATGTGGTTGAGGAAGGCGTTGGACGTCGAGAACCGCTGGCCATGGCCGAACGGCAGCGTGTAGTACCAGGTGGCGTTGAACACATTGCGGCGGTCAAAAGCCGCAGTGCCGTAACCGGTCTGCGGAAGGTAAGGCGACGGGTTGCCGTAGATGATGTATTCCTGGTTGAGGGCCTGAGTGCCCAGGGCGTGGGACAGGGTGTAGTTGAAGGACATGCTGAGGCCCTGGGAGAAGGCCTTGTGGACGGAAATGAAGCCGGCGTTGTAGTTACCCCAACCGCCGCCGTAGTTCCAGAAGTTGAGCAGGAACTGCTGCGGGTCGAGCGACTGCTGGCCGATGAAGTTGTAGTTGAACTCCATGAAGCTGCCCAGGCTGCCGTTGAATGCGTCGGTTGGATCGCTGGCCGCCGCGAACGCGGTGCAGCTGGAGCCATACTGAGACTGGCAGTAGGAGGTGCCGGCGCCCGGCGAGGTGAGACTATTCGTGGCCGCCATGTTTTCGAAGAAGGGTTGCGCGGCTAGACCTGGACAGTTTGCGTCCAGCCCCTGGGAGTTCGTCGTGCAACTCCCTCCGTTGCGGAAGAAGGCGGAAACGGCATCGAAGGCCTGCCCGAGCGTCTGGCCGGATACCGGGTCCTTAGCGAACATGTCGGAAGCGTTGATGTCCGCACCGTTTTCGAGGTTGCGGCTGAAGCGGCCGAGGTAACCGACGTCGACCAGCCAGTTGTGCGGGAAAGACCGCTGGATGTCCACCGAAACCTGGTGGGAATACGCGGGCGTGTAGGCATGATCGAGGTTGAAGCCATAGATTGAGCCGAACGGCGAGGGAGGAGTAACGGGATAGCCGCTCGTTGGTAAAGGCATCCGCAAGGAATTGCCGTCGACTCCGATCCGGAAAGCGGTAGCCGCGTCGGTTGACGACACCTGGTCGCAGAAGTGACCGTTGATGGGAGTGGCTGTCGGCGCGTTACAACCGACGACTTGCGCCAGTCCGGTGCCGAGCAGTGGGGTCATAACCAGACCAACGGCGTTGGTCCGGTTCCATTGGAGCGAGTATCCGGCCCGGATCACGGTTTGGCGATTGCCGAAGAAAGCATTGTGGAAGGGCGGTTGCCAAGCGACGGCAAACCGGGGACCGAACTGGCCCCAGTAAGTGCCGACCGGCCGGGTGTAGCCAGGGATATGCTTAATCGGAGCAAAGGAGTAGTTGTTGAGGGCAGCGATTTCATTCCAGTTGGCCGAATCCATGGCCGCCTGCCGCTGCTGGAAAAAGGCGTTGATGTCGGTGACGGGCCTGCCGGTGGCGGTGTAAAGCGCCATGACCTGCTTGCCGTCTACCGCCTTCGGCGGGAGCTGCAAGCCCCAGTTCACGCCGTAGGTGAGCGTGATGCCCGGATGCACCTGCCAGATGTCCTGAAGGTAGCTGTACCAGGCGGTGACGTGGACATGGGTAGTGAGCGGAGAACCCAGTGGATAGGGCTGGAAATTCGCGTTGCGGGTGGCCACCTGCGAAGTGTGGTCAACCAGTCCCAGCATGGATGCGTACATATTTTCGTAGCGGCCGAGGTCGCTTCCCAGGATGCAATTCGTGGTGAGGCCGCTCGAGCAGGTTGCCGGCCGCTCGCTAGTGGGAACGTTGACGTAACTGCCGCTGCTCCCTTGCCGCGACTGGATCCAATAGATCGGGCCGTTGGTGAGGCCGCCGAGCACGTCGTCGGTGCGTTCGTGGAGGATGTTCCAGTAGTACCAGGCAGCGCCGAACTGGATGTCGTGGTTGCCCTTCAGCAAGCTATCGTCCTCGGCCAGATACCAGTCCCGACCATCCCACATACGGGCGCGGGCTTGCTGCGTGTTGAAGTTGATCGGATCGGCAAAGGGCTTGCTGGCTCCGGAGTTGCCGGTTGCGCCTTCTCCGGAAACCTGCAGCGTGCCGCCGATGCCGGGCACGTTCGAGGGATTGGCGAGTGACGCGCGGTTCCACGCCCACCAGTCGCGCAAGTACGAGCCGTGCGTCTGCATGGTGAAGTTGTTGCCGATCTGGCCGGTCAGCATGAAGGTGACGAAGCGCGGCTGCACCGGCGTGCCGCTGAGCAGTTTTTGCTGACCGGGGATGATGTCGAACTGGGAGCCGGTCAGGAAGACCATCTGATCGTAGCGGTAGGTGCCGTAGAGGTGCCAGCGCTGGTTGATGCTGTAATCGATCCGGGCCATGCCGTCGTTCTCGTTGGTCGGGTCGGCCATGGAGGTAACGAATTCCGCGCTGTTGTAGACGTCGCCGGTGCCCGGAACGTTAGGCAGCGGCTCGTTGGCCCAGTATTTCTGGATGAGAGGGTCGATGCCGAGGGCCCGCGGGTCCAGGCTGGAAACTGGGGTTCCCATCGCCACGCCGCATTGGCTGGCGACCGCCGAGGTCAGGTTCGGATCGAAGTTGTAGCTCTGCAGTTGGTTGGCGCCGTTCTTGAAGCGCAGAATGCCATTGCGGGCGCAGAAGGTGGGGACATCGGTGGTGATGCCGGCGCTCTGGCGGAAGCGGCGGCCTTCATAGTTGCCGAAGAAGAAGAGCTTGTTCTTGACGATCGGGCCGCCGAGGGTGAAGCCGAACCGGTTGTTGACTTCGTGCGGCTTCGGAACGCCGGCCTGATTGTTCGTCCAGCTGTTCGCTCCCAGCGTGCTGCCCGTCCAGTACTCGTAGAGCGAGCCATGGAACTGGTTCGTGCCGCGCTTGGAAACGATCGAGACCTCGCCGCCCTGAGACCGGGCAAACCCCCCGGTCGGGCTGCCGGTGACGACGTGGAATTGCTGTGTGCTGGCGACGTTGACCGAAATCGCGGGCGCCGGCTGGGGCTGACCGGGAGCGCCGATGTAGCCGCCGGTTCCTTCCAGGTCGTTGGTGGCGTCGCCGCCGTCAACCAGGAAAGTGGTCTGGTCGCTCATGGCGCCGGCCACCTGGCCGCCGAAGACGTCGTTCGTCTCTTCAGGAGCGACGGCCGGTTGGAGGGTGAGCAAGGAAGTGACGTTGCGCTGCGCGGTAGGCAGAAACTGCAGCATATTGCCACCAATCGTGGTGCCGATACTGGCGTTGGTGGTCTGGAGTTCGGCGCCAGGCACCTCCGCGACCGTGACCGTCTGCGACGCCGTCCCGACCTTCATGCTGGGCGAGATGTTGTACGACTTGGTGACGTTCACGTGGAGATTGCTGACGACATAGGCCTGAAATCCCGTCGCCGTAATTTTCATGGTGTATACGCCAGGCGAGACGGCGGGGAAGGAATAATGACCGGCTGCGTTGGTCGTGGTCGTGACGGTAACGTTAGTGGACTTCATGGTGAGGGCCACCGTGGCGCCGGGAATGACGGCACCGGTTGGATCCTTCACCACGCCTTGTATTGCGCCCGTACTGGCCGATTGCGCGTACAGGCCAATAGGGACCAGGGCAAGCAGGAAAACACAAGCTAAGGCGAGCAATGCAGCACGCCTTTCGTGCATTCAACACCTCCTGGGTGGGCACTGAGCCCGTTAGGTTGAGCGTCCCCTGGAGGGTGGCGGTTCCGAAATTACCGGCTGATGGACAGGATCAAAATGAAGAAAGAAAGAGCAGCTCTTTGGCACCTCATGAACCCGAATACAGTGAACCTGGCATCCAGCACTCCCACGCTAGTGCCGAACACGATTGGATGCAAAAGGACGCCCCCACTCGTGAAGAGTTCACCATACGCACGGGCTGCCGACCGCCCTTCCTGCTTCGGTCCCATGTATCCGCCCCCAGGTGAAGCATTACTAGGCGCTTGCGCCGGCTGCCCCACACGGCCAAGGCACCTTAGATAACCCGCGAGCAACATACTTCCTGGAAAACGCACATGTCAAGAAAGTTTTTAGCAAACGTTCATTTTTCGCAGGTGAACGGTGGCCGGGGGGATGTGGGAGGGGAGAGAACCGGTGGTCCCGACAGACTGCGCCGGGACTCGCTGCGCTCGTCGCCAAAGATTCGTTCGGGATGATACGGCTTTTGCGGGCTAGGCGGAGTGGAAGAACGGCCCAAGATCGACGTTGCCGCCCGAAAGGAGGATGCCGACGCGCTTTCCGGAAACGTCGATTTTCCCGAGCAAAACAGCGGCAGCGGTGACGGCCGAGGAGGGCTCGATCACCAGCTTCATTCGTTCCCAGATGAGGCGCATTGCGTCGAGAATTTCCCGCTCGCCGATCAGGACGACGTCTTCGACGCGCTCGCGCAGGATGGCGAAGGTGCGCTCGGAAAGAGAGGCACGCAGGCCATCGGCGATGGTTTCGGGCTTCTCGCTTTTCTGCAGCTGGCCGGAATGCAACGAGCGCCAGGCATCGTCGGCGCCGGCCGGTTCGCAGCCGACCACGCGAATGCCGGGCTGAAGCGATTGGGCGGCGATGGCGGTGCCGGAAAGCAAGCCGCCGCCCGAAACGGGCGCGAGAACCAGGTCGAGGGAACCGGCGTCCTCGAGCAACTCCAGAGCGGCGGTGCCCTGAGCGGCGATGATGCGGTCATCGTCATAAGGGTGAACCAACGTTGCGCCGGTGCGCTCCATAATCTCGCGTGCGGCAGCTTCGCGTGCGGCCAGGTTCGGCTCGCAGGTAATAACCTCACCGCCGAAATCGGCAATGGCACGCTGCTTCACCTCGGGCGCGCCGCGCGGCACAACGACCCAGGCCGGGATGCCGCGACGGCGAGCCGCGTAGGCGACGGCGGCGCCGTGATTGCCGGAGGAGTGGGTGACCACGCCGCGCCCGGCCACCGGTTCGGAGAGCGAGAAAATCACGTTGGTGGCGCCGCGCATCTTGAACGAACCGGTGCGCTGCAAATTCTCGCACTTGAAGAACAGCTCGGCGCCGGCGAGGCGATCGAGCGAGGCGCTGCGGAAAACCGGCGTGCGATGAATGTGCGGGGCGATGCGGGCGTGCGCCTCGCGAATCGCCGCGAGCGTGGGTCCAGAGGGCATTTCGAAAAGACCTCCTCGGTTCCGGGCGGCCGAATCAGTGGCCGCCCGATTTGGGCGCGGCAGTGGTAAAGACGGTCTTGGCGATTCCGGAATTCTCGTAGAGGTCGAAGACGCGGACACTGATTGTGTGTTCGCCCGGACCGAGATTCCGGAGGCGAATCCGATAGCTTTCCGTTGGCGAATCGCTCAACTCGCCGACCGGCCAGATCTGGGTCCACGGGCCGGCGTCGACGCTGTATTCGGCACGGGCCAAGGGACTGGAAGGATCGTGGGCGGTGAATTCGACGACGGCGTCATCCCCGGTTGCTAGCGCGTGCAGGTCGATGATCGAGGGCGGCGTATTGTCCACGACGAAGCGCGGGCCGATGCGCGAATCGGTGAGTGCCTGCGACGGGGGATTCGAGGGCAGGTCGGAGGCGACGATCTTCAGGTAGTAGGCGCCGTCGGGCATGGTGGTGGTGTCCCAGGAATAATAAGGCTCGTGGAGGCCGCCCTTCAGCAGGCGCCAAGTGTGCTCCCTCTCGCCGCGATAGTAGACGAAATATTCAAGCTTGTCGCCGTTGGCGTCGTGAGCGGTCCAGAGCACGCTCTGCCAGCCCTTGTCGCGGAAACCCTGCGGCGGCACCTGGAAATCGCTCCCCGAAGAAGGCATGCTCTGCGGGGCAACGACGCGCGAGAGACCTGCTTGGTTGGCATGAGGCATCCGCAGATGCACCGGCTTCAGCGCCTGCCCGCCGAGGCCGCCAGGCACGGCCATGACATGCACGCGAATACCGGGATCTTCCATCACCACGTCGTCGATGACGGGCGCGACGTTTTTGGGCAGGTAGGCGAGGCTGACCCAAGAAAGGGTGGGCACGTGGCCGGGCAGGGGATGGAACACCGCTTTCCATTGCACGAAGCGGGCCGGCGGGCAGCCGACCGTTTGGGCCTCGGGCGTGGTGTAGGGCCCATACCACCGGCTCCAGTTGTTGCCCGGATTCGAAGTGTTGCCGGAGCGGACGTAAAAGCTGATGCGGCCGACCGAGGCCCCTTGTCCCCACCAGTCGAGCAGACCCCAATGGGAGAAAATGTGCGCGTCGAACGGGGCCGAAATGAAAGTTCCTTCCCGGGCGATGCCGGGCCCGAGGGTGAAGATTTTCCCCGGATTCGCGGTGCAGAGGTAGACGCGGCCGTCCTTGCCGGTGGCGAAGCCGGTGACCTGTCCCGCTGAAGTTTCGGCGACTTTCGAGAAGGTCGCATTGCCTTCGAGCTCGATGACATCGCCGCTATTGCCGGTGCCGAGCAGCAATTTGCCGCTTGGAGCAAAGCCGAGCGAATAAACCAGGGCGGTATGCGATTGCCAGAGCAGCTTGGGAGAGCCGTCCGGCGCGATGCGGTAGACGTAGCTGCCGCCCCCGGTCGAAGCGAAAGGAGTGAACGGAGTGGGCTGCGGGGTGGTGCCTTGCTGGACCACGGCAGCGGCCGCATGGGCGCCGGATGCCACGCCGGCCGGTCCGGTGGAAAAGACAAACGTGGCTCCAGTCGTGGAGAAAGAGGGTGCGCCGGAAGGCTGGCCTTTCGATCCGATCGAGGACACATAGAGGTTTCCCTGATGATCGAAGAGGAGCGAAGTGATCTCCTGCCCGGCGGTTTCGTAGATGACAAAGGCGTGGCCGGCCTTGGGCGGCGTGTCGGGGCCGGTGCTATGGATGGGGATACGAATCACCAAGCCGCTGGGATCGGTTCCGACGATCAGATTTCCATGGCCATCGAGCACCATGGCCCGAATGTGGCGTTCATCGCTCTTGTAAAAGAGATCGCTCTTGCCGGAAGGGGTGACGGCATAGATCTCGCCTTTGTCGCCGGTGCCGACGTAGACGACGCCGTGGGTGCCGACGGCAAGCGACCAGATGTATTTGGCCTTGGGATTGAAGAAGACGCTGGTTTTGCCGTCGGGAGTGACTTTGTAGACCTTGCCGTCGGGGGAAGTGCCGACGTAGAGGTCGCCGTGGGCATCGAAAGCGATCGCCTGAGCCGTCAGTTCGGGCGACTGGAAAACGGTAGTGGGCTTGCCCTGGGCGTTGAAACGAAAGACGCGCGCGTTCGAGCCGCCAATGGCGTAGAGCTGGCCCTGGGGATCGATGCGCAGCCCCCAGAGATAGGCCAGATTGGGATCAGCAAAATGGCTAAACTGGGCCGCGGGCACGAGCTTGCCGTCGCTCCAGAGGGCCACTTCCTTTGCGGTGCCGCGCTCGAAATCGGAGTAATCGGTGGTACGCCAGAACTGGGTGTGGTCGGCCAGCGCCGGCAGGCTCGCCAGAGTCAGGACGACGAGGCACACGGCAGAAATTCGCCAAACGGGTCGCATCCCGGTGATCTCCTTGGGGATTTTATTTCACCGTGATCGTGAGGTATTGATGGCCGGTGATCACTTCGTGCATGGGCACCGACCGCTCGGCCAGCTCCGACTGCCACAGCACGGTGGTCCGGCCGGGATTGCGTTGTCCGAGCACATTGATTTCCGAAAGAGGAACATTGGGCAGCCGTTTGTCCTGCACGAGCAAGGTCGGGCTGGACTGTAACAGCGCCACGTAAAACCGGTCGTTGCGCCGCTCCTGATTGAGCAGCTGAATCAGCTGGCCGAGACTGGCCAGGCGGGCGCGAGGGCCGAACGGGAAATACTGCTCGATGCGGTCGAGCGTGGCAGCGTCGCTCACCAGGACGTGGAGGGTACCGGGCGTGGCCTGAGCGGGAATCGTGATGGGTACCTCGCGCAGGAACGGCGAGCCGCGATAGGGGCGCAGCGCCACTTTGACCAGAATCGTTTCGCCGGGGTGGACATCCTTCTTGTCGCTCCAGGCGTTTTCGATCATCGCCCAGCGAGCGTTCGGCAGGCTGCGAACGGCGAGATGAATGCCGGTGATATGGGGCTGCTCGTAGGGGTTGTGATAGATCTCGTCGAAGACGCTCTGCACCTGGGCGGCGATCGGGAAGGCATCGGGCACCGGCTGGTCGTTCGGCACGAACATGTTTTCCAGGTGGACGGCGTCGTGACCGGCGATATCGATCGAGCCCTTGAGCTGGAAAGTGGTTCCCTCGTTATAGGGCAGGCTGGAGTGGACGCCGTTCAACGTGACCATGGAAACCAGCAGCGGCGTGAGCTTCGAGTTTTCCATGATCTCGAAATGGAAATGTTTGGTGACGGCCGGCGTTTCCACCGCCAGCTGAACCGGAATCATCGGCGGCGCCGGTCCGACGCGTCCCATCACGCCGGTTACACGGTCTTCCCGAATCGAGCCGATCAGCCCGCCGGTATTCATGATTTTCGTGGAACTCATCGAGGAGGCGAGCGTGGCGACAACATGCGCGCGAGCCATCGGGATATCGACCTTGCCGAATCCGAACAGCGGATGGCCGCAGAGGAAGACCTGGTTGCCGATGCGCGCCGTCACCGTGCAGCCCGCGGAAACCGAAAGATCGCCACTCACCAGCACCATCGCGGCCATGTCGCCCGGCTGCAGGTCGGCATCGGCAGGACTGGGCGGCGCGGTACCGCCTTCGGTGGCCAGCATGCCGTACTTCGCCAGTTGGCCGCTGAAGCGGCCGACGACCGACGGCAGGAAACCGGAAAAGACCAGAGGCGCCGCGATCGGCTCGAGATAGGCGCCGTCGCCCGCTCCCATCTGCTGGGGCGAGCCGCTCGACAGGGCATAGTGAGCGTTGCCGCCCGCCCGCTTGGAAGCATTGCCGATCGCCAGCTCTCCCGAGCCACTGACCGCCAGTTCCTCCTCGATCGGGGTCATGCCGGCGATAGCCTGTGTGGTGAACGTGCCGAACTTGTAGGCAATGGCGCCGGCCAGCTTTCCGTCGATGTAGACGGGGCTGCCGCTCATGCCGGCCACGACACCGCTCTTGGCGATCTCAGGGCTCGAGAGGCGAACCAGCACCACATCCTGCTTCGGACCAATCATGTTCCGCAAGACGCCGATCACGTGGACCTGGAAGGATTGAATCTTGTTGCCGGAGAAAATGGTGTAGCCAATGCCCTGCATGCCGGGCTTGATTTGGCTGAGCGGAAAAATTACCGGTCCGCTGGCGGCAACGGTAGGGGAGCAAAAAAGCAAACAGGCGGCTAACGCCGCAAACAATCCAAGCACGGGCCTGCGCATCGGCGTACTCCCATCATATGCTCTGATCCGCCGCCAATCAAATCCCAATCAAACTTTGTGATGCCGGAAGGCAAACTTGCGGGGCCTGGGCGTGCGATACGAGTGGAAAGTCGGACGCTTTGAAAAGTCCTGCATTGCCGTGTGGATTTGCCGAGGGGAAGAGAGTGTGGCCAAGTGGTTGGCGGCAGCCTGGCTCAGCAGAGCCAGATTCCCGAATCTACCAAAAATGAGGCCCAAAAACGAAGCCGGCGGGCGGCCTGGGTCTCAGGCCGTCCGCCGACATTCGGGGCGGGATGCCGATCGCACCTCGGGCGGGTTATCTTTTCCTGGGGGCAGGATGAGAGATGCGAGTCGGCATCAAGACTGCTCCGAGCGGAAACCTGTGCTGGGACGAGTTGCTTGTACGGTTTGTCAGGTTCGCTCGGAAATCCATAAGTTCGTTCACGCTGCTTTCGGTTCGATCCGGATCTTTCTGGCTGTCGTCGTCTTGGGCAGCTTGAGTTCAAGCACTCCGTCTTTGAGGCTGGCGGATGCTTTTTCCGGATCGATTTCGGCCGGAAGATCCAGAGAACGGAAAAATTGGTTGGAACGGCGCTCGGAATAGAGGAGCTTGTGCTCTTTTTCTTCCTTGCTCCATTCACGCTTGCCGGCGATGGTCAGTCTGCCGGGTTCAACACTGATCTCGATATCCTTGGCCTCGAAGCCGGGCACTTCGGCCTTTACCGTGAGGCTTTCGTCGGATTCGCGCATTTCGAGATGCACCGGATGGAGCAGCTCCCTTTCAGCGCGCACCCAGTCGTCCAGGTCCCGGCCCAGTTGCCTTCCATTCGCCTCGAAGATTTCGTAGGCGCGGCGAGCGATTGAATCGAACGTTTCCTTCATATCCCGAAAAATCTCATCCATGTCGGCCAGCTTCAACTGACCGAACGTCCTCTTCGTCGTTTGGAGCTGGCTGCCTTGCTCTTTCATCGCCTTTGCTCCTCACTAAGGTCCGGCCGATGCCAAGCACAAAAAACCTACCCTAGTTGGGTGAGTCGACTCCCCCCGTTCCCGGGTTCGAGCTCGCTTGTTCACAGTCGAGCACGTTGGGTGCCAGCCTCCGACAATCCACCCGCAGACATATTATTTTCTTTAACTGTAGCTATTTACGGATTTTTCAGGGCGTCTGGCTGCTGCCCGCGTTTGAGCGAAAGAACCCTCAGGGCCGCGCCAAATGTCTCAACAGCCGGTTTGGAGTTGGCGGCGCACGCCGATGGTGTGGAAGAGATTGAATCGTTTGCTGTTGCGCCTGCCGGTCCCGGGGTTTCTTCGGAAGACCACTTGCAGGGATTGAGACGCCAGCGCAGGCGACGGGGCTTGGCGACTGGTCGAGAAAAGATGGACAGGCACACGGAAAAGGCTGCGCCGCAAAGCGAGCACACCGAGTCCGCTGCCACGGCACCGCAGGCCGTTCAGGCATTTGGGCTGACTCGACGCTTTGGCCAGCTTACGGCGGTCGACCACGTCAGCTTCGCCGTTGCGCGCGGTTCCATTTTCGGACTGCTCGGCCCGAACGGGGCGGGGAAAAGCACCCTAATCAAGATGCTGACGACGCTGCTCCCTCCGAGCGAGGGGACGGCGGTGGTTGGCGGCTTCGATATCGCTCGCGAGCCGGAATCGGTACGACGCGTGATCGGCTACGTTTCCCAGATGCTCTCGGCCGACGGGGAACTGACCGGTTACGAGAACCTGCTTGTCTCAGCCAAGCTTTACGGCATTCCCCGCGCGGAGCGAAGACGGCGCATTGCGCGCGCACTCGAGTTCATGGAGCTTCAGGACGTGGCCAGCAGGCTGGTGAGCCACTATTCGGGCGGGATGATTCGCCGGCTGGAAATTGCGCAGTCGATGCTTCACCGGCCGAGTGTGCTCTTCCTGGACGAGCCGACCGTGGGTCTGGATCCGGCGGCGAAACATGCGGTGTGGAAAAGGATTCAGGATTTGCGGGAGCAGCTCCAAACCACGATTTTCATGACCACACACGACATGGAAGAGGCCGATCGCCTCTGCGATCGCGTGGCCTTTCTGCACCGCGGCTCGCTCGTTCTGGAAGGCGTTCCGAGAGACTTGAAGGCGGGGCTCGGGCCCCAGGCAAGCCTGGACGACGTCTTCCTGCACTCCACCGGCGCGTCGATCGCCGAGGAAGGGGCTTTGCGAGATGTCATCCGAACGCGAATTACGACCCGTCGTGTGGGTTGAGATTGGCAAGCCGATCGACTTTGCGCGGCAGACTTTCGCTGTGGCCGAAGCCGACGTGCGAAAACTGATTCACGATCCGGTGGAGCTGTTCACCCGGATGGTGCAACCAATCCTTTGGCTTTTGATTTTCGGGGAAGTGTTCAGCCGGGTGCGCGCCATTCCCACCGGCGAACTGCGCTATCTCGACTTCATGACGCCCGGCATTCTGGCGCAGAGCGTACTGTTTGGCTCCATCTTCTATGGGATCTCGCTGATCTGGGAGCGCGACCTAGGGATCGTAAACAAGTTCCTGGTGAGCCCGGCACCGCGGCTGGCGCTGGTGCTCGGGCGAGGATTATCCTCGACGGTGCGCAGCCTTTGCCAGATGGTCCTTGTCTTTGTGCTGGCGGGACTGCTCGGCGTCCGGCTTCGTCTGGCAATCGGGCCGCTGGCCGGCGTGATCGCGGCGGTCATGCTGGGGTCGGCGATTTTTGCCACGTTTTCCCTGATTGCGGCCTGTATCGTGAAATCGCGGGAGCGCTTCATGGGCATCGGCCAGGTGTTGACGATGCCACTCTTTTTCGCCAGCAACGCCATCTACCCACTCAGCTTGATGCCGAGGTGGCTGCGTGGGGTCTCCGCGGCCAATCCGCTCTCCTACCAGGTGGACGCACTGCGCGGGCTGATGGTTGTGGGCGGGAAGAGCACGTTTGGGATCGGCGTCGACTTCGCCGCCATGTTCTTCGTGCTGGCGCTGCTGCTGGCTGTGGCGACGAAGCTTTACCCGCGAATCGTTCAATGATCGTTTTCCGCTTCGCCGGAGCGATGTCTCCGGTCCTGGCGCATTGGCACGGAGCCCGCAGCCACGGCAGGGCCGCATGCTAGAATTCGCGCATGAGCGACCGGAAAATTGGCGCGGCGCGCTCGCTGCGCGGCCAAACAAACGTGCCGGGAGACAAGTCGATCTCCCACCGCTACGCCATTCTGGAAGCGCTGGCTGAGGGCGAGGGCGAAATCGAAAATTACAGTCCGGCGGCCGACTGCGCGAGCACGCTCGCCTGCCTGGAGGGCCTCAGCGTGCGTGTGAAGCGCGATGGGCGGCATGTGCGCATTCAAGGAGCCGGCTTGCACGGCCTTCGTGCCCCAGGCGCGCCGCTCGACGCAGGTAATTCGGGTACGACCATGCGACTGCTCGCCGGGATGCTGGCCGGGCAGTCCTTCGAATCGGTGCTCACAGGCGACAGCTCGCTGCGGCGGCGGCCGATGCGGCGCATCGTCGATCCCCTGACCAAAATGGGCGCTTCCATTCAGGCGGAAGAAGGAGGATTGCCGCCGCTGAGGATTTGCGGAAGCCAACTGGCAGGGATTCGCTATGAGACGCCGATTCCGAGCGCGCAGGTGAAATCGTGCGTGCTGCTGGCCGGGCTGTACGCTTCGGGTTCGACCACTGTGGTGGAATCGGTGGCGACGCGCGACCACACCGAACGCGCGCTAGAAGAATTCGGCGTGCGGATCGCTTGCACGTCCGGCATGGCCACGGTGGCGGGAGGCGTGCGGCTCGAGGCGCGATCGCTCGAAGTGCCGGGCGATCTTTCCTCTGCGGTTTTCCTGATTGCGGCGGCGCTGCTTTTGCCTGGATCGGAATTGCGGTTGAACAACGTCGGGCTGAACCCGACGCGCACGGCCGTGCTCGATTTCCTGGCGACGATGGGCGCGCCAATCCGGATCACCGGCCGACGGACACTGGCGGGCGAGCCGCGGGGCGACATCGAAGTCCATCACGGGCCGCTCACCGGCGGATCGGTGAGCGGCGCCGAAACGGCGCGTATGATCGACGAGCTGCCAATGCTGGCGGCGCTCGGGCCATTCACCGAGCGCGGCATTGCGATCCTCGACGCGCGTGAGTTGCGGGTGAAGGAAACCGATCGTATCGCCGCGATGGTCGACAACCTGCGGCGGGTGGGCGTGGACGCCGAGTCTTTTCCGGATGGGCTCACCGTGCCAGGGCGCTCAGGCGGGCCGCTGCACGGCGCGGAAATCGATCCTCGCGGCGACCACCGGATCGCCATGGCCATGGCGGTTGCCGGGTTGGCGGCCGAGGGCGAGACGACCATCCACGATGCCGATTGCGTTGGCGTTTCCTTCCCGGGTTTCTTCGATACGCTCGATCGGCTGACCGAGCGCTGAGCCTTCGGCCCGTGCCGGGCAGGGCGGCAGCCCAGGAAGCGGTGCCGGCGCGAACCCTCCTGATTCCTGCTCATTCTTTGCCGAAAACCTACAGCCCGAGCCCCTGAGTGAGCGTGAAAAACGAACGGGAGAATCGGTACACTGTTGCGATTCTCGCGGCGTGGAAATGGTGTGTTTTCAAGCGAGTGCAATTTTGGAATCGGTCCACTTTTGGCGGCTCAGGAAAGCTAGGGACCTGTGTTCAAGGGGCCTGAAACAAACAACTTGCATTATGCAAGTGACACTGGTAGTCTGCGTGCCAGTGCGTGGGAGGTCCAAGACAAAAAAACATCGGTCCGGATGCCCGGTCAGTATCTCGCTCGAGATGTTTGGCGACCGCTGGTCGCTGCTGATCGTTCGCGACCTGATGGTTCGGGGCTACCGGACGTTCAAGGAGTTCCAGCAGTCGGGCGAAGGGATCGCGACGAACATCCTCGCCGATCGGCTTCGCAGGCTGGAGGCGGCGGGGATTATCAGCGCCGAGACGGAAGAAAAGGACCGAAGGCGCGTGAGCTACCGGCTGACAGAGAAGGGAATCGATCTGGCGCCGGTGCTGCTCGAGATGCTGATTTGGGGCGCGAGGCACGAGCAGACAGGCGCGCCTTGCGAACTGATCGAGGAGATGGCGAAGAACCGGGAAGCCATTCTCGCGGAGGTGCGGCGGCGGTGGCAGGAATGCGACCCAACGCCTTTGCTGCCGAGATTTGACCAGGGCGACCTGGACCCTGATGCAGGAAGGAGAAAAGGATGAGCAAGGTGCGAGTGTTGGTGGGGACACGCAAGGGGGCGTTCATCCTGACGGCGGATGGAAAGCGGAAACAGTGGCAAGTGGACGGGCCGCATTTTACGGGATGGGAAATCTTCCATATGAAGGGATCGCCGGCGGACCCGAACCGGATCTACGCGTCGCAATCGACCAGTTGGTTCGGGCAGGTGATCCAGCGTTCGAGCGACGGCGGCAAAACGTGGGAGGCTCCCGGAGGCGGAGTGACGACTTCGCCAAAAGGCTGGCCGCAGGGCGAAAGCAACAGGTTCGTCTACGACACATCGGCGGAAAGCGGCAAACCGCTCACCACGCACCAGTGGTACGACGGGACGCCGCATCCGTGGGAATTCAAGCGCGTGTGGCATCTGGAGCCGTCGCTGACGGACCCCGATACGGTGTATGCGGGCGTCGAGGATGCGGCGCTTTTCCGTTCGACCGACGGGGCGCATAGGTGGCAGGAACTCCCCGGCCTGCGCGGGCACGAGACCGGGGCCAAATGGCAGCCAGGCGCCGGCGGCTTGTGCCTGCACACGATCATTCTCGATCCGAGCAACCCGCAGCGGATCTACATCGCTATTTCGGCCGCGGGCGCTTTCCGCACAGACGACGGCGGAAAGACGTGGAAGCCAATCAATCGCGGGCTGCACTCGGAATATCTCCCCGATCCCAACGCCGAGACTGGCTACTGCGTTCACCACATGGCGATGAACCCCACACGGCCGGGCGTGCTCTTCATGCAGCTGCATGGCGGCGTGCTGCGGACGGACAATGCCGGCGATTTGTGGAAGGAGATCAGCGCCGGGCTGCCGAGCGATTTCGGATTCCCGATGGACGTTCACGCGCACGAGCCGGAAACGATTTACGTAATACCAATCGACCAGAATGCCGGGCGCACGCCGCCGGAAGGGAAGCTGCGCGTGTATCGGAGCCGCAACGGCGGCGCGGAATGGGAAGCGCTGACGAAGGGACTCCCGCAGACCAATTGCTACGTGAACGTGCTGCGCGATGCGATGGCTGTCGATACGCTCGATCCCTGCGGTGTCTATTTCGGCACGACCGGCGGGCAGGTGTACGCGTCGGCCGACGCGGGCGACAACTGGGAACCGATTGTGCGCGATTTGCCGACAGTGCTTTCGGTCGAGGTGCAGACGCTGCCATGATTCGCGTGGTGCTGCCGGCGCATTTGCGCAGCCTGGCGCGGGTGGGCGGCGAGGTGACGCTCGAAATCGAGGGCGCGGTGACGCAGCGCACGGTGCTCGACGCGCTCGAGGCGAGCTATCCGGTGCTTCGCGGAACGATTCGCGAACACGCCACCGGGAAGCGACGGCCATTTCTGCGCTTTTTCGCGTGCCAGGAAGACATCTCTCACGAGCCGCCCGACGCGCCGCTGCCCGAAGCGGTGGCTGCGGGTGCGGAACCGCTTTACATCGTCGGTGCGATTGCCGGGGGCTAGCAGACGCACAGCGCGAGAGGCGGACATGGACTCCGTGGGGCACGTTGCGACGTGCCCCTACAGACCCCTCCCGGCCTGGTCCGCAGGCATGAATGCGGAGCCATCACGAGGCGGTATCAGCCGCTTGTCAGCGAGGCAACGCCAGCGAGCCGCGGACCGTGAAAGTGGCGGCCAGCGTGGGCAGGCCGCTGCCGGGCTGGCCTCCGCCAACGGACAGGTGATACGTGCCGGGCTCGATGACGGGCTCGCCTGCCACGTTCACCTCGCTCAGCTGGCGAGGCGACAACCGGAAGTGAACTTCTTCACTTTGGCCCGCCTGCAGATGGATTCGGCCGAAGGCGCGCAGCGCGCGGATCGGTGCGCCCGGTGACGGAGGAAAACTCAAGTAGACTTCGACGACCTCGCCGCCGGCGCGCGCGCTGGTGTTGCGCACGGTCACGTTGACGTCGAGCGGCGCTCCGGCCGTCAGGCTCTCCGAAGAAAGCCGCAAATCGGTGTAGGCGAAATGGGAGTAGCTGAGCCCGAAGCCGAACGGGAAGAGCGGCGTGCCATGGAAAAAGCGGTAGGTGCGATTTTTCATGGAATAATCGGCGAAAGGCGGCAGCTGTGAGACGGACTTGTAAAAGGTGACCGGTAAGCGGCCCGCCGGATTGTTCGCGCCCGCCAAGGTTTCGGCAATTGCCGTCCCGCCCTCCTCACCGGGATACCACGCTTCCAGAATCGCAGCGGCATGCGCCTTGGCCCAATTGACGGCCAGCGCGCTGCCGCTCATCAGAACGACGACGATCGGTTTGCCGGTGGTTCCGAGCGCCTGTAGCAGCGCTTCCTGCGTTTTAGGCAAGGAAAGGCGCGTGCGGTCGCCGCCGTAGAAGCCGGGCAAATTCATCGCGGGATTTTCTTCACTTTCGAGACGGGAATCGAGGCCGAGGAAGGCGACCACCACGTCGGCGTGTTTCGCGGCGGCGAGCGCTTGATCGCGCAAGGCCGCTGCGGGCGCGTTCCAGAGGAACTTTATGCCAGCGGGTGCGCCGGCGTTCCGATGGAAATATTCAAGGCGAATCACGTGTGGCGCCGCGGTGGTGAAAGTGATGGGAATCATGAGGCCCGGCGTGCTGGAGCGTTGCGCGAACAGCTTACCGTCGAGATAGAGTTTGAAGCCGTCGCGAGGGCCCGGCCGGCAGTTGCCGTCGCAGCGGCCGATGCGAACGCCGAGTTCGTAGGTGCCCGGGGCAGGCGGCGTGAACATGCCGGTCCAGCGCACGGAAAACGTGCCCTTGCTCAATTCCGGGGAGGGCCTGACCCCCTGCCAATCGAAATCAACCGAGAGATCGGTTCGCGTGAGAACCGGCGAGCCGCGTAAATCCGTATTGTTGAAATATTCGCCGGTGAGGCCACCGATCGAGCGGTCGCGTGCCGTGGCGGCGGGCGAAAGGGCGCTGGCGGGAACGGGGATGGGCAGCAAGCCCACGAGTTTCGATCCCTGCGCGTAAAGCAGGAGCGCGTGCCCTGCAAAGCGGCGGATCATGCCGGCGAGCGGGGTCACAGGGTCTTGCGGCGTTCCGTGGTAATCGCCCAGCAGCGGCGCCAGCAGATTCGCTTCGGGGCCGACAACGGCGATCGAATGAACGTTCGCGCCGAACGGAAGCGTGTGATTTTCGTTCTTCAGCAGCACGATGCTTTCGCGGGCGGCCTGGAGGGCCAGGCGGCGATGCGCCGGCGAATCGATTTCCGAAAGCGGCGTGTGCGCGTAGGGCACGCGGGACGGCGGATCGAACAATCCCAGCCGGAAGCGGGCGCGGAAGAGGCGCGTGACCGCGCGATTCACGGCTGCTTCGCTCAGCAGGCCTTCGCGGACCGCGGCGGGCACTTCGAGAAATTCATTACCGCAGGAAAGATCGGTGCCCGCGTTCACCGCGTCGGCGACGGCGTGGACCAGATCGGGCGCGTAGTGGTGATTCAGCCAGATGTCGCGGATGGCGCCGCAATCGGAGACGACGTAGCCATGGAAATGCCACGCCTTGCGGAGGATGTCCTGGAGCAGCAATTTCGAGGCGCAGGCGGGTACGCCGTCCACTGCGCTGTAGGCGCACATCACCGAATCGGCTTTGCCTTGCATGATCGCCGCGCGAAAGGCGGGAAGGTAGGTGCCTTCGAGCGCGCGGGCGGAAATGCGGGCGTCGAAAACGTGGCGGATCATTTCCGGTCCGCTATGCACGTCGAAATGCTTGGGCGTGGCGATGGTGCGGAAATAGAGCGGGTTGTTTCCCTGCATGCCGGTGACGAAGGCGACGGCCAGTTGGCTGGCCAAGTAGGGATCCTCGCCGTAGGTTTCCTGCCCTCGGCCCCAGCGCGGATCGCGGAAGATGTTGATGTTGGGCGCCCAGAAATCGAGCCCGCGATTGCCGAGCTTTCCGCCGGAGAGTTGGTTCCATTCGTATTTCGCGCGCCCTTCGTTGGAGATGGCGACGGCGATCTGGTGCAGGAGATTCGTGTTCCAGGTGGCCGCCAGGCCGATTGCCTGCGGGAAAACGGTGGCGCGGCCGGCGCGGGCGTCGCCGTGCAGGGCTTCGCTCCACCAGTCGTAGGCGGGGACGCCGAGGCGGGGGATGGCCCTGGCTTTGTTCACCATCTGCGAGGCCTTCTCCTCGAGCGTCATCCGCGAAACCAGGTCCTTTACGCGCACGTCCAGGGGCAGGTTCGGGTTCAGGTAAGCAGGGGTGGGGCGGCTCGCAGCCGTGCGGCCGGGTGAGACTTTTTGCGCCTGAGCTCGGCCTCCGGAAAGCGCCAGCAGCAGTAAACAGATCAGCAGGCCGGCCAGGACGTCGCGAGTCTTCCGCATCGAGTGAGCCTCCACCGGGAAAATCCGAATTTCCTCTGAGCGTCTACTGCCGGCCGATTATAACGGGACGGCTCGCGAAGAGAACGGGAACTTGGCCGCCGGGGGAAGGGAATGCGGCAATCGGGGATTGACAGGGAGTCGAGCAGAGACTATTTTGCTCTAGGCATAGAGAAAAAGGGAATCCGAGGATTGCGGGAAGGACCAAGGGAACGATGGCCAAAAAACGAAAGGAGCCGCGGGACCTGTTTCCCGGCGCGCTCGAGATGATGGTGCTCAGGACGCTGAAATGGCAGCCGCTGCACGGCTACGCGCTCGCGCAGCACATCAAGCGGCAATCGAACAACTTGCTCCGGGTCGAGGAAGGCTCACTCTATCCGGCGCTGCAGCGCCTGCTGAAAGAGGGACTGGTGAAGGCGGAGTGGGGCGTCTCGGCAACCGGTCGCCGGGTGAGGATTTACCGGCTCACGCCGAAGGGAGCCAGGCACCTGGAGCGGGAAGTTTCGCAGTTCGAGCAGATGCTCGAGGGGATCACGCTCGTGCTGGCGCCGGGGAAGACGTGAAACGGGCAAGGGAAGCATGATTCGTCAGTAGCACAGCCAATCCTGGCTGTGCTCGCGGAAGGCGGAATTCATGAACTGGTTGCGACGGATCTTCGGGCGCAAGCGGATTTACGGGGAGCTGGCGGAGGAGATTCGCGCGCATCTCGATGAAAAAGTCGAGGAGTTGGTCGCGGGCGGCATGACACGGGAGGAAGCCGAACATGCGGCGCGGCGGGAATTTGGGAATGTGATGCTGGCGGAGGAGCGGGGGCGGGACGTCTGGCGCTGGGCGCGGCTCGAGGATTTCCTGATCGACGTGCGGTATGCACTGCGGATGTTGCGGAAATCGCCGGGATTCGCCTTGGTGGCAATTTTGACGCTGGCGCTGGGAATTGGGGCCAATACGGCGCTCTTTACTTTGCTCGATGTGCTGGTGTTGCAGCCGCTCCCAGTTCCGCATCCGGAGCAGTTGGTGCGTTTTGGAGTGCGAAACGCCGGCAACGTCGACAAATTTTATGTGTCCCTGTCCGTCCCGATGTTTCGGGAATTTTCGCGGGAGCAACGGGTATTTTCTAGCACGTTTGCGTGGTGGGGTCCGGTGCAGGTGGCCGTCAAAGCCAACGGGATGTTCTCCACAACCACTGTCTCGGGGGTGACTGGCGGTTATTTTTCCGGGTGGGGCGTGAGGCCAAAGCTCGGGCGGCTGATCGGTCCCGAAGATGTAGATCTAAAGACAGGCGTACCCGCGCAAGTGGCCGTGCTCAGCTATGGATTCTGGCAAAAGCGATACGGTGGTGCACGGAACGTGGTCGGCAAAACGATCGAGATCGAAGGCGTACCGTTTGCGATCATCGGCGTCTGCCGGAGAGTAGGTGAGCAGACCGAGGCGCTCAATCAGGACGTGGCGATACCGCTAACGGCGGTGCCACAGGTGGCGGGGCGCATGGGTTACGCGGACAGCGAACTCGACCGGCAGTGGGTGACTGTGGAGGCTCGGCTGAGGTCCGGGGTGACGCTCGACCAGGCGCGTGCGCAGCTCGAATCGCTCTGGCCGGGCGTTCGCAAGGCGGCGGTCCCTGCCGGAGTGACGCCGGTGGTGAGAGCGCAATACCGGGCCATGCGGTTGCGCGTGGAATCTGGGGAGCACGGCGAAGGGTATCTCGAGAGCGTTTTCGCCAAGCCGGTCTACGTGCTGCTGGGAATTTCCGCGCTGGTGCTGCTGGTTGCCTGCGTGAACCTCGCCGGCCTGATGCTGGCGCGGGCGGCGATGCGGAGCCACGAAATGGGAGTGCGGGCGGCGCTGGGCTCGGGCGGCTGGAGACTGGCGCGGCAAATGCTCACCGAAAGCCTGGTGCTTTCGGCGGCGGGAGCGACGATTGGGGTGGCATTCGCCGACGGAGCCTGCCGTGTAGTTGGCCAATGGGCCTTCTCGTCGCTCGGCCCTGTGGACCTGAGCCCTGACTTGCGGGTTTTGGGATTTACAACGGCGGTCGCGGTGCTGACGGGCGTGGCGGCCGGGCTTGCGCCTGCGTGGCGCGCCTCGCGAACCGACCCGAATGCCACACTGAGGCAGGGCACACGCGCGCTGGGGCGCGGGACTGGCCGCCTGGGAAAGGGATTGATTGTGACGCAGGTGGCGCTGTCGCTGGTTCTCGTGGCGTGCGCAGGGCTTTTCCTTCAGAGCTTCGTAAAAGCCAGCGAGATGAGGCTGGGATTTCGAAGACGCGGTGTTCTCCAGGTCCGGATGGCGCCCGTGCCCAACGGGTACAGGAACATCCGCTGGGTCAGCTACTACCGCGAACTGACCAAGCGGGTGAACAGCCTGCCCGGGGTGGTTTCGGCGGGATTTGGGTGGCTGGGGATCGGGGCCGGGTACGTTTGGAAGGAACGTGTTCGTCCCGTGGGAGCCGTCAATCGTGACACGGTGGCCGTTTGCGTGGCGGGAGTTACGCCCGGATTCTTCCGGACGACGGGGATCAGATTGGTTCGCGGGCGCTCATTCGACTGGGGGGACGATACCCACTCGGCGCCAGTGGTGATCGTGAGTGAGAACCTGGCCGGGAGCCTGTTCCCCGGTCGCAACCCTATCGGTCGGCACGTCGAGTTGCCAGGGTTGTCCAAGTCCCAATGGCCGCCCATGGAAATCGTTGGAGTGGTGAGCAACGCGCACCTGTTCGACGTTCGGGAGGGAAGCCCGGAAGTTCTCTACATTCCGATGACGCAACACCGGCAGCTGGAGGGCTTCGGAGTTCTATACGTACGAGCGAAGGAGGGTCCGCAAGGGCTCGACGGAGCGATCAAGGCGGCTGTGGCGTCGCTTGGGCATGAGTACGTTGCCTCGGTAAGCACTGTGAGGGAAGAAATCGGTCAGTCGCTGGTACGCGAGCGACTGACGGCGATGCTCGCTGGGTTTTTCGGCGGATTAGCGCTGCTGCTGGCCGCGATCGGGCTGTATGGATTGATAGCCAACTCGGTTGCCGGGCGAACACGCGAAATCGGGTTGCGGATGGCGCTAGGGGCCCAGCGTGAGGCAATTGCAAGGATGGTGATGCGTGAAGTGCTGATCCTCATTTGCCTGGGGCTCGGAATCGGGGTCGGGTGCGCGTTAGGCGCGGGACGGCTGGTGGCGCACATGCTCTACGGAATCTCTCCTCATGATCCTGTGACGCTCGGCGCGGCGGCAGGCGTGATGATTGCGGTGGGTTTGGTTGCCGCGTATTTGCCGGCGCGGCGGGCGATGCGGGTGGATCCGGTAAGGGCACTGCGGAATGAGTGAGCGGCGACTCAAGGCGTGACGGCAATGGCGGCGGTGTGGTGGTGGGAACAGCAGATCCCTCCCGACAAACCGCGTCGGGACTCCCTGCGGTCGTCACCGACCGCGGCAGGAAACGCCGACCGGGTTCGGGATGACAACGGCGTGGGTGGGGAGGGGTGAGCCGGCGAGCTGGGTGAGGCGGATCTTCGGGCGCAAGCGGATTTACGGGGAGCTGGCGGAGGAGATTCGCGCGCATCTCGACGAGAAAGTCGAAGAGCTTGTGGCTGGGGGCATGGCGCGCGAAGAGGCGGAACATGCGGCGCGGCGGGAATTCGGGAATGTGATGTTTGCGGAGGAGCGCGGGCGGGACGTGTGGCGCTGGGCGCGGCTCGAGGATTTCCTGATCGACGTGCGGTATGCACTGCGGATGTTGCGGAAATCGCCGGGATTCACCGTGGTGGCGATTTTGACGCTGGCGCTGGGAATCGGCGCCAATACGGCGATTTTCTCGATTGTTGATGCGCTGATGTTGCATCCGCTTCCCTATCCTCACCCCAGCCGCATCGTCCATCTATCCTGGAAATTTCCAGCCCGTGTCAACCAGAATCTCAACGACCCGGAATTCAAATTCTGGCGGGGCCACAGCAGATCCTTCGCGTCGCTCGCCGGAATTAGCGACGAGCGGGGCGTGGAGATTCGCGCTGGGACGCAAAGCGGATGGATGAAGGGACTCTGGGTCACCGATGGCTTCTTTCATACCTTCGGCGTCCAACCTGTCCTGGGACGGGGGTTTGTCCGCGCGGATACCGAGCCCGGCGCGCCAAGGGTTGCGGTGCTGACGAATAGCCTATGGCGAGACTTCTTCCATTCGGAAAAAAACATCATCGGCAGCCAAATCGTGCTCGACGAGCGGGTGTATGCCGTGATCGGGGTTCTGCCGAGAGGCTTCGAGTTCAGCGATCCGCCGGAGTATAGCGAGCGGCCGGATCTGTTCGTCGCGCAGCGTTTTGCTAAGGGACTCGGCGACACCGGGTACAACACGGAAGTCTTGGGCCGGTTGAAGACCGGGATATCGCTGGCCCAGGCCAACGCCGAGATGAGGTTGCTCTCCAGCGAATTTAACGCTCAAGCGCCGCCGTTTCTGCGAGTCAAAGGCACAATGCTCGTCCGGTCGTATCAGAGCTATCAGGAGCACGCTCATCGGACGATTCTGCTTTTGCTGCTCGGCGTCGTGAGCCTGTTGCTGCTCGTCGCTTGCGGGAACGTGGCGAGCCTGCTGCTTGCGCGCGCGACGGCACGCCAGCAGGAGATTTCGGTTCGTATGGCCCTCGGAGCCGGGCGCGGAAGGTTGCTTGCCCAATTCTTGACTGAAGGATTGCTGCTCGGTCTGGTCGGGGCAGCCGTTGGAGTGGGGCTGGCCGCGGGCGTCCTCCATGCGGCTGTTTCCACAATCCCGTGGAATCTACCAGCCACGTCGCAAATTCGCCTTGACAATCGCGTGCTTCTTTTCACGCTGTTGTTGGGCGTCGCTGTGAGTGTCGTGTTCGCCCTGACGGGATATTTCCGGTCTTGGGTGCCGGATTGGAGTTCAGCGCTGAAAGAGGGCGGGCGAACAGGAGCGATTGGACGTCGTGGCGGGAAAATTCTGAAACTGCTGGTTGTCGGGGAAGTTGCAATCTCACTGATGTTGACCCTCGCGGCGGGATTGCTTCTCGACAGTCTATACAGACTCTACAGCCAGAACCTGGGATTTGACCCCGCACACCTTGTGGTGATCCAAACGGAGCCACTACCTGGCAAACAGCCCACCACTAAGGCCGCGTTCTTGGCGGACCAGCGCGAGGTTCTGGCACGGCTGCGGGGGATTCCCGGTGTCGAGTCAGCCGCCTCGGTTTCCGTTGCCCCGCTGACCGGACACCAGAACTTTCCGGCCCAGCGGGAGGGCCATCCGGACGATAGTATCGGTGGCACCGAGTTCCGCGCGGTGTCCCCCGGGTACTTTTCGACGATGCGAATCCCGGTGTTACGCGGCCGGGTTTTTCTGGCGAGCGACGTAACTCCAAAGCCGACGGTCGCTGTCATTGACGAAACGCTCGCGCGCGACTGGTGGCCAAATGGAAGCCCCCTGGGTGGCCACATTGTTGTCGGCGAGTACAAGGGGCATGAGTATTCCAAGAGTCGGCTCGTCCTCGAGGTCGTCTGCGTCGTCGGCAACACGAGAGAAACCATCACCCGGCCCTCTCCGCCGATGGTCTACTATCCTGGGGGAAGTATGCAGATGGATTGGGTGTTGCGGGTGCGCGCAGCCAGGGGATTGCACGCCGCAATCCGCAACGCCCTTTCTGGAGCGTGGCCAGGCCTGCGTATCGTCAGCATCCGATCCATGCCGCAGCTGATCAGCGCGGCCGTGGCGCAACCGCGATTCAACGCGCTCCTGCTGGGCATGTTTGGCGGGTTGGCCCTCCTGCTGACTCTGGTGGGCATCTACGGCGTTTTGGGGTTTCAGTTGAGTCAGCGCACGCACGAAATCGGTGTCCGTGTGGCGCTTGGCGCCGGTCCGGGGGACGTCGTGCGCCTGGTGGTCGGGCAGGCGGCGAAGTTGGCCGCGCTGGGCATAGTTCTCGGGTCAGCCGGAGCTATGACAGCCGGTAGCCTGCTGTCAAGCTTGCTATTCGAGGTGAAACCGCTTGACCCGGCAGTGTATGTGGCCTCTGGCGCGTTGCTGATGCTCGTGGCTCTTGCCGCGTGTTATGTTCCTGCGCGGCGGGCGATGCGGGTGGATCCCGTCGCGGCGCTGCGGGAGGAGTGAGGGGAAACGACAAAAGGCCGAAGGCGTAGCCCGTATTTCTGATAAGCCATTTAGTAGAAAGAGAGAATGAATTCCGAGGTGGTGGCATCGGCCCGCCATCTTTTCTCCTCGTTGCCGACAAGCTGCCGCCCTGAAGGGCGGCGCTACACGGACCTCATTGGCTCGCGCGGCCTGCTGAAGGCTCGTTGGTCAGCAGTCCCTGTAAGAGGTTCGGGCAAGAGGCGCCGGCGAGACGCCAGCGGCGGGGCGGGCGAAAAAGGTGTTTCAAAGGGGCGGGGGATCTGGCTACACTTTTTTCAGATAGCGGTTGCATCCACGCGGGATTTCCTGTGCCAGTGCGACGCGGCTGGGAACGCAATGGCGGCCTTCGGTGAATTGGCTCCGGCGCATTTCCAGCACTGCGAAATTCCGCCTACGCGGGGAAATTACAGGACAGCCAAGATCGCGAGGGACTCATGATTTCCAGGAGTTCGAAGCCAATACCGAAATCGGGCGCGGGAAAGGTGCTGGTCGATCCGGCGCACGACGTCTTGCGCATAGAGGGCCACCCGCTCGACCCGATTTTCTGGCCGAAGACGGTGGCCGTCATCGGGGCGACCGAGCGGCAAGGGAGCGTGGGGCGATCGGTGCTGTGGAACCTGCTGCGATCGCCGTTTGGCGGAACGGTCTATCCGGTGAATCCGAATCGGCCGAGCGTGCTGGGAATCCGGGCGTATCGCGATCTGCGGGAAATGCCGGAGAAGCCGGACCTGGTGGTGGTGACGACGCCGGCAGTGACGGTGCCGGGCATCCTGCGGCAAGCGGTGGAGCTGGGCGTGCCGACGGGCATCGTGATCTCGGCCGGGTTCAAGGAGCACGGGGAGGCCGGCCAGGAACTCGAGCGGGAGATCGGCGAGATCATTCGCGGCAAGATGCGCCTGATCGGGCCGAACTGCCTGGGCGTGATGAACCCGATCGGCGGGCTGAACGCGACCTTTGCGAGCGCGATGGCGCGGCCGGGGAACGTGGCGTTCATCAGCCAGAGCGGGGCGCTGTGCACAGCGGTGCTGGACTGGAGCCTGCGGGAGCTGGTGGGGTTCAGCGGCTTCGTATCGATCGGATCGATGCTGGACGTGGATTGGGGCGACCTGATCGACTACTTCGGGCACGACGCGCGGACCGACAGCATCCTGATCTACATGGAATCGGTGGGCAACGCGCGGTCGTTTCTATCGGCGGCGCGGGAGGTGTCGCTCTCGAAGCCGGTGATCGTGATCAAGGCGGGACGGAGCGCGGCGGCGGCCAAGGCGGCTGCTTCGCACACCGGCTCGCTCACCGGCAGCGACGAGGTGCTGGACGCGGCGTTCCGGCGCGTGGGCGTGCTGCGGGTCGATTCGATCGCGGACATTTTTTACATGGCGGAGGTGCTGGCGAAGCAGCCGCTGCCAAGCGGGCCACGGCTGGCGATCGTGACCAACGCGGGCGGGCCGGGCGTGCTGGCAACCGATGCACTCGTCTCGCGGGGCGGGGAACTGGCGGTGCTGTCGGAGGAAAGCATGGTGGCGTACAACAGCTTCCTGCCGCCGCACTGGAGCCATAACAATCCAATCGACATTTTGGGCGACGCCGAACCGGAGCGGTATGCGAAGGCGCTGGAGATCGCGGCGAAGGACCCGGGCATCGACGGCATCCTGGTGGTGATGACGCCGCAGGGGATGACGAACCCGACGCAGATCGCCGAGCAGCTGCGGCCATTCGCCAGCTCGACGGGGAAGCCGCTGTTGGCGAGCTGGATGGGCGGCGCTGACGTGGCGGGCGGCGAGGAGATCCTGAACCGGGCCGGCATTCCGACGTTTCCATTTCCCGACACGGCGGTGAAGGCGTTCAACTACATGTGGCGCTATGCGTACAACCTGAAGGCGCTGTACGAAACGCCTTCGCTGCGGCGGGAAGAGCCGCTCGACCGCGCACGGGCAGAGAGCATCGTGAACGGAGTGCGCGGTGCCGGACGGACGCTGCTCACCGAATACGAATCGAAGCAGCTGCTGGCGGCATACGGCATTCCCTCGGTGAGGACAGAGATCGCGGAGAGCGGGCGCGAGGCGGCCAGGCTGGCCGGAGAAATCGGCTACCCGGTGGCCGTGAAGCTCTACTCGGAAACGATCACGCACAAGACTGACGTGGGCGGCGTGCAGCTGAACCTGAAAAGTGCCGAGCAGGTGCGCATCGCCTTTGACGAAATCCGGCGGCTGGTGGAGGAAAAGAAGGGGCTGGGACATTTTCTGGGCGTGACGGTGCAGCCGATGGCGAAGCTCGACGGCTACGAGCTGATCATCGGCAGCTCAATCGACGCGCAGTTCGGGCCGGTGCTGCTCTTCGGGGCCGGAGGACAGTTGGTCGAGGTGGCGAAGGACAGCGCGCTGGCGCTGCCGCCGCTCAACACCACGCTGGCACGGCGCATGATGGAGCAGACGCGGATCTACATCGCGCTCCAGGGTGTGCGCGGGCGTCCGCCGGTGGACCTGGCCGGGCTCGAAAACCTGCTGGTGCATTTCAGCCTGTTGGTGGTCGAGCAGCCGTGGATCAAGGAAATCGACATCAACCCACTGCTCGCTTCGCCGACGCAGTTGCTGGCACTCGACGCGCGGGTGGTGCTGCACGAACGCGACACGGCGGAAGACCAGCTGCCGCGACCGGCGGTCCGGCCGTACCCGGCGCAGTATGTGAGTGAGTGGAAGATGAAGGACGGCGAGCCGGTGACGATTCGCCCGATCCGGCCCGAAGACGAGCCGCTGATCACCAAATTTCACGAGAAGCTTTCGGAGCGGAGCGTGTATCTGCGCTACTTCCAGCCGATGAAGCTGAGCACGCGCACCGCGCACGAGCGGCTGACGCGCATCTGCTTCATCGATTACGACCGGGAAATCGCGCTGGTGGCCGAGCGGCGCGATCCAGCGAGCGGGGAACGGCAGATTCTGGGCGTCGTGCGGCTGACAAAGATTCACGGCACCAACGCGGGCGAGCTGGCGGTGGTGATTCTCGACGAATTCCAGCACCGCGGGCTGGGGACGGAACTGGTGCGGCGGGACATCGAAGTGGCGCGCGCCGAGCGGTTGAAAAAGGTGATCGCGAACATTCTGCCCGAGAATTTCGAGATGCGGGCGCTGTGCCAGCGGCTCGGCTTCACGCTCGAAGACCGGATGGAGGACGGGATTGTGAGCGGGGTGCTGGAGCTGTAGAGGGAAACCGGCCGCCGTGCGGGCCTCCGCGGATTTTTCTCGCGGGTCGACACTCTGCCACCCTAAAGGGTGGCGCCACATGAGTTATCTGGCGATCTTCCTGCCGAATTCACACCAAAGTGCTGGACCAAGGAGAAAGTCTACGGGTATGGGGCGTCGTGGTCAGTTGCGGATGCCGGTGGCGGGCTTGGGGGACGGGGGCGGAGGCGGCGGGACGGGCGGTGCGGGCGGGGCACGTCGGATGTGGATGGTGCCGTAGGTGGTGTTAAGGGAGATTTTCGGGCCGCCGGAGCCGAGGGTGCCGTTGAGGACGGAGCTCGAGGACTGGTTTACGACCTTGAGCGAAGGGGCGCGGAAATCGCTGGAAATTTCGCCCGAGCGGGCCACGGCGGTGATGGAGAAAGCCGAGCCGCTCGGGAGGACAAGGTTGATATTGCCGGCGTGGTTGGTGATGTCGATATTGTGGCGAGGCGGCAGGCTGTAGCGGACCTCGACGGTGCCGTTGCGGTTGAAGATCTGGACCGCACCCTGGACATTTTCGAAGTGAATATCCTTTTCGCGAGTTTCGAGCGAGACGTTGCCAGGGGTGTCGGAAAGGACCAGGCGGCTGGAATCCATGTCGAGACGGCCGAGCGGAGCGCTGACGGCGAGGGAGGTACGGCGGGAATTGAAGGAGACACCCTTGTCGGCCCTGAGAACGCGTATAGGACCGTAGAATTCGCCGTTAATTGAGACGCGGCCGCGGATTTCGCCGATGTCGAGCTGCTCGCCGCGGCCGTTGACGGTGACATTGCCGTCGATCCCGTGAATGTGAGCATCGCCGCGACGGAGGTTGACGGTGGCGTTCGATCCGGTCTGGGAGACGTCGACATGGCCGGCGGCGTCGAGCGAGATTTCGCCCTGGATGCCGGTGACGTGGACCTCGCCGTGACCGGTGGAGGCGAGCAGGGACGTCTTGGGAAAGACGCTGGCATCGTAGCTGACCGCTTCGCTGCCGCCTTCGCGAATCCGAGGATTGATCTCGACGCCGGCGGCGGAGCGCTGGACGGAGACGGTGGTGGCATCGGCGATCTTCTGGGCTTCGTTGCGGCTAGGGGCGTGGACGGTCTTGGTGACGACGACGCTCAAGCCGGACGACGACTGCGGATGCACGTTGATATCGCCGCGCGGGGTCGAGAGCTTGATGCGCATCGAAGGCTCGACCGGCTCGGTGGGCAAGGTGGTGGTGAACGAGTAGGAATTGGTGAAGAGGTTGAACCCGCGCTGCCAGTCCATGTTGTGGTGAATGCGGTCGTAGGCCACCAGCGCGGCGACGCCGACCAGCACGAGCAGGATCAGGAGCAGGTCGGTCCCGCTGACTGTCCGCGGGGCGGACTGGCCGGAGCGGCGGGCGGCGGAATAGTCCCAGAGCCGCGCGAGACCCCAGAGGATCAGCAGTACGGGCCAATAGCGGACGACGTGGCCGAGATGGAGCAGGCCGGGCGCCAGGTTGTGGATCAGGAACAGAAAGCCGACCAGGATCAGCAGCAGGCCGCCGAAGATCGAGCTCCGCCGACGAGCGTAGGGGGGTGTCATAGGTTGCTCACGGACCGACGTGGCCCTCGCTCGAAGCAAGTGCCTTGGCGACCAAGATGACGCCGATGACGATCAGGATTATCGGCGCGAGCTGGCCGAAGGAATAGGCGCTGTATTCGCCGATCAGGAACAGGACGCCGATCGTAATCAGCAGAGCGGGGCCCATCAGGCCGCGGATCCGGCATTGCTGACAGTTGCAATTGCGCCAGGAACTCATCGTTGTGGAGTCCTTCCCCGCTCATAGTTCCGTTTCCAAAAGAGCCAGATTCCGAGCCCAATCAGGATGAGTGGCCACCAGCGCCCAAGCCAATTGCCCGAGAGCAAACCGAGATTGGCCAGGAGAACCAGCACGCCGATCACGATCAGCACGATCGCGCCGGCCATCGGGTTGTGCGACGCCCCCTGCCTGACTTGCGGAGTTGCCATCGGGGCACCAGGAACAACAGGAGCGGCGGAGAATGGCGCCGCCGACGGACCGGAGAAAGAGGCGGCCGAAGCGGCATCGGGGATGGGCGCGGCGGCACCGGGACCTGGCGCGCCGGCCTGAGGAGGCGCGTAGCCACCGTAAAAGGCGGCAGCTTGCTTCATCTTCGCGGTGCGATAGGCCTCAATCGGCATATAGAGGTAGAAACAGGCCAAGCCGAGTGCGAAAAAGACTTGCAAGCTGTCGTTCGTCTGGGCGTTCATGACGGCGATGATGCCGGCAAAGATGGCGATGTGGATCAGGCCCTTGACGTATTCCCCGTTATAGATGGCTCCCAGCCCTGGAATGAAGCCCAGCACGGCCGCCACACCCGGATTCGGGGCGGCAGCATGCGCAGGGGTCGAGACCGGGCCGGCGGCCGCGAGGCGCTCGGCGAGGCACCCTTCGCAGTAGAGCGCGCCGCGGACGTTCCGAGTGCATTCCGTGCACAACGGTTTACCACAGGTACGGCAATAGCCGGTGGCGTCCCGATCAGGATGGATAGCGCATTTCATGCTTGTCTCCGAGGACAGGGTTTGCGACCGGGCGGAGCCGGCTTTCCACGCGGTTGTAGAAGAGCTGCTCGAGCTGGTCGGTGCTTTTCTTTTCCGGCGATTGGGCCGGTTCACCGGCAGGTTCCGGTTGGAAGCGAGACTGGATTTCGTAAACCACGCGCAGGTCGCTGATGAACTTGACGCTGCGAGCATAGACCAGGTGGGCACGGCGGTCGACCTGGCGGTAAAGCTGGAGCGGATTCAAGGCCGCCAGTGAGGATGGCGCTCCGCCGCTGAGAGCGCGGAGGAGGATGGAGAGCGAGACGAGTACGGCGACAACGCCCAGGGCAAAGCGCGGCTGGGCCAGCGAATCGAGCCAGCCAAACCAGCGGAAACGGTGCACGGGCCTGATGCCGCTGGTCCTTTCGATGATTTTGGGGACCAGCCAGGGAGCGGGCTCAACGGGAGGCAGGTGGTGGAGGGCTTCGACGGTTTGGCGAACGCCCACGGCGAGCTGGCGGCACTTGGCGCAATCGGCCAGGTGGGCATCCAGCAGGGCGCGCTCGGCGGAATCGAGATTTCCATCGAGCGCGTCGAGCAGCCGGTCCTCGGTTTGTTCGCAGGTCCAAGCCATTGTTTATTCCCTTACTAATCCCATACGTTCCAAAGCCTTCGCCAGTTCAATTCTGCCGCGATTGATCCGGGATTTTACAGTGCCTTCTGGCACGCCGAGAATCCGCTGGATTTCGCGATATTCGAGTTCCTGCAAATCGCGCAGGACGACGGCTTCGCGCAATTCCGGCCGGAGCTCGAGAAGCGCCCGCTCGACCTGGCGCCCAAGCTCGCTCCGGCGAGCGGTGCGCTCGGGGTCGGGCCGTGGAGAGGGCCGCTCGCCGACGCCGGAGGTTTCGTCGTCGAGGGAGCTGGTCTGGCGGTCGTGGCGGCTCCGGCGATAGTGGTCGATCAGCAGGTTGCGGCCGACGCTGGTGACCCAGGTTTTGAAGCTGCCCTCGGCGGGGCGATAGCTGGAGAGCGTCTGGTAGACGCGGAGGAAGACGTCTTGGGTCAAATCCTCGGTCTCCTGGCGATTGCCGGTGAAGCGATAGAAGAACTGATAGAGCCGGGTGGAATGACGGTGAAGAAGTTCCTCCCAGGCTGATTGGTCTCCGCTCAGGCAAAGGGCCACCAGTTGCGTATCGGATTCCAAGCCGGCTCAGCCTCTCGGGTCGCACTTTCGTCCTCACCTATTAGGAACGCAGAGCGGCCAGGGAAAGTTCCCTCATCTTACTGGCGGTGCCATGCGAGCGGCAAGTTTTGTGGTGGGCGGATAACGATGGGGAGTGGGTGGGCAGGAACGGAGAATCGGCCCGTTTCCTTGACACTTCCGCGGGCTAGCTGCTACGTTGCGGCTGCGGATGAAAAGGAATGTAAGGAACCTACTCCTCCTGCTGGTAACGGTCGGGGTGCTCGGCGTTCTGCTCTACCATTCGCGGGGCACTTTTGCCAAGGAGGGTTTCAGTTGGTCGTCGCTGGAACGGTCGTTGCAGCAGGCCCGAATCGGGCTGATCCTGCTGGCGGCGCTGGCGATTTACGTCTGCTACGCGATCCGGGCACAACGCTGGGTGGCTTTTTCCCGCTACCTTGGCAAGGCGCACTTCTGGCACGTCTACGAATCGACGCTGATGGGCTTCGCCGCGCTCTTCCTGCTGGGGCGAGCGGGCGAACCGGTGCGGCCATTGCTGATCGCGCGGAAAGACCGGCTTTCGATTTCGGGAACGTTCGGCATCTATGTGCTCGAGCGTGTGTTCGACGTGGCGGCGACGCTCGGGCTATTCGGCCTCGGCCTGCTGCTGGCCACGAGCCGGATGCCGGTGGACGGGCATAGTTCGGCGATCCTTGCCGCGCGCTCGGTCGGACTGGTGCTGCTGGGACTGCTGGTGGCGATGATCTGCTTCCTGATCTATTTCCGCTGGCACGGCGCGGGGCTGCTGCAGCGGCGGATGCATGCCTGGCGGAAGGCGAAGGGCTGGCGGCGCAAGGTGGCGCAGATGTCGGCCGGGTTTAGCGAGGGGCTGCAGGCGATCCGGACCTGGCGCGACCTGGGCGAGGCGACGGCATATTCGATTGCGCACTGGGGGGTGGTGGCGCTGGCCTTTCTATGGATTTGCCATGCGTTTGGCGGGCAACTGGCACACCTGGGCTATGCGGACCAGATGCTTTTGCTGGGGGTGACGATGCTGGGCGGGCTGGTGCAGCTGCCGGCAGTAGGCGGCGGCGCGCAAGCGGCGAGCTTCTTCGCGCTCACGGTGTTTTTCGGGATTTCGCAAGGCCCGGCAGCGGTGGTGGCCATCGTGTTGTGGCTGGTGACGTTCGGGGCGGTGCTCGTGGCCGGCGTTCCGCTCCTCATCCGGCAGGGAGTTTCGATCCATGAACTGTGGCAGTTGGCCTCGGAATCGAAACGGGAAGAGGAGATGGCCGAAGAGGAGGAGTTGAAGGAAGGAGCCGAAAAGGTGCAGCCGTGAGATGCCCATTCTGCGCGTCGCGGGAAGATCGGGTGGTGGATTCCCGGGAAAGCGGTGGAGGGGAACTGATCCGGCGGCGGCGGGAATGCAATCATTGCCATCGCCGGTTCACCACCTACGAGCGGATCGACGAAATTCCCTACATGGTGGTGAAGAAGGACGGCCGGCGCGAGCGGTTCGACCGGCAGAAAGTGTTGCAAGGGCTGCTGAAGGCTTGCGAAAAGCGGCCGGTGCCGACGGCCAAGCTGGAAGCGCTGGTGGACGAGGTCGAGCGCTACGTTCTGGAATCGCCCAACCGGGAGCGTACGACCAGTGAAATTGGTACCCTCCTGATGTCTCACCTGAAAAAACTGGACAAGGTTGCCTACGTGCGGTTCGCGTCCGTCTACCTGGATTTCAAGGACGTGCGGGAATTCATGGGCGAACTGCGGGGGCTGCTCAGCGAGCGGACGCGCAAAGGCAGCTGAAAAAAGCGCTACGCCTTGTAATGCTGTCTGGTGTGATTCGGACTCCCGCGCTCCCGGCCGTCTTGAGCTGGCATTCGCCTTCCAGGCATAGCTGTTGTGGTTGTCTCACAACCCGTTTCCCGAAACGTTGTAGCGGGATTGCAAGATGCGATTACTGGTTTTTGACTATCTGCACCAAGGCGGCCTCATAATCTCGACCCGAAGTTGTTTGGGGCGATGAAGTCTTTCGCGGTCAAAACCGGTAAGCGAGGCCAAGCGTCGGCGAATGATCCTCCTCAAAGGGCGCCGGGATGAGTCGGCGAGGCGGCGTGTGAAATTACGGCTGGCTAGGCTTGCCAGACACCGGCGGAGAATCGGTGGAGGGTTTTGAAGCCCATGCTTTCGTAGAGAGCGACGGCATTGCGGTTGGCGCAGGTGACGGTGAGGGAGATCGCGGTAAAGCCCATCCGCGTGAGCGCGGCGGCGGAAGCGGCGAGCATGCCTCTTCCCAGGCCGTGGCCCTGGAAGCCAGGTAGGACGCAGATTTGCGTCGTGTGAGCAATGCCGGGCGCGACGGCCGAGTTGAGCACCAGGCCGATGGGGGCGTCGTGGGGCGAGGCAGCAAGCACGAAAGACGCCTGCGGGAGGAATTCGCCGCAGCCACGAAGGAAAACGATGTTGCGCAAGAAGCGAGCGGCGCCGGCCTCGCTGCGGTACTGATCGTTGATCTCGCCATCGATGTGGTCCTGGTAGGCGAGCTGAATCAGCCTGGCGGAGGACTGCAAGCGCCGGTCGTTCCACGGCTCGAGCGCGAGCGAGGCGGGCGGCTTCGAAGCTTCGGCCGACCGATTCCCGAGCGAGAGGAGCATGAATTGGCGATGAAAGATGCGGAAATTCTCGCCAGAGAGGACCTCGTCAATTTCGGTGCCACTGGGCATCAGCTGGGCTTCGACGCGGGTGATGTGCGGGAGATGGCGAAGGTCGGCGAGCATTTCCCGGAGCAAGAGACGGGCGATTTCCACTTGGGGAAAGCGCGAGGAAACGAAGAGGCCGCCGATGAGCCCCTTGTGATCTTCGAGGACGTAGAAACCGTAGCCGGCCGGCTCGCCGTTTTGCCAGGCGGCGTAGCCAAGCAGTGAGCGCGCATTGATAAAGCTGCGGATCAGTTCGATGGAAGGGCGGTAATCCCAGCGCAGCTGCTCGCTCCAGCACCGGGCCTCCTCCTCGAAGAGGGGCTGCAGCTTCCGCGAGTTGATGCGGCGCAGGTCCGACAGTTCCACGCGCGTGCGTAGAAGTGACAAGGTCGACTCGCGCCATTATACCTTACGCCTTTGCCGGCGAGCCGGAGGAAATCAGCCAAATCCGGGCATGGCGGGAAGTGGCGCGGCGACGTGCCCGGCCGAAAGGCGATCAGGCAGCGGTTTTCACCGCCAGCACCCGAAGGCGGCGCCGGTCGAGGTACCAGTCGCCGTCGCGGAACAGCGCGGGACGGGCAAGCTGCTCGGCGCGCCGGAGCCATTTTTCGCGTGCCGGCTCCGACGCGGCGCGCAGATATTGGCCGCCGAACATGACGAGGAAGTTGCGGAGACCATTTTCGCCGTCGTCGAGTTTCGTGCGGAGATCGAACAGGCGCGCCTCGCGAACCTCGAGGCCGGAGGCTTCGAGCAAGGCCGAGAATCCGGCGACAGAGGGGAAATAGTAATTCCATTCGAGATCGCGGCCGGTCATCTCATGCCAGGTCTGCTGCACGGCGCGACGAAGCTCGGTGATGTGGCCCTGGCCGCCGAGTTCGGCGACGAAGCGGCCGCCCTGGCAGAGACAGCGGGCGACGCAGGCGATGGTCTTTTCAGGCGGGCGCATCCAGTGGAGGGCCGCGTTGGTGAAAACGGCGTCGAACGGCTCAGGGAAAGAGAAATCGGTAGCGTCGGCCAGGACAAAATCGAGGTCCGGGAATTCGCGACGGGCGGTTTCGATCATGGCGGGCGAACTGTCGAGCCCGGTGACGCGCGCGCCCCTTTCGGCGATGGCATGGGTGAGTTGGCCGGTGCCGCAGCCGAGATCGAGCACGCGCTCGCCCGGCTGGGGCGCAAGCAGGGCGAGGACGTCGCGGCCGGACTCGATGATGGTCGCGTGTTTCGACATGTACAGCTCGGGATTCCATTCCGTCGGTTTCATGCGATGAGCCTCCGCGGATTGTCCGCTCGAAATCGTACTCGTTTTGGGGCGATGGCGGCCAGCGGCGGTGGGTGAGCGAGGCAATTTGCTGCGGAGGACAACGGCCAACGGCCGGAAGAGTGCCGGCCGTGACTACGATGACAGTCAGATGGCTGCCGTCCTGCTCCTAGTAGTGGCGGGCGAGATGTGGATGAGGGCCAGTTGCTGCGGATGGCGGAGCCGAATGTTTTCGAGGCGCAAAACACCGCGGGGACAGACCTCGGCGCAGAGCCCGCAACCGACGCAGGAAGCGCGGGTGAAGCTGAGATTGGCCTGGGCGTAGCTGCGGACGTCGATGCCCATCTCGCAGTACTTGCTGCAGAGGCCGCAGGAGATGCACATGTTCTCTTTCACCGTGATGCGGAAGCGGCCGAATTTCTGCACCAGGCCGAGCAGGGCGGCCATTGGGCAGAAGTTGCGGCACCAGATGCGCGTGCCGCCGAGCGGGTAGAGCCCGGCGCCGACCACGCCGCTGAGCATCGCCACGACGAGGAAGGCGTAGACCGACTGGAAGCCATCGACGAACTGCTCGAGGGCCGGATCGCGGGTGCGAATACCCCAGGAGACGAACAGCAGGGCAGTGAGCGTGAGGCAGACGGCGAGGACCGTGTAGATCGAGATCCTCTCGAATTTCCAAGAGGCGCTCGATTTGCTGGTGAGGTGGCGCAAGGGATCGCCGGCCGTATTGGCCAAGCCGCCGCAGCCGCAAACCCAGGAGCAATACCAGCGCTTGCCGAAGAAAATGCCGAGCAGCGGCACCAGCAGGAGCGAGCCGAGGAAACTGTAGAGGATATAGCCGAGCGGGAAACGGAAAATCGTTTCGGGCGTCCAGTAGTCGAACTTCAGCGGCCAGAAATAGCTGAAATAGTATTCGGGCTGATGGACGAATTGCAGGATTTCGGGAATCGAGAAGGCGAGGATGACCTGGACGAACATCACGACGGCGGTGCGCACAACCTGATAGCGATTGTGCCGGTACTTGCGCAGGACGTAGATGCCGCCGAGGACGATGGCAAGGGAGTAAAGGATGCCGTAGAAGGTCCACTTGCTGTCGAGGCCGATGGCGCGGGCGGCGCGGTCGAACAAGGCGGTGTAGTAGAGAACGAGGTAGAAGGCGACGAGCAGGGCGGAGAGAAGCCAGGCGGTGACGCCACGATGAGTGAGGTCGTGGGCCAGCCAGGCGGCTTTTCCTTGTCGCACCATGCGTTTTCACCACTTTGACCACGACGGAAGCTGTGACGTCGCGTGGCCATGCTAGCGCGGGTTGGGAGGGCGGCGCTATGGGTGTGGATGTGGGAGGCGTTGCCGAGCCATTAGCGGGATGCTTCCCGACACAGTGCGTCGGGACTCGCCACGCTCGTCGCGAGTTTCTCCTCGGCGGCGGCAAGGTGCCACCCTAAAGTGTGGCGCTATACGAAACCCGATCCTCGTGGGAGTGCGGGCCAGGGGTGAAGCGCGGCTTTCCAATCGCGGTAGGTGGCATGGACGGGGGCGAGATCGACGCGGCCGAATTCGACATCGAACTGGGCTTCGCGCAGGTGTTCGACGACGTAGTCGAGATCGCGGCGCTCGGTGATCCAGCGCTCGAAGAACGTGTGATTCCAGCGCGAGCCTAGCATGTTGAAGCCGACGACGGCGCCGGCGCGCTCGACGATGCGCACACTCGCTTGCTTGCCGGGAAGGCGGCAGAAAAACGAGCGCGTGCCTTCGATCGAGGGATCGACGATGCCCGTCGAAGTGTATTCGATCTCGAAGAACTTCGCGCTGTTGTAGAAAATCGGCAGCTCGTAACGGACCGGATCGCCGAGCATGGCGCGAGCGGCGAGTTCGCCCTGGCGGCGGGCGGAATACCAGAGTTGCTCGACGGTGGAGCGGCCGTCGTGGAGGAATTCGGCGCAATCGCCGGCGGCCCAGACATTTTCGAGCGAGGTTTCAAAACTCGAGGAGACGACGATGCCGCGCTCGATGCGCGGAGGGGTCTTCACCTGCCGAAGCCAATCGACCGCGGGAACGACGCCGATGGCGATGCCGAGCAACTGGCAGGGAAATTCGGCGCCGGACTGTGTTTGCACCGCGCGGACGCGACCGCCCTCGTCGGCGAGCACGCGCGCCACCCCTTCGTCTGCGCGCAAATCGACGCCGTGGCGGCGGATGTGCTCGCTCACCATGGCCGATTCCTCGCCGGCGAGAGCGCCAGGCCAATAGCCCGGCGAGCGCACCAGGAAAGTGACCTGCTTGCGATGGTAGACGAGGCATTCGACCAACTCGACGCCGATCAGGCCACCGCCGACGACCACGGCCTGACGAGTCGACGGAGTGAGGCGCTCGCAGCGGTCGAGATCGTCGAGCGTGACGAAATGGACCACCCCCTCGTGGGCCTCGTCGAGGCCGGGCCAATTCGGACGGTCGCCCACGGAGCCGGTGGCGAGCAACAACCGGTCGTATTCGAGCGCGCGGCCGGATTCGAGCGTGAGCAGGAGGCGCGAGGCGTCGAGATCGGTGACGCGATCGCACAGCAGGCGGAGATTCTGTTTTGCGTAGACCTTGCGCTCGTAGGGCTCCAGATCGCGACGGCTCATGCGGTCCATGTAGGCGTACATGAGCGCGGTGCGAGAGAAAAAATAGTCACTCTCGGCGCTGATGAGGGTGATCTCGGCCCCGGGTTCGCGTGCGCGCAGGGTGAACGCGGCGGTGGTGCCGGCGACGCCGTTGCCGATGATCGCGTAGCGCACTGAGCGTTTCCCGGTTGCCGGGATGGCGGGAAGGGATTCGCGGCCGCGGTAGCCGGAGGACCCGCCGAGTGGTGCATCGTAACACGGTCGGCGGCGATGGACGGATGCGGGTGGTGATGGATTCCGGCGCGGGTGCGGCGCGAGGCTAGGTGCGGAGCTGCTGGAGGAGGCGGAGGTAATCGACGATGTCGTCACGCGAGAGCATGCCGACCATGTGGCCGTCGTCGACGACCGGGAGCTGATTGACACCGTCGCGGCCCATTTTCTCGAAGGCGGTCCAGAGTTCGGCGGTGGGCGTGATTGTCTTTACTTGTTCGAAGGGAATCATTGCCTGCTCGGCGGTCGTGATAGGCCAATTGGTGCGCGGGATTTGGCGAATGCCGGTGAGGGTGAGCAGGCCGACAGGGGCGCCGTTGTGGCCGACGATGAAGGCGCGGCGGCCGGTGCCGAGGACGTGCTTTTCGACGAGTTCTTCGAGCGTGGTGCTGCCGGGGAGCGGCTCGAAGTTGCGGTTCATCACCTCCGAGACCTTGTGGCCGACCAGCAACCCCTTGACCATCGTCTGCTGAATCTGGGCAGCGGCGGCACTTTCGAGGAACCAGCCAACGAAGGCGATCCAGATGCCTTCGAAGAGATCGCCGGTCAGCATCCGCCAGATGCCGTAGAAGATCATCGCGTAGCCGAAGAAGCGGCCGGTGTTGGCGGCGAGCATCGTGGCGCGCTGGAAATCCTTGCTGCTGCCCCAGATGATCGCGCGGAGAACGCGGCCTCCGTCGAGCGGAAAACCGGGAACGAGGTTGAAGATGGCGAGCACGACGTTGATCAGGGCCAGGTATTCGACCAAGGCGAGCACGGGCGTAAAGCCGACGACGAAGAAGCGGGCGACGTAGAAAAGGCCTCCCAGGGCGAGGCTGACGGCCGGGCCGGCAATCGCGATCCAGAACTCGGCGGAGGCGCTTGGCGGTTCGGCGGCGATTTCGGAAACACCACCGAAAATGAACAGGGTGATCCGGCTTACCGGGACCTTGTAGTGCATCGCCACCAGCGAATGGCCGAATTCGTGGAGCAGGACGCAGACGAAGAGCATCGCCGCGGAAATCGCGCCGACGATCCAATATTCGGCGGCCGACCAGTGCTTGAACTGGTAGGGGAAATAGCCAACGGCCAGCAGCCAGGTGAACAAGCCCAGGATCAGGAACCAGGAGTAGTCAATATCGACGGGAATCCCGAAAACCCGTCCCAAGGGAAGAGTGTGCTTCGTCAGTTGCATCCGGCCTCCTCGAGGCGCGGCGGGTCCGGCTCGGGAAGAAAAGCCCCTGGGAGCCGTTTTTCCGGCGATCCTGATTCTTCGCCGCCAGGCTCAGGTAACGCGAAAACCACTACTAGAGAAACGATACCCTGCCGGAAGGCTCAGATTCAAGCCGTGGTGTGAGCAGGGCAGGGGAGCGCTGCTAAGGTGCCGATCCTGCGAGATGGGCGAGCACGAGGCCGCCGCGTAGGGGGAGGGTGACGCTGGGCCGGCGGTGGTGCTGCACGAAGGTAGGGAGCGTTTTCTCTGTCGTGTAGACCCAGACGGGACGCGTCTCGTTAGGCGACCAGACAGGCAGGCGGCGATCGAAATAGTAATCGAGGCTGTAGACCCAGTCGCGGGAGAGCCCATAAACCTCGACGCTGGCGCCGGGCTCGACGACCTGGCGGGCGGCTGCCGCGGCATCGCGAGCGGAAAGATAGGGACCAACGCGGGGCAGGAAGAACCAGGCGACGACGGCGACCAGCACGCCCATCCAGAGCGCCGTGATGGCAACCGCCCGGCGAGAGCGGCGAAAAGCAGCGAGCACGGCCACCAGGACGCCGACCAGTGCCGTGGCAACGAGGAGCGCAAGAATCACCGTATGGTGGGCGAGGTCCCACGATTGCGGCAGGCGACGCAGCCAATGGCCGGCGGTCGCCGCCAGCGCGATCAAGGTGAGGCCGACGAGCGCAACTGCCCATCGCCCGAGCCGGTCACGCTGGCGTCCGTTCGGCTGGGGCTCGCGAGAGGACGGGAAGCGATCAACCGTGCGCGCGAGCAGGAAAATCAGCGGAGGAACGGCGGGCAGGATATAGCCCGGCAGCTTGGAATCGGAAAAGCTGAAAAAGAGGAGCGGAAAAGCGGCCCAACAGGCCACGAACAGTGCAGGCGAAGCGGCGGCGCGACCCGACCGGAACAGGCGCCAGCCGTCGCGGAGCGTGGCTAGGAGCAACGGAGTCCAGGGGAGCAGGCCGAGGGCCAGCACGGGAAAGAAAAACCACCACGGCTGCACGTGGGCGAAGACCGGAGTGAGATAACGCTGGAAATTCTGGTACCAGAGAAAGGCGTGAGGAAAGCGGGGATTTGCCAGCGAGCAGGCGACGTACCAGGGGAGGGCCACGGCAGCAAAAGCCGCGAGCGGTTCCCAACGCAGGAAACGGAACACGTCGCGCCAGCGGCGGGTGATCAACGCCCAGAGCAGAGCACTGCCGCCAGCCAAAATGACGGCGACAGGCCCTTTCGCCAGAGTGCCCAGGCCGAGGAACACGCCCACCAGCGCAAGCCAAACGCGGCGCCGGCCCGGGGGCTTTGCCGCAGCCGGCGACGCGGGCGGGAGAGCGAACAGCGCGGAAACCATCGCGGCAGTGAGAGACATGGCCAGCGGCATGTCCATCGTGGCGGCGTGGGCGAAAGCGAAGATGCCGATGGCGGTGGGGAAGAGCACGAGCACGAGGCGGGCGGCGCGGGCGCCGTAAAAATGCCAGGCGGCCCAGCCGAGCAGCAACGCGCCGACAAGCGCGGCGAGGGCGTTGGGCAGACGGGCAGTGCGCTCGCTTACGCCGAACAGGCGGAAAGAGGCGGCGGCTGACCAATAGTAGAGGATCGGCTTCTGGAACCAGGGATGGCCCCAGAGCCGCGGCGTGATCCAATCGCCCGATCGCGCCATCGATCGCGCGATGGAGACGTAGCGCGGCTCGTCGGGGCCGATCAGGCCAATCGCGCCGAGGCCGGCGAACAGGCAGATGCCGAGCAGGAAGACCGCCAAGGCATCCCAAAGCTCGGAAATGCGCCGAAGAGACAAGACAAGTTGAGTCTACTATGAGCGGAGGTGCGGCAGCGATGAGGCGCGGAGGGGCCGGGCGTGAGGTGCGAGTGCGGACGGGAAAAGCCCACGACCGGAAAGGCAACGGGCGTGGCGACCGAGGCGGCGCGTGGAGAAGTGGGCAATCGGCGCGGCGAGGAGGGCTGGGGCGAGGAGGGTGAGAAAGGCCTACGGCCAGGACGCCGCTGGCTGTGGCTATCCTAGGGGTGGGCGGGGAGGTGGGTAACCGGAGCGGCGGGAAACGGGAAAACTGAATCCGGCGGCGGTCCTGATGGATAATGGGCGGCTGATGGCGGAATGGGCCGAATATATCGCCGCACGTTCTGCGCTTGGCCTGCTGGGGATGCTGCCGCGGCCGGTGGCTCGGGCGGTGGGAGTGCAGACGGTGCGGCTGCTTTACTGGTCGCGGCCGGTGCTGTGGCGGACGGCCCGATGGAACCTGAAACTCGCCTTCCCCGATTGGGATGCGGCCCGACGGCGGCGGACGATCCGGGGAATGATCCGTCAGGTGGGCTGGATGGCGGGGGAATTCGCGCACTTTCCCGATTACACGCGGGAAAACATCGAGCGGGTGGTGCTGCTGGACGGATTCGAGAATTTCGCCGCGGCGCGAGAACTTGGCAAGGGGGTGCTGTTCCTCACGGGGCACCTGAGCGCTTGGGAGCTGGCGCCGTTTGCCCAGGCGCTTTTCGGCTATCCGCTGCATTTCCTGGCGCGGCCCATCGAGAACCGGCGGGTGAACGAGCTGATCGACCGCTACCGCTGCCTTTCCGGCAACCAACCGATCGACAAGGGGAAATCGGCGAGAGCGGTGCTCTCGATCCTGCGGCAGGGCGGCACGGTTGGCGTGCTGATCGATCACAACACGTCGCGGGAAGAGGGCGTGTTCGTGGATTTCTTCGGGCTGGAGGCCTGCACCACATCGGGGCTGGCGCGGCTCGCGCTGCGCACTGATGCCGCTGTCGTTCCCGGCTTTCTGATCTGGGACGGGGAACTGCGGAAATACCGGCTGCGGTTCGACCCGGCGGTGGAACTGGCGCGGACGGGAGACAGCGATAGCGACATCCGCGAAAACACCGCCCGGTTCACGAAGGTGGTGGAGGAATTTGTCCGCCGGTATCCGGAGCAATGGCTGTGGGTGCATAAGCGTTGGAAAACGCGGCCGGCGGGAGAACCGTCGGTCTATCCCTTCTGATCTGAGTGGGAGGTTGGCATGATGCACACCGCTCGCGAGCTTGCGCGGTTTCTCGAAGCCGAACTCGAAGGCGATCCGGAGCAGCCGGTCCGCGGACTGGCGGGACCGGAACAGGCGACGGCCGAGGACCTAATCTACTGCGAAGGCGAGCGGCATCGCGCGCGGGCAGAAGCCTCGCACGCGGGAACGGCACTGGTGCCGACCGGCCTGGCGCTGACGGGCAAGACGCTGCTGCGCGTAGAGCAGCCGAAACTGGCGTTTGCGCGGGCGGCGACGCTGCTGGTGGAGACGGCACTGGTGGCGCGCGGCATCCATCCGACGGCCGTGATTGCGCCGGGAGCGAGGCTGGGGCCGGGAGTGGGGATCGGGCCGTACGCGGTAATCGAAGATAAGGTAGAAATTGGCGCCGGCTGCGAAATCGGAGCGCATTGCTACCTGGGACAAGGGACATGGATTGGCGAGAGCTGCCGGCTCTATCCGCGGGTGACGATTTATCCCGGGGCGCGGCTGGGCAGCCGGGTGGTGGTGCATGCGGGCGTGGTGATCGGCAGCGACGGCTTCGGCTACGTCCGCGGGCCGGAGGGATATTGGAAGTTTCCGCAGGTGGGCGGAGTGGAGATTGGCAACGATGTGGAGATCGGCGCCAACACAACAATTGACCGAGGCTCGCTGGGCACCACGCGCATCCAAAAAGACGTGAAGATCGACAACCTAGTGCAGATCGCGCACAACGTGGAGATCGGCGAACACGTGGTGATTGCCGCTCAAACCGGGATTGCGGGCAGCAGCGTGGTGGAGCGGAATGCGGTGATTGGCGGACAGGTGGGCATGGGCGACCATTGCGTGGTCGAGGAGGGCGCCGTGTGCGGATCTGGTTCGGGCATCCTGACCGGGAAAAAAATTCGGCGCGGACTGGTGGTATGGGGCACGCCAGCGCGACCGCTGGCCGAGTTCAAGCGCCAGTACGCGTGGTTTTCCCGGCTACCGGACCTTGCGGCGCGGCTGAAGCTCCTGGAGGAAAAGCTAGGAGACGAGTAGGCCTGCGGAGGGGGAAACGTTGGCGAGGGAAATCGAGCCGCGACTGCTGGTTGTCGGCGGCCAGAGCCGGAACGTTGGGAAAACGGCACTGGTGGTGGACCTGATCCGGGCGTTTCCCGAGGCGAGGTGGGTAGCGGTAAAGATCAGCCAATACGGGCACGGGGTTTGCGCGGTGAACGGAAAATTATGCCAATGCGCGCCGGGTGAGCATGCCACCGCTCTCGACGTAGAGAAGAACTTGGACGGCCAAAGCGACACATCGCGTTTTTTGGCCGCCGGGGCGCGGCGGGCGATCTGGCTGCGCACGCGGCAGGGGCAGTTGGGGGAAGGCTTGCCGCTGCTGCTCGAAGAGCTGGGGCGTAAGGAAACGGGCGGGAAACCGAACGTCATTGTCGAGAGCAACAGCTTGCTGGGTTATCTGGAGCCGAGTCTCTACCTGTTGGTACTCGACCCGGCGGTGGGTGATTTCAAAGAATCAGCGAGACAGTTTCTTGATCGGGCCGATGCTTTCGTGGTTCGTCGCCGCATCGAAAAGGAATGGGAGGGTGTGCCAAAAAATCTCCTGGCGCTCAGACCGGCTTTTTACCAAGGCATCGGAGAGCGACTGCCGGGGCGAGCGACGGACTTTGTTCGAGCTCGATTTTTCGGAGGCGGGGAAGCGGCAACTGATTGAAAGGGGTGAGTTTCTAGTTGCCCCTAGCCCGAAACCTGAGGATAATCATCTTGGTCTATTACGACTGCCCAAATCAAAAGGGGGTCGCCAAGATAGTCCGGGCTGAGCGGCGAGGTTTTCAGACCGGAACGGCCCCGCGCGATTGCCGCCATGCGGCCGAGTTTGCGCCGAATTAAAGGCACGGTGCTCGAGTGCGCGAGGGAGACCTGAGCAGAATCACCGGCAAGGCGAGCGACTATAAAGGTCTGCGCGGTGAGAGTGTATTCCACGGGGGAATGAGGTAAAGGTCCTATGGCCGATGCCGTAGGGGTTGGAATCCAGTCGGAGCTGGAAAGGCAACAGCCTCAGCTCGACCGGCAATTCGTGGAGCGGCTGCGTCGAGCAGTGATGCGGAGCAGGGAATATCTGCTCTCGCTGCAGAAGGAAGAGGGCCATTGGTGGGCCGAACTGGAGGCCGATACCACCCTCGAATCCGACTATATTCTCTATTTGCACCTGCTCGGACGCGGCGAGCCAGAGCGCATCCGGAAGCTTGCCAATTACATCCGTCCGCGACAGCTCGAGGACGGCGGCTGGAACATCTACGTCGAAGGCCCATCCGAGGTGAACGCGACGGTGAAGGCCTGGGTGGCGCTGCGGTTGGCCGGCGACGCGGCCGACGCGCCGCATCTGCTGCGCGCGGCCAAGCGGATTCGGGAACTGGGCGGGCTGGAATCGACCAATTCCTTCGTGCGGTTCTATCTGGCGATGGCCGGGTTGATCGGCTGGGACATGGTGCCTGCGATCGTGCCGGAACTGATGCTGCTGCCGTCGTGGTTTCCGATCAATCTTTACGAGGCCTCGTCATGGACGCGGGGAATTGTGGTGCCGCTGATGATCCTGTGGGGGCGGAAGCCCGGCTGGCGGCTGCCAGTGGAGATGGACGTCGAGCCGCTGTTCCAGGATCCGGCGCACAAACATAAGGCGCTGGAATGGGGCTCGAAGGTGTTCAGCTGGAGGAACCTGTTCCTGGCGGTGGACCGCGGATTGAAATTGAAGGAGAAACTGCCGGGAAAACTGTTGCGCCGGCGCGCGCTCGGAGCAGCCGAACAGTGGATGCTCGATCACCTGGAGCGGTCCGACGGCTTGGCGGCGATCTACCCGGCGATGATGAATTCGGTCTTTGCTCTGGTGGCGATGGGCCATCCGCCGAACGATCCGCTGACGGCGCGAGAGATCGCGCAGATGGCGGCGTTGGAAATCGAAGAAGGGGAAACGATTCGGCTTCAGCCGTGCCTTTCGCCGCTTTGGGACACCTGTATCGCGATGGTTTCGCTGGAGGAAGCCGGCCTCGAGGCGGACCACCCGGCGCTGGTGCGCGGCACCGACTGGCTGCTGGAGCGGCAGCTCTTCTGCGGCGGCGATTGGCAGAAGAAGGCGAAGGTAGAGCCTGGTGGGTGGGCCTTCGAATTTCGCAACGATTTCTATCCTGATGTCGACGACACGGCGTTTGTGCTGATGGCGCTGCGGCGAGTGGCATACCCCGACCGCGAGCGCCTGGAGCATTCAATCCGGCGCGGCGTCGCCTGGCTGCTGGGAATGCAGAATCGCAACGGCGGCTGGGGCGCGTTCGACAAGGACAACGACCGCAAGATCATGACGGAGATTCCCTTTGCCGATCACAACGCGATGATCGATCCGGCGACGGCGGATGTCACCGCGCGCGTGGTGGAATGCCTGGGCCTGCTCGGCTGGCCGAAGACGCACCCAGTGATCCAGCGCGCTTACCGTTTCCTGCTCGGCGACCAGACGGCCGAAGGGGCCTGGTATGGGCGCTGGGGGGTGAATTACGTCTACGGAACCAGCGGGGTGCTGCGTGCGCTGGAAGCCGTGGGCTTGGCGGGCGAAAGTCCCAGCCAGCAAGCGGCTGGGTGGCTGCGGTCGGTGCAAAATGGCGACGGCGGTTTTGGGGAATCGATCGCCAGCTACGACGATCCGTCGCTCAAGGGCAAGGGCGAGACCACTGCTTCACAAACGGCCTGGGGGCTGATCGGCCTGCTGGCCGTTGCCGGACCCGGCGATCCGGCGGCGCGACGCGCGGCCGAGTACCTACTCGACACGCAGAAGAGCGACGGTTCCTGGGACGAGGAGTTGTTCACCGGGACAGGTTTCCCCCGAGTCTTTTATTTGCGTTACCATTTGTACCGTAACTCCTTTCCGCTTTACGCCCTGGCTCGCTATCTGAACCAGATCGAGGGCAAGGGCCTGGCGGAAGGCTTGCGGCTTTTGCCGAAGCAACTCAAGAAGAATGGAGCCTGAGCATCATGCGCTTTCCAATGACACTGACACGGCGAATGACCGGCTACATCATCAAGAACAAAATGATGGGGAAGGAAAAGTTCCCGCTGGTCCTGATGCTCGAGCCCTTGCACGCCTGCAACCTCACCTGCACGGGGTGTGGCCGCATCCGCGAGTACAAGTCCACGATCGACGAAATGCTGAGCGTCGAGGAGTGCGTCGGCGCGGCGGAAGAGTGCGGCGCGCCGGTGGTTTCGATCTGCGGAGGCGAGCCGCTGATCTATCCGGAAATTGGCCGGCTGACGAAGGAACTGCTCGACCGGAAGCGGCACATCTACCTGTGCACGAACGGCATGTTCATGCGGAAGAAGCTGCACGAGTTCCGGCCGAATTCGAGCTTCTTTTTCAACGTGCACCTGGACGGGATGGAAAAGACGCACGACATGTGCGTCGAGCGGGACGGTGTGTTCCGGGAGGCGATCGAAGGGATCAAGGCGGCGAAGGCGGCCGGCTTCCTGGTGAGCTCCAACACCACCGTGTACAAAGAGACCGACCTCAACGAGATCGCCGAACTCTACGATTTCCTGACCGGGCTGGGCGTGGATGGCTTCATGCTGTCTCCGGGCTATTCCTATTCGGCGGTGCAGACCAGGGACATGTTCATGTCACGGGAGGAAATCCAGGAGAAGTTCCGGCTCGCCTGCGCGCTGCTCGAACGCTACAACCTGATGATGTCGCCGATCTACCTGGACTACCTGCGCGGCGAGCGTGAGCTGATGTGCACCGCCTGGGGCAACCCGACCTTCAACCCGCGCGGTTGGAAGGGACCCTGCTATCTGATGACCGACTCGCACTCCAAGTCGTACCAGGAGTTCATCGAGAAGACGCCGTGGGAGAAGTACGGCTACGGCCGGGATCCGCGGTGCCATGATTGCATGGTGCACGTGGGCTACGAGCCTTCGGCCGTGCTGGGCGGGAACAGCAAGCTTGGCGACGGCTGGAAGCTGCTGAAGTGGCAAATGGTTGCCGGGACGCGGAAACCGTTGCGCACGGTGAGCATCCATCCTTCTGGGGGCAACGGCAACGGGAACGGCAATGGTCACGGCCCGGGTTCATCGGCCGGCGGGACGGGTTCCGGGAAGGACGCGGACCGCGAGGTGCTGCCGATTCTGCAATGAGCGGAATTACCCTAGTGACCGGCGCGACAGGATTCGTGGGTAGCCACGTGGCGCGCCAGCTGGTGGAGCAGGGCGAGCCTGTTCGGGTGCTGGTGCGCGCCGGGAGCCGGCGCGAGGCCGTGGGAGAATTGCCAGTCGAGGTCGTGACCGGGGATTTACGCGACGTCGCCTCGCTCGACCGCGCTTGCCGGGACGTGCGGCGCGTCTACCACGTGGCGGCCGACTATCGGCTTTGGGCTGCCGACCCGCGAGAGATCTACCAGAGCAACGTGACCGGGACGCGCAACCTGCTGGAAGCAGCGCGGCGGGCCGGGGTCGAACGTTTCGTCTATACGAGCACGGTGGCAACGATGGCCGTGCCGCGCGCCGGGGCGCTGCCGGACGAATCGACGAATGCGCGGCTCGAAGAGATGATCGGGCACTACAAGCGCTCAAAATTCCTGGCCGAACGCGAGGCGTTTCGCGCGGCCGAGGCGGGGATGCCGGTGGTGATCGTAAACCCGACGACGCCGGTGGGACCGGGCGACGCCAAGCCGACGCCGACCGGCCGCATCTTGCTGGATTTTCTGCGCGGAAGGATGCCGGCGTACGTCGATACCGGATTGAACGTGGTGGCGGTCGAGGACGTCGCCCGGGGGCATCTGCTGGCGGCAGAACGCGGGCAGGCCGGCAAGCGGTATATCCTCGGTTGCCGCAACATGACGCTGAAAGAGATTCTGGACGTGCTGGCGCGGCTGACCGGGCGGACTGCGCCGCGGGTGCGGCTGCCACATGCCGTGGCGTACATGGCGGGCCTGGCCGACGAGCTGCTGGCGCGGATGACCGGGCGCGAGCCGCAGATTCCGCTCGAAGGCGTGCGGATGTCGCGGCACAAGATGTTCGTCGATTGCTCGCGAGCGGTGCGGGAATTGGGTTTCACGCCGGGACCGGTGGAAGCGGCGCTCGAGCGGGCGGTCGCCTGGTACCGGGATCGCGGCTACACCACGCGAAGCTCCGTCGCGGGCAGACTGGCCGCCTGAAGATTGTGCGTTTCCTGGTGACGTTCGCTCTCGGGGCGGAATTCGGTGGGTGGCGAAAACGCGGCGGGTTTCGGGCCGAACGTCGCGAGGGGACTGAGGCGTACCGGAAACAGGAGGGCGCCATCGAACTGGTCGTGCTGGTCAGCGGCGCAGGAATGGAAAACGCCGGGCGAGCGGCGACCTGGGCGCTGGAGCGGGAGCCGTTCGATCTGGTGATCTCCTCGGGCCTGGCCGGAGGGTTGCGGCCCGAGCACCGGCTGGGAACGGTGCTGGTGGCGCGAAAAGTGTTGCGGCTCGAAGACGGCCGGGCACTCGAGCCGGCGGCGATGTGGAGCAGGCTGGCGGTCGAGGAGGGCGCGAGCGAGGCGGTGCTCGTGAGTGCGATGCGTGTAGCCGGCACGGCCGAGGAGAAGCGGCAATTGGGCCGAACGGCCGACGCGGTGGAGATGGAATCGTTCGCGGTGCTGGAGGCTGCCGCCGCGCGCGGAGTGCCAGCGGCGGCGATCCGCGCGGTGAGCGATCCGGTGGAGGGCGACATGCCCGTGGATTTCAACCGTGTTTTCGATCGGAGGGGGCGGTTGCGGGGCGCGGCGCTGGCGGGTGAGTTGGCGCGGAAACCGACCGCGATTGCGGGGCTGCTGCGACTGGCGCGGGAAAGCCGGCACGCGGCGGAGATCCTGGGAGAGTTTCTGGAACGTTACACAAGGGCCGCGGCGAAGCTGGCCGCAGCGAGGACGTAGGATACTGGAAGAAGCAATGAGCTCACTGGGAGTGCAGGTAGAAGGGGAAGAGGCCGCGCCACCGGCGCGGACGATGCGGGCCGGAGTCTATCGCGGTAAGGGCCGCGTAGTGGTGGAGCAGGTGCCGGTTCCGAATATCGGCCCGGGAGAAGTGCTGATCCGGGTGGCGGCGTGCGGCATTTGCGGCACGGACATCAAGAAGATCGAGCACGGTTTCATTGAGCCGCCGCTGATCCTGGGACACGAGGTGGCCGGGACGGTGGTTACAGTGGGCGAAGGCGTGACGCGGTGGAAGGTGGGCGACCGTGTGGTCAGCTTTCATCACATCCCGTGCGGGCGCTGCTTCTATTGCCAGCGGCGGCTCTTTTCGCAATGCGAGAAATATAAGAAGGTGGGACTGACCGCGGGATTTCAGCCGAGCGGCGGAGGCTTTGCCGAGTACGTGCGGGCGATGCCGTGGATCGTCGAGAACGGGATGTTGGCGATCCCGCCGGGGGTTAGTTTCGAGGAAGCAACATTTATCGAGCCGCTGAACACGTGCATCAAGGCGGTAGAGAAGGCGCGGGTGGCCGAAGGCGAGCAGGTAGCCGTGCTGGGGCAAGGGCCGATCGGGATCCTGCTGCTGATGCTGGCGCGACGGATGGGCGCCGAAGCTGTGACCACCGATCCGCTACCGGCGCGGCGGGAAGCGAGCGTAAGGTTTGGCGCGGCGCTTTCGTTTGAGCCGGACGACCCGAGTCTCGATGCGGAAATCCGGCGGCGCACCGAAGGGCGCGGAGCGGATGCTGTTCTGGTGGCAGCGGCCCATCCCTCGCTAGTGGGGCAGGCGCTTTCGCTCGCGCGGCCGGGCGGGCGCGTGCTACTGTTTGCCCATAACGATCCGGTCATGCGGATCGAGATGCCGGCGGCGGCGATCGGAATCGAGGAGAAGGAGATCCTGGGCAGCTACAGCGCCGCAATTGACCGCCAGGGGGAGGCGGCGCGGCTGGTCTTCGAGCGACTTTTGCCGGTGCGGGAGATGATTTCGCACCGGATGCCCCTGGACGAGATGCCCAAGGCGTTGGAACTGGCCGCTCGGCCGCGGGGCGATTCTATGAAAGTGATGGTCATACCATAAATGCGATCCGCAATCGTCACCGGCCTGATGAACGCCGCGGTGCTCTATGGCCGGGAAGACTTGAAAGTCGAACAAGTTGCCATCCCGACGATCGCCGAGGATGAGGTTTTGCTCGAAGTGCGAGTCGCGTTGACCTGCGGCACCGACTTGAAAGTGTGGAAACAGGGCTCGCATCCGCGGATGATCGTTCCGCCGGCCGTCTTCGGTCACGAAGTGGCCGGGGTGGTGAGGGAAGTGGGCAGCTTGGTCCCTGACCGCGTGCAGGTGGGTATGCGGGTGGTGCCGTCGAACTCCGCGCCCTGCAACAAGTGTTTCTATTGCCGCCGGGACCGGCAGAACCTGTGCGAGGACCTGCTGTTCAACAACGGGGCCTATGCACAGTACATCAAAATCCCGGGCCGAATCGTTCGCGAAAACATGCTCGAGATTCCCGATCATGTTGACTTCACCGACGCGGCGCTGGTCGAGCCCCTGGCCTGCGTGCTGCGGGGTATCGACGAAGTGGGGGTGGTGCCCGGTGACACGGTGGTGGTGATCGGCTGCGGGCCGATCGGGCTGATGTTCATCCGGATGCTGGCGGTGCGCGGCGCGCGCGTGATCGCGATCGGAAAACGCAAGAGCCAGCGGCAAGCGGCCGAAGCGATGGGCGCCACGGCGACCTTCGACGTGAACGAGGAGCCCGATCCGGTGCAGCTGGTCCGCCAACTGACCGAGCGCGGGCGCGGGGCCGACGCGGTGATCGAAGCGGTGGGGTCGCCGCTGACCTGGCAGTGGTCGGTGCAGATGGCGCGGCGCGGCGCGACGGTGAATCTGTTCGGCGGCTGCCCGAAAACTTCCGAAGTGCGGATCGATCCGGGATCGTTGCACTATTCTGAGATCACCTTGAAATCGACATTCCACCACACGCCGCGCTTCATTCGCGAGGCGCTGGGGGCGGTGGCGCGGGGAGAAATCGCGGCCGCGGATTTCGTGACCGGGCAGATCCCGCTCGCCGACCTGCCGCAGGTGTTCGAGCACATGAAACACCGCAACGGCGAACTGAAGACGGCGGTGATCCCGTAGGGGTGGGAACCGGGAGGGAATTCGTGCCCTCAACCGTGGGCCGTCCGAGCCTGGCGCGGGTACGGAAGTTGGAAATCGCCGGCCAGCTGCCGGCGGACGGTTGCTCACTGGGCCAGGCACGCCAGTACACGCGATGGCTGGGGCGGAGCCATTACGAGAATTTCCTGGTGGCGACCTGGCTTCTTCCCCGCCGGCTCCATCAACCTTTTTTCAACGTCTACGCTTATTGCCGCTGGGCCGACGATCTGGGTGATGAAGTCGAGGATCCGGCCATCGCACTCGACCTGCTGAATTGGTGGGAAGAGGAGCTGGACCGGGCGCTCGAGGGTCGGCCGCGGCATCCGGTATTCGTTGCGCTGGCGGAGACGATCGCCGAATTCCAACTGCCGGCCGAACCGTTCCGCGACCTGCTGCGAGCCTTTCGGCAGGACCAGACCAAGCACCGCTACGCCGATTGGGACGAGGTGCTCGACTACTGCCGCTACTCGGCCAATCCGGTGGGGAGGCTGGTGCTGGCGCTCGGCGGTTACCGGGACGAGCAGCGCCAGCGGCTCTCGGACGCGACTTGCACCGCGCTGCAACTGGCGAATTTCTGGCAGGACGTGGCGCGCGACTGGAAAAAGGGAAGGCTCTACATTCCGCTGGAAAAGCTGGCGGCCTTCGGGCTCGCAGAAAGCGATATTGCCAGTGGACGTTTCGACGAGCGTTACGGACGACTGATGCGGGACCTAGTGGCGCGCACGCAAAACCTCTTTGAGCAGGGCTTGCCGCTGGCCGGGACGGTCCGATCCGAACTGCGAATCGACATCGAACTCTTCAGCCGCGGCGGGCTGGCGGTGCTCGATGCGATCGAGGCCGCGGGCTACAACACGCTCGAATCGCGGCCCGTGATTCGCCGCTCAACGCAGATGCGGCTGCTCGGCCGGGCGCTGCTGGGCCGTTGGCTGGGGCTGGGCCGGGGCGCGGGCGAGCGGGCGGCGTGAGCGATGTGGCTTTCGCTCGAAACTTCCTACACGTATTGCAACCAGGTGGCGAGGAGCGCGGCTCGGAATTTCTACTATGGATTCCGGCTGCTGCCGCGACCCAAACGACTGGCGCTTTGCGCGCTCTACGCCTACATGCGGCGCGTGGACGACCTGGCGGATACGCCGGGCGAGGTGGTAACGAAACGGCGGCTGCTCGGCGAATGGCGTGCGCGGACCGAGCGGGTGCTGGCGGGCGAGCGGGACGAGGAGCCGCTTTGGCCGGCCTTGGCCGACACGCTCGAGCGATACCGGATTCCGCCGCGGTACCTGCTCGACGTGGTCGCCGGCGCGGAGATGGACCTGGAGGCACGCGAATACCGCACGTTCAGCGACTTGCGGGTGTACTGCTATCATGTCGCCGGAGCGGTGGGGTTGGTTTGCGTCCACGTTTTCGGCTTTCGCGATCCCCGGGCGACGGAACTGGCCGAGCAGATGGGCATCGCCTTCCAGCTCACCAACATCCTGCGCGACCTCGGCCAGGATTACCGGATGGGCCGCGTCTATTTGCCGCGCGAGGATTTCGAGCGCTTCGGCTGCCGGCCGGAGGAACTGGAGCGGCAGAACGCGCCTGAGGGTGGGCTGGCCAAGATGCTCCGCTTCGAGGCGCAGCGGGCGTGGGAATTTTACGAGCGGGCGTGGATGCTGATCCCGCTGGTCAACGAAGACAGCCGCCGCGCGCTCTGGGCGTTGGCCCGGATCTACAGCGGGTTGCTCGAGGAGATCGAACGGCGCGAGTTCGACGTCTTTTCCTCTCGCGCCCGGCTGCGGACGGCGGAAAAGATCGCGATACTGTTCTGGGCGCGTCTGGGCCCGACGGGAGCTTATGAATTCAAGCAGCGTGATCGTAGTTGGCGGGGGCTTGGCTGGGCTCTCCTCCGCCATCGCACTCGCTGAGGCCGGCTGGCGTGTCCGGCTGCTGGAAAAGCGGCCGCACCTTGGCGGGCGCGCCGCATCCTACACACTTCCCGACGGCACGGAAATCGACAACTGCCAGCACGTGACACTGGGCTGCTGCACGAACCTGGAGGATTTCTACGGACGCGTAGGGGCGCAGGAAAAGATCCGGTATTTCGAGCGGCTGGCCTTTGCCGATCGTAGCGGCCGGATCTCGCGCATCGGCCCGTGGCCGCTGCCGGCGCCGTTGCACCTAGGGCCGTCGTTCGCGTGTTTTCGCGGGCTGAGCGTGGCCGATAAACTCGCCATCGCGCGCGCGCTGATGGCGATCCTGCGCAGCGGCGGACGGCCGGAGGGCGCGACGGCGGCGACAATGCTCGAATGGCTGCGAGAGCAGCGGCAGACGCCGGGGGCGATCGAGCGGTTCTGGCGCGTGGTGCTGGTGAGCGCGCTTGACGAGGAACTCGATCGGACGCAGGCGCAGTACGGCATCGATGTTTTTTGGAAAGGTTTCCTGATGAACCACGCCGGCTACCGGATCGGCGTGCCCGCAGTGCCGCTGGGCGAGCTGTACGCCGGCTGCCGCAGCGCGCTGGAGCAGCGCGGCGGGGAGATTCGGACGCGAGCGCGCGTTTCCGGCTTCAGCATCGAGGAGGGCCGTGTGGTGGGGCTCGTGCTCGAGGATGGCAGCGAAGAGGCGGCCGACGCCTATGTGTCCGCGGTACCACACAGTGCACTGCTCGATCTGCTGCCGGCCGAAGTAGTGGAGCGGGAACCGGTATTCGGGCAACTGCGGCAGTTCGGCAGTTCGCCGATCACGGGCGTGCACCTGTGGTTTGACCGCGAAGTGACGCAGGAACCGTTTCTGGCACTGATGGGGATGGAAAGCCAGTGGATCTTCAACAAGACGCGGCTGCTGGAGGCGGCCGCAAACGGGAGCGGCAATGGTCCGGGCGGGCAAGGCCAATACCTGCAGGTGGTGATCAGCGCATCGTACGACCTGGTTTCGCGGTCGAGGCAGGAAATCATCGAGCTGGTGCGGAAGGAACTCGGCGAGGTGCTGCCGGTGACGCGGACGGCGCGGATGGTGAAGGCGACGGTAGTGAAGGAGACCGCGGCGACCTTTTCGCCGGCGCTGGGAGTGGACCGCTGGCGGCCCGAGGCGCAGAGTCCGATACGACAACTTTTCCTTGCTGGGGACTGGACGAGAACGGGTTGGCCTGCGACAATGGAGAGTGCAGTCCGCAGCGGATATCTGGCCGCTCAGGCCATTTTGAGCCGCGCGGGCCAGCACCGCACTTTCCTCCAGCCAGATTTGCCGCCTGAGGGGTTTGTCCAAATGCTGGTTCGTTCGTAGCTGGAGGAGCAGGAACAGGGGAGTTTTTACAGGCACCCGGCCGAGGGCCGGAAGCAGTCGCTCTGGTTGGATTGCCCGTCGGGAGTCCACGGTAAAACGCCGGCGCATTCCTCGATAGGTCATAATGATGAGTCTTCCCCCGGAGGAAAAGGATGGAGCGGAAGTATAAGCATAGGGGTTACATGAGCAACGACCGGGAGGAGTCGCCGAAGGATCGTCGGCCGCCCGAACCACGGCCGGCACGCCAGGAACGGTTGGGCCCGAAGACGCCGCGGATGGTGGGCACGGTGCTGCGCGCCCGTTGCGCCAATTGCGGCGCGGTGCTCCTGGCGGGTTTCGACCCGACCGGCCAGTGCCCGCGTTGCCAGGCGGAACTCCACAGTTGCAAGCAGTGTGTTCATTTCGACACCGGAGCACGTTTCGAGTGCACCCAGCCGATTCCCGATCGGATCGGGAACAAGAATGCGCGGAATGATTGCACGTTCTTCGAATTCCGGATGACCGTCGAAAAGGATACTTCGCCAGTGACGACGCAGTCGGCGCCGGTGCCGACGAACGGCGGCGCGCGTCCGACTGACGCGCGCAAGGCGTTCGAGGATCTGTTCAAGAAGTAAGGCCGAGGTCGCAAGTCTGGGCCGCCGCAAGCCGTAGGTCTCGTCGTCGCATTTCCCTTGTAATTCGGCTATTACTCTACGAGCGTTAACGCCGCGTGGGCCAGGCACGAGTGCGCGCATTCGCCTGGGATTTCGCTGAGCGCACCTGCTTAAGTCATCGGTGGGAGCGTGCGGGCAGACGGCACTACGGGAAGCGAAAAAATCACATCTCGGGGAAAAGGGTGGGTTCGCGTTCGGGTTGGCTGGCGATCTGGTTGAGTTCGGGGTAGTGGTGGCGCAAAGGTTCGGGGACGTCGATTTTGGCGCCGGTGAGGAGATTGATCAGTTCCAGGGCGTTGACGACGGCTTTGCCCTGGAAATGATTGTTGGTGATAACGAAGGTGGTGCGGGTGCTCGCGGCGACGTGGCGGGCGCGCTCGGCCCAAGGCTCGAGTTCCTTCGCAGAATAGAGGTAGTTGTAGCGCTCCTCCGGCGGCGAGGCGGGATCGTCGCTGAACCATGTGTCGTAGCGGCGGCCGTGAAGGCGAATGTAGCCGACCGGGGCGGTGGCGCGTTCGGAGGGCCGCATCGAGCGGCCGATCACCGGCTGGTCGATGTTGCAGAAGCCGACGCCGCGCTCGTGGAGCATGTGAAAGAACTCGCGTTTGTTCCAGGTGGAGTGGCGGACCTCGACCACCAGCGGATACAGACCGAAATCCTGAATCAACTTTTCCAGGCGCGCTTGATTTTCCGGTGTGTTGTGGAACGAGAAAGGGAACTGCAGGAGCAGGGCGCCCAGGCGGCCGGCATCGGCAAGCGGATCGATGCCGGCGCGGAAGGCGCGCACATCGTCGGGGGTGGCTTCGGTTTCATGGGTGAAGCGCTGCCAGAGCTTGGCAGTGAAGAGGAAATTCGGATTGAACGAGACGCGCTCGACCCAGCGGCGGGCCATCTCGGGCCGCGGCGGCTGGTAGAAAGACGTATTGATCTCGATCGTGTCGAAATAGCGGGCGAGGTAGCTCGCTTCGTGAAAATCCGGGCCGCGATGCGACGGATAGACCACCCCGGCCCAGTCGGCGTAGGACCAGCCAGCCGGCCCGACGCGGATGCGGGCTTGCGGGTGCGCGGACTCGCTCGATCGGGTCATGGACGGAGAAATTCGAGGCTAAGGGGATTCGGGCGCGGTGTCAATTGCGGGGATTTCTTGGCAGGTAACTGCCTGAAACGCAACAGCTAACAGCAGCAGCGGAAAGAGATTTCAGCGAGGCGTTGATTCGAGGGCAGCCGGGAGCTATGCTGAAAGTGCCGGTGAAGTCCAATCATGCAGAAACCGGTCCACGCTTACGATCCTCAGATTTTTCCACCGGAAGGAGTTCGCGATGAACCTAAGCGTTCAGTACAAGTGCGACGACTTTCGCCCTCAAATCGAGCAGGATATTGCACGGTACGCTGGCAAAATGGATCGCTGGCTGGAGCGCTATGACCCGGATGCGATTTCGCTCCATGCCTGCTACGAGAAAAACTCCCGCAAGCACACCTACATCGTTACCCTCAATCTGAAGCTGCCCTCGGCCACACTCCACGCCTCGGCCAGCAACAACGAAGCACGTTTTGCCCTGCGCAGGGCCTTTGACGAGATGGAACTCCAGGTGAACAAGCGCCAGCGCCTCTCGCGGAAAGACTACGAATGGAAACGGAAGCGGCTGCGGCGCCCCGTTTCGGTCGAAGCCTGAGGATGGCTCGGCCGTTGTAAGGTAGCCCATCGCACCAGCGAACGCGGGGCGATACGTGTCGGTTCCCGGCCGCAAGCAGCGGCATGGCCGCGAAGGGCGGCCGACATGAAGGACTCAGGCGCTCGCCCCGCGTTGCCGTATTCAGACGGACACTCTCGGACTGAGAAACACTTTTGTGACCTGGCCGTTTGCGCGACGATCATATTTCCGGCAGACAATTAAAGCTAAAGCGGCAAGACCCGTAGCGGAAAGGTGTATTTGCCGACGGCGAATGGGTCAGATCCGGAGTCTGACTTGCGCCCACAATCCCATACAGACACTTGCTGATACGACACACCGGAAACTCGTATTCATTGATTTTCCTGATGATTTTGGCAAACATGCGCAACGCGAGGCAGCGGTAAAGCGCTGCAAGAGCGGGGCCTGTGTTCATGTGGTCGTGAGTTTGATTCGGACCCAAAGGGAGAATTGCATGCGCAGAATTGGGCTGGGTGTCTGTATCACACTCTGCTTTGCCGGGGCCCTGTTGCTTTTTCATCATAATCACCTTCGGCGAGAGAGGGGACTGAGCCGGGCACAAGTTGCTGTAACGCCTTCATTCCGCACCACCGGTCTTCCTTTAGCCGCGGCCTCGACGCACCCGAACGCCAAACGCTCCCGCGTAATTGCGCAGGAGTACCGGCGGTTGCCGATGGCGTTTGAGCCGAATGTGGGGCAGACGAGCCACCCGGTGCGATTCCTGGCGCGCGGCAGCGGCTACCTCACTTTTCTGACACCGCGGCGGGCAGTACTAGTGTTGCGTGCTCCGAAGAAACGGCGCAGCGGCGCAAAGCAAGCTGTGGGACCGCAGCGGCGGTCGGCTGTGCACGGCGAAAAGGCCTCGGTTCTCTCGATGGCGCTGGTGGGCGCTCGCAGACCGGCGCGGATGGTGGCGCGCGACGAACTGCCGGGCAAATCGAACTACCTGATTGGCAACGTGCCCTCGAAATGGCACACGAACATCCCGAACTACCGGGAAGTGATGGAGTCCGGCGTCTACCCGGACATCAACCTGGTCTACTTTGGGACACAGGGGAAACTGGAATACGAGTTTGAGATTGAGCCAGGCGGGCAGGCGCGAGAGATTCGGCTGCGCGTCGACGGGGCGCGGAAACTGCGGATCGACCAATCGGGGAACCTTGAGGCGAGCCTCTCGAATGGGGTGGTGCAATTTCACAAGCCCATCGCTTATCAGCAGGCGGACGGCGAGAGGAATCTGGTGCCCGCGCGCTACGCAATCGAAGGTGCGCGGCTGGTGACGGTGCGCCTGGGGAAGTACGATCATGCTCGGCCACTGGTGATCGATCCGACGCTGGCTTATTCGACTTACCTCGGCGGGAGCAATATTGACGTCGCGAACTCGATCGCAGTGGCGAGCGACGACACGGCGTTCATCGCTGGCGGAACGTTTTCCACCAATTTCCCCACGGCGCATCCGTTACAGCCGAGCGCCGGCGGGCCGACGGACTTTCCCCAGGACGCATTCGTGTCGAAAATCAGCGCCGATGGCTCGACCTTGCTCTACTCCACCTACCTGGGCGGATCGAGCATGGACATCGCGAACGGAATAGCCGTCGATTTCCTCGGCGACGCGTACGTAACGGGGTCGACGACTTCGACCAACTTTCCGGTGACACCGCTTGCGGCTTTTCCCAATTGCGGTACCGACGGGGCCTGCGGAGCCACGATCAATCCGCATCACCTAATTGTCCAGAACGGGTTCGTCAGCAAACTGAACGCGGCCGGTTCGGGTCTTGTTTACTCCAGCTATGTCGGATATGACCAGCACGTCAGTTGCAATGCCATCGCGGTAGACACGAGTGGAATTGCGTACATTGTTGGCCAGACTACTGATGCCTTCGTCGGGCCGTCTTTTATCCAGACCACGAACACGGGATTTCAGCAGACCTACGGTGGTGGCACCGACGCCTTCCTGATCACCCTCAGCGCCACGGGATCCACCGTCGAATATTCCACGTATTTGGGCGGGAGCAATGAGGACGTTGCTTACGGCGTTGGCACCGACAACTCGGGCGAGGCCTTTGTTGCCGGCTTGACGTATTCTTCCGATTTCCCGGTGCTGAATGCCGTCGATCCGGCTTACGGAGGCGCGGGTGACGCGTTCTTTACGAAGGTGAACACTAACGCAACGGGAGCGGCCTCGTTGCTCTATTCGACTTATCTAGGGGGCAGCGGGCTCGACCAGGCGAACGCGGTTGCCGTCGACAGTTCGGGAAATGCCTACGTGGCCGGAGTGACGGCGTCGGCTACGCTGGGACCGGTCACGCCAGTCAATTCGTACGCCGGGGGCGGAGACGCGTTCGTGGCGAAGCTGAATCCGGCGGCGTCGGGAGCCGGTTCCTTGGTGTATTTCCGGTACATCGGCGGGAGCCTTGCGGACGAGGCGAACGGTGTTGCGGTCGATTCTTCTGGAGACGCCTACATCACCGGGTCGACGGTATCGACGAATTTCCCGATCGTGCAGGGCGCTTTCCAGCCGAAGTACGGAGGCGGCAACGATGACGCCTTCGTCACCAAGATCAATCCGACGGGCACAGGGCTGATCTATTCCAGCTACCTGGGCGGCACGAATACCGATATTGCCAACGCAATCGCGGTCGATTCGAGCGGATCGGCCTATGTGACCGGGCAGACGTGCTCTCTTGATTTCCCGCTGGCGAATCCGCTGCAGGCCGCCTCGGGCGGCAACTGCGATGCCTTCATATCGAAAGTTAGCACGCTGGCGGGAGTGGCACTGAACCCGGCCGGACTGGTCTTTTCGGCGCAGAGCGTGGGCACGACCAGCCAGCCGCAGACGGTGACAGTGACCAACGAGGGCGGGCCGCTGACGATCAACGGGATTACGCTCACCGGTACCAATGCCTCGGCGTTCGCCGAGACCACCACCTGTGGCTCCTCGCTACCGGCAGGTGGGCAGTGCACGATTTCGGTAACCTTCACGCCGACAACGATCGGGACCAGCGTGGCCCAGGTTGCCATCAGCGACACCGCGCCGGGCAGTCCGCAAGTGATCAGCCTGAGCGGAAGCACTTCGACGCTGGAGCTTTCGGCTACGAACCTGGCCTTCGGGAACCAGGACGTAGGCGTGGCGAGTTCGGTGCAGACGGTGACGGCTACCAATCAGGGCCCCATCGCGATCACCTTTTCGAGCATCGTCGCCAGCGGAGCGTTTTCGGAAACCGACGATTGCACCAAGGCTCCACTGCAGCCGGGAACCAACTGCACGATCAACGTTACGTTCACGCCGCAGGCCGCCGGCTCGAGCATCGGAGCGCTAACCTTGTCGGACAATGCTCCGGGCAGTCCGCAGATTGTCATGCTGACGGGCACCGGGGTCGGCGTGCAAAACGACTTCACGATGAGCGCGCAGCCACCGAGCGCCACGATTTCTGCGGGACAGACGGCGGACTTCACGCTGACGTTGACGCCGACCGGGACATTTTCCCAGGCGGTCGGGCTGACCTGCAGCGGTTTGCCGGCAGCGGCCTCGTGCGAGGCTTCTTCAAATCCGGTGACGCTCAGCGGCCCAACGAACGTGACGCTGGCGATCACGACCGGGGCGCGCACCATTGTGCCTCCCACACCGGTTTCGAGATGGCCGATCGAACCGACCGGCCCAATGGGGATCCTATTGACCGTGTGGCTGGGATTGCTGCTGCTCGCGCTGCTGCTGAGCGCGGTAGTGCCGGGGCTGCGAGTGCGGCGGACGCTCTCGGCGCTCGCGCTGGCCCTGACGGTCACACTGCTTTCGGCAGCGTGCAATGGCGGCACGAAGGCGGGAGTGATCCCGGGGACGCCGGCCGGAACCTACCAGGTAAGCGTGGTGGGCACGGCGGGGTCGATCACGAAGACAACGACCGTAAGCCTGCAGGTGAAATGAAAGGACCGGTAGCGTGCGACAGGTTTCTCAAAAGCGAGTGACGGGAATGAATTCGTTCTTCCGGTCGGAGGCGGAGTGTCCGTTCGCCGATGCCGGTGACCGCGCGGATGCGCGCAAGGAGACAATTTGATGAGGCGAGTGCTTTGGTTCCTTCCAGCCATCTTGCTGCTTTGTGTGCCGCTCCACGCACAGACTCCCGAGGGCAAGGTGCTGCTTCCAAAGATGCTGTCGCATTCCAGCGCGAAGACGCAGGCAAAGACAAAGCCGCAGTCGAAAGGACCGGCATTTGCCGAGTGGGAACTTTACGGCGGCTACAGCTACCTGCGGGCCAATCTCAACGGGACCGGCTCGAGTTTCGGACTGAACGGCGGCACGTTTTCGCTGACGGAGAACCTGAATAGCTGGTTTGGCGGCCGGTTTGAATTCAACGCGTGGGGCGGGACGCTCAAGGGAACCAACGTCACGGCGCAGGATTTCACCTACGGCCCGGTTTTCAGCTACCGGAAGTTTCAGAAAGCCACGCTGTTTGCCGACACGACGTTCGGCGCCATGCACGTGAGCCGGGGGTATATGGAAGTTTCCGAACCGGACACGAAATTCGCGATGACAGCTGGGGGCGGCATTGATTACAAGATGAACAAGTGGGCCGCGATCCGGGTGCAGGGTGAATACCTAATGACCAACTTCCTGAATACCCGGCAGGACAACCTTCAAGTGACCACCGGCTTGGTGATCTACCTCGGCAAAAAGAAGAAATCGACCTGGTAATCTGCCGCGGCAAGTGAAGAGCCCGTCGCAACTCCAGTTGCGCGGGTGTGTGCGCATCCGGGCGGCCGACGGGGCGTGTTGAGCTCGGGTTGGCCCCTTTATCGCGGAGGGCAATCAAAGTCCTCCGGTCAACGGACCTGTGGGAGATGCGGATCAGAGTTGGCGGGAAACGGACGGGGAGATGAAACTGCGGCCGGCGAGGGCATCTCGGATAGCCGGAATGAGATCGGAGGCCATGCGAGGTTTCGTAACGTAGCCGACCTTGCCGAGCGCCAGGGCGGCGCGGGCAAAATCGGGATCCTCATGCACTGTCAGGAAGACGATTTTGGCGGTCGAGCCAGCCTCCTGGAGGCGTTTGACGGACTCGATACCGTTCAGAAGCGGCATCGAGATGTCGACGACCAGCACGTCGGGTTGCAAGCGCAGGGCGGAATCGACCAACGCCCGGCCATCCGTGGCCGTACCGACGATCTCGAAAGAAGACTGGAGCAAAGCGACGGCGGCTTGGAGAATTTCCTCGTGATCGTCGGCGAGCAAGACGCTCATTTTGTTTGTCCTCCGCGGCGCGCCGCCTGATTTGCGGCTCGGACCACAGATTGTCGCCAGCGTATCAACCTGTCCACCCGCCACTGATCGTCCCCCATTAACGAAACAAGCATCTTCATATTCGTTCCAGCAGCCCGGTGAAAACCACTGGCAAAACTGACAGAGGGGGAGCAGGGGAGTGACGTTCAGGTCACACCATGTGATGCTTTATGGCGAACTGGACCAGCTCGGCGGTGGATTTGAGGCCGAGCAGATCCATGATGCGGTACTTGTGGAAAGCAACGGTGCGCGGAGTCATGTGGAGGATATCGGCAACCTCCTTCATTGTACGTCCCTCTGCCAGCAGTTGCAGGACTTCGCGCTGGCGGGGAGTCAGCTCTTTCTTGCGCTTCTTGCGCCACGGATCGCGGATCAGCGCTTCCTCGATGCCCCTGGCAATTTGCGGAGTGAAGTAGGACTTTCCCCTGAGCACACTCTCAATGGCAAGGAGCAGTTCAGAAGCGGCTGACGTCTTGAGCAGGTAGGCAGAGGCACCGGCCGAGATGGCTTCATTGGCGACGTCCGGATCCTCGTTCATCGTGAGGACGATCAGCTTCACCTGGGGCATCGCCGCTTTCAGCTGCCGGGCTGCTTCCAGACCGTTCAGCACCGGCATGCCAATATCGACGACGACTACATCCGGCTTGAGCCGCGGCGCCAGTTCGAGCAGCGCACGGCCGTCGGTCACTTTTCCGACGATGTTACAGTACGGTTCGAGCAACCGCTGAAACGCATCGAGCACCATCACGTGATCATCGGCGAGCAGCACGTTTGGGCGTTGGGTAACCACGTTTCACGCTCCTCAGCGTTCAAGCGGTCGTGCCTCGGTGAAACCGGCCTTGCCCTCGGTCGGGCAAGCGGGCGATTCGAGCGGAACCCAGGCGTCCACCCGGGTTCCGCGGCCCGGCTCGGAAGCGACATTGAGGTGGCCGCCAACCAAGCGCAACCGTTCCTTCATGCTGATCATGCCGAGGCCCGACCCGGCGTTCGCCGAACGAGAATCAAAGCCTTTGCCGAAATCCGAAACGGAGAGGAAAAGACCGCCGGGGACCTCCCGCAATTCCACTCGTGCCTGGGTGGCGCCGCTGTGCCGGACGACGTTTTGCAGCGCTTCCTGGGCGACACGGTAGAAACACAAGGCAATCTCCTCCGGAATCCCGCGGGGTACGTTATGGTCGACGAACTCGATCTGCATCTTCTTTTGTTTGCCGAGTTCGCGGCAGAAGGCGGCGACGGCCGCAACCAGGCCCAAATGATCGAGCTTGGAAGGGTGCAGGCGATAGGAGAGCTGATGGATATCGGTGGAGATATCGCCCAGTTGCCGGAGCGAACGCGTCACCGTTTCCTGCAGCGTGGCCGAAGACACCGGCGGGTTGGCGCACAACTGCTCGAGCTCGATCGCGATGAGAGCGAGCCGCTGACTCACGTCGTCGTGCAGTTCACGGGCGATATAGCGGCGCTCCTCTTCCTGCACGGTGATCAGGCGTCCGCTCAAGCCCAGCAACTCCTGCTGAGCCAGCTTAAGGTCGGAGATGTCAATGCAGGAGCCGACGTAGCCGAGAAAGGTATTGTCGGGGCCAAAGCGGGGGACGCCGGTATTGAGGAGCCAGCGGTATTGGCCGTCGGCACGGCGCATGCGGTATTCCATGCGGAAACCGCGGCGCGCGTCGAAGGACTCGGCATAGGTGGCCCAGGATTTGGCCGCATCCTCGGGATGCACACCCTTGGTCCAGCCGCTGCCGAGCTGCTCCCCGAGCGGGTGGCCGGTGAAATCGAGCCAGGGCTGGTTGCAGTAGGTGCAGCCCTTGTCGATGCCCGACATCCAGACCAGCACCGGAGCGGTATCGGCCAGTCGGCGAAAACGTTGCTCGCTTTCGTGGAGCTGCGAGAGTGTTTCCTTGCGTTCGGTGACGTCGATCATCAAGCCGGTCAGCTCCCTCGGTCGGCCGCCAGACGAAAGGACGTTGACGATGTCACGCATCCAGATGATCCGGCCATCGGCGGCGATCATGCGAAATTCACATTCGAACGTCTTTTGATGGTTCGCGGCATGATGGAAGGAGTAGAGCGTTCGGTCGCGGTCGTCGGGATGAATGTGCTCGGGCCAGAAATTCGCGCGGCTGGTCCACAGCTCGACGGGATAGCCGAGGATCGTCTCCGCCTGCCGGCTGACGAAACTGAAGCGATCGGAGCCGGCATCCCTGCGCCAGACAATGGCGTGAACGGTGGAAATAATCTCGGTCATCAGCGCTTCGGCTTCCCGCTGCGCGGCTTGGGCCCGCCGCAGCGCGGTCAGATCGGCGTGCTTCACCACGACGCCGCCTTCGGCGCTCAGGAGGGGGGTAACGGTCATCAGAAACGAGCGGGCCTCGGTGGGGGAATCGCAGGCATATTCCATCTCGAAATAGGGCAGCGAGCCGTCGAGCACCGCGCGGATGGCAGCCAGCGCTTCGGCGGCCTTCGGCGAATGGTGCTGGGCAGCGCGGCGGCACACCTCCAGATAGTTCATGCCCACGCCAATTTTCGAGGCGTCGGTTGCTCCGTTTTTCTGTCCGAATTCCTCCCAGACGGGGTTGACGGCAATGATCTGGCCGCTCCGGTCGAGCACGGCGATGTGGTTACGCAGGGAAGCCAGCACCGAGGCTTTCAGGTCCTCACTTTTTTTCAGGGCCTTGTCGGTCCGCCGCCGCTGCTCTCGCTCCAGCAGTAGCCAGGCGATCAGCAGACCCTCGATCAGCGCGATACCGACCACGCCGATGATTTCCCATTTGTAGCGCTGCCAGATTCCCACTTGCCTATAAGCCACCAGGCTTCCGGCTGGGAGCCTCTGCTCGGCCAGGTTCCAACTTTTCAACCAGCGAGAATCGAAGCCATAGAAGCTGGCGGTTTCGATGGTGCTGATCTGTGGGGGATGTTCGCCATTGAGAATTTTGGCCGCAATCACACCGACCTCGTGTCCGGTTCTGCGGAAATCGAGCAGCCGTCCACCCACAATGCCATGGCCGAGATAGGTCGCCGAGCTGCCATAGATCGGCGCGTGAGCCACTTTGGCAGCCATCCGCAGGGCTTCGCTCGAGGGAAGCGTGTCGCCGGAAGCGTCGCGGGAGAAGGAGACCCAGAAAATCGCCGAATCCGGAGGAAGGTTCGCGAGCCGGTTAAGAAGATCGGCCAGGCTGAGCTGGGAGAGAAACGTAAAAGCGAATCGTGACTCATACGGTTGCAAAGCCGAGCGGGCGTAGCGGCCGAGTTGCTGCTCCACGGCGGACGTCCCAGAAACCACGACGACGTGGCGGAGGTCCGGCTGCAGTTGAGTGGCGGCACGCAGGGTGGCGGCCCAGGCGATGGGCGCGAGCACGCCGGTGAATCGGCGAGCGAGGGAATCCTGAATCGCCTTCTGGTTTTCCCCGAACAGGCAGTAGACTACCGGAACCCTCGGAAAGGCGTCCGCACCGTGCCCGAGCACAAAATCGAGCGCCGGCGAGGCCACCGCAACCACCAGATCGATCTTTCGCCCGGCGTATTTCCAGCGGAGATAGTCGAGCCACCGCTTCTGGCCCGTCGGTCCCATGGCGCGGTCCGTGTCCCAAAACTCGCTGTAAAAGCGGGTTCCTTCCGGTGCGTCCGCGCGCAGGGCTTCGCGAATCCCTTCGTCAAAAGCCGCAACGGAGGACATCATCCTGCCAGCCGAATAGATCACCAGCACATGTTTGCGTCCCTGAGTTTGCTGGGATGGGGTGGCGGAAGCAAGCACTGGGAGCAACAGCAAAAGACACAAGCCTGCTGCGAACCGTAGGGATTCGGAGGGACGGACAGGTCGACCGGGCCTGCCGGCGTAGGCACCCGCATCAGAAACGAACGTGCCTGTTCCCGGATTCACGGAGACCGCGCCTTCGCTTTTTCGCTGACTCCAAATGAAGTAAGAAGCTTTTGGCGGTAGTGTATCACAGCTGGCAGGAGACAAGTATCTCGAGACGCAGGACGTGCGGGCTTAGCCGACTGCAAACGAGGGAATTCCCTGTCAATTTTGACAGTAGCCAGACGATGCCGCCCTCGGGCCTGAGCAGGCGCAGGTTCCTGGGCCTGCCTTCCCCTTCGTCTCGTCCCACACACGTTGTTTCTCCAATCCCATCTGTTACTTCTGACAGTTTCGGGTTGCAGGCATGGGGGGGTAGGCTCAAAGCAGACGATCACCCGAACGTGATCGGTCGAAGGAGAGGGGAAGATGGCGAATCGATTCTTGAAAGCGGGGGTAGCGGCGTTGGGCGCTGCGGCGTTCATGGTTGTTGCAGCCGGCTCCGCCTTCGCACAGGAGACGGGCAAGCTGAAAATGTCCGTCTCGCCCCCCGAAGCCTACACCTTTGTCGATGGCCGAGCCATTGGCCCAGGCAACCGGACGGTCAAAGTGGAGCCTGGGAGCCACCAGGTTATCGTTGCCAACTACGGTTTCAAGTTCTTCCAGGAGAATGTGTCGGTCGATCCAGGCAAGACGACGCTGGTTACAGCCAACCTGGAACCGGTTGGCACCCCGGTCGCGCCAGGTGAGCGGGGACGCATTCAGCTGGAAGTGGGGACCATGGATGCGGGCGACGCGGCGGTCTTGCTGAACGGCAAGTCGCCTCAATATTTCGTCGGCCACATTGACGAATTCAACCACAACATCTGGAGCGAGCAGGAACTGATCGTTCCGCCCGGAACCCATCAAGTAACCGTGACCCGGCACAATGAAATCCTCTGGTCCGGTCCGATTACCGTGCAGCCGAACCAGCGGGTGATCGTGGACATCTCCGACGGGAGCCAGAAGACTAAGGACTGGCCCCGCGGGATGAACACCGGCAGCCGGGCGATGGATCGCTTCCACGCCGGGACGGCCAGTGCCACGGTTGTGGTAGCACCGGTGAGCGGCGGCATTTCCGCCAACCCGGAAAAGATCGATTGCAGCCAGCCGAGCCAGTTGAAGTGGGCATCGGCGGAAACGATCGACGCGGAAGTGACGGGATTGAGCGCAGTGCCGACCAGCGGTGAGCAGACGGTGTCGCCGCGGCAAACGACCACCTACGACTTCACCGCAACCGGCCCTGGCGGCATGACCAAATCAAGCGCCACCGTGAACGTCAACCCCGATGTGGTGGCCAACCTCGAAGCGTCGCCGGCGGAAGTCCGCTATCGGCGAATCGGCGACAAGGTGATCCATCAGGAGAGCGCCACGGTGAATTGGTCGACGTCGAACGCCGACAAGGTCGCCGTGGATCCTTTTGGGACGGTGGAAAACAGCGGCTCGAAGTCGCATGTAATCACCCCGTCCCAGACCAGCGAAGGTCCGGTCGATGAAACCGTGACCTACACGCTGAACGCGAGCAACGTGTGCGGCGGCTCCGCGACGAAGACGGCCAGCGTCCACGTGGTCGGCTCGATCGAGCCGATTCCGGAAGTGATGCTGCACAGCGTCTTCTTCCCGACCGCTTACCCGCTGCCGAAGTACCCGACACTGGGCCTGCTGAACAGCCAGCAAGAGGTGCTCGGCAACGTGGCATCGGGCTTCATCAAGTACCTCGAGTACGACCCCGAGGCCAAGCTGAGGATCGAGGCTCACGCCGATGTTCGCGGAAACTCCAACTACAACCAGGAACTGGCCAATCGCCGCGGCGAACTGGTGAAGCAGGTTCTCGTCTCCAACGGGATCGCTGAAGACAGAATCGAAGTCGTAGCGATGGGCGAGGACCAGCCACTCGAACATGAAACGGTTGTGGAACTGGAAGCACAGAACCCGAACCCGATGCCCGAGAAGTGGGCCAAGCAGCACAAGGTCAACCAACTCGCCTACCAGCGGCGGGTGGACATCGTTCTGCTGCCTACGAACCAGGAATCGGTTCGCTTCTATCCCAATGCCGCACCGGAAGCCCAGATCCTGCGGCAGCAAAGAGCGCCAGCCCGGAGCGCAGTCGAGAACCAGTAACCGAACAGACCGGGACGGCCGGGGAGGGGGCAAAACCTCTCCCCGGCTTTTTTCTTTGCAATGTTGGAGCAGGAGGGAAAGCCATGAAACGCAAGCAAGGCAGGTTGGCATGGCTGCTGGGGCTGGTGGCGTTTGCGCTGGTTGGCATTGCGCTGGTCGGGAGCGCCACGGCCCAGGTGAAGAAGACCGAGCGTTACCCGGCCGGTCCGCACGAAGTGACTGTCGAGCTACGCCAGGGGACGGTGGTTCTGGTGACTGGCAACCACCTGGTGACGCGTCTGGAAAACGGGCAGATGGAGGCGATTGAAATTCCCGAAGATTTCCGCTTCCATGAAAACGGCCGGCTGCTCTCGCTGCACGAGCTCCGGCCCGGAATGCTCATTACCCACGAAACCATTACCACCTCCAGGCCGATCCTGGTGCAGACGGTCGAGGTGATCCGGGGAACCATCTCGTACATCAACGGACCGCACGTGATCATCCGGGATGAAAACAACAAGCTACACGACTACATGATCCCGGATTGGGCCGAAGTGGTCGTTGACGGTCAGAAGCTGACGGTGTTCGAATTGAGAGAAGGGATGAAGATCAACACGACTATCCTCACCGAAGCGACCGAGAACTATGTCGAGAGTGAAGAGAAGATCCACGTCCGCCATCCCTCCAACGGGCAGGCAGGGAAGCGGAAAGAGCCCGAACACCATGGCGTCCCAGCGGCCGTTAATCCCCCGCAGGCGACCGAGCCTAACCTGAAACCGCGGCTGAGCGAATTGCCAGGAGCGGGGAGCCCGGTGCCGCTGGCCGGCTTGCTCGGTTTGCTCTCTCTGGCAGCCTCGATTGGATTGAGAGAGTTGCGAAGGCAGCGCTGAAGAGAGAGTCGCGTTGAGCGGGGTTCGGGCCGGCATTGGCACTGGGCGGCTCGAACCCCGTTCTTTTTGTTCGACCACGGCCTCGTGCTATGGAGATGTGACCGGTTCAGGCCGCTTGCCAAAGGCTTGCCAAGCCCGCGGATCTATTTTGCGAACGTCTTTGCGAGCGCCTGCCGCAGATCAGCGATCAGGTCGGCCGTGTCTTCGATGCCTACGGAGTACCGAATCAAGGCTTCGGGGATACCACTGGCCTTGCGTTCTTTCGGGCTTGACTCGACGTGGCTGGTGGTTGCCGGCGGACCGGCGACAGTTTCAACAGCGCCCAAGTTGGCCGCCATGTGTGCGTATCGCAGGCGGGGCAACAGCCGCTTGACGCTTTCAAATCCGCCCTCGGGAACGAAGCTGAGAACACCCCCGAACCCGCTCATCTGCCGGCGTGCGATTTCGTGGCCGGGGTGCGACGCCAGTCCCGGATAGAATACCTTGCTGACGCGCGGATGTGCGTCGAGGAAGCGCGCGATCTCCATTGCGCTCTGATTTTGCTGGCGCACGCGCAGGTGCAACGTTTTCATGCCGCGCAGGAGAAGGTAGGCGGCCATCGGATCGAGAGACGCCCCGGTGATCTCGCGGAAGTGGAAGATGTGTTGGACCAGTACGCGTCTCCCGCACACGATTCCTCCAAGAGCGTCGGCATGGCCGCCGAGATACTTTGTGGCGCTGTGAATCACCAGGTCGGCGCCGAGACGCAGCGGTTGCTGATTGATTGGCGTCGCAAACGTGTTATCGACTACGACTGACGCCTGCCGGCGCCGGGCGGCCGCGGCGAGACGGGCCAGGTCGAGCACCTTGTTAGTGGGATTGGTCGGCGTTTCCAGATAGACAAGCCTGCAACCCTTGGCGATGGCGGCCTCGATAGCGTCATGGTCGGTGGTGTCACACAGGGTCACGGAGATCTGGAACCGCGGCAGGAACTCGACGAAGATTTTGTTGGTGCCTCCATAGGTATCCTTAACCGAAACCACGCGGTCGCCCGGAGAGAGCAATGTGAAAAGCGTGTTGCTGATCGCGGCCATGCCGCTGGCGAAGCTCGTCGCCGCTTCGGCATGTTCGAGCGTCCGGACTTTCTCCTCGAACGCAGCGACCGTGGGATTGGTGTTCCGGCTATAAATGTGTCCGGCCTGGATTCCCCGTACCACTGCCAGCCACTGGTCGACGTCGCGGAAACCAAAGGAAACACTTTGCACCACGGGGACCTGGGTCGAACCCATCCAGTGAGCGTTGTGCTCCCCGGCCCAGACAGAAAGAGTCCCCAGGCCCGGAGCGCCCGTTTGGGCGCCGGTTTTGCGGCGCGGCGATTTCTGTTTTCCCATTTGTCCTCCAGAGTTGGCTGCCCAGGTTTCCGGTTCGTCTCCCGGCCGGATCGAGAGTCATTTGGGGCGTTCCGGGCAGAGACAAGATACACCCCGCCCCTTGTTTCCAGCCAGGATTTCGCCCTTCGGGAGGTGTCCGCAGTGCGGGCGCTCTTTGACGAGGGCTGAAGGTCGATCGACAGGCCCTTGTGGGTACCGGGGCCGGATCACGCCTGCAAACATCAGGGTATCGAAGAACCGCATCCGCGCACGTGCCTGCCACTCACTCCGGTGCGAGCGGAGGCCACTTTGCCAGGCGGTCTTCATGGCGGCACTTCAGTCCCACTCTTTAATGTTCGTCATTCTCCAGGGGCCCGAGCCATAGCTTTCGACTTCGATTTGCCCGGTGTTCTTATTCACCCGGATTCTGGCGCCGATGATCAGGCTGCCGGTGCTTTTGCTGGGGTCGAGCCTGTTGATGTTCATCTCGATGAGGGTCACGTTGTAACTGGTGGATCGGCCGTGATAGTAGGCTTCCGGAAAATTGAGCGGCCTGTTGGTGATGATCCGGATTCTTCGACCGTTCTCGGTGGGAAATGAGCGCACGTAGGCGATCGAGTTGCCAACCGTGCCGGTGATCGCGACGCGGCCTCTAGATTTCATGTTTTCAAGCGTGCTGACCAGTCGTTCTTGGCCGCCACGGTTAAAGGCATTGATGAGGGTTTGCTGGTCATCCTCGTTCGAATACGAGTCGATGATGATCGTCATGTTGAAGATTTTCCCCGAGGCCCTGAGCTGGCCCCAGACATTGGCCTGGATCGTTTCGCTCTTTTTCTTCTGAGCGTTCGCGCCGAGGCTCCCAAGCAACAGACTGGCGCCGACGAGAATGCCGGCAACCAACCCGGCTTTCCGGATGGTTCGCATGGAACCTCCTCCGCTTCGCAGGATGCGGACACAGAAACTCTTCCCACTGCCGCGTCCGTTCCGTGCCTTCCCTCATTTAGACTGCGCCGCTTGCGACGAGTTGAAAACTGTCAAATGTGACAGCAGGCGAGCCACACGCCAACGGGCCGTTGATCGATGTGCGGTGTGCGAGCACATCGGCATTTGCGGGTATTCCTTTGGGCCATCGCTTCGAAGCGAGGCCATATTTTCAGCGGGATAATCAGAGCCACACATCTCCACAGCTCGCGAATGTGCCGGGAATCAAAATTTCCTGCCATTTCCAGATGGGAACCGGAGTTTAGAATCTGCGGTAGCGACCACCCCCTGTCAAAACTGACAGTTCCCCATGCCAGAAGCCACTGTTAGCTTTTTTAAAAGGCGTGACAGAGCGAACAGTTTAAATTCCACCATGATGCCGCAGCCAAGCTTGACTTCCTCGAAGGCTGAGTGCGAACGGTTGCGCGACTTTCGGTCCAACCGTGACACATCCTGACTATTCGGATGGAAAGGGGAATATGACATGTCAAGGCTTCCAACAAGGCGGGGAAAGCGTTTCGGTGCCTTATCTAGTATCGCGGCGATAGCGTCAGGGTTAGTGATGTTTGGCGGACCCCTTGGCGCGCAAAATCTGCGCACTTCGGCCCCAACAACTCCCTCGTCGGAGGGAACAACGTCCAGGCAAGAACTGGAAATCGCTTCGCACGAAAGTTCGCCTGCCGCGGGCCCGGTACGTCACATCACGTTAGAGCAGGCGGAACAACAAGCGGCTCAGGCGGTTAATCCCATGGCCAAGCTCGGGCAGCTCGGCGTCGAGGCGGCCAAGCAACACCGGCTGGCGGCAACCGCCGACTATTTTCCGAAAATCGGAACCACTTTCCTGAATCTCCATTTCAACAAGTTCATGGGTCAACAATTCACGGTGACGGGTCCAAGAGGCAACACGATCGTCGGTGCAGTGCCTCTGCTCGGCAAGGACTTGACGCTTGTCACAGTGACGGCCGTCCAGCCGGTCACTCCGTTGCTCAAAGTCCGTGAAGCGGTCAAGCTCGCACGGGCGGACGAGAACATCGCGCGAGCAAAAGCGGGCATGAGTCCTACGAAGACGGCCAGCGCCGTGGAAAAGAATTACTTCGACCTGCTTGTGGCGAAGAAAGAGATGGTCCTGGCTGAAGCGAAAGTCCGGGACGCGCGGGCCAAGCGATTGATCGCAAGCAACGGGGCCGTGGATCTTGGGCAATCCAGCGTGGCTATACTGGAGGCCCAGAGAGAGCTACGGCAATCAACTGACAAAGTGAAAGAATTGACGGCCTCCCTCGACGGACTGCTCGGATGGCCCACGGATACGCAGCTGGTGCTTGATCCGCCCGCCCCGCTCGTCGAAAACATCTCCCTCCAACAAGCTCTGGGCAAAGCACTCGCTACGAACCCGGAGGTGATCGAAGCAGAGCAGAACGTCAAGAAAGCGCAAGCCGCGTCGGCGGTGTCGAAGCTGGATTATGTTCCCGACATCGCGGTCGTTGGTGGGTACGGTTACCAAGACAATGCCATTCCGGCGCTGCCGCGGGACTTCTCCTACATTGGCGTAATGGGCTCGTTCAACATTTTCGATTTCGGCAAGCGGGAGCATTCCATAAAGGAACGCAACGCCCAAGTGCAAATGGCGCAGACTGCCCTGGCGTTAACCAAGGCCAAAGTTGCGGCGAGCGTCAAGTCGAGCTACATGGATCTGGAACGGTCTCGCGACCTCGGTGGCATAGCCCGTCGCCTGGAGTCCGCCACGAATACGCTCGACGTCAAATACAAAGGCAACGACCCCGACATCGGGGCAGCGCAGGCCAGGATTTCGATTGAAATGCTCCAACTCGATTACCAGCATCGCCAGGCGTACGCAAAGCTGAAAGCCATTATGGGGGAAAAGTAATTCGGCGTTGTGGTGGGGCCGAACTGCAGGGTCGGCAGTCGACGGATTCGCCGGCGGATTTGCCGCCAGCAGCCCAGCCGCGCGCAGCGAACTCGCATGCCGGCGCTGAGCGAAGGAAGTGAGACTGCGGCAGCTTCTGGCCGAAAGAGTCACGCAAGCAGGAGAATCAGGGAATAGAGAAAGGCTCCCAGGCAGAAGGCCCAGAACCGGCCCTCCTTTTCCTTCGGCAATTCCATCACCATGCTGTTGACCACGACGCCTCCGGCGATCAGCCCCATGAGCGTGGCGAGGAAGAGATCGGGGATCGAGGTGAGGAATCCGACGAGTGCCCCCGCTCCGGTAACCGCGGAGAGAAACCACCTGCCGCGCCGCCGATAGCGCCGCGGGTGTTCCCGGTCGAGGGCATGATCGAGACCGAGGAAATGCAGGAACATCGCAAGCGTGTAAAGGGCCAGCGCAAAGAGGGCACGGTCGGGGCCGCGAACCAGCACATAGCCGATTAGTGCGCTATAGGCTGCGAAGCCGGCGACATGAAGCCTGTAGACCAGCAGGGAATGGCCTTCCTCAGCCCGTGCCGGGGTGGAAGCTCGCGACCGGGAAACCAGATGGTCCAGTCCGTAGTAGAACACAAAGCCGAGAAGCGCCGCGAGAAACACATGGCGGTGGACAAGGGGCATCTCCTGTCGGAGCGTGGCGGCGAGGAATCTTTGTTGATACTCGCCGAGTTCCGGCAGTAGCTCGACAAAAACATAGGCGACCGACACGCCAGCACCAAAAGAGAGCCAGCGCCGGGGATGAATGGATTGGAGCGCGTGGAGACGGTAACCGAAAACATAAGCGAGGGCCAGAACGACGGTGGCGACAATCGGCTTCAGAAGGGGCATGGCGTTTTCCCCAACCACTGAGGCCCGCGGCCGCGAGCGGCTTGTTACCGAAACATTCAGGAATTGGCCGGTGCCCCGTGCGCTTCGACGGTGAGGTCCGTTCTTGTTGTGAGCGCGCCGGTTGCCGCGAGCTACGGCAATCATTCTCGTGCAGACAGAGGCGCAGCCCTTCAGAACGGACCCGCGTGCAGCCACACACCGACAAAAGCAAGAATGCCGATAATCGTGACAAAAATCGCCACGATAATTGTCAGCGACCACAATGACGGCCGGCCCAGTTCCTCCAAGCGCTTGAGGGATTGATAGTGCTGAATTGTTGCAGCAATCAGGGCCACGGTTCCTACCCCAATCAGGGCCAGACCCAAGTTTCGCGGAGTATAAGGCCTGCCGCCGGTGAAATGTGCGGCTTCGCGAAAGGCCTGGAGGAACTTATAGATGGTGAAACCGAACGAGATCATCGAAAGAGAGGTGCGGATCCACGCCATCAGGGTGCGTTCGGCGGCGATGCGAGTGCGTTCGAAAGCCAGTTCGGTGCGCTGTTCGGCTAATTCGGTGGATCGATCTTTGACGGCCGGGTTTGGGATGGCGTCGGCCATTCTTGTACCGCTCCCTTCGCCCGCTCCGGGCTGGGGCCTACGGTTAGAGCCGGGGACTGACGAAGCACACTCAACCTTCTCTCACCAAGGTAGGAGCGCGGAGGCCGCGCGTGGAACTGTCAGAATTTACAGGGGCACGCCGATAGGAGATCAGGGGAAATCGCCTGCTCGGCGGCCTATACCGGCGCCCATCGCCGCGCTGCCCCTGTGCCGCGCGCGAAACGCGGGCCGGCCCGTGCTACCGGGCGGGCGAATTCCTCCTGCCGTTTGCCGGCAAACGGAAATTGTTCAATCCATCCGAGCGTGAATTTCGAAGCTTTCCTGGGCCGTGAGTTCGGCGCCGAGGCCGTCGAAATCGAACTGCACTTTTTCGAGCTTGCCGGTGAAGGCGAAGGGCCTCTTGTCGGCATAGCTTTTCACGACGGGCGAGAGCGAATCCAGGCCTACGTCGAGGCACTCGATGCCGAAGCGGGGGCGAACCTGCTTGGAGATTTTCCCCTCGCCGGCTTGCTTCCCATTGATGAACAGGCGGACGGTGGCCGGGCCACCGAGGGTTTTGGTCTCGCAGGTGAATTGGCATTGCAGCTCGACTTTGCCTTCGGGCACGGGGGTGTTCGAGACGATCTCGTAACGCTCCGTATCGAACCAGTTGTAGTGGTAAACGAGCTTGCCGTCGCGCAGGAAGAGCGACCAGCCGGCGGTGTCCCCGCCGAGGCAGACGAGGACGCCTTCGGCGCCGCCCTGGGGAATCTCGGCTCTGACGGTAATCACGTGGTTGACGTTGCAGAGCCTCGGCGCGCTTCCTTCTGGCAGGCGGGTCATGCCCGGATAGAAGGTCACGTGTTTGCGGCCGGCGAAGTATGTGAAGCGTTGAAAGATGTCGGCGGCGCGCTCGGCCCAGCGGTCGTCCAGTGGCAGCACATTGTTCTTGGCGGCCTCAGCGAAGAAGAGGTCCTGCAACTCGCGCAGTTTCTCCGGGAATTGCGCAGCCAGATCGTGTCCCTCGCTGAAATCGTCCTCGATGTGATAGAGCTCCCACTTGTCTTTGGCGAAATCCACCGTGCCGGTACTGAACCAGGGCAGGCGGCCGTGGCGGGCGCAAGCGATCCAGCCGTCGTGATAAAGGGCGCGGTTGCCGAACATTTCGAAATACTGGGTGTAGTGCTTGGTTGGCGCGCCAGCGTTTTTGGCGGCGAAGGTGTAAGCCATGCTGACGCCTTCGATCGGCCGCTGAGGAACGCCGTTGACGATGGAGGGTTCGGCGATGCCCACCACCTCGAGAATGGTCGGGGAGATATCGATCGCGTGGTGGAACTGGGAGCGGATCTTGCCGAAGTCCTTGATCCGGGCGGGCCAGGAAATGATCGTGCCATTGCGCGTGCCGCCGAAATGTGAGGCGATCTGCTTGGTCCACTGGAACGGTGTGTCGCCGGCCCAAGCCCAGCCGACGGCATAGTGGGGCGTTGTGCCAGGCAAGCCGATTTCGTCGATCCGGTTGATGATGTCCTCGATTTTCGGCTGGAAGCCGTTGAGCAACATCATCTCGTTGAGCGTGCCGATGAGCGAGCCCTCGGCGCTCGATCCGTTGTCGCCGATGATGTAGATCACGAGCGTGTTGTCGAGCTCGCCCATCTCGTCGAGAGCGTCTACCACCCGGCCCACTTCGTAATCGGTGTGCTCGAGGAAATCGGCGTAGTTTTCGGCCTGGCGCGTCATGAAGCGCTTCTGTTCGTCGGTGTGATCGTCCCAGGAGGGGATCTCTTTAGGCCGCGGAGTGAGCGTGGTGCCCTTGGGGATCACGCCCATCTCGAGTTGGCGCTTCCAGGTCTCCTCGCGGTACTTGTCCCAGCCCATGTCGAAGCGACCCTTGTTTTTTCCGCGCCAGTCGAGCGGGGGCTGGTGCGGCGCGTGTGTGGCGCCGGGCGAGAAATAGACAAAGAGCGGGCGGTCCGGGGCGATCGATTTCTGGCGGCGCATCCAGGCGATGCAATCGTTGGCCAAGTCACGCGTAAGGTGATAACCCTCCTCGGGCTTTGCGGGCGGGGAAACAGCTTCAGTGCCGCGATAGAGCGCGGGATAGAACTGATCGGTTTCGCCGCCGATGAAGCCGTAGAAATAGTCGAATCCCATGCGCGTCGGCCAATTGTCGAACGGTCCTGCTTCGCTCGTCTGGTTATCGGGAACGTTGTGATTCTTGCCCCACCAGCCGGTAGCATAGCCATTCTGGCTGAGGAGTTCAGCGATGGTCGCGCAGCTCTTGGGGATGATGCCGTCGTAGCCGGGATAGCCAGTGGCGAGTTCGCCAACCATACCGGAATGAGCGGCATGGTGGTTGCGGCCGGTGAGAAGGCAAGCACGGGTGGGCGAGCAGAGCGCGGTGGTATGGAACTGGTTGTATTTCAGGCCGCGGCCGGCCAAGCGCTCGGCCGTGGGCATGCGGACCAGGCCGCCAAAGGCGCTAGGCCAGCCGAAGCCAACGTCGTCGAGCAGGACAAGCAGGATATTGGGCGAATCTTCGGGAGCCATTTGCGGCTTGGGGAAATCGGAAACCGAATCCTTGTAGGTGACGCCAATCTTGGCATTGGGATAGCGATACTCGGGCCGCGGATACATGTTGCGGTCCACTTTCCGGGGAAACTCGGAAGAATTATTCGACTTGGCCATGGCCAGCCTCCACACAAATACGCGGGCGTGGGGCCAGTGGCCCCGCTGGACACCCTGCGAGGCTCCCGTTTCGCAGAATCTCTTATGGCTCTGATAGCGCGGCGCGAGCCCGGCCGAAACTGTCAAAACTGACAGGCGGTTTCGAGTGCGATGCCGCGCTGTCACGGCCGGCGGATCGTTCCCTCCAGAACGATACCGCGCCCGCCGGACTGGACGAGCGCGGCACCGTTGTTGCCTTGAGCGAGAGTGCGTCAGGCAAAGATCTGTCTAATGCATTCCGCCGCCAGAGGCGTCCCGCAGGGTTTCTATCACACGGTCGAGGTTGAAGGCCGCGGGTTTCTGGCGCGGCGGGAACTCCTTGAAGTCCTGGATTTCCTTCGCCACGAGTGGTTGCGCCGCGTACATCACGAAGAGGTGATCGATGTACCAATCCCAGTAGGTGTTGGAGTTTTCGTCGGCGCGCTCGAAGGGGTCGCGTCGCAAGTGGAAAAGCTTCGGGCCGCGCAGCTTCACGAACGGCTCAAACCAGAGCAACATCTGCTTCGCCCGCTGCTCCATGAAAACGATCTTCCAGTCGCCGTAGCGCAATGCAACCAACTCGCCATCGTCGTTAACGTAGAAAAAGGCTTGGCGCGGACTTTCCTTTGCGGCGCCGGTGAAATAGTCGAGCATGTTCTGGCCGTCGATGCGGACCTTGAAAGTCTTGCTGCCGGCCTTGTGGCCCTTTTTCAGCTTCTCGACGATGTCGGGATCGCCGACAGCCGCGAGCAGGGTGGGCAGCATGTCTTGATGACAGACGATGCCGTTGAGTACCTTGCCCGCGGGAATCTTGCCGGGCCAGCGAATGAAAGCGGGCACGCGCCAGGCGCCTTCCCAGTTCGTGTTTTTTTCGCTGCGGAAGGGCGTGATGGCGGCGTCGGGCCAGGAATTGAAGTGCGGTCCGTTATCGGTGGAATAAATGACGATGGTGTTGTCGGCGATGCCGAGATCGTCGAGTTTCTTGAGCAACTGGCCGACGTGCTCGTCATGGGCCACCATGACGTCGTTGTAGAAGCCCTGGCCGCTCTTTCCCTCGTGCTTTTTGGCGCGGTGAGTGCGCAGGTGCATGGCAGTCGAGTTCCACCAGAGGAAGAACGGCTTGCCGGCCTTATGGGATTCGTCGATGAAGCGCAGGGTCCGTTCGGTGACCTCGTCGTCGATGGTTTCCATGCGCTTTTTGGTGAGCGGACCGGTGTCTTCGATGCGGCCGTCGGCGTAGCTGTTGATGACGCCGCGCGGGCCAAACCGCTGCCGGAAGACCGGGTTCTGCGGGTAATCGGGATTTTCCGGTTCCTCCTCGGCGTTCAGGTGATAGAGGTTGCCGAAGAATTCGTCGAAGCCGTGGTTGGTGGGCAGGAATTCATCCTTGTCGCCGAGATGGTTCTTGCCGAATTGTCCGGTGGCGTAGCCGAGCGGCTTAAGCAACTCGGCTATGGTCGGATCTTCGGAGCGCAGGCCGAGATCGACGCCGGGCATACCGACCCTGGTGAGGCCGGTACGGATGGGATTCTGGCCGGTGATGAACGCGGCACGGCCGGCGGTGCAGCTCTGCTGGCCGTAATAATCGGTGAAGGAGATGCCCTCGCGGGCGATCCGGTCGATGTTGGGAGTCTCGTAGCCCATCATGCCGCGATTGTTAAAGCTGATGTTCCAGAGGCCGATGTCGTCTCCCCAGAGGACCAGAATGTTGGGTTTCCCTTTTTCCTTCTCGCTCATCGGATTTTCTCCGTTTTCTTTTGGATCTTGCCGATTCCGCGGGAAACCGCCGGTCACGCGGCGCGATTCCCATGGCACCGCTTGAATTTCAAGCCGCTGCCGCAGGGACAGGGATCGTTGCGGCCGGCGCGAAGGAAGAGTTGGCGGCGAATCTCTTCGTCCTGCTCGCGCGCCAGGATGTCCATCACGAGGTCAGCGGGTCGGCCGCTGCGCAACAGTTCGGCCATGAGGCGCATGGAGTGGTCGGCGTGTGTGAAAAAGGCCTTCAGCCCGGTGCAGAGCCAGTTCAGGCCCGGCTCGCCGTCGGGGGTGGTGAGCACGCGATTCTTGGGGCATTCGCCGTGGCAGGTGAAGAGAAACTCGCACTGGCGGCAGTAGCGCGGCAGCGTGGCCGATTTGGCCTGGCCGAAGGTACGCTGCTCGGCGGAAGAGACGAGCTGTCCGATCGGCGTGCGCGCGATATTGCCGAGCAAATGGAGAGGCTCGACGTAGTGATCGCAGGAGTAGACGTCGCCGTTGTGCTCGAGCGCCACACCCTCACCGCAGGTGGGCTGCAGGATACAGAGCGAGGAACGGCCGCGGAAATAGGACATGAGCACGCCATCGAAAAACTGCACGAAGGTCGTACCGACATCGTGTCGCACCCACTCGTCGAAAACCGCGATCAGGAAACAGCCGTATTGCTCGGGCGGCACGGAGCGGTCGGTGAGGCGTGTGCCCTCGACATTACCGGTCGGATTGTCGCGCTCGACAATGGGGATGAACTGAAGGTAACGGGTGCCGAGATCGTCGCGGAAGAAGCGGTAGACGTCGAGCGGGTGACAGCTATTGACAGCGTTCACCGTGCAGAGAATGTTGAACTCGACCTGGTGCTGCTGCATCAGGAGCGCGGCGCGCAATACCTTGTCGAATGTCCCGCGCCCGCCTTTGTCGCGGCGGTAGACGTCGTGCAATTGGCGCGGCCCATCAAGGCTGAGGCCGACGAGAAAATCGTTGTCGTGCAGGAAGCGGCACCACTCGGCGTCGAGCAGCACGCCGTTGGTTTGGAGCGTATTCCGGATTCGCTGGCCGGGCCGCGCGAACTTCTTTTCCGCCATGACGGCGCGCCGGAAGAAATCGAGCCCCATCAGCGTAGGCTCGCCGCCCTGCCAGGCGATGGTCACCTCGGGCACCCGGTGCGCCTCGATCGTCTGGCGGAGGTAGCGCTCCGTCATTTCATCGGACATGCGAAAACTGCTGCCGGGATAAAGGCTCTCCTTCTTGAGGAAAAAACAGTAGGCGCAGTCCAGGTTGCACTGTGCGCCGGTGGGTTTGGCCATCACATGAAACGCGGGTAGCGCGAAAGCGGCGGTTTCACTCATCTTGTCGGTGACCTCCTGGCACCCTCTTTTACGGCAGCGAAAAGGATTAAGGCGATCGGCCGATGGCCGGCGGCTGGGGGAGGCTGCCGGCCATCACTCGGGTTCGTTTATTGGCGTGCCATGATGCGGCGCATTTCGGCTTCGGTGTCGCGGATCAGCTCGCCGCTGAGATCCAGCACGACTTTGTGGATTTTGCCAGTGAAGGGGAAGGGAGGCTTGTAGTCGGGGACGACCGCGGAGCCACGGTTGGCACCAACCATCGCTCCCCGGAAGCCCAGGGAAAGCGGAGTCGTCACCGGGAAGTTGGCCTGGCCCACCAGCCTGCCGTCGATGTAGAGCTGAGCGCGGCCTGGCGCGCCTTTGCCGTGGCGAATGTCCGGCGGGCCGGTCGGCTCGAACTCGTAACGGAGCTCGTGACGACCCTCGGGCACCGGTTCTTCCGATTCGACGTAGTAGACGGCTTTGGCAACGTAGTTGTGGCCGTAGCGCAGCTTGCCGTCCTTGACGAAGAACGAGTAGCCGCCGTCGTTGCCGCCCTGGCAGAAAAGCACGCCTTCGGCGCCGCCTTCGGGGATTTCGACATCGGCGCTGATGCTGTGGGGACGGTTGAGCACAATCGGCATCACGCCCATGGCAATCGGCTGCGTGCCGGGGTAATACGTGTAGGTGGTGCGAGCCTCGGCGATTTGGGGTCGTGGCTCCTGGATTCGCTGCGTGCCGCGGCCGTCGACCGGCAACACCTTGTACTTCCCGGCCTCGACGTACCATGTGCCGACCATGGCGATCAGGCGATCACGGTTTTCCGCCGCGACGTTGTGATTTTCGGTGAAATCGTTCGCCACGCGATACATCTCCCAGTGTTTGGCGTCCAATTCGGTCAGCGTTTCCGCCGGAATGGGTTCTCCGAAGTATTTGCCCGATTCGGCGAAGGAGGGGCCGGGCCAGGGACAGACGGCGCGCCAGCCGTCGTGATAAAGCGACCGGTGGCCCATCATCTCGAAGTATTGAGTGACGTGCTTTGACGGTGCCTTCGGATCATCGAAGGTGTGCGCGAAGCTGACGCCTTCGATCGGCGTTTGCGTCACGCCGCGGATCGCGATTGGCGCTTCGATGCCTAGCGCCTCGAGCACGGTGGGCATCATGTCGATGGCGTGGGCGTATTGCGTGCGGATTTCACCCTTTGCCTTGATGCCCCGCGGCCAGTGGACGATGAAAGGATCGCTGATGCCGCCACGGTAGGTTTCGCGTTTCCAGCGGCGGAACGGCGTGTTGCCGGCCCAGGTCCAGCCCCACGGGTAGTGGTTGTAGGTGGTCGGCCCGCCCAACTGGTCGATGGCTTTCATGTTGTCTTCGAGCGATTCGGGCAGGTTGTTGAAGAATAGGTCCTCGTTGACCGAGCCGCGGGGTCCACCCTCGGCGCTGGCACCGTTATCCGAGATCACCATGATCAGCGTGTTGTCGAACTCGCCGATCTGCTTGAGGAAGCCGAGCAGCCGGCCGATGTGGTGATCGGTATGGGTGAGGTAACCCGCGAAGACCTCCATCATGCGGGCATAGAGCTTTTTTTCCTGCTCGGAGCAATCTTTCCAGGGGGTGACGTCGGGATCGTGGCGCGAAAGCTCCGCATCGCGCGGAACAATGCCAAGCTGCTTCTGCCGCGCGAACACCTTTTCGCGATAGGCCTCCCAGCCATCGTCGAATTTGCCCTTGTACTTGTCAGCCCATTCTTTCGGCACGTGATGAGGGGCGTGCATCGCGCCGGTGCAGAAGTAGAGGAAGAAGGGCTTGTTGGGCGCTACCTGCTTGACGTCGGCGATGAACGATTTCGCCTTTTCCACCAGGTCCTCGGTCAGGTGATAACCTTCTTCCGGAGTCCTCGGAGCTTCGACGAATTGGTTGTCCTGGGTCAGATCGGGATAGTACTGGTGAGTTTCGGCGCCGAGGAAGCCGTAGAAGCGCTCAAAACCCCGGCCAAGCGGCCAGCGGTTATAGGGGCCGGCACACGACATCTGATCGACGGGCGTGAGGTGCCACTTGCCGATGGCGTAAGTGCTGTAGCCGTGTTCCAGAAGGATTTCCGAAAGGAAACCGTTTTCAAACGGGATGTTGCCGTTTGCGCCGGGATAGCCGGTCGAACCCTCGGTGATGCAGGCCATGGCGTTGGAGTGGTGGTTGCGCCCGGTAAGTATGCAAGAACGAGTGGGCGAGCAGAGCGCCGTGGTGTGCATGTTGTTGTACCGGAGTCCGTTCTGCGCCAGTGCGTCGAGATTCGGCGTCTCGATTGGGCTGCCGAAGCAACCGAGTTGGCCGAAACCGGTATCGTCGAGGACGATGAACAGAACGTTCGGGGAATCTTCCTTGGCCCTAAGCGGCTCGGGCCATGCGGGAGAAGAGACATCGTAGGTGCGGCCGATCACGCCCGGGAACGTGGTGCCGGGCTTGTATTCGACGAGCTTCGCTGGCTCGGTCTTTTCCTGACCATCCTTTGCCATGGCAATCTTTTCTCCTTCGTCAGAGACGCAAGGCTAGTCCCAGCGCCACGGCCGGTTCCTGCGCGGTCTCTGAGCGCGCCCCAATGCTGAACGTCGAGGTCGAAAAAGCTTTTCTTGATGCTAGGCGGGGCAAAGGGACGGGGAAACTGTCAAAACTACCAGTAGTTGCGTCGCTGCTCGGTCGGCGCTTGCCCTGTTGATCAGGACTAGGAGGATGGCGGCTGGAAGTCGCCGCGGCAAGGCCGCGCGCTGTCGGCGGCATAGGCTGTGACTCGCGCCATTTGTTCTGATCCGCGTGACCCGGGAATCGCCCGCACTAGCTCAATTCCACTGCCTCCGGGGTTGGCTGGTGTTTTGCCAGGTACGTTTCGACGGCGCGCTCCAAGCTGATGAACATGCGCTCGTGGCCCAGGATTTTTCCGAGAGGCGCGCGACCTAACTGCTCAAACGGCTCGGGATTCAGGTTCGCGAGCCACATCGTGATTCCCTCATCCCTCAACTTCTCTTCGAACTCGCTCAAAGCCTTCAGTGCTGTGTACTCGAAATCGGGAACGGCGCCACAATCGAGCACCAGCACGCGAGGCCGGATTTCGCAGATCAAATACCAGATTCTGTCGCCGATATACTGCACGTTGGCGAAATGGATGCGGCCCAGCGTCCGCAGGATCAGCAGGCCCGGAAAGGTCTCGTCGTCCGGATGCTCGGGAGCGAGCGGGCGGAATACGTCGGTGCCGGGCTTGCGCCCGAGCACGTAAACGGGAGGATGGTTGGCCCGCCGGAACATCACCATCACCGAAACCGCAACGGCCACCAGAATGCCCGGGAGCGTTCCGAGCACCACCACGCCTGCAACGGCCACGGCTGCCCAGAGAAATTCCACCGTGCGAATCCGGCGTATGGCATGGAACTCCGCCGGGCGAATCAGCGGGGCGGTGGTAGCGACGACCACGGCCGCGAGCGTCGCCTGGGGAATCAGGCGGACGAGCGGCATCAGGAAAATCAGCGCCGCGGCGACGATCGCCACGGTCATCAATTCCGCCAGTTGGGTGCGCGCGCCGGCGCCACGATTTACCGCCGTCTGCGACGTGCCACCGCCGGCCGGCATGATGTGGAAACCGCTGCCGGCCAGGTTGGCCAGCCCCAGCGCCAGCAATTCCTGATTGACAGCAGGGCGTGGCTCGCCCTTTTCGATAAAGGCGCGACCCGCAGCCACCGTTTCGACGAAACTCATCAAGGCAATGCCGAGCGCCCCCGGCCACAATTGGCGCACCAGGGAGAAATCCGGCGGCGCGAACGACGGCAATCCCGAGGGCGCTCCGCCGACCAGTGCGATGCCCATGCTTTGGATGCCGGCCAGGCCCGCCAGCGCAATGCCAGCTCCGACGGCAAGCGCCGGGGCGGGAAAGCGGGGAGCATAATGCTCAAGCGCGACGATCAGAAGCAACGTCACGGCGGCAAAAACCAGGGTAGGCATCGACGTCCGTCCCAGATGGTGCACAATCGATCCGAGATCGCGAAAGAAGCCCGTCTTCTCGATGTGGACGCCCAGCATTTTGGGAAGTTGGTCGGCGATGATCACCAGGCCGATACCGGCCTTGAAGCCGGTGAGCACGGGCTCGGAGATGAAATTGGCCAGAAAGCCGAGCCGCAGGAGCCATGCGAGCAGGAGAAAGGCGCCGACCAGGAAGGCGATCGTCGCGGCAACGGCCATCAGCCGCACGCTACCGGCGCCGGGCGCAACGCGTGCCATTTCCGAAGCGACGAGGATGGCGATCGTGCTGGTAGTGGAAACGCTGAGCGGGCGCGAAGTGCCGAGCACAGCGTAGACGGCCATCGGCACCAGGGCCGTGTACAAGCCCACTTCGAGCGGCAACCCGGCAATCGCCGCGAAGGCCATCGCCTTTGGAATAACGACGGCCGCTGCTGTCACACCGGCCACCAGGTCGAAACGGAGCCATTGCTTCTGGTAGCCGGCCAGCCAGCCAGCGCTCGGCAGTAGTTGGATGATCCAGGAAGCAGTCCGGTTTGTTCCCTGGCTACTCATGTTTGACGACGTCCTAGCCGGAGCGTTTCGTATCAGCTCTTGGCCGCAAAGGGCAGCAGCAGATTCACGGTCAGGAAGCCCAGCACGAAAATTGAAAAGCACAGCCGGTCGAAGTATCGGGAAAGCCGCCATTTGCCCGTATCGCACAGGTGCAGCGAGATGGTCGACTGAACCAGCGTGAGAAAGATCGTGACCAAGCCGACCAGGTTCACCATGTCGGTAAGTGTGACCCGGTCTGCCGCGGGCAGCAGAGTCACCAGGAAAATGTTGTTGCCGATGGCGGCAAAGAAGGCGCCGACTCCCAATCCGAAGCGGGGATCGATGTAGGTCGGCTTGATAAAGAAGACCAGCAGCGCGATCGCCACCGAGGCGAAGAGCGCCTGGAACATTTTGATGTAAATCTCGGTGCCGCGCGGTTTGGCGAGCATGGCGAAAACGAAGCGGGAGTGCGTTTCTTCCCTGCCGATTGACGGATCCCTGCCGTTCTGGCCGTAACTGTAGCGTTTGACTCCGGCATAAGTTCGGGTGATTTTCAGTCCCGGACTGAAGGCATAAGGACTAACGCGGATTCCGCTGCCGTAGACCTGGTAGCGCAGCGCTCCCGTATCGTGCGAGGCATCCTCGATTTGCACGATCAATCCCGAGTCGCTGAAAGGGAAGCGAGTGGGATCGAACGGCTGCTCCATTCGCGCCCTTACGTTGTAACGCTCGAATCGCTCACCGTTCTTCAGGATGGCTGAAACCTCTTTCTCGCGGCGAATCATCTCGCCATTGGCAATGCGAAACGTCTTCCCCGCGTCAACGGCGTTGCCCTTCCAGCGGAAGGCGATGTCGAAATCGGTTTCCCAAGTGCCTTCCCGCAGGGAGAAATTGCCGGCGCGGTTGACCATTACGCTCACCGCAACCGGTGTTGCCGTGGGCGACGGAGGGATTGCCGAAGCGGGGTGTGCCGTCTCGATCGAAGAGATCCACGCGTTTCGAAATTGCTGCGTCTGCGCCTTGTATCTTTGCATCTGCTTCACACCGAAGGTGGCGGCGGCGGCGTAGAAGAGAAGAATCACCGACACCCAGAGCCCCACGAGCAGATGGGCGTGGCGCGAGATCGTCTCGTTCGGATCGGGGGGAGTTGGCGCCCCGGATGTCATGGCGACAGTCTCGATTTCTCGCCCGAACAGGCCACCACTCGGCGCCAGGTAGGGAAACGGATCTTGAGGAAGTCGAACGGCGTCGTTGCACCCGCACGGGATTTGCTGTCAGGGCTTTCTGCGGTTGGCCCCGGTATACCGCGCCCAGCCTCGTGCCGCCGGAACAGACAGAGGGCACCTGCCGCAGCCAGGGCCATAAGCCCGGCGACGAGCACGAAAACAAAATTGCGGTGCGCTGCGCGGGTGCCCAGGTAGACGCTGAAGACCAATCCCGGGAGCCGGGCGGCGCCGCTGATCGCGGCGAACTCTGGCAAGCTCATGTCGGAGAAGGCCGCGCCGTAGCAGAGCGCGTCCTTCGGCCCCAGCGGGAGCAGGAACAGCAGGAAAACGGCCAGCCTTCCTCGCGCTCCTTCGAGCAGCCGGTCTACCCGCTCCAAGCTCGACGGCAAGACGATGCGGGCCAGCGCCGGGCGGCCCACGGCGCGGGCCAATTGGAAGTTGAAGATCGATCCCAGCATGATCCCAGTAAGGGAGTACGCCAGGCCGCGCCAGGTGCCGAAGACGTAGCCCGCCGCAAACGAAATGGCTTCCCCGGGGATGAAGAAAAACACCACCTGGAACGCCTGCAGTCCCACACAACCGAGCGGGCCGGCAATCCGGGCCGCCCGCCACGAAGCCGCCAACCGGCCAGCGTCGCCGATGCGTTGCCACAGGCCCCACGCGAATAGCAGCGCCAGAAGCATCAACAGCAGTGCTGTCGCCACAAAAAGCAGCCGGTATCCTGCTCGCCACTTTCCGCGGCTCCATGGTGCCGCCATTGTTGTCATGGCTGCGGACCTCACGCCGTTTCACCGTTGCCAGAGGCGCCCGCGGTTCGCGCACACACACTCTTCCGTGGGCCGCCTTTTCGCGCCTCATAGCTCATTTGAAAAGAATGTTAAGGCCGCGAGTTACCCGGTTCGCTACTGTCAATACTGACAGGTTCTGGGCATTCGATTGTGCTGGCGCAAATTGCTCTCATCGGCGCGCAGGCGAGGAACCAGCCTCCACGTATATGGTTGCTGGCGGAACTGTCAGTTTTGACAGTAGGCCCGTGAAGACAGGGATTTCTACTATTGCCTCAAGGGTGGCATTTTTCTGACCACGTGTCTCTGGGTGGCTCTCCGCTTGTGGCAGGTTTGGGCGGTCAGGGAGGCGATGGTCAAACCCAAGGAGCTGCGGGTGCGCCCAACGCCAGGAGCACTGGCCAAGCACTCTTCCGGAAAAAAAATTCAGCGCTGTCGCGCCGCTCTCCTGCCCGCTCTGACGCGAATCATGCGTATGTTTGTCGCCTTGATGTGTCCGGCCGTTCCGTTGCTGGCGCAGCAGGCAGGCGCGCAGCAGCCCGCCACCGGAACCAGCACGGAAGAACTGCAAAAAGCGGTGCAAAACCCCGTAGCCAACCTCATCAGCGTTCCGTTCCAGGAAAACATGAACGCGGACATTGGTCCCTACGGACGCAACCAGAGTGTGCTGAACTTTCAGCCGGTGATCCCGACACGGCTCGGCGACAAATGGCTGTTGGTCAGCCGGATCATCGCTCCGATCATTTACCAGCCGGAAGTGACGCAGAGGGATCTGGGCGCTTCGGGACTGGGGGACATCAACCCGACGTTCTTCATCGGGCCGCTGAAACCGAAAAGGCTCATCTGGGCCGTGGGACCGGCGCTTGTGTTTCCGAGTGGGACGGGCAGCATGCTGGGGCAAGGGAAGTGGAGCATTGGGCCTTCGGCCGTGGCGCTGGCGCAGCCGGGGCGATGGACGATCGGCGCGCTGGTGAACAACGTCTGGTCGTTTGCCGGCCAGACGGGGCGCCCAGACGTGAATCAGATGCTCTTGCAGTATTTCATCAACTACAACCTCGACCGGGGCTGGTATCTGAGCTCTTCACCGATCGTTACCGCCAACTGGAAGGCCCCCAACGGCGATCAATGGCTCGTGCCCGTGGGCGGAGGTGTCGGCCGCGTCTTTCGGCTCGGATTCCAGCCGGTGAACGCATCGCTTCAGGTCTTCGGAAACGCCGTGCGCCCCAGCAAGATACCCTCATCGCCGTGGGGCGTGCGTTTCCAATTTACCTTCCTGTTCCCCCAGAAGAAAAAGTAGTGCGGAAACGGCTCGCGTGAAGGCTGGGGCACGCGGTTGCGCCAGCCGCAGCCGCGAGTGTCGATTCGGCAGGCATCGCCACAAATTTGCCTGTCGATGCCGCGCCGCTTTCCTCTCGCTTTCCAGTTGCCGGCAGGAGGGGGCTCTGTTCCGCGATTTGCAAAAAGTTCGGTTTGGGCCACGTGTTTGGCCCAGACTTGGTAGAATGGGGACCGCTGGCCGAACGCAACGGGCGGCCATTTCCGGGCATGAAGACTTCGCTTGCCCCGGAAACTGCGAAAACATCGCAAAAAGTTCAGGGGCGTAGCTCAGCGGTAGAGCAGCGGCCTTTTAAGCCGAAGGTCGTGGGTTCGATCCCCACCGCCCCTACCAAACCAATTTGTTTTCAATCAGTTGCAACCGCAATTTCTAACAAAACCGCCCGTTCTAACAATTGCCTCAGTGAACGAGCCGGGCCGAGCGGGTTTGAACCGCATTGCGTTGCTCATCGTCAATCACATGGCCGTAGATGCCAAGTGTGATTCTGGCATCTGAATGCCGCAATTGACCTTGAACGACAACCGGGGTGGCACCGTCCGCGAGTAGGGAACTGGCCGCCCCATGACGCAGCGAGTGGAACCCCCCGCGTTCGATGCCGAGCCGGTCGAGCAATGGATGGAGTTGCCGAGTTCGTAGCTTGTTGGCGCTGAACGGCCGGGCCCTGCGGTTCACGAACAGCAACGCGGCATCATGCCTTGCCATGTGCGCCTTGAGCCGCCGTTCCAACCCGGAGGGCATCGGCAGGTCGGCGCTGCTGGCTTTGGACTTCACCGCCTGGACTTGCCGCGTGGCCGCATCCCCACTCTGACGAATGTGATTCACATGCCCCGCGAAGCCCACGTCGGATTTCCGAAACGCGAGGGTTTCGCCGATCCGCAGGCCGAGCACAGCCGTAACCGCAACGATTGTGCCGAGTGGCTCCGGCGCGGGAAGAGATGATCCGGCGCACTTCATCGTCCGTGAACGAGCGCGGCTCTTTTCTCACGCCCCCACGCGGCAAGGTCAGGTCTGCGAAACGGAAATCTCCGCACGCATAGCCCCAAGCCCTCGCCGTCTTGAGAAACGATGACAAGGTGAGCAAGACATTCTCGACCGTTTTTCGCGACCGTCCGCCCCTGGCGAGACTTGCGACGAACCCTTGCACGGCTTTCGTCGTTATCTCGGTCGGGTGCAGGCTGCCAAGTTGCGGAATCAGGTGCGAGCGCAGGTGCGATTCCATCGCCCTTACCGTGCTGTCCTTCAGGTTGACGGCTACACTCTTGCGCCACTCGTCAACGAACGCGGAGAGCGTGAGGCCGCTTCTCGGCGGCGTTTTGATTGCGTCGTCGTTAGCCCCGTCAAGATACGGCTGGAATTGCTTCCAAGCCGCACGTTCCGACTGTTCGGACAACAAGCCGAGAGGCTGCCAGCATTGTTTCCGCTTGAATATTTTGTCGGCTCTGCGCAGGAATCTGTGAGACTACTCAATCGACGCTGGTTACGGGCCGCAAGGGAGAACGGGTCCGGTTTCTCTTCGATCGAGGGGCTGGTCGATAAGGGTGGGATGCGACCAGCCGGCCA
>JAKBLM010000056.1 GCA_021832085.1 Acidobacteriota bacterium | reverse complement strand
AGCCGAGTGAGCAAATGATCCGCTGGCGGGGGCCCTTGGGGGTGTGAACCGATTCGACCAGCAGGTAGTTGGTGTAGCTTTTGCCCTTGTGCGACTTGGTGGTCCTGCGGATGTACACGGGGCACTACATACACGTTCATGCCCTAACATGTCAATATGAATGTTATGTGTAATTCGTCACTATTCTGGCCTTGCGGCGAGCCCCTGCTGAAAACAAACGGCTTGCCGGCTAAGATACCCAAAATCTCGCTCCCGGGCGCGGAAGTTGGGTTAGGGCTGGTCGCCTGCCAGCGCCAGCATAGCATGTGCAACGGCGCAGTGCAGAACGCGTTTTACCGTGGACGTGGTGGAATGATGGCACTGCGGCAGCGTAAAAAAACAAAAACCCCGCGCTCCCAAGGCACGAGCCACCCTGAAAATCGGAACCTCAGCACCCTGCTAATCAAAACGCAAGGCTGGGCCACCCGCCGGACTACCGAGGGGGATCGGGCGAAAGAGAACGAGCGTTGAATTCGGCCGACTTGCCGCGCGGGATCGAAAGGGATTGCCAGCGGTCGCCGGCGAAATGGCGAGCCAGGTAGACGATCTGGCCGACGTGATAGGCGTAATGGGCCAGCTGGCGGTTGATCGCCTGCATCACCGAGTGGGGCTCGGTGCGGATGGTGATGGTGCGGGCGAGGTCGGCCTCGGTGAGATTTTCGACGGCAGCGAAGACGAGGCGCCAGCCTTCCTCCCATATTCGCAGCAACTCTTCGCGCGAGCGCGGTGGATCCTCGAATTCGGTGTCGCGATGGCGATCCGGCTTTTCGCCATCGCTGGTGAGAAAGCCGGTCCAGCGCGACCGCATGTTTCCGGCCAGGTGCTTGACGATCGTGGCGATGGAATTGGATTGGGGATCGAGCACCACCGTGAGCGCTTCGTCGGGCGTTTGCTGGATCGCCCGTTCCCCGAGGCTCTTGTATTGGCGAAGCAGGACAATCGAATCGGCGAGGTAGGAAGTAGTGAATTTTTGGGCCATGCGAGAATTCTGATCGCGCGGCCGGGCGGAAGCAAATTGGGGATGTGAACCGCTGAGAGGTTGCCGTGCGTCTATAACAAATGCGATGGCAGCAAGCAAATTTCACGATGGGCGGAGGGCCAAATGAGCGACGAGCCTGGTGAACTGGCCGGGCGCGTGGCGATCGTCACCGGCGCCGGGCGGGGGCTGGGACGCGCAATGGCGGAAGGGCTGGCCGCGGCGGGCTGCCGCGTGGTGGCAACCGCGGCGCGGACGCCCGACGAGATCGAAGCACTTGCCGAGGCTGACCCGGACCGGATCGTGGCGCTGGTGGCCGACGTGACGCGGCCGGCGGATTGCACAACGTGCGTGGAGACGGCAATGTCGCGCTTCGGCCGGCTCGACATCCTGGTGAATAATGCGGGGCGCGGCATGCGCACGATCAGCCGGCACTTCATGGTGGAACCCACGCGCTTCTGGGAAGCTGACATCGGCGCGTGGCGCACCCTGATCGACACGAACGTGAACGGGCCGTTCCTGATGGCGCGCGCCGCCGTGCCGGTGATGCTGCGGGCAGGCTGGGGCCGGATCATCAACGTCTCGATGAATTTCTCGACGATGCGGCGGCGCGGGTTTTCGCCCTATGGGCCCTCGAAGGCGGCGCTGGAATCGATGACCGCGATCTGGGCACAGGAACTGGCGGGAACGGGAGTGACGGTGAACGCACTGCTGCCCGGAGGCGCGACCCGGACGGGTATGATTCCCGAAGAAGTGCCCACGGAAACCGAGAAGCGGCTGCTCGATCCGCGTGTCATCGTGCCGCCGCTGCTCTTCATCGCGTCACCGCGATCGGACGGCGTGACGGGACAGCGTTTCACGGGCACCACGTGGTCGGAGCCCAGGCCGGCAGGATGGCCACCGGCGGAAAACCGAACTTGAGCGGGCCATTCAAGGAAAGGAGCTCCGTATGAGCGAGTTGGCTTTTGATCCGAAACACGCCGCAGTCGTCGTCATCGATCTGCAGAAAGGCATCGTCGGGCGCAACGGTGCACCGTATAGTGCCGCGGATGTTATCAAGAATGTGCAGCGGCTGCTGCGCGCGGGGCGGGCGGCCGGATTGCTGCCGGTTTTGGTGCACGTTGGCGGCGCGGCGGACGGCTCCGACAGGCTTGCGCCACCGGCCGATCAGGCGATGCGCGCCGGCTCGCTGCCACCGGACTGGAGCGAGCTGATCCCGGAGCTGGAACGGACTGCGAGCGACGTCGTCATCCTGAAACGGCAGTGGGGCGCATTCTACGGGACGGATCTCGACCTGCAATTGCGACGGCGACGGCGCGACACGATACTTCTGTGCGGCATCGCGACCGAATTTGGCGTCGAGAGCACGGCGCGCGATGCCTACGAGCGCGGCTACGCGCAGGTTTTTGTTTCCGACGCGATGACCGGCCTCTCGGAGGCCAGCCATGAAGACGCGCTGACCCGGATTTTCCCCCGGATCGGCCTGGTGCGTACCACCGAGGAAGTCCTCAAGCATCTGGAAAGACGGAAGTGATGCAGGCGATCGTAGGGTAGTGCGTTGCAAATGTCGTTACGCGTAGCCCGGTCCTCAAGGCGGCATGTGCGGAGCTAAAGCTCGGCGCTCCAGCAGATTTAAGGACGATGGTCGCCGCGGAATAAGGCAACATTTCTTTGACGCGCTGCACTAGCCACCTGAAGCCTTCCGGAAAAACCTCAAAACACGGCCGAGGGGTGCAGGAAAAACTGGAACTGCAGGAGCAGGGCGTTGCTCGGTTTGGTCGCCGGAGCGCCGCGCTTGAAGACGTAGTCGCTGCTGAGCCGGACGAGGTTCTTGCGGATGTACCAGTTGAGCCCGACGGTGGTCCAGTGCAGCTTATCGCTGCCGGGTGAGCCGCGATCGGGATCGAACGCCTCATATTCGCCCACGGCCTGCAACACGCGAAGGAAGCGCCAGGCCGCTTGCGTGTAGTAGCCGTCGGCCTGGACTTCGGGCAGGGGCGCGCGATTCGGTTCGAACCACGCGTAGAAATACTCGGCGCGGAAGCTGGCCGGTCCGTAATCGGCCGAAGCGTTAAAGTTCAGGCGAGTGTCGCTCCCGGAGAAGTGCGTGTATCCGAGCACTGCGGTGCCCGTCAGGGCCGAGGCGAAGTCCTGGTCGTGATCTTGCCGCGTGGAGGCCGCCGCGCCAAGCAAGACGTCGGCCGGTCGCAAGCTGCCCTTGGGTGCCCGATACAGCACCTGCTCGAAGCGGCCAGCGACCAAAGGGCCGTTGCCGCGAAACGGCTCGTTCGCGCCATTGCCTGCGAAAACTCCTATCGCGTAGTAAGTGCGATTGGCGTCGAACCAGCTATCGAGCTGAGCGCCATAGTCGCGCGAGAAGGAACCACCAAGCTGGCCGTCGGGCACCAGCCGGTCGGTGGCCTGGCTTCGCTCGAGGGTGAAAAGCTCCCAGTCCGGGGTGAAGCGTTCCATGCCGAAGGGCGGCTTGAACTGGCCGATCGTCACGTGGGCGTATTTCCATCCGGTGTACTTCACCCAAGCTTCCTGCAGATAGGCGCGGCCATCGGTACTGCTGCGGTTGCCGTCCTTGAAGATGCCCTGGACGTAATACTGGAAATGCGGGGTCAGGTCGCCGTTGAAAATCAGCTTAAATCGCCGGAGCGCGTAGAGGTCGGGCGCATTTTCGTTGCCTGTGTAGCGCAGCTGAAAATAGCTGGTGAAGTCGAATTTCTTCCGGTTCTGCTTTGCCGGCGTGGCAGACGGCTGGCTTTGCCGCGCGTTCAGTGAGACCGCGAGCAGGAGCACGCCGAGGATTCCGGCCGGAACCCGGATGCGTGAGTGCGAACTGGTCACTGTAAGAGCCCGCATGCTATTTGAGAGCGGTTCGAACCACGAGCAGGAGCGCCAAGGCCAGCAGAAAATAGCCGAAATAGCGCTTCAGGTGTTCTTTGTCCAGCTTTACTCCGCAGCGGGCACCGATCTGGGCGCCCAAAAAGATTCCCGGCGCCAACGCCAGAGCAACTTTCCATTCAAACTGCCCCGCCGTGAGGTGTCCGAGGAAACCGCCGGAGGCCGTTAGCCCCACCATAAGGGCGGAGCTGCCCACTGCGATACTTATGGGCACGCCGAACAGCAACACCATCATTGGAACCATGAGGCTACCCCCTGCGACTCCGGCGAGCCCGCTGACAGCCCCTGCCGCGAAGGATACTGGCAGCGCCAAGCCGAGGTTGATGCAGTAGGTTTCCTTCCCCACGCGGCGGACCCAGTGGTAGAAATCGCTGGCCGTGGCGTCGCAGTCCGCTTTTCGTTGAAATCGGCGCACCATAAACAGCGCCGCGATCGCGATCAGCACCGCAAACAAATAGGTGAGCACGCGCCCGGAGAAATGGCCGGAAAACAAGCCCCCGAGAAACGCTCCCAGGGCTGTTGAACTCTCGAGGACCAGCGCCATCGGCCAGTCCACGAAGCCCGCCTTGCGGAAGACTTGCGTCGAGGAAAGCGACATGACCATGATCAGAAACAGGCTGGTGGTGGCAGCAGTGTGGAAATTGATCCCGAAAAACAGCTGGACTGGCGTATAGAGCACGCCTCCGCCCTGGCCCAGCGCCGAAAACCCGGTGGCGACGGCGGCCATCACCAGGTAGAAAAGTGCGAACTGTAATGTGCCCATGGAAACCGGCTATTTTTCAGCGCAAGGAATGCAAACCTTCTTCTCCTGCTTGAAGCGGCCGTAGGTCTCCACCACCATCTCGCCGCACTCTTCGCAGACGAAGGAGCGGAACGAAACAGGCGGCTCCTGGGGCGTATAGTCGAACACCTCGCCCACCTGGAGCAGCTGTTCCTCCGGCGCGTTCAGGACTTTTTCCACCAGCGGCTCGACCACTTCCGGCGGCACTTGCGTGGGCGGAACGCCTTTCATCCGGTACTTCTGGAAGAAATCCGTCTGCTGATTGGCCTGGATGGCTTTGGCACGCGGGACCACGCGGACGGCCTTGCCGCGCTTCTTGTCGATGAGCGTCAGGCCCCACTTTCCGTAGCCGAGCTTGCGGATGTTGCCCTTGCCGAAGGTGCAGCCGGTGATCATCTGGACGCCGTCGGCGAAACAGGTGGCGAAATGGTGATCGCCAAGCTCGACCAGGGCCAGCCACTCGCTGTCGCCGGTCCGCTGTATGCCCAGCTTGTTCATGGCGGCGGCGCCGGCGCGCAGTCCCAAAGGCATGGCGGGGCACTTATGTCCGTGGAGTTTCACGCCGTCCTGGAAATAGTCTTTCGCGTTTACCATCCGGTTTACCTCCTGAAGGATTCCGCCAAGTTTCCAAGCGAAATATGCGGCCGCGTCGAGTTGTTGCGCTGGGCTGTGGTGCACTCGGCGGCGGGCCGAATAATTCGTATATTCGCATGGACGAATATGCAATTGGACTTCCAAACCTGTAGTCGTGGCAGTTTCGCTAACTCTCTAATCGAGAAGCTGTTGGAGGAGCCAGCGCTAACTCTGCCGGCGGATGCGCTGAGAATGGTGACCCAGACTTGGGGGATTTAACGCAACTCTTGGTGCGATTGCGATGTGCACGTCTGTGTATGGCTGCGGCTTAGAACTCCTGGCGCGTGGGGCGATACAGGATCTCGTTCACGTCCACGTCGTCCGGCTGGGTCATGGCGAAGGCGACTACCCGCGCAAACGAATCGGCGGGGATCGCGACCTCCTCGTAGAGCTTGCGGAGTCGCTCGGCCGTGTCCGGATCGGTCACGGTGTTCGGCAGTTCGGTGTCCACGGCGCCAGGTGAGATCACCGTCGTGCGGATGTTATAGGGCTTTACTTCCTGGCGCAGCCCTTCGGATATGACTCGCACAGCATGCTTGGTGGCGGAATAGACCACGCCGCCGGGCCGGACCTTGTGGCCGGCGACGGAAGAGACATTCATGATGTGCCCGGCTTTCTGTTTTTTCATGTACGGCAGCGCGGCGGCAATGCCGTAGAGCACACCCTTAATGTTCACGTCGATCATCCTGTCCCATTCATCGATCTTGAGGCGCTCAAGCGGCGACTGCGGCATCAGTCCGGCATTGTTGATCATGACGTCGATACGACCATAGGTCTCGACGGCCGCATCGACCAATCGCTTCACCTGGTCGTAGCGGGTGACGTCCGTAGTGATGGCGAGCGCCTTGCCGCCGCTGCCGGTCAACTCGTCCGCCAGCGACCGGAGGCGATCAGCGCGCCGCGCACCCAGCACGACGCTTGCGCCCTTCGCGCAGAGCAACCGGGCCGCTGCCTCGCCCAGCCCGCTGCTCGCGCCGGTGATGACGACGACTTTCCCTGCGATGTCATTGCTCATGATCCTGACTCCTGCTTGTGGTACCAATCGTTCAGCGACCGGCCAATTTCTCCAGCCGCTCGGGGCACCGAGCGCCTTGCACCGTGGTTCTGGCGGCGTCATTGACGAGTATAGGATGCTTCCACCTCGGGCGTTTACCTGGTCCTCTGGAGTTCCTGCCAGATCAAAGCCACGGGGCTTCAAACGATGACGGAGCGCAGTCCCTTAGCTCCGCGCGCACCAAGCGGAGAGGCAGCGGCGGAATTGCGTCAAGTTCGAGAAGTGAAATCCATGTGAACCGGACTGGCTGAGGCAGTGCGGCACCAGCGCCGAACGAAACCCGTGACATCGCCGAAAGCCTGGCGTATGCTCCCTCGCGGCAATAAGCATGCTGGTCGTTTCAATCCTCGACAAACCTTCGATCCGGAGTTCCTCATGCCGCTTCAGCCCGCTTATTCCTGCTTTGGTTCGTGGATCAGACGAATCGCGGTTTCGACATTCTGTCTCGCAGCGTTACTCACGGCGTGTTCGGAGACCTGCCACGAAAGGCGCAACTCCCCGCGATTCCAAATGCTCGCAAATCTACCTTTGGAGTTCGAGCCGAACGAAGGACAGGGGCCGCGGCTGGCACGGTTCGTCGCGCAAGGAATAGACCTGAATGCGTCACTACGGCCGACCGGAATAGACCTTTCCCTCGGCGGGTTGCAACGCGAACGCGCGGCGATTGCACTCGATTTCGTCGGAGCCAATCCGCACACGAAAATCGTTGCTTCAGAGGAAGAGAAAAGTTATACGAACTACCTCCTCGGGAAGAATCCATCCGGATGGCTCAGGCATGTTGCGAATTTCGGCCGCGTTACGTTCCAGGGTATCTATTCGGGAATTGATGCCGCGTTTTATGGCAACGGGCACTTCCTCGAGCACGATTTCATCGTCACTCCGGGCGCGGATTACCGCCAAATCCGCATTCGTATCGAAGGCGCCAATTCCATCCATCTTCTCCGGGATGGCAATCTGAGGCTGTCGCTCGAGCACGGAACGGTTACCTTTAAAAGGCCAAAGACCTATCAGTTCGTAAGAGGTTCGAAAAGGAACCGTCAAAGCGGTTTTGTCGTGCTCGGCAAGGACGAGATTGGATTTTCGGTTGGACGCTACGACCCGACGAAAACGCTGATTATCGATCCGGTGCTCGTGTATTCCACGTACCTTGCCGGCGTCCCCGTCGACATGGCGGGGGTTGCCACGAACTCGGCCGGGGACACGTTCCTGACCGGGCTGACTTACAGTTCGACCTTTCCGACCACGGCAGGCGCTTACCAGACGGCGTGCGCTTCGTGCGGATCGTCCACTCAGGAACCGGACGTTTTCGTCGCAAAGATCAATGCGACGGGTACGGCACTGGTTTACTCGACCTTTCTCGGGGGCAGCAGCTACGACCAACCCTATAGAATCGCCGTCGATGGCACAGGAAACGCCGTGGTGGTTGGACGCACCGAATCCGCGGATTTTCCGGTCAAGAATCCGGTTCCGGTGGGTACAACCGCTAACGGAACCTACTACGGTTTCATCACATCCCTGTCGCCTGACGGCTCGGCATTGAACTACTCCAGCATCCTCGGAGGCGGAAACCAAACCTCGCCGGGACCCGATACGTCGGTTTTCGCCGTCGCGCTGGATTCGAATGGAAACGCCTACATCACAGGCATCACCGACTCGCCTGCGTTCCCGACCACGGCTGGCGCACTCGACAATGTGGCGCCAAATTATCCGAATAACGTTGGCTTTGTGACGAAGTTTCTTCCGACCGGCGCGCTGGGATACAGCGCGCTCATAGGCGACACTACGCCGCAAAACCCTGGCGCCGGGCTGATCGGGGTTTTCGGAATCGCCGTCGACCCGGCAGACAACGCATACATCACCGGCTCCGCGGGGACTTTGTGGCCGACAACTTCAGGCGCATACCAAACGACGATTCCCGGAACGGCGCCCTACGCGGCTCCGTTTGTCACCAAGTTGTCCCCTGACGGTTCGAGTCTGGTCTACTCGACCTTCGTCGGAAGCGCGGGCCAACCCACAGGCATTGCCGTTGAGGCAAATACGGGTCAAGCCTTCATCACAGGCGTGCAAGCCCCGACGAATTTCCCGACGACTCCCAACGCCTTCCTGACTTCAATTGGAAATGTTTCGGCGTCGTTCCTAACGGAATTCAGCGCCGACGGCTCGAGCCTGGTGTATTCGACCTTCGTTGCTCCTGATCCTGCGACGGATGGCTCGACGACAAGCACCACAGGAATTGCGCTGGATTCGTCTGACAACATATGGCTGGTCGGAACAACCAACAGCAGTCAGTTCCCGCTCAAATACCCCTTGCAATCCCTCCCCGCCGGCCCGAGCCCAACTACAACGGCGTTCATATCCCGATTCGATCCGACAGGCACCACCCTGACCTTTTCCAGCTATTTTGGCGGAACTGTGCAAGGCGGCACGATTGTCGGGATTGCCATCGATTCGCTGGACCAGGCACATGTCGCGGGAACTACCGGCGACGGTCTTTTCACCACCTCAGGTGCCTATCTCGCTTCCGTGCCGCCTCCGCCCTCGGATGTCGAATATACGTACGGATATGCGGCCGTCATTGATGCCAATACAGCGGGGCCTTCCGCATGTTTCAGTCCACAGAGTGTTGTCTGGGGGAATGTGCTCGTGGGCACTTCGGCCAGCGAGACATTGACCATTACGAACTGCGGCAATGCAGCGCTGACCATAAGTTCCGTCCAGTCTTCCAGCCCGCTCTTCACCATTCCTTCCGCGACGAATGGCTGCCAGCAAAGCGCGGCCGCGGGAGCGTCGTGCACGATGGATATCGTGTACACTCCCGCCGCGGTGGAGACGGATTCGGCAACGCTCACGATCGATTCCAATGCCCCGGTCTCCACCAACTCTCTGTCGCTCGAGGGCAATGGCGCCGCTCCCCAAATTTCTGTGCAGCCCACGAGCTTTACCTTCGATCCCCAGTTCATCGGACAAACCAGCCCGGAGCAAGTGGTGACGATCACAAATACCGGGAACTGGCCCTTAGCAATCGACTTGAGCCAGACGACGGTCAGCACAGGCTTCGCTTATACCCAATCGGGCTGCGGCCAGTCCCTGGGGACCCAGGCAAGCTGCTACATTTTCCTGACCTTCACTCCCGAATCGGCGGGCACTTTGACGGGTACATTGAACATTGCGTCGGATGATCCCAACCATCCGGTTGTGTCCGTCGCGCTCTCCGGAACCGGCTACAGCAGTTATCCCGTCCCGACTCTCACCGGCTTGTCTTTGCCGACGATACAAGTAGGGAGCACGGGAGTGTCCCTGACGGTAACCGGGACGAATTTCTTCCCCGCATCCGTAGTCGTCGTAGGAGGCGCCGCCCAGCCCACCACATACAACAGTTCCACCAGCTTGACGGCAACCGTGGATCCATCCCTGCTCACAAACATGGGTGAGCTTCAGGTGACCGTATTCAATCCGAGTCCTGGCGGCGGCACCACGTCTCCGATGACCGTGACGGTTTACGAATCGATACCACTCGATGCCAAGGCGATGGTCTACAACCCGGTCAGCGGGCTTTTGTTCGCTTCCATTGGCGCATCCGCGACAAACAACCCCAATACCGTCGCGGTGATCGATCCGGTGGCGGGCAAGGTGAGCCAATACATCCCCGTCGGCAACAATCCAAATCGCCTCGCGATTTCCGGCGACGGACAGTATCTGTACGTCTCGCTCGATGGAGACCATGCGATCCAGCGCATCAACCTGACCAGTCTATCCGTTGATGACACGTTCGCGTTGCCCGTCGATCCTTCTTTCGGACAGTTGACGGTCGCGGACATGAAGGTGGTCCCCGGATCGCCGCAGACCGTGGTTGCCGCCCTGTTTATGAACGCCAGTCCCCCGGAAGATGGCATCGCTTTGTTCAACAGCGGAGGTTTGGTCAACTGGCTGGCCAATGATTACGCGGATGGCTATGTCGAGGTCGACAGTTTTGCGTTCGTGGGAAATCCCCCAGTCGTATACTCATTCCCTTTGACCGCGGGCAGCCCCGGCACATTCGGCGTTTTCACCATCGACAACTCGGGGATCCATGTCCAGACGACGGGCACGTCAGGAACAACACAACAGCAGACCGGCGACCTGCTTGCCTCGGATGGAACACTGCTTTATACCAACTCCGGCGAGGTATGGAATCCTCCCAGCAACCTGGTTGGCACCTACAATCCGTCGTTGTTCTACGCCCCGAGTGTCGTCCCGGACGATTCCGACGGGCGCACTTTTTTCATCAATCCGAACGGCACAGCGAACCAGACTGGAGCAACCTCGATTGACGCATACGACCAAAAGAGCTTTGATCTGGCGGGTAGCGTGCCCTTTTTGTCGACAGTTGTTTACGGCCCGGATGCCGTGGCCCTGAACCGATGGGGAACGGATGGGTTTGCATTCCTGGTCGATGATTTTGTGCAAACCACGGGAAGCGGTCACCTCCTCCTTTTCCGCAGCAGTATTGCCAATCCAGGTTCCGGGACGAATCCGGCCCCCGTTCTCAGCGCGTTGAGCCCTTCGAGTGTCGTCGCCGGCAGTCCCGGATTTGTGCTCGGGATGCAAGGTTCGAGTTTCATCTCGAGTTCGGTCGTCGAATGGAATGGCAGTCCACTTGGTACGACCTTCGTCAACTCCTCCCAGTTGAAAGCAGACATTCCAGCTACCGATATTGCCCAGACGGGAACCGCACAGGTTACTGTGGTAAATCCAGCGCCCGGTGGCGGCACTTCCTCCGCTTTGCCGCTGACAATTCTTTCGGCATCCGGCGCGGTAACGCTGCAGCCCGCCACGTTAGCGTTTGGTTCACAAACCGTTGGCACGCAAAGCGCGGCCCAGAGCGTGACGCTGCAAAATTCAGGCGGATCGGCACTCACGATGACCAGCATTCAGGATTCCGGAGATTTTTCCGAGACGAACGATTGTCCCGCATCGCTCGCTTCGCTTGCGACTTGCACGATCTCGGTAACCTTCAAGCCGACGGCCACGGGGACAAGGCAGGGCGCGATCACGATTACCGACAGTGCGGCGGACAGCCCCCAAACCGTGACCTTGAGTGGGACGGGGAACGGGCCTATCGCGAGCCTCGCTCCGACCAGCCTGAAATTCGGCGGCCAGTTGGTGGGGGCGGCTAACGCCGCGCAACAGGTGAAGCTCACCAATAGCGGCAACTCCGCGCTTTCCATTTCGGCGATAGCTACGACCGGCGATTTCGCGGAGACGAACAATTGCGGGACGAGTCTGGCGGCAGGCGCCAGTTGCCTGGTCAGCGTAACCTTCGAACCCACAGCGAGCGGAACGCGAACGGGATCACTCAGCTTCACCGACAACGCGACAGGCAGCCCGCAGAGCGTGGCCATGTCCGGCACCGGTGAGGATTTCACTGTGGGCATCGCTTCCGGCAGTTCTTCGACGGCGACAGTGACGGCGGGCGGCACGGCAACCTATGCGGTGAGCGTGACCCCGGAGGGAGGTTTCAATCAGGCGGTATCCATCGCCTGCAGCGGCGCGCCCAGCCTGGCGACGTGCACGGCTTCTCCCGCGTCCGTAGCGCCAGACGGCACAAACCCCGCACAAGTGAATATCACTGTCACCACAACGGCCGCGTCAGCCATGCCCCCTGGGCCTGCTCCGGCACGGCCCTTTACGCGTGAGAAGTTCTTGCTGCTAGGAGTCGGGCTTGTGTTTCTCGCGATACTTGCGAGCCTTGCACGACCGCAGCCGAGACGAACATGGCTGGGGCTTGCTCTTGCATTGGCAATGATTGGCATGTTGGCTGCCTGCGGAGGCAGCGGGCCTACCTCTTCCACCACCGGCGGAGGCAGCCATACGGCGGGGACGCCGGCAGGTACGTATTCGTTGACCGTATCGGGAAGTGACGGGAGCTTGACACATTCGACGACACTAACTTTGACGGTTCAATGAAGCCGGGGACAGGGACGGCTTACTCCGTCTTAGTGCTGACCGTCTTGGCGGGGAGTGGTAGAAGCTCGATGCCGCCTTTGTGCCCGTCCGCGTCCGGGCCACAAAAGGTTGGGGGCGGATTTTGCAACGCTCTATTACCTACCACAGGGGCTCGTTGACTTGGGTTTGGGTGGGGCCTAACATCTGTGCGGCCACCACATGGTCTTAGAGGTGCAGTACGCAAGCCAATCTGAACGGGGGCGACCAAAAGGAGGTGCCTGATGGTGCGATCGTGGTATCGCTTGCCTTTATACCTGGCGGCGCTGTTGTTTCTGGCAGCGGCGCCGGCGCTGGCGCAGACGGGGCCCACGATTCGACTGACCGTGGACGCGAGCCAGGCGCCCGAGAGGATCATTCGGACGCACATGGTGATCCCGGTGAATCCGGGACCGCTGACCTTGTATTACCCGAAGTGGATTCCCGGCGAACATGAACCGGACGGGCCGATCGCCAACGTGGCAGGGCTCGTCTTTACGGGCAACGGGAAGCGGATTCCGTGGGTGCGGGACCTGAAAGACGTCTACACGTTTCACCTCACCGTGCCGCAAGGGGTGCACCAGCTGGACGTGCGCTTCCAGTATCTGGAGCCGAGCGGGATGGGCGGGCATTACACGGCCGGCGTTTCGGCCACAGACAAGCTGGTGATCGTCAGCTGGAACCAGAACTTGCTCTACCTCTCAAACATTCGCGCCCAGGACCAGACCTTCGACGCCACGCTGGTGCTGCCCGAGGGCTGGAAATTCGGGACGCCGCTGCCGGTGGAGAACCAGCAGGGCGACCGGATCAGCTTCAAGCCGGTGGCGCTGAACCGGCTGGTGGATTCGCCGGTGATCGCCGGAGAGTATTACCGCGCGATCAACCTGACGCCGCCGGGCGAGCCGATCCACCACGAGATCGACATCGTCGCCGATACACCGCAGGCGCTCGACATGAGCCCGAAAGTGCAACAGGAGATGACGAACCTAGTGGCCGAGTCGGGGAAGATGTTTGGGGCGCGGCACTATCGCGACTACCACTTTCTGCTGACGCTGAGCAACTACGTGGCGCATTTCGGCCTGGAGCATCATGAGTGCAACGACAGCCGGCTGCCCTTGAACTCGCTGATCTCGCCCAATGCCGCCTACATAGTCGGCAGCATCCTGCCGCACGAGTTCGTTCATTCCTGGAACGGCAAATTCCGGCGGCCGGCCTCGCTGAGCACTCCGTATTACGAAGTGCCCGAGGAGACCAACGGGCTGTGGGTTTACGAAGGCCTGACCGATTACCTGGGCCACGTGCTGGCGGCGCGGAGCGGGCTGTGGACCGAGAAGCAGTTCCGCCAGTATTTCGCGTCGATCGGCGCCTCGCTCGGCCCGGGCAGGCCCGGGCGGACCTGGCGGCCGCTGCAGGATACGGCCAACGCCGTGCCGGGCATGTTCGGCTTCGGCGGCTGGATGAACTGGCGGCGCGGCAGCGACTACTACCAAGAAGGCGACCTGCTCTGGCTGGACGTGGCGACGATCATCGACCAGCAGAGCCACGGCAAAAAGTCGTTCGACGATTTCTGCAAGCTCTTCTATGGCGGGCCGAACGACGGGCCGCAGCTCAAGCCCTACACTTTCCAGCAGCTCTACGCGACACTCAACGAGATCGTGCCCTACAACTGGGCCGCGTTTTTCCGCGAGAAGCTCGATTCCGTCTCGCCCGACGCACCGCTTGGCGGCCTTACCCGAAGCGGCTGGAAGATCATCTACAACGATCAGCCGGCCCGCGGCGGACGGATGTTTTTCGGCGGCGGGGTGAGCGCGGCGTATTCGATCGGGCTGACTGTTGCCAGCAACGGCCAGGTGTTTGATTCGATCTGGAACGGGCCAGCCTTCAAGGCAGGTGTGACACCGGGGATGAAGATCATCGGCGTGGACGGCCGCACATACACCGGCCAGCGGCTCCAGGAGGCGATCAAGGAAAGCACGACGACCCCGGTGCAGTTGGTGGTGGAAAACGACGGCTACCTGAAGACTGTCACCGTCAACTACGACGGCGGACCGCGGTACCCGCATCTGGGGCGCGAAGCCGGCGTGCCGGACTACCTCGACTCGAATATCCTGCGACCGCGCGCGCGGCAGGAATAGCCGGGCGAGGGGCGCGGAGACAATGTCAATGGCCGTGGTGCGGGTTTGAAACCCGCCCCTACTAGTCTCCTGTTTCTGAAATGCGCTTACTATTGGAGCCCGTGAGAACTGCGGCTTGGCGGGTTCTCAATGGTCAAGAGATTTCGGATATAGCAGACTAGCCTCGTGGGGATGGAAACCGAACTCGTGCCTCGGTGGTAGCGTGTCGGCGGCGGAAACCGGCCCTTAAGAAGCTCACGGACGTCGAAAGTGTGGCGGCGGGGGTGGCGAAGGAAGCGGAGCGATTCGGTCGACGAATCTGGGCCCGGTGGAATCGCGAAGAATCCGGGTGACCGTGGACCAGCGGGAAGCGTCTAAGAAAGTAGGGTGGAGCAAAAAACTGGACAGAGCCCGGCGCGGGATTTTCGGGTATGCTGGGGCTGTTCCGTGGTGGGGCATGAGCCAATTCTTCCCGACGCTTGACGCGCACACACAACACGCCGATTGCCTCGAGGCGGTCCGCAAGAACGATCTGGTCAACGGTGACGCGGTGTTGGTGCGGACAAAAAACTCGGTCTACGAAATCCTGGCGCTCGGGAACGGGTTTTACCAGGTTTCCGGGGGCTGGTTCGATCGGCACGGGGTCTCGGGGCAGGTGGTGACCATAAACGGGTGCACCTGGGGCGGGAGTGCGATCAAACAGGACATTATCGCAGCGCGGGGGCTGTTTCTGGAATTCGGCAACCGTGTGGTGACGACGCGGATCCGCGACATTTTGCTGATTCGGGGCGACGCCAATGCGGGATCACCGGGGTCCGGCACCGATTCCACGACGGTTACAGGCACGCAAGCGATGCCGAATCAACAGGTGAACTAAGGGCGGGAACACAGACGTGCCTGGTACCTTTCTCAAAGACAACCGCTGATGCTGGTGGGGACGGATAGCGGTTCGGCATGCCCGGTGAGCAAATCAGAGGTGTGGGTTGACGCATGGATGGGCCGAGCCTAAGATGGGCACACGTAAGGGGCAGGTTCACGGAAGCTTCCGTCCTATCAGGGTGTGGCTGGGGCGAGAGGTAAGTTGTGGAACTCAGGGCGGGTATCAAGCTGGCATCGTATGAAATCCTCTCCCGGATCGGTGCAGGTGAGGATGGCGAGGTCTATCGGGGCCGGGACACCGCACTGAACCAGGACGTTGCGATCCGGGTGTTGCCACAACAGCTGACCGAAAACCCCAAGAATCGACAGCAACTCGAACAGGAAGTGCTGACGCTCTCGAAGCTTGCCCATCCCAACATCTGCACACTCCGTACCCTTTGCCGACATTACGGTATCGACTTCCTGGTGATGGACTACCTGGAGGGCGAGACGCTCGAAGTGCGCATGGCGAAAGGACCGTTCAAGCCGGAAGAGCTGTTGGGTATCGCGATGCAAGTTGCCGACGGGCTCGGCGCGGCGCAGCGACAGGGCATAAGCCACCGCAACCTGAGACCAAGCAGCATCATGCTGACGGCCGGCGGCGCCAAGCTGCTCGATTTCGGGCTGGCCGGCTCCGCCGCCGCGGTTGATGACGATTCGACCGAATCGCCAACTGATGAGCCACCGATGGATGCGGCGGAAACGGTTCGCGGCAGGCTGTGCTACATGGCGCCGGAGCAACTCAGGGGAAAGCCGGGCGACGCGCGGAGCGACGTTTTTGCCTTCGGAGCAGTGCTGTATGAGATGGCGACGGGGAAACAAGCTTTCCCGGGCCAGACGGCGGAAGAGGTGACCGCGGCGGTCCTGCAACGGGAGCCCGAACCGGTTTCGGCTTTCGATCCGTTGATGCCGCCCGCGCTCGACCAGTTGGTGCGGATCTGCCTAGCCAAAAACCCGGAGGAACGCCTGCCGTCGGCGAGTCCGCTGAAATTGCTGCTCGAATGGATTCGCGACGGCTGCTGGGGCAATGTGGCGCCGATCGTTCGCGAAAAGCGAAGCAGAAGCCGGGAGCGCGTAGCATGGCTGATCACCGTGGCAGCGGTGGCCGTGGCGGCGGCTATGGTGGCGGCATCGCTGCTACGGCAGGCGGTGGTGAAGCCGCCGACGCGGGTCGAGGCCGCCATCAACCTGCCACCAACCCTGATGCTTGGCAGCCGGAATGCTTCGATCGCCTTTTCGCCCAGTGGAAAGGAACTGGTGCTGGATCCGGGAACGCGCGGCGCCACGCAACAGCTCTGGCTGCGGGCCACCGACAGCTCCACTTTTCGCCCGCTCGCCGGAACCCAGGGCGCGACCTATCCTTTCTGGTCGCCAGACGGCCGCTCGATCGGGTTTTTCGCCGGTGACCAACTGAAGAAAATCGATCTCCGAACGGGAAACGTGCTGACGATATGCGGAGTGGAAGCCGGCCAGGGTGGAACCTGGAACCGGCAAGGGACGATCGTCTTCGCGCCAGCTCGTTTTGGGGGCCTCTACCGGGTTTCCGCAGAGGGGGGAACGCCGATCCAGGTTTCCGTTCCGGGAGGCGCGTCGATTTCGCAGCGCTTGCCCCAATTCCTGCCCGGGGGCCAGCGGGTGCTTTACTATTCGGGGACGCCGAACCCCAGCCAAACCGACGGCATCTACGTGCTGAACCTCACGACCGGCCAGTCGCAGCTGCTGGTGCACACGCACAGCGCCGGTAAATACGTTGCGCCCGGCTATCTGGCCTTCATGCGCGGCGACAACCTGATGTTGCAGCGGTTCCGTGCGCCCAGGCTGCTCTTGAGTGGCGCGCCGTTTTCCGTGGCGCAAGGCGTTGCGTTCAACTCAGCCAGCGAGGCGGGGATTTTTTCATTTTCGAGGGACGGGTTGCTGGTCTATGAGCCGAACATTCCCGTGCCGATATCGCAGCTGACCTGGCTTTCGCTCGATGGGAAAAAATTGGGAACGGTTGGGCAACCGGCGCGTTTCGCCTGGGCCGCCATCTCGCCCGATGGGACCCAAGCAGTCGCCGAGGTGAGCAATGGGAGCGGCGCTTATCCGCTCTGGATCTACAACCTGAAGAGTGGAGCCAAACGCCGTTTTACGGTCGCCGCCAGCTCGTTTTCCGATCCGCTCTGGTCGCCCGACGGCCATCAGATCGTTTTCCAGCGCGAGGACCTGGGCACTTTCTATCGCAAATCCGTGCGAGGCGACAGCCCGGCCGTTCCGTTCCTGACGCTGAAGGGCGCGTGGGCCATGAGCGATTGGTCACCGGACGGGCGCCTGATCGCCATGGAAAATCAGGGCGCGGACGGCTGGAACATCTGGATGCTGCCGATGATGGGTAAACGCAAACCCTATGCCTTCCTCTCCGTGCCGCATAATAAGTTGTACGGGACGTTTTCACCCGATGGGCACTGGCTGTCGTTCATTTCGGATCAATCGGGGCGCCCTGAACTGTACGTGGTGCCATTTCCGGGAGGAGGGAAAGAAGAGCAAGTCTCAAGGGACGGGGCGGTGTACGGAGGCTGGGTGCCGGGCCAGCAGGAGCTGGCATATGTGACGGCGAGCGATAAATTGACAATTGTCAAAGTTCGGTCGCGGGGCAAGCGGTTGCTACTAGGCAAGCCAGAAATCGTGCTCGGCGGGCGTCCTTTTCCCGAATTCGCGCTTTCGGCAGCTATGGGAGCCACAGCGCCAGACTTCTTCTCACCGGACGGGAAGCGGCTGTTGCTGCCGATCGCGGTGGGGAAGAACCGAGCGAGAACGCTGACGTTGGTGGGGAACTGGAGGACGAGAAAGCAGAAATCGTGACGTTTGTCACGGCGGCGACTTGCGCCATGACTTAGAATCTGCACCGTCCACGGGCAGGGATGTTGGTGCATCTAACATGAAGTGGGGCAGGAAGCCAAGGTTGGTTCTAAGCGAAATCGTATACGTGAGATATCAGGGAAAATTCGTTTGAGAAGTGATTGCGTTCGCAAAACCTAAGGACGAGAAACGGAGAGAAGAGGAGCGATGGCAGATTGGCCTCCAGAACGACCACAGACACCGGGAGAAAAACCGGAGCATCCAGATTTTCCTGGGCGGCGATCGTTTCTAGCGCTCCTGCTCGGAGTGGGCACGGTCATCGTGGGAGCGTTGCTCTCGGTTCCGCTGTTTCGTTTCGTGCTATTTCCGGTATTCAAATCCACCACGGGAACCAAGTGGGCCACGATCGGACCGATCAGTAAGTTCGAGGGGATCACGGGCCCGGTGCAGGCGGACGTCAACGTCGAGCAGCAGGACGGCTGGCGCGAGATCTATTCGCAGAAATCGGTATTCGTGATCCCGTGGCATGACAACAGCAGCAACGGCAATGTACGCGTTCTTTCGGCGATCTGCCCGCACATGGGGTGCCTAGTGCATTTCAACAAAGACACCAACCAGTTCGACTGCCCGTGTCACGGCAGCATTTTCGCAGCCGACGGCGCTCTGGTGCGAGGGCCGGCGCAACGGGGCCTCGATCCACTGCCGCAGAAGATCGTGGACGGCAAGCTGAGGATGCTGTTCGAGTATTTCCGCGAGGGAATCAAGCAACGGATCGTCGTCAGCAGGTAACGCCAGGGAGGAGAGAAGGAATTCATGGGCACTTCAGCAAATCCCGCTTCAGGAAGGCAGCCACAGAGCCCCGGGCTTGGCGACCGCTTCTATCAATGGCTGGATCGACGGACGGGCATCGATGGACTGTTGCGCGAGGCCCTGGATGAGCCGATTCCGGGCGGCGCCAAATACGCGTACGTGTTCGGGTCGGCGCTCTTGTTCGTATTCCTGTCGCAGGTGATCACCGGCGTATTTCTGGCGATGTACTACGTGCCGTCGGCCGATCACGCCCATACGACAGTCGCCTACATCACGAAGGTGGTGACCGGCGGATCGTTTATCCGGAGCATTCACGTTTACGGCGCGGACGCGATGATGATCCTGCTGGTGCTGCACATGTCGCAGGTGTTCTTCTACGGCGCGTACAAGAAACGGCGTGAACTGCTCTGGATGTCGGGTGGCGTACTGATGCTGTTGATCATCGGGATGGCGTTCACCGGCTACCTGCTGCCGTGGAGCGAGCAGTCCTACTTCGCCACGAGCGTGGGAACGAGCCTGATCGGCGAAGTGCCGTGGATCGGGTCCTATCTGAAGGAGATCATCCTGGGCGGCGGCGACATGGGAACCCTGACGGTTTCACGGTTCTTTGTGCTGCACGTCTTCATCCTGCCGGCTGCAATTTTCGGGTTCATTGCGGTGCACATCTACCTGTTCCGCACGGCCGGAGCAGCAGGACCGGCCTGGGGCAACCCGGAAACGATTCGCGCGAAGACCGAGAACTTCTATCCCCGGCAGGTGATCAAGGACATCGTCTTCGTGACGCTGGTGATCATGGTGATGGGGCTGCTGGCCTACTTCAAGCCGGCGGACCTGGGGCCGGCGGCGAATCCGGCGAACACAACCTATCTGCCGCGTCCGGACTGGTATTTCAGGCCGTTCTTTGAATGGCTGAAATTCTGGAAGGGCGGGGATGAGTTCATCGGCGAGATGATTGTGCCGGCCGTTGGAATCCTGATCTTCTTCCTGGTGCCCTTCATTGATCGCAATCCGGAGCGCGCACCGAGGCGGCGGCCGAACGCGATGACGCTGCTGATGGTGGGACTCTGCGCGATCCTGGGGCTGGGCTGGTACAGCTATCACCAGGATGCCGTTGATCCCTCGGTGGCCAAGGAACTCCACCTGCAATCGGAGGAGGACGTGAGGTTCATGGCCGCGCCATTCCATGTGGAAATGATAGGGAACATCCCCGGGAAGGTGGCGCCGGTGAACAAGACCGTGGCCGCGGGGGAAAAGATCTTCAACAATCAAGGGTGCAGCACCTGCCACGGGCAGGGAGGAGTGGGTACCGCGATTGCGCCGAAGCTGATCGGCATCGTCAAGAAGCTGGGAGGAGCAAGCAAGGTCGGGTACCTCATCGATCACGAAAACGCAGCGATGAAGGCCGGTGGCATGCCGCAATTCCACCTGGCCCCGAACCAAATGAAACAGCTGCTTGCGTACCTCAGTAGTCTGAAGTGAATCCCAAGAGGGAGCCGCAAGGAATCCGGTAACCGGGGCTTTGCGGCTCCCTCGATCCATCCTCCGGAAGTTCAAAGCCGATTGCAAGCGCTTGCTTGCGGCGATTCGCGGTTTCCCTTTCCCCATGGTACGGCACGCTTTCAGCGCGCTCACTTTTTCTCCGGCTGCAGGAGGGTGTATGCCACCCTGAAGGGTGGCGCGGCACAAGACTGCCCTCCTGAACGATGACGCTACATTGAACTTTTCTCCTGAACTTCTCCCCTGAAGGGGCGTTACGCAGACCGGTCTGCCAAAGGCGCGCAAACCGGGGGATCGTGCGACCGGTCCTGGAGGCAGCGGCGGTCGCGGGCAGTCTTGCAGAGTTCGATTGACCTTGCGGGCGCGTATCTGGTAACAAGAGCGGCTTCACGCATTGTGTTTCTGATCGTATTTCGTATGGCGGAGGGGTCCGGATGTCGTCAAAGCAATCATCTCGGTGGAATTGGTACGCAAGCTTTGCCGTCTTGGTGGCAATGGCGGGAGCAGGCTTGCCGCTGCGAGCCCAGACACTCGGGAAGGACACGCTAGCGGGAATGAAGTGGCGGCTGGTGGGGCCGTTCCGGGGCGGGCGAGTGGAGGCGGTGGCCGGGATTCCGGGCAATTCGCAGGTGTTCTACATGGGAGCGGTGGACGGCGGGGTGTGGAAGACGACGAACGCCGGGCGAACCTGGAAGCCGATCTCCGACAAGGCCGGCATCGAAAGCATCGGGGCGATCGCGGTTGCGCCGTCGGACCCGAACGTGATCTACGTGGGCACGGGCGAGCCATCGTTGCGAGGCGACATTACTTATGGGAACGGGATGTGGAAATCGACCGATGGCGGCAAGACGTGGACGCACATCGGATTGCTCGACACCCGGCACATCGCGACGATTCTGGTGGATCCGCACAATCCGAACCTGGTGCTGGTGGCGGCGATCGGACACGCGTTCGGGCCGAATGCCCAGCGCGGCGTTTTTCGGTCGACCAATGGCGGCAAGACATGGACGAAGGTGCTTTACAAGGACGACAAGACCGGCGCGGTGGACCTGGTCTTCGATCCGCACAACCCGCGCATCGTCTACGCGGCGCTCTACCAGGAGCTGCGGACACCCTGGAGCTTCAGCAGCGGCGGACCGGGCAGCGGGATCTACAAATCGACCGACGAGGGAAAGACGTGGACCCATCTGACCGGACACGGGCTGCCAAAGGGCGTGCTGGGACGGATCGGGCTGGCGGTGGGCGCCGATCCGAGCAATGTATACGCGCTGATCGAGGCGAAAAAAGGCGGAGTGTACGTTTCGCACGATGCCGGCGAGCACTGGAGCTTCGTGAGCGGCGACCACGGGCTAATGCAGCGGCCTTGGTATTTCATGAACATCTTCGCCGATCCGAAAACTCCTGGCACTCTCTACCTGCTGAACGTACGGACCTGGCGCTCGACCGACGGCGGCTATCGCTGGAAGCTCATCCACGTGGCGCACGGCGACAATCACGCGCTCTGGATCGACCCAACCGATCCGCGGCGGATGATCCTGGGCAACGACGGCGGCGCGACGATTTCGGAAGACTGGGGCAAGACCTGGAGCACGCTCGACAACCAGCCCACGGCGCAGTTTTACCACGTCTCGGTCGATAACAGCTTCTTCTTCCATCTCTACGGGGCGCAGCAGGACAACTCGCCCGTGGAGATTGCGAGCCAGACTTCGCACCGCGGAATCACGGACAAGGACTGGATCCCGCTGGGCGGCGGCGAAAGCGGCTACGTGGTGCCCGATCCGCTGAACCACAACATCGTCTACGCGGGCGGTTATCTGGGCATGCTGGCACGCTACAACAAGCGGACCGGGATTTCGCGCCAGATCTCACCGTGGCCGAAGGGCGTCGACGGGCTGCCGGCTTCCGCGTGGAAGTACCGTTTCACCTGGACCGAACCGATCGCTATCTCGCCGCAGAATCCGCACGTGCTCTATTTCGCGGGCAACGTGCTCTTCGAATCCACGAACGGAGGGGCCAGCTGGCAGGCGATCAGTCCCGACCTGACGCGGAACGACAAAGCCAAACAGGGGATCTCCGGCGGGCCGATTACCGCCGACCAGACGAGCGCGGAATATTACGACGTGATCTACACCGTGGCGCCCTCGCCGCTGGCCAAGGGGTTGATCTGGGCGGGGACCGACGACGGGCTGATCTGGCTGACACGCGACGGCGGCAAACATTGGGAGAACGTGACGCCGAAGGACATGCCGGCATGGAGCAACGTGAGCCTGATCGATGCCTCGCCCGAACAGCCGGGCACGGCCTATGCGGCGGTGAACCGCTTCAAGCTGGACGACCTGAAACCGTATATCTGGAAGACGACGGACTACGGCAAGACATGGACTTCGATTACCAACGGGATTCCGGACGGTGCGTTCGTCCGCGTGGTGCGGGAAGATCCGAAGCGGCCGGGTCTGCTCTTCGCAGGGACCGAGAAGGGCGTCTACGTCTCGTTCAACGATGGGGCGAAATGGCAGCCGCTTAACCTGAACTTGCCGGTGGTTTCGGTGCGCGACCTGGTGGTGAAGGACAACGACCTGGTGATCGCCACGCACGGCCGCTCGTTCTGGATCCTGGACGACATCGCGCCGCTGCGGCAGATGACCGCGGCAACGCTCGAAGAGCCGGTGCATTTCTTCAAGCCAGCGCCGGCCTATCGGCTGCTCCGAGGCGGAGGCGGCGGAATGGCCAGCGGCACGGGCAAGAATCCCCCGGTCGGCGTGATTCTCGATTACGAGCTGAAATCGGCGCCCAAAGGCCCGATCACGCTCGACATTCTCGACAGCCAAGGCAAGCTGGTGCACGCCTATTCGAGCCGGAAGCGGAAGCCGCCGGTTTGCCCGGTGCCACCCACATCGCCGCATCATCTGGCGCAGCTGCCGAAGAAGGAGGGACTCAACCGCTTCGTCTGGAACCTGCGCTATACGAAAGCGGCGAGCATCCCGTGCGAAGTCTATTCCGAACCGGCGCTGCAAGCGCCGGTCGCCATGCCCGGGCACTACGAAGCGAAACTGACCGTGGCTGGAAAGAGCTACACGCAGCCGATCGAGCTGCTGGCCGATCCACGCGAGAAGGCAACGATGGCCGATTACCAGAAGCAGTTCGACCTGATGATGAAGTTGCGCGGCCTGAGCGGCGAGGATCACCGGATCGTGCTCGAAATCGAAAGCCTGCGATCCCAGATCGACATGCTCGATCAGCGGCTGGATGGAAACACACAGGACAAGGCCGTGGTAGATGCTGCCAACGCCCTGCGGAAGAAGATCAACGCAATCGAGGACGAACTCTTCCAGCCGAAGGCCAAGATCGACGAAGACCTGATCAACTACCCGACGAAGCTGAGCGGGATGCTCGCCTACCTGCAATTCGCGGTCGACAGCTCCAACAACGCGCCGACGGCGCAGGACGTGGTGTTGTACGAGCGGTACCGGAGGCAGATGGCGGCGATCAGCGCACAGTGGAAACATGTGCTCGCGAGCGACCTACCCGCGCTCAATCGGCTGATGAGTCAACACAAAATCGCGGCCATAGCGCCGGGGCCGGTGAAGAAATAGGGCGCGAGAGGGAACCGGCAGCTCGCAACGGCGAAGGTTGAGCCCGAAACCAAGTCGCGGACTGCAGGGAACGGGTGGCTGGATGATGGCCGACCCCATTCGTCGGGCAAAAGGCGCTCGAAGGATGGAATACCCGGCAAGTCCGAAAAGCGCACGGGATTCGGCCTGCGGGTTATGTTGCACAAGTTCAGCAAATTATTTTGCGGAAGGGGTCATGACGTTTTCCAATTATCGGTTTGCGAGAACCTGACAAGGAGGAAGACGGAGCATGACCCCGAACAAGGATACGACCGAG
>JAKBLM010000055.1 GCA_021832085.1 Acidobacteriota bacterium | reverse complement strand
CCGCCTGCAGCCCGGTTCGAAACGCCACCCCCCGGCGTTTCGAACCGGGCTGCAGGCCCTTCGCGAAATCAGCGGCCGACAAAGAAAACGTCAGACCCAATTTGCTGAACTTGACGGACACAACTTGAGCCAGTGAGCGCGCGCCGGATGCGCGGGGAGGCGTGACCGGCCATTCACCGGGTTGCCGCGGCGCTCGAGGCTCCGGCGTGGACCACGAAAGCGCCGCCCAGCAGAACGGAGTGGAGAACGTTGCAAGCGTTCTGGCAAGATCTGAGACACGGGATCCGTCTGCTCGCCCGCAAGCCGGGATTCGCTGTTATCGCCATGGTGACGCTGGCGTTGGGCATCGGCGGCGCCACGGCCATCTTCAGCGTGGTGGACGGCGTTCTCCTCCGCCCCCTTCCTTATCCCCATCCCGAGCGCATTGTCCGCTTGTTCGAGGTCACCGCGCGGAGACCCGCAGCCGGGTGGGCGGACCTGAATTTCGAGGACGTCCGCAAGCAGGTCGGCGCGATCGAGGGGATGGCGGAGTTCAGGAGCGATCTCGAGCCAGTGGCCGGCGGCTCCCAGCCCACGTTGGTCACGGTTGCCGCCGTCTCCCACGACTTCTTCAAGGTGATGGGGGTGTATCCGTTTCTTGGCCGAACCTTCCCCGCCGATCAGCTCCATCCTGGCGGAACGCCGATGGTGATTGTGAGCTACGGCTTCTGGCGACGCTTCCTGGGCGGCGCGCCCGATTTCGCCGCTCGGCACCTGAACCTCTCCGGCCACGATGTGACGATCATGGGCGTCATGCCGCCAGGCTTTAGCTACCCAAACGGCGCGGACATCTGGTTCCCTCGGGAACTCGCTCCCACCAGCGCGTACCGCATCAGCCATCTCTGGATGGCCGTCGGCCGGCTGAAACCGGGCGTGACGTTGGCGGCGGCGCAGGCCCAAGCGAGCGCCGTAGCGCGCCGACTGAAGCAGGAGTACGGCGAAACCACGAATATGACCGGCATCGAGGTGGTCCGGCTGGGAGACCAGATCGTGGGCAACGCGCGGCCCGCGCTGCTGGCTCTGGTGGGCGCGGTGGGCCTGCTGCTGCTGGTGGCGTGCGCGAATGTGGCGAACCTGTTGCTCGCACAAGCCGCGGAGCGCCAGCAGGAGTTGGCGGTTCGCGTGGCGGTGGGAGCCAACCGCGGCCATCTCGTGGGCCAGTTCGTCGCGGAATCGCTGCTTCTGTCCGGGGGCGCCAGCCTGATTGGTTTGCCGGTGTCCGTCTGGGGTGTGCGGGCGCTCGTCGCCATGGACTCAGCGCAGTTGCCCCGCGCGGCGGATGTGCGCTTGCATCCGGAAGTGCTCGTGTTTGCCGCGGCGATGGCGGTTTTGACGGCGGTAGGGCTGGGTCTGGTGACGGCGATCCGCGCCGCCGGCGGTGACGTCCAGGAGTGTCTGAAGGGCAGCGACCGCACGCAGACCGGCAACCGGTCGAGCCATCGCCTGCGCATGGTGTTGCTGGGCGCGCAAGTTGCCGTCACCCTGGTGCTGCTCGCCGGCGCGATGCTGCTCGGCCGCAGCCTGTTCGGCTTGCTTGAGGTCCGCTCCGGCTTTGAGCCCCGGCACGTTCTGGCGATAGATCTGCTAGATGTTTGGCCGGAAACCCCGACGGAGAAGACCCATCTGGTGAACGTGCTCCAGTCGCTCGTCGACCGACTCCGCGCGGTCCCCGGAGTCGAGGACGCCGGTGTAGTCAGCTCGCTGCCACTCTCCGGCTTGGCCCGCCACGGTGGCTACATGGTCCTCACCCCGAACCAGACCTTTTCGCACATGAAGGACTACGGTCGGGCATACATCGAACTACAACACGATCCGAGCCGAACTGGCCACTCGGAATACCTGGTGGCCAGCGGCGGCTATTTCCGCACGATGCGGATTCCGCTTTTGCGAGGCCGCCTGTTCCGGCCAAGCGACGGCCCCGATGCGCCCAATGTCGCTATCGTCAGCCGGGCATTCGCTCGCGCGCAGTGGCCGGGCAAAAACCCTCTCGGAAAACGGATCGAGTTCGGAAACATGGATGGCGACCTGAGTCCGTTCACCATTGTGGGCGAAGTCGGCGACGTGCGTGACCGTGGCCTGTATGCCACGCCGCCGCCCATGTTTTATTCCGACTACCGCCAGCGCAGCGCCAACGATTTCTCCGTGGTCGCGCGAAGCGCCCGGCCCGCGGCCGACCTGGTTCCTCTGGCGCGCCAGATCGAGCAGTCGCTCGAGCCCGACCTTCCCGTGCGCTTCCAGACGATGAGTCAGATCGTTTCCGCTTCCACGGCCAACCGGCGATTCAGTCTGGTGCTGCTCGCCGTCTTCGCGTTGACGGCGCTGGTTGTGGCTCTGATGGGGATCTATGGGTCAGCGGCCTATCTGGTTTCCCAACGCAAGAAGGAGATCGGCATCCGCGTCGCGCTGGGTGCCGAGGCAGGCGACGTCGTGCGCATGATCGCCGGGGAGGGTTTGCGAGTCATTCTGGCCGGGGCCGTCGTCGGCGTGGGAGGAGCCGTGGCGTTCTCCCGTCTGCTCGAAAGCCTGTTGTACGGGGTTACAGCCACCGATCCACTCACCTTCGCCGCCGTTGCTCTGCTCATTGTCGCCACCGGCTTCTTGGCTACCTACCTCCCCGCTCGCCGCGCCGCCCGCGTCGATCCCGTCGCCGCCCTCCGCCAGTAGAAGCTGTCGGGCAAGCTCCGTCTTGGTTGGGCCAGGTGCCCCAGGCATTCCACTACATGGCCATATCCAGACCCAGCCAGATCTGGGCGCGCCCAGCAAGATGCGGTGCAGGTATCGCCCGAGAAGATTCAGTGAAAATGGTCACAAATACTTTGCAATGCGTGTCTTGTTGAGAGTGTACTTTCGCTTCATAATGGGAAACGAGGAGGGGGTAATCTGATGACCCGTTCAACAGTCGTTTTCTGGTCCGCAGCAGCCGTTATGGCTGTAGGTTTGGGCGTGTTCGTGGCCAGACAGGTGCCGAAACTCTCCTCCCCGCGCCTTACCACGGTAACCGCGGATAGCGCACCGGTAGCAAAAGCGCAGCAGACCACTCGTTACACGCTGAAATTCGTGAAAAATCCCGAGCCGGTACCGCAGTTCAGCGTGCAGTCGTTCAGCGGCCAGACACTCGATCCCGCCGAGTGGCACGGCAAGGTGGTGATCCTGAATTTCTGGGCTACATGGTGCGGGCCCTGCCGCTACGAGATCCCTGAACTGATGGCGATGCAAAAACGGTTTGGGAGCTCGCTCCAGGTCGTCGGCCTTTCCGTAGACGAGGCCCCGCCGGCCCAGGTGAAACAGTTTGCCGAACAGATGGGAATCACCTACCCGGTAGCGATGGCCAGTGAAAAGCTGCAGGACGAATTCGGCGGCATCCTCGCCTTGCCCACCTCATTCATCATCAACCGCGAGGGTCGCGTCGTGGACAAGCATGTTGGACTGGTGCCCCGTGGCTACTACGACGCCGAAATCGGTTACCTCACGGGACACCGCGTAAACGCGAAAGTGGTGAAGTTCGTGGATGAAGGCCAGGTTTTCCCGGCCAACGTAAAGAACGCCAAGACGATTCCCGGCGTCGACATGTCGATGCTCACGCCCGCCGAACGCAAGCTCGCCTTGAAACGGATGAATCAGGAACACTGCACCTGCGGTTGCGGCTACACCATAGCTCAGTGCCGCGTGCTCGACCCCAGCTGCCCGGTTTCGCTCAAGGAAGCGCGGGCCATCGTGGCTCAAATTGCGCGCGAGGGCCTTCCGGCGAAAACCGCGATGGGCCGCCCCTCGACTCACACAATCGCCGCAGCCGGCCGGTAATCCGCCATTCTCCCATCGCCATAGCCAGCCGCGATAGAAGGCTGGTATGCGCCCTGGCTCGCCGTCAGTTCGGTGTCACCACCGACCGGCAATCGCGGCACAGGTGCTGGTAATTGGGGTTCGCGCGCATCCAGGCGAGCTGGCAAGCAGCGCAATTTTCCATCGAGCGCCGCTCGCAATCGACGCAGATGCCGTCCGAGGGCAGCGGATTTTCGGCAATGTACTCGTAAAACGGCACCAGCGTATGGCACCGCGAGCATTCGATCACGGCCATTGAAACATCGGGCGCGTTTTCCTGGAGCAGCTTGCCGCGCTTCCTTGCCTCGAGGTCGAGCACGCGCTCGGCGAGCCGCTCGGCAGTGAGCCCGAAGGTCTGCATCAGCTCCCACGGATTTCCCGAAAGTCCGAAGCGATCCTCGACGCCAACCATGTCGAGCAGCAGCGGCCGGTCGAAGCGTTTGCGTTCGCGCAGGATCGCTCCGGCCACCAGGTTGCCAAAACCGCCTTTCTGATGCTCCTCGGCGGTCACCACAACCTGCGTCTCTTCGGCGGCGCGGACCAGCGCGGCGACGTCGAGCGGTTTCACCGTGTGGAGATTGACGACGCGGATCTCGAGCCCGAACTCCTTCTTGAGCAGCCAGGCTGCGCGCATCGCCTCGGGCACCATCGGACCGCAGGCAACGATTGTGGCTGCTTCGTCTTCGTTTTCGTAATCGGAGGCAAGGCGCGTTTCGAAAGCGTCGACGAACCGGGGCTGGGCGCCGCGATACCGGATCACGTTGGCCACGCCAAATCGGTACGGCGTTTCCGGCGAGGTCACCACCGGCGTCGCCTCGCGCGCGAAACGCACGTAGACCGGCCCTTCGATTTCGAGCAGGCAGACCTCGGTGGCCTTCTCGGTCTCCACCGAATCGCACGGCACCTCGACGCGCATGTTGGGCAGAATGCTCATCACCGCGATCTCCTCGAGCGCCTGGTGCGTCGCGCCGTCCGGACCCACGGAAATTCCTCCGTGAGCGCCGGCAATCTTCACGTTCAGGTTGTTGTAGCAGACGGTGGTGCGAAGCTGGTCCCAGGCGCGGCCCGAGGCAAAAACGCCGTAAGTGCCGGTGACCGGGATCAGGCCCTCCTTCGCCAGCCCGGCGGCCACGCCCATCATGTTCTGCTCGGCGATGCCGACGCTGATCACGCGCGACGCGCGCTCGGGATGCTTCGCCTCGAAATCGGTGATGCGGATCGAGCCGGAAATATCAGCGTGAATCGTGACCACGCGTTCGTCCTCGCCGGCCTTTTCGAGGCCGCGGCCGAAACCCATCCGGGTCGGATCCATGTCGACCTTCATCGTCTCGAGCGTGTTCCACCAATAGTCGCTGCCCGCCAGGTGCGCGAGCCGACGGGCGCGGTCGGCCACCTGGCGCGCATTTTCGCTGGCATGGGCGAGCATCCGGTCGATGCGTTCGCGCGGCACCGCCGGGGTCGCCAGTTCGACGATGGCCTTCTCGAATTGATCCTTCTTTGGCGCGGTGCCGTGCCATGACGCCTGGTCCTCCATGAACGAGACGCCCTTGCCTTTCACTGTTCGGGCCAGGATCACCGTCGGCTGGCCTTTCGTGCTGGCCGCCTGCCCGAAGGCGTCGAGGATCTGCTCCATGTCGTGGCCGTCGATTTCCACAACGTTCCAGCCGAACGCGGCGTATTTCGCCCCAAGGGGCTGGACGTTCATCACCGTTTCGACGCGGCCGTCGATCTGAAGCCCATTCACGTCGACGATCGCGCACAAATTGTCGAGCCTATAATGCCCGGCCGACATGATGGCTTCCCAGAGGCTTCCTTCCTGATGCTCGCCGTCGCCGCTAATGCAATAGACGCGGTACGCCTGGCCGCGTTGGCGCGCCGCCAGCGCGCCGCCCACCGCGACGCTCAACCCCTGGCCCAGCGATCCGCTCGAAAGCTCCACGCCCGGCAGCTTCAGCCGGTTCGGATGGCCCTCGAAGCCGGAACCGAGCTGCCGCAGCAGCACCGTCTCTTCCAGCGGAAAATAGCCGGCACGGCCCAGCGCCACATAGAGCGCCGGCGCCTTGTGCCCGGCCGACCAGAAAACGCGATCCCGCTCAGTCCAGCTGGGATTCGTCGGGTCGTGATTGAGCACGCTCAGATAGAGAGCCGCGGCAAGGTCCATCACGGAGAGCGAGCCGCCCGGGTGTCCCGAGCCGGCCGCGAAAATGTCGGTGATGGCGATCGCCCTCATCTCCCGTGCTGCATTGCGCAAATCCTCCACACCCAACCGCGGACCGCGCTGCTCACGAACGGAATCGTTGGCATCCATGGTTCAGCCTCCACGGGCGCGTCCACACACCCGATGAAATCGTTTCCAGGGAATTGGCGCCGGAATCCCTCCGAGTAGGAGAACATCTCTGCGACCGAACGGCGAAGTCGTCGTTTTCGAGCCTCGCCCGCGGTTCACGTTTCCCATGAGAAAAGTGCAGGCACAGCCTCCCCTGGCTGCGCTTTCCCGGGAAGCGCCGGAAAAAGAAAGCGCACGTTCCAATTGCACCAAGCCGGATGCCGGTGAGCGCCTCGGAGCAACAAGCACAGCCCGAGCCCGGCCTAACCAGCTTTTCAGCCTTCTTTCAGTATACCTTTACGGTGTCCCCGTCGGGGCCGATAAAGAAGTTTAGTCACAGGTCGTTGTCTCCATCGGGCGTTGTGCTTCCGCGCTGGCAAGTCCCGCGACGATGCCCTCGGGACGGAAACAAACTTCGAGCCGCGCGCCTCCTGCGCCAAGCCTTGTTTCGCGAGGCCTGGTCGAGAATTTCCGGACACTTCCCGGCCGATATCGCATGTGTTGGATTGACTGGGCGGAGGGGCATTCGGTAGGCTCACGCTGGCTTTGCGGGATGGGCCGAATTCCTGTTCTTTACCCTAGCGGGAGGAAGCCATCGTGACCGGGCAGGACGCCCAGGATCGAGCACCACGCGACGAAAGCTCCGCACGCTTCCGGCCAATTCCTCGATGGATGAAAATCGCCGTTGGCGTCTGGATCGCAGCGTGGTTCCCCATCTATCTCGCCTACTACGGTTGGGCCAACTTTCTGCACCTCAGCGATGTGGCCATCGCCCTGCTTTCGATCGGCTTGTGGACATCGAGCAGCCTGCTCGTCTCCAGCCAGGCCGTCTCGGTGCTGATCGGCGAGACGCTCTGGTGCGTGGACATCCTCTGGGCGCTGGCCACCGGCCATCATATTTTTGGCGGGATCGGCTACATGTGGGACCAACACTATCCGCTGTGGCTGCGGCTGATGTCGCTCTATCACTTTCTGCTGCCGGTGCTGCTCGTCTGGGCCGTCTGGCGGCTCGGTTATGATCGCCGCGCGCTCAAGTTCCAGATGGGCATTGGCGCCGTCGTGCTGGTCGCCAGTCGGATCTGGGGACGGCAAGAAAATATCAATTTCGCTTTCCGCGATCCGATCTTCCATCGGGCCTGGGGCCCGGCCCCCGTCCACTTGCTCTTCATGTTCGTCTGCATGGTGCTGATCATTTACCTGCCAACGCACTGGGTGTTGGCCAAGCTCTTCAGCCGCCCCTCGCGTCAAGCCGGCTGACCAACGTCCTGAGAAAAAGAAATGGCATTTTTGGCCGAAAACATGGGGGTCGAGCCATCGGGCCGGGCGAGAGGTTTACAAAATTCCCGGTCTACGCTAGTCTCCGACTGTTGTGGACACTCGGATTCCTGGACTCGGTTGGGCGGTTGCAATCTTTCTCTTGTGCGGCACGGCCGCTTACGCGCAAAGGCCGGTGTCACCGGCGCGGCCCGCGCCCGTGCCCGGCCATCTCGCGCCGGCCAATTCCCCTAAGTCTCCTGCCGCCAACAACTATACGCAGGAAGGCGCGGTCATCGAGCGCATCCGCGCGAACTTTCAGTTCCACAACGACGGGAAAGCCGAAGAGATGCAGTACGTTCGCGTGCGCATCCAGTCGCAGGCGGCGATTCAGGCCTGGGGCCAGCTGATTTTCAGCTACAACGCCTGGAGCGACAAGCTTTACGTCGACTACGTAAAGGTGACCCAGCCCGACGGTAAGGTGGTGACCGCGCCGGCCAGCGCGATCCGGAATCTCAGTTCGCCGGTCGCCCGCATAGCACCCGTCTATACCGATCTTCGCCAGATCCACGTCACCGTCCCCGATCTGGGCATCGGCGACACGCTCGCCTACCAGATCCGCACCGACACCTTCCGCCCGCTCATTCCTGGCCAATTCTTCCTCGAGTGGAATTTCCCGAGAAACATCATCACGCTCAACGAAACGCTCACGGTCAACGTCCCGAGCTCGCGCCCGATCAAACTGAAAACTTCGAACGGGAACGCTCCGCCCAAGATCACTGAGCAAGGCGACCACCGGATTTACACTTGGCATTTTGCCTACACGCATCGGCCCAAGAAGTCCAGTTCGCACGGAAAGAAGAAGAAAAAGCGCCCGCGGCCCAAATATCCTGACATCGAGCTTTCCACCTTCCACAGCTGGGCGCAAGTGGGCGATTGGTACGCCACGCTCGAACGGCCGCGCGCCGCCGTCACCCCGCCGATTCGCGCCGAAGCCGCCCTGCTCGTCAAGGGCCACAAGACCGAGCTTGGCAAGGTGAAGGCGATCTACGACTACGTTGCCGAAAACATCCGTTACGTCAGCCTTTCCTTCGGCATCGGCCAATACCAGCCGCACCCGGCAGCCGAGGTGCTCGCCAATCAGTACGGCGACTGCAAGGACAAGGCGACTCTTTTCCAGTCGCTGCTCGCGGCCGAGGGGATTACCTCCTACCCCGCGCTGATCAGTGCCGTCAGCAAGGTTGATCCGGCCGTGCCCTCACCCGGCCAGTTCGATCACTTGATCAACGTCGTGGAGGTGGGCAAGCAGCTCTATTGGGCCGACACGACGCCCGGCGTTACCCCGTTCGGTCTCCTGCTGGCCGTGCTGCGAAACAAGTGGGCGCTTGTCATTCCTCCGAACAAGACACCGGACCTCGTGCGCACCCCGGTAAACCCACCGTTCATGCCGGTGCAAACGATCAGCATCGACGGAAAAATCAACACCCTGGGCGGACTCCAAGGCCACTACGCCATGTCGGTGCAAGGCGATATGGCGGCCGTGTTCCGGAGCGTGCTGGATCGTGTCCCGCAAAACGACTGGCCGCGAGTGGGTCGCTACATCGTCGGTAAACCATACAAGGTCACCCACACTCATTTCAGCAACCCGGCCGACCTGAACAAGCCGTTCCGTTTCAACGCGGCGATCTCTGCGCCCGACGTGATCAATCTGACGCGGAAGCAGACCTCCTTCGTCCTGCCTGGCGGTGGCCTGAATATCGAAGCGGTCCGCCGGCCCTCCAGCGGCAGCACCCGCGAGCTGCAGCTTGGCTCGATCCGCAACGAAACGATGGAGTGGAAAATCCAGCTGCCCCCGCACCTCACCGCCAGCCTGCCCGTCCCCGTGCACCTGGTGCGTGATTACGGCGAATACAACGCCACCTATTCGCTTTCGGGCAACATCATCACGGCCAAGCGTCACCTCATCCTGCGCGAGGCCTTGCTGCCCCCTTCCCGGTACGACGACTACGAGGCCTTCCGCTCCGCCGTCCTCGCTGACGAGGAACAGCAAATCTCGCTCACCAACTCGGTGCCGGGCTTCGGACCCATTCCCAAAGGGATGTCGGCTGACGATCTCCTCCGTGCCGGGCTGGCCGCCGAACGTGCCGGCCACTTCTCCGAGGGCGCCCGGCTGCTGGTCGCTGTGGCGAAAAAGGACCCCAACCGGCACAACATCTGGAACATGATCGGCTTCGCCTATTTCCAGGCGCAGAAATACGCGAAGGCCGTTACCGCGTTCCAGAAGCAGATCGCCAAGAACCCGTTCGATCCTTACGCCTACAACTATCTCGGCAGCGTCTACGACGCCCAGGGCCATTACGAAAAGGCCATCGCGGAATTCAAGAAGCAACTCCAGGTCAATCCGCTCGACCGCTACGCGCACGCAAATCTGGCCAACGTCTACCTGCTCCAGAAGAAATACGCGCTTGCCGAAGCCCAATTGCAGTCGGCGATCAGGCTCGCGCCCCAGAATTACCAGCTCGACATTGACCTCGGCAGCGCCCAACTCGGTCTGCACAAGGACAGCGCCGCCCTCCAGTCCTTCCAAAAGGCGCTGTCCGGCTCACCCACTCCCACGGCGTGGAACAACGTCGCCTATACGCTTTCCCAGCATGGCGCTCACCTGCACATGGCCGAGCAGCTCTCGGAGAATTCGATTCACGCGGTCGAGGCCCAACTGAATGGCGTTTCGCTCGAGACCATGGGCTATGTACAGGCGGAGCAGGTCGATTCGATCGCCGCCTACTGGGACACGATGGCCTGGATCCTGTTCCGCGAGGGCCATCTGAAGAAGGCTCGCGAGTACGATCAGGCGTCCTGGGTGCTTGCCGATGAGGCGGACGTGGGCGAACACCTCGGTCGCATCGACCTGAAGGAAGGCCATCGCACCAACGCCATCCGCGACTTTGCCCTGGCGCTGCTCTGTCCCAACCCGCCGGTGGGGGCACGCGCGCGTCTGGCGGCGCTGGTGGGCCAGGACAAAGTGGATTCGGAGCTCCAGGCCTTGAAACCCGATCTGGCAGGGCGGCGCAGCGTGACGCTGTCGAATCCGGGCCGGCTGAAAGCTTCCGCGCAATTCTGGGTCCTGCTCGTTCCGCGTAAAAAGGTTTCCCAGTCGAAAGCGACCAAGGCTCGTGTCGCGAATGTGAAATTCATCTCTGGCGATGCCGGCTTGCGCGCCTACGAGGCTGCGCTCCGCAAAGCCCACTTCCCTTACCTGTTCGCGCCCGGCGAACAGACGAAGCTCGTGCTGCGCGGCAAGCTCGTCTGCAAGAGCGCGAGCCAAAACTGCGTCTTCACGCCCTATTCCGCCGATAAAGCCGCCGAAATCACCTACGCTTCCTCCGGCCCCAACTCCGGTTCCTAGCCGCATGGGGCAACAGCCGGCCGGGTCGTTTCCAGCTATGACGCTTCGCCGGTCTCTTTGCTCTTCAGCGTGATCCCCGGCGCCAATAGGAAAAGGAAACCAATGCCCGCCCACAGGATCGAGCGGATCTGGCGGATGATTCCGACGGCGACGCCCGTCGCCACCGTGTAGCCCAGCAGGTGGAAGATCAGTCCGGTCCCGCCCTGATAGAGTCCGACGTCGCCGGGAACTACAAGGCCGCCGGTTTCCACCAGCTTGGTGAGCCCTTCGATCACGACTGCCGTGCCGAAGTGCCCGCCAAAGCCGAGTAGCCAAAGAATCGTCAGCACCTCGGTCGCTGCCAGGAAATGCGCAACGAAATTCAGCGCCAGAATCCCCCGAAACGCACCCGGGTGGCGCTCGTGAAAGCCAAACATCTGCGTGTCAATTTCGCCGATGCGCTCGATCGTTTCCGGCCGGCGTACCAGGTGCCAGCGAGCCAGCGGCTTCACAATCCGCCGCGCTCCCAGCCAGCGGCGACGAAACGCCACCACGCCGAGCATCACTCCCACCGCAACGACAACCGCCCCGGCCACGCCCGCCCGGCGCGCCGCGGCTGATGCCGGAGACCACGCGAAAAACAGCGCCAACGCGCCCAGCGTGAATAGCGCTGCCGTCAGGTAGTAGAGCAGGACGTCGACCATCACCGTCGACGCCGCGCGCGGCCCCGAAACCCGCCGTCCCAGCAGCCAGCCCTTCGCCGCTTCGCCCACGACCAGGCCCGCCACCGACACGAATTTCACCGCGCCGCTCACCAGCAGCACCACGTACATGCGGCCGAAGGAAAACTTCTGCCGGTCGTCGCCCAGCGCCAGCCGCACCGCTCCGGCGCGCGCGGCGTTCCGTATAGCCGAGAGGGTTAGCAGCGCCACCATCCACCAACCCACTTTCAGTAGATCGCCGGCTAGCCGCGTGGGCCCGGAACGCTCCACCAGCCATGCGAGCAGGGCCAGTCCGCCGGTGAGGGCCGCCAACCGCCATTTGCGCAACTCCAGTCCCTCCGAGTCGAGCGTAGCGGCATTGCCTCCCCGCAACAAGCACCCGAAGGTAATGGCCAGAAGCCGCGCTTTGGTCAATCGTCCCTGTTTGCCTCAGCGGCCTCAGGTCCGCTATTGCGCCGGAGTGATTGCAGAAACGCCGAGCCTCAGCTTTTTCCCTGTTCGCCGTATCAAAGCCGGGCCGGCGGCATCGAATAGATTGCTGCCTGAAAAGTCATGATCAAACAAGGGCAATACAGGCTTCCGGAGGAAACCATGACCGACACGGTTGGACTGGTGGGCTTGGGCAATATGGGAGCGGGGATTGCACAGCACCTGCTCGACCAAGGCTGGCAGCTGCGCGTGTGGAACCGCAGCCCACAAAAGGTCGAACCTCTCGTCCGCCGGGGCGCAACGCGCGCCGAACGCCCCGAAGAGACGGCCACGCCCGGCGGCATCGTCCTCAGCATGCTCTCGGATGATCACGCGGTCCTGGAACTTTTCGGTCCGCAATCGAAACTGGTTGCGCGGTTGGGAGCCGGCGGCATTCACGTCTCGATGAGCACGATTCATCCGGAGACGGCGCGCCGCTTGGCTCGCGAGCACGAACGGGTTGGCGCAGCCTGCCTCGGCGCACCGGTCTTCGGCCGCCCCGACGCCGCAGCCGCAGGCAATCTCTGGATCGCCGTCTCCGGGCTGGAGCCCGCTCGGCGTCGTGTTGCGCCGTTGCTCGCCGCCTTGGGTCGCGGCACCTTCGATTTTGGCAACGATCCCGGCGCGGCCAACATCGCCAAACTCTGCGGGAATTTCCTGATCGCGTCCTCGATCGAGGCGCTGGGCGAAGCCGCAGCGATGGCCGAAAAAAGCGGCGTCGGCGCAAGTCGCGTCATCGAAATGCTCGCCCAAACCCTCTTCGCCTGCCCCATCTATCAGGGCTACGGGAAATCGATCGTTTCCGGAAAATTCCAGCCAGCCGGTTTCCGCTTGCGGCTTGGCCTCAAAGACGTGGAATTGGCCCTCTCCGCCGCGCGCTCGATGGATGTTCCGCTGCCCCTGGCGAGCCTGATTCGCGACCGCTCGCTCGCTGCCATCAACCAAGGCCACGCGGATTGGGACTGGTCATCCCTGGCGTTGGAAGCAGCGGAAGACGCCGGCGTCCGGAAATCGGCAGCAGGCGATTAGTGGGCCGAAACCGGTCCGCGACGGTGCGGCCGCCGCATGACGAAAATCAGCGGAATCATGCCCACGAAAACCAGCGCCATGAAGGCGAAGACGTAGTTGAACGAAATCATCGACGATTGTTGCTGCACCATGCCGAATAACACCGCATAGGCCTTGCGCGTCGCCAGCACCGGGCCGAACCCCCGCGAGATGAAAGCCGCGCGCAGGCGGTCGATCATCTGCTGCGATACCGGGCTATAGGGCGTGACGTGCGCGCCCAGGATGTTGATGTTGCGCTGGGTGGCCCGTGCGACCAGCGTCGTCGCCGTCGCGATGCCGACGCTGCCGCCCACGTTCCGCATCAGATTGAAAATGCTGGTCGCGTTGCCCATGCCCTCGAGCGGAATCGGGTCCATGGTGATCGTTGTCAGCGGAACGAAGACCATCGCCATCGCGACCCCTTGCAGGAACTGTGGCCAGAAAATGTCCCAATAGCCCAGGTTTGTGTTCAAAACCGAGAGCAAATACATGCTGACCGCCGTGCCAAAGCAGCCCACCACCAACAGCTTCCGCGAATCCACTTTGGACATGATGACGCCGACGATCGGCATCATCAGAAAGGAGCCGAGCCCGCGCGGGAACATGGCGACCCCCGCATCGAGCGAGGTATAACCCAGCAGCGTCTGCAGCAGGATCGGGAGCACGACCATCGCTCCGTAGAGTCCGAAGCCGAGCATGGTCATCAGGAAAACACCGGTCGCGTACGTGATTTTTTTCAACGCGCGCAGGTCCACCACCGGGTGTCGGGCCACCAGCTCCCGGATGATGAACGCCACCAGCGCCATCCCCGAGATAATTGCGAAATCCACCACCCACCGAGAGCCAAACCAATCCGCTTCCTGCCCCTTGTCGAGGATCACCTGGAGGGTGCCGATGCCCACAGCCAGCATTCCCAGGCCCCAATAGTCGACAGTTTCCCCGATCCGGCGCCGGATATAGGGCGGATCGAACAGGAAAAAGGTCGACATCACCACCGAAACGATGCCCACGGGGATGTTGATATAGAAAACCCATCGCCAGCTATAGTTGTCGGTCAGCCAGCCGCCGATGACCGGACCCAGCATCGGTGCGACGACAATCCCCAGGCCCCAAAACGCCATCGCCTTGCCCCGATCCTCCGGTGGAAAGGCTTCCAGTAGGACTGCCTGCGAAACCGGCTGCAGAACGCCGCCCGTGGCTCCCTGAATGATCCGGAACAAAATGAGCACGGAAAGACTCGGCGCCAGACCGCAAAGAAACGAGGCGGTCGTAAAGCCGATCACCGCCGAGATCAGCAACCGCTTCCGGCCGAAATAGTTCGCCAGCCACCCGGTAATCGGCAACACGATCGCGTTCGCCACCAGGTAGGAAGTGAGCGTCCATGTCGCCTCGTCGACGCTGGCCGAAAGACTCCCGGCAATGTGCGGCAGCGAAACATTGACGACGGTGGTGTCGAGAACCTCCATGAATGTTGCGAACATCACGGAGATCGCAACAATCCATGGATTGACGAGCGGAATTCCGCTTTCCGAGTTGGAGGAAGGAGGTTGGCTACCCATTTGTGGCTTTTGCCCGCAACGGCCTTCGCCCGCGCGGCACGGACATACTCCCAAAATGTTTTCGATGAACAGGTCGCGCCACGGGACGCAACGCGAATCTACATGCTAACATTCGCTTGCATCCGCGACGAATCGCAACGCATTCAGCTGGCGTTCCCCGACTTCGTGAAACCGGCCATCAGGAAGTTATCCCGGAGCCAGGATGTCGAAACGCACAGGCGCTGCCGCGCATTTCATCACCTCGCCGTTCGGGCAGGGCAGCCTAAAACCGAAATCCCTTCCAGTTTCATCACCCAGCGCACGCTCATCGTGTGGCCAGACGCCGTCAGCAACCCTCACAGATACACATTCTATGAAAAATGGAACTACGGGAAGAGAAACGAACGCGTCAAAGCCATCAGACTGCGTGCGGAAAAAGAACTCGGAAAGGAGGAAAGCGCCGCATTTCCGACCGGGGCAGCCGAGTCGGCAACGCGGCGCTCCCTATCCGCCCCAAAGCCTTTTCTCAGGACCTCGGAGGGAAACCCTTTGGCAAGAATACAGTTCCTGAAACCTCCGGCAGGGCCTCTCCGTGAATACCGCTTCTTCCAAGCCGTTTACCCTTTGAGGCCTATCCAATCTCGCCCTGCCTTCAGCCTTTCAAGAACTCCCTCTTACCAAAAAGCGGATGCACCGAACCCTACATTCGGCCACCCGCAGAACCCTTGTTGACACCATTCCACTAGCGATTCTGATGCCAAACGGGAAAGTAATTTAAACTGCTGTTATTGCAGTACTTAGTGAAAGAAGCGTGTGCGTGGCCAGAATCGCGATTCCAAATATTGTAGCTTTATATGAATCCGTATAGTTTCCGTGCATGTCCGCCGGGACTGCCTGCAACGGATCTCCTGCCCCGAGGAGGCTCCCCCACTTCTGACCGAGGCACATGCAGACACTCTCTTCGTTAAGCCTTTGCATTTGAGCGCTGCCTGAAATGGCATCGCCTGCCTTCTCTTTCGTCGGAACCAGCTATCCAGGATTCTGGCCTTTGCCCCGGAAATCAGCCTAAACTGCAAGAGCAGCATCACCCGCTTAGTGGGACATGAGTGTGGCGTCGCGACCAAAAAAAAACGCGATTCCGAACGAATACTCGGGAGAAGACCGGGGGCACGAAACAGCGCGCCCCTCGTCCTTGTCCTTTGCCGGCGAAGCTCGGAATTTCTATGAAAAATTCACCGGCTCCGCCGAACGATTCTCCGAACGCCAGGCCATCCTGTTCCAGCGGCGCAAGGGCATCGAATCACTCACCTACGCCGAGTTGCACTCGCGCGCCGAGTCGGCTGCCGAGTCGCTCCATACGCTGGGAATCGAGGCGGGAGACGCTTGTGCGATCCTCGCCGACAACAGCATCGCCTGGTGCGTGGCCTACCTCGGTATCCTCCGGCTGGGCGCCGTCGCCGTACCGTTCGATACACACTACGGGGCCGAGCAGGTTGCCACGCTCCTGCGCGACAGTGATGCCAAAATCCTGCTGACAACGCCACGCTACCTTTCCACCGCGCAGCAGGCCCTCCGCGCCCCGCCACTTGCCTCCGGAATTGTGTTGCTCGAAGGCAATTCCGCCGGCCTTCCCATCCTCGATGTGGCACCCCGCCGGCAGCCAGGTCCGGGCCCGCTACCCGTCTCCCGCGCGACGCGCGCCGACCCAGCTGTGATCCTTTACACCTCCGGGACGACAAGCGACCCGAAGGGCGTCGTCCTCACGCACGGCAACCTGCTCGCCGAGGCCAAATCGGCGCTTGTGGCGCTGCACGTGGACGAACGGGAGCGCATTCTAGCGGTGCTGCCGTTATTCCACGCCCTGGCCCAGGTGGCCAATCTGCTCATCCCTTTCTATTTGGGCGCAAGCGTGATTTTCCTCGAGGAGTTGAATACAGGCGAACTGCTCCGCGTCCTGCGCGAGCAGGATCCTACGGCCTTCTGCTGCGTACCGAAGTTTTTCTACCTGATTCACGAACGCGTGCTGGCCGAAGCCGCCAAGGCCGGAATGCCGCGCCGGCTGGCCTTTCGCCTGCTGCTCGACGCAAACGGCCTGCTGCGGCGCCTGGCGGGAATCAACCTGGGGCCACTGCTCTTCCGCCGCGTCCATCGCGTGTTCGGCGCCAAGATGCACTTGCTCATCACCGGCGGGGCGCGATTCGAGCCTTCAATCGGGCGCGATTTCTATCGCCTTGGATTCGGTTTGCGGGAAGTTTACGGGCTCACCGAAACCACCGGGGCGGCCGCCATCACCAGACCGGGCGAAGGAGGCCGCGGGAACGTCGGCCCGGCAATGCCGGGGGTGGAACTCCGCATTTTCCCAGTCGAAGGAATTGGCTGGGAGGGCCGAGCCGAGGGTGAGGTTGCCGTCCGCGGGCCGATCGTTATGCGCGGCTACCTGAAACGGCCTGACGCAACCGCGGAAGTGACGCGCGACGGCTGGTTCCTCACTGGTGACCTCGGCTATCTGGATGCGAATGGGCGGCTCACGATCACCGGCCGCAAGAAGGAGGTGATCGTCCTCAGTTCCGGCAAGAACATCTATCCCGAGGAAGTCGAGTCCCGCTACGCCGAATCGCCGCTGATCAAGGAACTGTGCGTTCTGGCCCTGCCGCCCTCTGCGAAGACAACCGAGGAAGGACTCCATGCCGTGATCGTGCCAGACCGCGATGTGATGCGCGAACGAAAGATGACAAATTTGCGCGAGGCGCTGCGCTTCGAGATCGAAAATGTCTCGGTTCGCGTCCCCAGTCACCAGCGCATTCTCAGCTACGAAATCTGGATGGAAGACCTGCCGCGCACCACCACCAACAAACTGAAGCGCTACGAGATCGAGCGGCGCGTCCTGGCCCAGCGGCTCCGGCCTGCACAGGCACCCGAGAAAGCGCCGGTCACCGAGGCCGAAGCGGCCTGGAGCGCTGAACCGGCCGTCGCCCGCGCCCTTGTCTTGGTTCGCGAGGCCACGCGCTTTCCGGACCGCGTTCGTCCCGACGCCAATCTCGAACTCGATCTCGGCCTCGATTCAATCGCGCGCGTCGAGTTGCTGGCGAATCTCGAAGCTGCCTTCGGCACGGAAATTCCCAACGAAGTTGCCGAGAAGATCTACACCGTCCGCCAGATCGTCGAAGCGGTCCGCGAGCGGCAAGCGGCCGCCGCACAAATGCCCGAAGCGGCCGATCCGTGGCACAAGTTGCTGACGGATATCCCGGCGAGCGATCCGCTTTTCGCGAATCTGCTAGAGCCGCATCCGGTGGTTTTTCTGCTGGTCTACATCGTGCTGAAACTGCTGCGCCCACTCGCCTGGCTGCTCGTTGGCTTTCGCGCCACGGGCACGGAGCACATTCCCCCGCGCGGCCCAGCGCTGCTCTGCCCAAATCATCAGAGCTTTCTCGATGCCTTCCTGCTTGCCTCCGTTCTGCCCCGCAAAACCCTGCAGGACATTTTCTTTCTCGGCGCGAGCGAGTATTACGCCACGCCGTTCCGCAGCCGAGTGGCCCGTTTGCTCCACATCGCCTCCGTCGATCCCGACACAAACCTCGTGAGGGCACTACAGGCCGGGGCCTTCGGGCTCGAGCACGGTAAAATCCTCGTCCTTTTTCCCGAAGGCGAGCGCTCGATCAACGGCGAGGTGAAGCCGTTCAAGAAAGGTGCAGCCATCCTGGCAACCCAACTCGGCACGCCGGTCGTTCCCGTGGCCATCGAAGGGACGTTCGACCTCTGGCCGCGCAATCGCCCGTTTCGCTGGAGCGCCCTGCTCCCCTGGCGACCCGCGCGCGTGCGTCTCCGCTTCGGCCCGCCGCTCACCCCGCCCGTCCCTCAACAGCCGGCCACGCCGGAGCAGATGGAGGAACACTACTCGAGCTTTGCGGAACACTTGCGCTCCATGGTCGTGGAAATGCAGCGCGCTTTGCGCGCCCGAGCAACCTCACAACCCGAAAACCGGCACGCCGCGAGCCGCCACTGATTCTTTGGCGAGGTGAGCCCGCCCGATCGCCGTTTCCCAAAGCGTAGATTGCGTGAGAACTGGCCGGACTCAAACCCAACCCACGGCGTGGTATACGCAAGACCTGTGTGGCGATTTGCGCAACGCCGCACCCGCTCTTCGGGCAAAAGGCGCTCGAAGAACGGACTGAGCACGGCCCCAAAGCCCCTTGCCAGCCACTGGTCCGAAACTACGCGGCACAGAACGTTCGGAGGGACGTGGCGAAACGCCCCACCTTTCAGGCTGGTTGGCTCTGGGGGCACAGGCCACCGCCGAATGGAAACAAATGTGCATGGACAAAGCCGCGGCCCTACGGAGCACTCTGAAAACACCTGGGAAGGGTGAATCATGAAAACGAAGCAGGCCGGCTCCCGCGTTTCTTTCAAGACCATCCTCTTTGCCACCGATCTCACGCGGTTTTCGCACGAGGCTGTGCCCTATGTGCGGTCACTCGCCCGCGAATACGATTCGAAAATCATCGCCGTCCACGTCGTCTCCCCGCCGCCAGAGGTCACCGCTACAGGCCGCGTGAAGAAAGTTCCAGCGACCGCGGCTCTTCGCGAGGCGAGGGCCGCGATGACCGCTCTCGAAGAGGAATGGAAGGGGCTGCGCCACCAGGCGATCGTGCGCCGGGGCGATGTGTGGCGGGAAATTTCCAAGGTGATTCGCGAGAAGAAGATCGACCTCGTCGTTACCGGCACGCACGGCCGGCGTGGCGTCAGCAAAACGCTGCTCGGTTCGGTTGCCGAAAAAATCTTTCGGCAGGCGCCCTGCCCCGTGCTAACCGTCGGTCCCAACGCTTCCGGTGAACCGGAAAGCATTGTCGATCTTCATTCGATTCTCTTTCCCACTGATTTCTCGCCGGCATCGCTGGCTGCACTGCCCTACGCCGTTTCCCTGGCGCAGGAAAACCGCGCGCATCTCTACCTGCTGCACGCGATGGCAAGTATCGAGGACGGCCCCGTCGCAGCCTCCTTCATGGAGCGCCTGCGCAATCTCGCACCGCGTGGCGAAAACCTCTGGTGCGAACCAAAAGCATTCGTTGAATCGGGCCAGCCGGCCGACGTGATCCTGCAGCAAGCCGAAGAGATGGAGGTCGACCTGATCGTGCTCGGCACCAGGACCCGTCAAACCGTCACGCCAGGCAAGCCCTTGCCGATGGCCACCGCCTACAAGGTGGTCAGCCAGGCAATCTGTCCCGTGCTCACGGTTCATGCCGGTGCGCGACGGCAGCCCGCCCGCCTTCGCGGCCCACGCACCCCCCGTCGAAAACAGGTGGCCTCACGGTAACCGCCCGTGATGCACTCGCTTGCACCTCTTCTGCACTGATGTGCGCTAAACCGCACACACCCGGCGCCAAAGCGCCCAAACTCCTCACTCTGCCGTCTGAAACGCCTCTTCGCAAAAGGACTTAACTCGTCCATCCAAACCTGGTTTTGGCACGCGGAATGCTACACAAAAGGTTGAGGCCGGCGGCCGAGAGGCGGCAGACCCAGCAGGAGAAGTAGGACGAAGCCAAGACCGTTGGGCTAAGCCTCAGCGGCACAGCTAATCCGACTCAGGGTTCCCCAGGAACCTTCCAGGGCCTGCGAATCAGCCAGTCATCTCGAGTCGCCGGTCTTCGCCATTTGTGGCATCCCCTGCCGGGCCAGGCAAGTCGTTCGCCTCATTTCCCTGACGATCTCGCCAGAAATGTTTCCTTTGCCTCCGCAAAGAAAGCCGCCGCAGGTGCGGCGGAGGCTATGAAGGGATGGAGTGAAGACAAAAGCGGACGCCAACCGCCGGCCGGCATGAGGACAAAAATGCCAGGCGTCAAAGTTCGACATTCGGTGCGACGGACCCAGCCGCTGCCCGCCGGCGGCCACATCCTGGGAAGCAGCTTCGAAAAAGCATTGGTTTACGCGACGCGGCTGCACGCGCGGCAGACGAAAAAAGGCAACGGCCAACCCTACATCGGCCATCTGCTTGGCGTGACCGCCCTCGTGATTGCGCACGGCGGCAACGAGGAGGAGGCGATTGCCGCAGTGCTCCACGACGCGGTGGAGGACCAGGGCGGGCTTCCTACGCTGCGGGCAATCCGGCGCAAATTCGGCCCGCGCATCGCCAACATCGTCGAGAGTTGCTCCGACTCCGTCACCACGCCCAAGCCGCCGTGGAAAGACCGGAAGACAAAATACATCGCCCACATCCGTCATGCCCCGCCCTCCGTTCGCCTGGTGACCGCGGCCGACAAGCTCGATAACGTCCGCATGATCATCACCGATCTGCGCCAGGAGGGTGATCGAGTCTGGGCGCGCTTCACCGGCGGAAAAGACGGTTCCCTGTGGTATTACCGCGCGATGTTCGAAACGCTGAAAGAGGCCGGCGCGACCCCTCTGGTCGAAGAGCTCGGCCGTGCCGTGACGGAGATGGAGCGCCTGGCCGCTCGCCGCTCGCCAGAACCTGAGCGCGGCTCGCCGCGGGTGTAAACTTTTCCGTTGTGGTTGCCGCGTCCAACGCTGCCCGGGAGAATGTTCCCGACGCAGATTTCGTGCTCGGCGGGCCGGGCTTTGGCGAGCCGAACATCGACCCCCAAACATTCATCGTCGCGTCAGCGCAGGGTGAGCAGGACGAGGGGGCGCTCGCGCTCGCCTTTTCCACGGAAGCCGGCTACATTGCGGTCAAGGCCGGTGGAAACCCGCCGGTTCGGCGGCAATCGAATCAACCCCGATTGGGTCAAACCAGATTAGGAGAGGAAATGTCTGAGAACACCCCAAAGAAAGCCATTGATCCTATTTGCGGTATGAGCGTCGAAACGGCTACCGCGGCCCACACTTCCGAATACAAGGGAAAACGATTCTATTTCTGCTGCGCCGGCTGCAAGCAGAAATTCGACCAGCAACCGGAGAAATATGCCTCCCGCGGGCAGGCCTGAACAATTCTTTTCCCGGTAATCCCGCCGCGAACGCCGCCTGGTGCGCGAAGCGTCGCAGTGTACCCACCGTTGCCCTTCCCGTTCTCGCGGCAGCCGTGCGCCCCAAGACCGAAATCTCTCATCCTCAGGAAACGCTCGGCGAAGAATGAACAAAACCTTACGCAGTGGCCCGGGAACAAGCACACCTGACGCCTGAGGCCCGGCGCGGACCAAGGCGTAATAACGGTGCGCCTTGTCCGAGCCGGGCCATTTGGCCTCGTGGACCGGACTCGAACTCTCCGGGTCCGCTGCCGATCTACTTCTTCGTTTTACCCTGCCCCGTTGTTCCTGTGGGCCTGGGGTCAGCCGCGCCACTTCCGCTCCTGCCGAGCGGCGTGCCCCGATCGTAGTTCGGGTACGGCGGAGGCGGAACGATATGCCACGGATGTGCCTTCAGTTCCCGCATGGCAATGGCGACGGCGGTGTCCAGTTGAGGATCCTTCCCTTCGCGCCACAGCTCGGGATTCATCCGCACTTGAACGTTGGGCGTGACACCATGGTTTTCGACGTCCCACTGTCCGTTCGGGAAATAGATCGCGCTTTCGGGCGCCGTCACCCGGCTGCCATCCATCAGGATCGGGTAGGCGCCGATGCCGACCAGCCCGCCCCATGTGCGCGTGCCCACGAGCGTGCCGGCGTGCTCCATCTTGAAGATGAACGGCAGATAGTCGCCACCGGAGCCTGCGAAATGATTGGCGATCATCACCTTCGGCCCGAAGATCGAGGCCGGCGTCACCCCGATGTGCCCGTTGCGACTGCGCCAGAAGTTGAGTAGCGGCTGGGTCAGCTCGTTGACGATGTAGTTGGCCAGATCGCCGCCGTGATTGAATCGCTCGTCGACGATCACGCCTTCTTTGCCAATCTGCGAGAAGTAGTAGCGATTAAAGTAGGTCCAGCCGCCGGCGGCCGTATCCGGCAGATAGACGTAGGCCAGTTTGCCGTCACTGAGCTTGTTCACGATCATCCGGTTGTGGTGAATCCACGCGCGTTTCCGCAGCGCCAGTTCACTGGCTACCGGCACCACGGTCACCTGCCGTGAATCGGTGCCATCGGGATTCGGCCCGACGGTAATTGCCACCTGCTTGCCGGCAGTGTTCTGGAAGAACGAGTAGACGTTATCGGTGCCGTAGAGCTGGCGCCCGTTAACGGCCAACAGGTAGTCGCCCACTTTCACGTTCACGCCGGGCTGGGTGAGCGGAGCGTGCAGGCCGGGGTTCCAGTTTTCGCCGCTGAAGATGCGTGAGAAGCGGTAGCGATTGTGGTCGATGGTGTAGTCCGCGCCCAGCAGTCCGACGGATATGGGTTTACGCCCGAAGGGTGAAGGCTCCAGGAACATGTGGGAAACGGTCAGGTTCCCCAGCATGTCGTGGAGCAGGTAGAACAGATCGGAGCGGCTTTCCACGCCCGGCAGGAAGCGCGCGTAGTAGGCTTTCGCCTTGCTGATGCTCAAGCCGTTGAACTGTGGCGAATAGAAAAAGTTGCGCTCGATCAGCCAGACGTCGTTGTACATTTCGCGCCACTGCTCGTGGGGAACCACGTAGACCTGGAGATGCGAGGTGTGCAGCATGCCGGAAGCAAGCGAGACATGCGCTGCCGCCGGGACGATGCTCCAATGCGGACCCACTTGCACCAGCATGTGCTTGCCGTCGGCCGACAGCACGAAGTTCCGGACCGCCGGCAGCACCATCGTCGCCTTCCGATTCTTGAGCGAGAAGCGATAGATCGTCAGCCCCGGATGATCGGGAAGGCTTTGCAGCACCACCGGCCCGGCGGCCAGCCATACGATACCCGGCGCCGACACTTCCAGATCGTCATAGGAGCGCGGCGGCATCGGCAAGGCGAGGATGCGCTGCTTGATGCCGGTGAAATCGATGACCACCTTCGGCGGCTTGGCTGATGCCGGCTTCTTGGCTGCCGGCTTGGCCTTCGTTGGCGGAGCGACCTTTTCCTCGCCTGCGCGTGGCAACAACGGCGAGGGAATACTCTTGCGCAAAACCACGAGGTAAGGGCTATAGACGGTAGGGTGGTCGAAAGAAGAAAGCTCGCCCACCTCGCCGCCCGTATTCGGATTGGTGCTCGCCAGGAAGTAGAGATATTTCCCGCTGGGATCGAAGCGCGGAATCTCGGCGTCGCTCATGCCGTCGGTAATTTGCGTGGATTTGCCCGTGACCATGGAATAAACGAAGACCGCGTGCAAGTCGTTGGGCAGCACGGTCACATAGGTCAGCCATTGGCTGTCGGGCGACCATGCGGAAAAAAACGGCCTGCCCTCCTCATCGTAGTAGCGCGTCGCCACCAGCCTCAGCTTGCCGGTCTTCACGTTCACGATCCAGAGATGCTGGGCAACGTCGTGGAAGGCGATATAGCGGCTGTTTGGCGACCAGACCGGGCTGTAATAGTAGCTGGGATGCGGGCCCAGGTTGATCTTCTTCACCGGGCCGATGCCGGTCTGCGGGCTGATGTACAGCTCGTAGTGGCCCGAAGCGTCGGAGAAGTAGGCGATCCATTTGCCGTCGGGCGACCAGGCCGGATACCGCTCCGAGGCGCCGGGCGTACGGGTGATGTCCACGGGATCGCCGTGCTTGGTGGGAACGGTCAGGATGTCGCCATGCGCCTGAAAGACCGCGCGCACGCCGTGCGGCGAAATGCCGGGATTTATCAGCTCCTTGCCCACGTTGTCCCAGTGTGGATCCGCGTCGGGGAAATTGGCGTGGATCGCCACGTGCACTTGCCGTATGTGACCCGATTTCACGTCGCACAGAAACAGCTCGCCCATTTGCGCGTAAACGATCGCCGGGTGCGCCGTATCGAGCGCGCCCGCGGTGGCCGAAAGGATATCGTGGCCGTCGTTGGGCGAAATCGCCTTCACCGCCTTCGACCGCAACCCATAGCGATAGAGCCGGAAATGGCCGCCGGTGCGATCGGAAATGAAGTAGATCGCATGGCCAACCCACATCGGATACATATTGTTGGCATCGCCGCGAGGCAGGCTGGTGACGCTGGAATTGCTCAGTTGGGCAATGCGGATGCGGGGTTCCATCCCGCCGCGGTAGTGCTTCCAGGCCTCGAACCAGGTGTGGTTGCGGAAGGGCACGTAAGCCATTCGCTGCCCGCTCGGGGAATAGGAACCCTGCGTGGCCCAAGGCAGCGGGATGGCCGTCGGCAGACCGCCGGTGATGGGCACCGTGAACAACCGGTTGTAAATATCGACGCTGTACCGCATCGAGCGGAACAGCACGTCCTCGCCGTTGTTGGTCCAGCCCACGGCCATATTCGAGCCCGGATACCAGGTCAGCTGCTTGGCCGGGCCGCCATCGGCCGGCATCACATAGACCTCGGCATTGCCGTGGCTGTAGCCCGTGAAGGCCAGCAGCTTGCCGTTCGGCGAAAAAATAGGATCGCTATCCTGCCGCGCACCGGCCGTGAGTCGCCGCGCCACGCCGCCCTTGCGGCTGACCGACCACAGGCTGCCGGCATAGGAAAAGACGATTTGCGTCGCGTTTACCGTCGGATGTTGAAACAGAATGGGTGGCGCCTGCGCCTGAGCCGCAGTCAAACCGAACAGCAGGCAGGCCGGCAGGAGCCACCATCGAACCAGCGAGTTGCGCATGGGCTTTCCCTCCAGATGTGCGGAAAAAATCCCGGCAGGCATGCTATCACAGCCCCGCGCGTTGCGTCGCTCAGTTGAACCCCTGTCCCTGAGCGTCCCCGCCATCTCGAACCGCCGCGGAGGCCGGGAACCTGCCGCTCCTTTGGATGCACTGTTCTCCGCTATCGGGGCCGACGCCCACCCGTGGAGACAACCAAATGGCATGTTAGAAGCCCGGGCGAACCCGCCCTGTCAAGCCATTCGAAAATGTTACCAAGGCGTGCGTCGTCGAGACATTAAGAATGTTACCGAGGAATGGTCGTCGCCGCGGCTGTGGGAAAGTGGCAATCCCGCGCGGTTGGCGGGATTCCCAAGCGGAGGGGGAACCCCGCTTTCCCGGGGT
>JAKBLM010000054.1 GCA_021832085.1 Acidobacteriota bacterium | reverse complement strand
TAAATCAGCTCCAAACCGGCTTTTTCGGCATTTTTGCCTTCAAATCGCGGCAACATAAAATCCGGAGTAAGGTCTTTCCGGACAATCGATTGCCGCTCACGCGCTGGCCGTTAACCGGACAGCAGTGTTGTGGACTACAGTTTTGCGAGGATCTGCGCGACTTCCGAGACGTCGGGAACCTTCAGGATCTCGTATTCCTTGAACCAGGCGACCTTTCCCTGCTTATCGATGACGGCGATGGCGCGGCCGGCGATGCCTTTATCGGCCATGTAGACGCCGAACTTTTCCGCGACCGAGCCACGGGGCTGGAAATCAGCCAATAGCGGGTATCGGATGCCGAGCTTTTCGGCCCAGGCCTTGTGAGACCAGACGCTATCGACGCTGATGCCGAGAATCTGCGCATTGAGGCTTTCGAACTTTTTGATGTCGCTAACGAAGCAGGCGTGTTCGTTGGTGCATACCGGGCTCCAATCGAGGGGATAAAAGACGATGACAACGTTTTTCCCGCGAAAATCGCTGAGGCGGACGTCCTTCTGGTCCTGATTCTTGAGCGTGAAATCCGGTGCGGGCTGACCGACGGGAAGCGACATGAGCGAACCTCCTTCGAAAATTGCGTTTTTCGGTTGGTGAATTGCCGAGGCGAATCCATGCTACCGCAGCGGTGGCTGGCGGCAAAACGACCCAGGCGACGCAATGGTCGCGAGCGCCAGGACCGCGGCAACGAACACGCGGGCCAGCGCCGGGCAAGCCGGCGAACCGGCCTGCCTTGTTTCCGCCGGTTCGGGGAACTCGCCTAAAGAGAAAGCTTGACTCGGGGTAAAGAATCCATAGAATACGTGGCCATCGGGTGTGTCAACGATGAAGTCACCAGAAACTGCTCCAAAATCGGTGGAGGAATTGGCTGGAGGGAATGGAGTCTCAATCCCCGTGTTTCCTCCGGTTTGGTGCCGGGGTTCAATCCCCGGGCTTGAAGGAAGAGGATTTCTGAAGCAGTTTCCAGAAATTACTGGAGGTGGTGAAGGGTAAGGGCAAGCGCAAGGGTGTTAAGGAGTTTTCCTCCGGGCGGGAGGGCGGTGCATGCCCATGAAGCTGATACGCAGATACCTATCGCTGTTTCTTTGTCCTGCAGTTGCACAGACCCCGCTCTTTCTTCCCCCGTGGTTTTCTGATTCCCTCGACACTCCTGCAAGCATCAAGGCCGGGTGTTGGATTCGGTCGCTTATGCAACGGAAAGCTTTCGTCCGGGGCCCGGCTCATTTGTTTCCCTCAGGTTCGAGCATTTCCCAGACTCTCGTTCACAGGAGAAGAGAGAATGAATATCCGAAGGGGGATCCACCGGGCCATATGGGGATTAGTTAGTAGCGTTGTCTTCGGTCTTTGTCTCTGTTTCCTGACGACTCCGGCTCACGCACAGGCAACGATCTCTACCGGGAGTATTCAGGGAACCATCACGGACAAGACGGGTGCGGTGATTCCCGGTGCCAAGATCACCATCACCAACAAAGCCACCGGTCTGAAACGGGTCTTCCAGACAACGACGACAGGGGCCTACTCGTCGGGACCGCTGATTCCCGGCGACTACGTGGTCAGCGCTTCGGCTCACGGATTCATGACCGCCGATATTCCGATCACGGTGCAGGTGGGGGTCACATCGCGGGGAAACCTGACCCTGCAGGTCGGCCAGGCGAGCACGGTGGTCCATGTGTCGGGTACGGCGGTTGCGGTGAACACGCAGACGGCAACCGTCCAAAACGTGCTGACCCGGGCGGACATTAAAAACCTGCCGATCAACGGGCAAAACTTTCTGAGCCTGGCCCAATTGACGCCGGGCGTGCAGATGCAGGACGGCGCCAATTTCGATCCGACCAAGAACGGCTTCACGTCGATTTCCATTGCCGGCCAATACGGGCGGACAGCAAAGATCGAAGTGGACGGCGTGAGCGTGAGCGACGAGACGGTCGGCACCACGACGGAGAACATTCCGCAAGGGTCGATTCAGGAATTCAGCATCGAACAATCGACGCTGAATCCCTCGAGCGGGCTGACGTCCTCGGGCGCGGTAAACATTGTTACCCGCTCTGGAACGAACAACTTCCATGGCGACGCGTGGGGCTTGTTTCGCGACAGCAACATGGATGCGGCCCTGCCAGGCCCTCCGGGCGTGCCGTCGCATTTTTCCCGCAGCATGTTCGGCGGAGACCTGGGCGGCCCGATTCTCCACAACAAGCTGTTCTTCTTTGCCGACGCGCAGCGGACGGTGCAGGCGCAAACGGTAGCCGTCCCGGTTCCGGCGCCTTTCACGAGCTATGGCGGAAGCTTCAGCTCGCCGTACCGCGAGAGCGACCTGCTGGGCCGGCTCGATTACTCGGCTCCGCACAACATCCATACTTTTCTACCAGTTCAGCTACTTCAAGAACAAGGCCGTTCCCGGCACGAACTTCCAGCCTTTCAGCAACATAACCCAGACCCGGCAACACATTCTCGGCGCCGACTTTGCGACCGGCAATTTCACGCACAGTTTTCGCTTTTCGTATCTGAAGTTCCAGAACAACATTTTCGACGCGGTGCTGGGCTCGCAGTTGCCGTTCGCCAACTTCCCGGTGTCGATGAATTTCGACAACGGGTTTGCGACCGGGCCGAACCTGTTGGCGCCGCAGGAGACGCCGCAGAGCAACCACCAGTTCAAATATGACGGCAGCTGGATTCATGGAAATCACATCTTGCAGTATGGGATCGATTTCAACCACATCCAGGGCGGCGGCTTTGCCGATTTCTTCGGAATTACGCCAAACGTATTTCCGAGCGTCGGCAGTAGTAGCCAACAAGCCGCGATAGCCAACTGCCCCAGCATGGCTCCCTCGCAGGCCATAGGCGATCCGCTCTGTTATCCCATGAGTTTCGTTACCGTGGGCAATAACCAAGGATTCTCCACCGAAAAACCCGCTTTCGGATTCCCGGCCGGCGGCCTGGGTCCGGACAACAGGATGGGCATCTACCTGGGTGATACCTGGAGAATGAGACCGAATCTGACCGTCAATGCGGCCGTGCGCTGGGACCGCGACACTGGCCGAACCGACAGCGGCCTGAACACACTGCTGCCGGTCAACAATTACCTTCCCGGGATGGGGAACCGCGTGCAGCAGGCGAACACGAATCTCGCGCCGCAGTTGGGCATCGCCTGGGACCCGGGAGGCAAAGGCAAGACGGCGATCCGGATTGGCGGAGGACTTTTCTACGAGAACGTGATTTGGAACAACGTGCTGTTCGATCGGCCGTTGCGACTGAAGTCAGGGTCCTTCCTCCAATTCCCAACCATTTGCGCCGGCCCCACCGCGTTTCCCGTCCCGTTCGGTTCCTCGGGACCCTATGCGGGCAAGTCGCCAACAATCGATCAGGTGGAAGGCGTTTCGGGCATTTGCGGGGAATCGATTGGTGCGGCGGCAAAGTATGTGTCGGACTTCTCGAAGCTGTACCAGCAGAGCTGGGCCGTTCCATCGAATCTGCCGAACCCGTCCTATGTTCCGACGCTGCTGTCGGAAGGGGTGAACGTGCCACTGGGGCTGTTCGCTCCCGGCTACAAGACGCCGGTGTCTTTCCAATTCAACGCCGGCGTTCAGCGCCAGTTGGTTCCCGGACTCGTCCTGAGCGTGAACTACCTGCGCACGGTCAATACGCATGCCCTGCTCGGCATCGACGCCAACCACAGCGGAGATGTGGCCTACTTCAACCAGACGGCTGCAGAACAAGCCATTGCGGCAACGAACCAGTCCTTCGGTTGCGCCCCTGACGATGTCGCCTGCGCGATCAAAGCCGGGGCGACGATGGACAATTACGCCGCAAACGGCCTGACCGACCCGGCCGATGCGGGCGGGGCATGCCAGGCCGTTTTGGGAGTCTCGTGGTCCTGCGCCTTCCCCGGCATCAACCCAAGCATCGGCCAAGTCCCGTTCCTGTTTCCGGTGGAGCGCTCGGTCTACGACGCGATGATGATCAAACTGACCGGGAACAAGTCAGACGTTACGCCGTGGCTACACCTGCTGAACTTCACATTCGGCTACACCTTGTCGAAGTTCACCAACAACGGCGCAACCGACCAGGCCTTCGTAAATTCGGCGCTCAACAACAATAATCCGCTGGCCTTCAGCGGCTGGTCGTCGCTCGATCGCACGGACATGTTCTCGTTCGGTGGTTACGCCGTGGTCCCAGCACACTTCAAGCTGGGATTCATCGGGCATTTCTTCTCTCCGCTGCCCACCACGATGCTGCTGCCGTTTAACGGCGACGGCATAAGCCAGATGTTCCAGACCGATTTCACCGGAACCGGAGTGGACGCCAGCACGTCAGGGGCGATCCTTCCGGGGACAATCTCGGGACAATTTGGCCGGTCGACCAGCCCGGGCCAGTTGAACGGCCTCCTCACGACCTACAACACAGCAGCGCGCAACGCGGGCTGCCCGGCAGGCATGCTCGGCGCCGGCTGTCCCACACCGGCGGGAGATGTTCTGATCAAGAACGGACTGTTCACTCTTTCCCAGTTGCAGGAACTCGGAGCGGTGGCGCCTTCCGTGCCGTTCGCTCCGGCGGGACAGAATGGGCAAGGGTGGTTGAGAGATGTGGATCTTTCCCTGACCTGGGACTATGCAATCGCCGAGCGAGTCACGGTCGAGCCGAGCGTAAGCTTTTACAACGCGTTCAATTTCGCCAATTTCGACTTGCCGGGCAGCGAGTTGAGCGGTTCCCTCACGGGAGCCGCGTGTTCGGTGAACGGCACGGTCCACGGCAGCAATCCGGCTCTTGATTGCCCGACCGACCGCGTCGGACTCGGAAGCGGCGTTTTCTCGCAGGGCGCTCCGCGAACCCTGGAGTTCGGCTTGAAGATCAGCTTCTAACCAGGCCGAGCGCAGTCCAACAATCCAACAGGGGCTGCGGCGTTTGACGGCGCCGCGGCCCCTCGCTTTTTTCCCGCGGCGAAGCGAAGGGCGAAAAGAAGGGAGAGAAAAGACACGCCGGCGCCAGGGTGAGCCTAGGAATTGTTCCTCTCTCGGAGAAAAGATTATGAAGGCAGGGTTCCTTATATTGATTGCGTTGCTTCTGTTTCCTGCAGGCAAGGGAATCGCCCAGGAGAAAAAGCCCATTCCGCCGGGACTGCAACAAGGCGAGCAAGCGGTACAGAAGGGTTCCAATCTCCCACCGCCGATGCAGTTCTCGAGGCGCAAGATCGAAGCGGCCAAACTGCGACGGGAAGCCAAGGAACTGAAACAGCTGGCCACGACGGTTCAAAAGCAGATCGGGTCCGTGAACCAGGGCGAGTTCCCGGCAACCTTACCGAAGAACCTGAAGAAGATCGCGGAGATTACTCACCATCTGCGACTCCAGATCAGCCAGTAAGTGGTTTTGCCGTACCTGCTGTCAACGAAGCGCAAAATTGAAGTGTCAACTTGCAAGCTCGCTCCATGCGTGAGCGGGACCGGGGATGTGTTTGCATTCTGGTTTGGACCGGGCGAGGAGGGGTGTGGGGGAAGGAAGTTAAAGGTGGGCTCTGCGGTCTTGCGAAGGGGCGCGCCGAGCGTTATGCTCAGGCCGCGAGGGGGGAAACTCATGAAAAAGAACTTGTTCGGACCGGCAATTGCACTTGCATTTGTATTCGGGCTGGCTCCGCTGGCGGCGCGGGCACAGCAGAATCCGGTGACCAACGCGATGCGGCAGATGGTGAAGCAGCATGCGAACTGGTTGGTCGCGGGCGCCGAGGAATATCCCGCCAACAAACTGAACTTCCGGCCTACTCCGCAGCAATGGACGTTCGGGCATTTGATGTGGCACATCGCCAACGCCAACGACTTCTTTTGCTCACGAATCAGCGGGGACAAAGCGCCCGCGCTCGGTCACATAACCCCGCATAGCTCGAAGGCGGTGCTGCTGGCGGCGATGAAAAAGTCGTTCAACTTCTGCGAGCAGTCGCTGGCCAACGTGAAGGACAGCGAATTGGACCAGAAGGTGAGCTTCTTCGGCGGCCACCAGATCACCAAGGGCGCGGCAGTGATCGCGATGGCGAACGACATGGCGGACCATTACGCCCAAGAGTCGATGTACCTGCGGCTGAACGGACACTTGCCGCCGACGGCGATGCCCCATCGTCACATGGGGAAGTAAGCGACGAAAACTCCGGGACGCAAAAACCCGTTCGAGGCGCGGGACGCTCGTTCCGCGCCTCAAGCGGCGAAACGACAGGCGGGCAAAGGATTGATTATCCGAAAGGCATGAGGCGTGCAGCCCGCAATGTTAGGCTGAGCGAGGGGGTGTTTCGGAGCGGGGAAAAAGATGCCGGGCTACAGCCCGCCGCTACACGACCGAGTACGCAGGCGATCGCGCGGGCGATTCCACGGCGGGTTCCGCGACCGATTGACCGATTGCACGACGGGCTACGCGAGCGATTTTCTAATTCCTGCAGGGGGCTTGTGAACAGTAATGCCGGCGATCCTTCGGGCATCCGGGCGGGATGGCCGAAGGATCGCGGGTTTTTCGCTGTGCCGATGGGCATGGCGGCAAGCCGTGCCGGGCATCGACGTGATGAAGATGCCGGCTAGGAGCCGGAAACGGCGGTGTGTTCCAAGCGCCGGATAACCTGTTCGGCTTCGTGGTGGAGTTCTTTCGGCAAATCGTTACCGAACTTGCTGAAAAAGTCCTTCACGCCTTCGATTTCCGTGGACCAGTCGCCGGAATCGACACGCAGGAGCGCCTCGAGCGTTTCGTTCGAGAGCTTCAGCCCGTCGAGGGTGAGGGACTGGGGCGTGGGAACGAGGCCGATGGGGGTTTCGCGGGCTTCGGCCGTGCCGTCAATCCGATCAAGCATCCACTTGAGGACGCGGACGTTCTGGCCGTAGCCGGGCCACAGGAAGCGTCCGTCGGCATCCCTGCGGAACCAGTTGACGTGGAAGACGCGGGGTGGGTGGGTGAGACGGCGGCCCATTTCCAACCAGTGGCCGAAATAGTGGCCCATGTTGTAGCCGCAGAAGGGGAGCATGGCCATCGGGTCGCGGCGAAGCACGCCGACGGCGCCGGTGGCGGCGGCGGTGGTTTCCGAAGCGAGGGTCGCGCCGGAATAGACGCCGTGCTGCCAGCTGTAGGCTTCATAGACGAGCGGCTCGAGCTTGGCGCGGCGGCCGCCGAAGATGAAAGCGGAAATCGGCACGCCGGCCGGGTCTTCCCAGCGAGGGGAGATTGAGGGCGACTGGCGCGCCGAAACGGTATAGCGGGAGTTTGGATGAGCGGCGGGCCCGTTGCTGGGTGACCAAGGGTTGCCCTTCCAATCGATCATGCCTTGAGGTGGCTGCTCGGTGAGCCCTTCCCACCAGGGCTGCTTTTGGGCGGTGAAGCCGACGTTGGTGAAGATCGTGTTGCGGTGCAGCGCCTCCATCACGTTCGGATTGGTCTGTTCGTTGGTGCCGGGGGCGACGCCGAAGAACCCGGCTTCGGGGTTGACGGCGTAGAGGTAGCCGTCCGGGCCGGGATGGAGCCAGGCGATGTCGTCGCCGACGGTCCAGACGTGATAGCCTTCGTCTTCGAGCGCCGAAACCATCATGGCGAGGTTCGTTTTGCCGCAGGCGCTCGGGAAGGCCGCAGCCATGTAGGTGACGCGCCCGCCGGGATCCTCAAGCCCGAGGATCAGCATGTGCTCCGCCATCCAGCCCTGCTCGCGGGCCATCCAGCTGGCGATGCGCAGGGCGAAGCATTTTTTGCCGAGCAGGGCGTTGCCGCCATAGCCGGAGCCGACGCTCCAGATCAGTTTTTCCTCGGGGATGTGGAGGATGAAACGATGCTCGGGATCGAGGTCGCCGAGCGAATGCAGGCCGGGCACGAAATCATCGGAGCGGCCGAGACGATCGAGGGCGACGCGGCCCGTGCGCGTCATGATGCCCATGCTGACGGCGACGTAGGCGCTGTCGGTAACCTCGACGCCAACTTTGGAGAAGGGCGACTCCGACGGTCCCATGATATAGGGGACCACATACATCGTCCGGCCCTTCATCGCGCCCTGAAACAGCGGGCGTACCCTATTTTTGGCCTCCTCGGGGGCCATCCAATTGTTCGTTGGTCCGGCATCCTCCTTACGACGAGTGCAGATGAAAGTGACCTTCTCGGTGCGCGCAACATCCCGAGGATCGCTGCGATGGAGATAGCAATTCGGATAAGTTTTCTCGTCGAATTGGATCAGGGTGCCGTCCTTCAACATGCTCTCGATCAAGCGTTCGCGCTCGCTTGAGGAGCCGTCGCACCATACAATTCGTTCCGGTCGGGTCAGCCCGGCAACCTCTTCAACCCAGTTTTCCAGTGGAGTTGACACTATACCTCCCGGTGAGAAGAAACCTGACCATGACTGGCGTCTTCTGGCGATTTATTACGTGGTTCGCACAAAAAAGTCTAGTCCCCGAGTACCTTAAAAGCAAGGAAGCGAGGACAGGGAGTTCGGCCCTCCGCTGCTATAATCGCGACGCGAGGTGAGCGGATGTTCGCGCGCCGATTTCAGGTGGACATCGTGGACGGTGACGAGCGGCGGCCGTGCCCGATCGAGTGGCTCGATCAGTTTGCGATGCGTAACTTCACGGGTGCGGCCGAGTTCGACGATACGCTGCCGGTGGCGGACGGCCTGCTCGAAGCCGGCTTCCGCGTCGAACCGGCGCGACTCTCGGCGGCGCTGGCCGAGTGGCTCAATCGCCGGGGCAAGGGCGCGGGGCAGGCGACCACCGTGGAACTGCGCGAGGTGAGGCAGACGGGCGCAGCCGTTGAGATTGCGGATCGACCGCGGCATGGGCAGCAGTCCGAGCGCGGGACGCAGAACGAGTGAAAACGCACCGACGCAGCGAGGCTTGCCTGGCAGCGCACGCGGCTCGACTCCTCAGGAAATCGCAACCCGCGGTCCGGTTTCCGCTTGCGTGGTGAAGCAAAGCGGGGCGCGAGCCGAACGCCCTCAGGGCTCGGTGATTTCGGGCTGCGAGGCGGACGCGGGCTGGCCCGACTCGAGCGCCGCGAGGATTTGCGGCAGCGCCTCGCGCGCCGCTCGTTCGCCGCTGGCGATCAGATCGGGCGTGCGGGCAAAATCGTCCCAACGGAATTGCTCGACCTCCGGCTCGATGACCAGATCAGCGAGCGGCCGCCAGGCCGGCTCGGAAGAGCGCAACAGGATCGAGAACGACCTGCTGATGATCTCGAAGAAATTCGTGGGGCGCTCGTCGAGCGTCATGCCCGAGAGGTTGACGGCAATGACGAAGTCGGCGCCCATCTGGCGCACGGCGTGGGCGGGCACCGGGGCAGTGAGAAATCCATCGACGAGCATGCGGCCATCGCGTTCGACCGGGCGGAAGAGGCCGGGATAGGCGCAGGAGGCGCAGAGCGCGGGGCCGATTTCGCCGCTGGTGAAATAAACCGATTCGGCCTTCAACATGTCGGTAGCGACGATGGCGAGCGGAATGCGGAGATTCTCAAAGCGGCGCACCGGGGTCAGTTGTCCCAGGTAGCGCTGCAAGCGGCTGTCGCTGGCCAGACCCTGCCAGGAGATGGTCCACTCGGCGAAATCCTTGAAGCGAGTCGATTGGGCAACCCGCTCCATTTCCTCAAGCGTCGATCCTCCGGCATAGGCGGCGGCGATCAGCGAGCCGACACTGGTGCCGGCGAGATAATCGATGGGGATATGGTTTTCCTCGAAGACGCGAAGCACGCCGACGTGGGCGATGCCGCGGGCAAATCCACCACCAAGGGCCAGGCCAATCATCGGCCGCGGCGAAGCTTGCTGAGGACGAGGGGTATAGGCAAACTGGCGCACCCGCTTGACCGCCTGATCCAGCCATTTTGCTTGGTCGCCCATATACGTCACCCCATTCATTAGATTCACCTTGGAGGCAATTGTGTTGACCGAGTGTTTAACCTTTTTGTAGGCTCGAAACCGGACTGAGGATCGCACGGGCAGCGGGGATTCCATGAAACAGACGATTGAAAATGTCGCGGTGCTCGGCGCGGGCACGATGGGAGCGCGGATTGCCGCCCATTTCGCCAATGCGGGCGTGCGCTGTTCGTTGCTCGACGTGCCAGGCGGCGGCCCGGAGGCTCCCGCGGGCGAGCGCAACCGGCCGGCAAGCGCCGGCCTGACCAACGCGCTGGCGGCGCGACCGGCGGCGTTTTTCACGGCCGATGGCGCGCGGCTGGTGCGCGTGGGAAATTTCGAGGACAACCTCGATTGGTGCAAGCAAGCCGACTGGATCGTGGAAGCCGTCGTCGAGAACCTGGAGATCAAGCGGCGGCTGCTCGAACGCGTGGAAGCCGAACGACGGCCGGGAACGCTGGTGACGACGAACACATCGGGCCTGCCGGTGAGCCGCATCGCCGAAGGGCGCAGCACCGATTTCCGCGAGCACTGGGCGGGGACGCATTTTTTCAATCCGCCGCGGTACCTGAAGCTGGTGGAACTGATCGCGGGGCCGGCGACGCGGCCGGAGGTGCTCGAACTGCTGGCGCGTTTCTGCGACGAGCGGCTGGGCAAGGGCGTGGTCTACGCCAAGGACACGCCGAATTTCATCGCCAACCGCGTGGGCACGTTCAGCCTGTTGACGGTTCTCGGGCTGATGACCGATCTGGAGATGACGGTGGAGGAAGTGGACGCGCTGACAGGACCGGCGCTTGGGCGGCCGCGCTCGGCGACTTTCCGCACGGCCGATATTGTCGGCATCGACGTGCTGGCGCACGTGGTGAACAATCTCCACGAAAATCTGGCGGGCGACGAATCGCGCGAGCTGTTCCGCGTGCCGAAGCTGATACCGGAGATGATCGCGCGGGGCTGGTTGGGCGAAAAATCGGGGAAGGGATTCTACCAGCGCATCCAGCGAAAGGGAGAAAGCGGGATCCTGACGCTCGATTGGCGCACGATGGAGTACCAGGAACGGCAGCGGCCAAAGCTGCCGGCGCTCGAAACGGCGAAGCTGGTGACCGAAACCGGCGGGCGGCTGCGGGAGCTGCTGGCGCCGGCGCTGGCGGGCAAGCAGGGTACGGGCGACAAGGCGACGCGGTTCCTGTGGGGCGCCATTTCGAGGCCGTGCCTCTATGCGGCGCGGCGGGTGCCGGAAATCGCCGACAGCCTGGTGGACATCGATCGGGCGATGCGCTGGGGATTCGGCTGGGAACTGGGGCCGTTCGAGACCTGGGACGCGGTGGGGCTGGAGCCGATGGCGCGGACGCTCGAACGGGAAGGGAACGCGCTGCCGCCGCTGGTGGACGAGGCGCTGGCGGCTGGCCGGCGCTCGTTTTACGAATCGGCTGAAGGGCGCACGAGCTATTTCGATCTGGGCGTGGCCGCGATGAAACCGGTGCCCGAGCCGGAAGGCGTGCTGGTACTGAAGTCGCTCAAGCAGCAATCGAAGCTGGTGGAGTGGAATACGGGGGCGAGCCTCGTCGATCTGGGCGACGGGGTGGTGTGCTGCGAGTTTCACACGAAGATGAATGCGCTCGGCGGCGACAGCCTGGCGATGCTGCAGGCTGGGTTGCGGCGGCTGGAAAGCGATTTCGACGCGATGGTGGTGGCGAACCAGGGCGAGCATTTTTCAGCCGGGGCGAACCTGATGCTGCTGCTCGTCTCGGCACAAGAGCAGGATTGGGACGAGATCGACTTGGCAGTGCGCCAGTTTCAGCGGGTGAACCAGGCGATCCGGTACGCGACCAAGCCGGTGGTGGCCGCGCCGCACGGGATGACGCTGGGCGGGGGCTGCGAGCTTTCGCTGCATGCGACGCGCCGGCACGCCGCCGCGGAAACCTACATGGGACTGGTGGAAACCGGCGTGGGGTTGATTCCGGCGGGCGGCGGCTGCAAGGAGATGCTGGCCCGCGCCGGTTCCGCGGCCGAGCGCGGCGATCTGGATCTGTTCCAGCATCTGAGGCCGGTCTTCGAGAACATCGCGATGGCGAAAGTGTCGACCTCGGCCGAGGAGGCGCGCCAACTCGGCTACCTGGCCGGCCCGGACCCGGTGGCGATGAACGGTGACCGGCTGGTCGCCCAGGCGAAGCAGACGGCGCTGGGGCTGGCGCACGGCGGCTATCATCCGCCTTTACCTCTGGAGATTCGGGTGCTGGGCGAGGAATTCGAGACAGCTGCCAGGCTGGCGATCCACATGATGCGGCGCGGCGACTACATTACCGATTACGACGCTGTGGTCGGGCGGAAGCTGGCCCACGTGCTGGCGGGCGGGTCTCTGAGCGCTCCGCAGACGGTTTCCGAGAGCTACATTCTCGATCTGGAGCGCGAGGCTTTCGTCAGCCTGACCGGGGAACGGAAAACGCAGGAACGAATCGCCCACACGCTGAAGACGGGCAAGCCATTGCGGAATTAAGCCGAAGTCTTGTGCAATTTCGCTCCGGGCTGCGCGATTTGGCGTGTGCCGTGAGGAAGCAGGCGGGCAGCAATCCTTCCAAATCCAAACGATTCTATGACTTTGGGCGATCGCCGGTCGGCGGCGGTATTGGAATCCCATTTGCCTGACCTAGGGCAACAGGCGGCAGTCGGCGTGTAGCCAGCCGCGTCCGGGAGGCGTTCCCATGAAAGGCGTTCCGCGCCGGGCCCTGGTTATCTGGCTAGTGGAGTTGCTGATCTTTTTGCCGGTGTATGGCGGCGGCGTGCGGCACGCCCGGACGCCCACCCCTCCGCCGAGGGCCGCGGCACAAGAACGCTCGCTGCGGGGCTACCTGGATATGTCGTACGTCGACCTCTTCCAACAGGCGCCAAGCCTGCATTTCACCCCGGCGCAGTTCGAGCAGCAAAAGAAGTCGCTCGAGAAGGGCGAAGAGCAGTGCGTCAACCGGTTCAAGGACCAGGCAAAGCAGTATGAGAAGCAGATCGAAGCGTTGCAGAAGGAGTTGAAGGTCAAGGGAGCGGCACTGAGCGAAACGGAACGCCGGGAAATCCACTGCAAGATCCAAAATCTGGATCTCCTCAGGAGCGAGGCCAGCGTGCTCGCAAATCACGCGATCCCCACCGCTTACGACAACTTGCAGGCCAAGCTGGAGCTTATCCAGAAATGGCCGGCGGCTTACCAGCAGATCCAACAGGAATTGGCCAGCGGTGCCTACACCACGCGGCGCTGGGGCGACGTGAAGGACATCGGCTACCGGGTGATCGCCAAGGACCAGCAGGACGACATCAAGACCGGGCAGCAGGCGGTGCAGGAGATGCGGCGCACCGGCCTGTTGCCGCCGCCGGTGAAGAACAAGGCGATCCAGGACTACGTGAATTCGGTGGCACAGAAAGTAGCGCGGCATTCCGACCTGAAGGTGCCGCTACACGTCGAGGTGCTCGATTCGCGGGAAATCAACGCGTTTGCGCTGCCGGGCGGTTACCTGTTCGTCGAACGAGGGCTGCTGGAAGCGGCAGACAACGAATCGGAGTTGGCCGGGGTGCTGGCGCATGAGATCGCGCACGACGCCGCTCGCCACGGACACAAACTGATGAAGCGGGCCACGATCGCCTCGATCTTTTTCCAGGCGGCGCAGATCGCCGCCATCCTGCTGACCGGCGGCGTGGCCGGCATCGGCACCTATTACGCGCTGCAGTACGGCTTCTACGGATTGGGACTGGTGCTGAATCTTCAGTTGCTCGGCGTGAGCCGCGAATACGAACTGCAGGCCGACCAGCTGGGCGCGCAATACGCCTGGAACGCGGGCTATGATCCGGCGGGCTTCATCAAATTCTTCGACAAGATGGCGACACAAAAGGGCTACGTGAACGGCGTCAGCTGGTTTCGCACCCATCCGCCCTTTTACCAGAGGATGGTAGACTCGGAACGGGAAATCACGTTCCTGCCGAAGAAGCCGGAGATGGTGGTGCAGACCTCAGCGTTCGAGCAGATGAAGAAGGAACTGCAGCCGGTGACCAAGGCGGCCGAACAAGAGGCTGCGGAGAAGCCAAGCCTGATGGTCAGCAAGGCGGAAGGTTGCCAGCCGCCACCGCTCATTGAATACAAACCCGGGCAACCGATCGAGGATCTCTGCGCCACGCCCATGCGGACCGCGCCCGGGCTGAAACCAAACCATAAGTGAACCGGCCGGCTGGAGAATAGTTGCGGAACAAGCCGCCGGTTGCAGTGGCCTGATGAATCAAGTCGGACGGCGAGTCATCTATTGGCTGGAGGCGATGCCAGCCCATGAGTTCTTCCGCCAACACGACTTTGCCGCCGCTCCCGCTCGACGAGTGGCGGGCGACGCGCGATACGCTGCACATGTGGACGCAGATCGTCGGCAAGATCCGCATGGCACTCAGCCCGCCGGTGAACCATTGGTGGCACGTGACGCTCTACGTCTCGCCCCGCGGGCTTACGACTCGGACGATTCCGTGGCCCGGCGGGTGCTTCGAGATCCGTTTCGATTTTCACGAGCAGCAGCTGGTGATCGAAACCAGCGACGGGGCGGCGCGGGGGCTGCCGCTCGCTCCGCGAACGGTAGCCGATTTCTATGGCGACGTGATGGGCGCGCTCGGCTCGCTGGGTATCGAGGCGAAAATCCGGCCCGTGCCGGACGAAGTGCCCGAGCCGATTCCGTTTGCCGAAGACTGCGTGCATTGCTTCTACGACGGCGAGCAAGCAGCGCGATTCTGGCGCTCGCTACTGTGGGTGGATTCGGTTTTCGAGGAGTTTCGGGGGCGGTTCATCGGCAAGTGCAGCCCGGTACATTTCTTTTGGGGCGCGTTCGACCTGGCGGTGACCCGGTTTTCGGGACGGCGCGCTCCGGAGCGGCCGGGGGCGGACGCGATCCAGCGGGAAGGCTATTCACACGAGGTGTCGAGCGCCGGTTTCTGGACGGGCGGCGCGTCCGGAGTGGAGGAGGCGGTCTTCTATTCTTATATGGCGCCGGAGCCGGAGGGCTTTCGTGAGGCCAAGGTGTCGCCCGGCACGGCGTTTTATCACAAGGAATTTGGCGAGTTCCTGTTGCGTTATGAGGATGTGCGCCAGGCGGATTCGCCGCGCGAAACGCTGCTCGCCTTCCTAGAAAGCACGTATGATGCCGGGGCCGGCCTTGCGAAGTGGGACCGCGCTGCGCTCGAGAGGAAAGCCGGGGAAAAGTGACGGAGGAGGCGGACGTGGCCAGGAAATGCACTCATATCGATCAGGCGAAAATCCTTGAAACGGACAAGCACGTCTGCGAAGAGTGCGTCAAGACCGGCGACCGGTGGGTACACCTGCGCATGTGCCTGATTTGCGGCCACGTCGGCTGCTGCGATTCGTCGAAGAATCGGCATGCGACGCGCCATTTCCAGGAAAGCGGGCATCCGCTCGCGCGCTCGATCGAGCCGGGCGAAAACTGGGTCTGGTGTTACGTGGACGAGACCGCGGCGGGATCGGTCGTTAAAGGGCGCGTGGTGTCCGAGTGAGAAGAAGCGTTTAAACAGGATCGCGTGGCGTTGGTATTCGTCGGGCTGCGGATTTTGGCACTGCGGGGCTCGTTCCTTTCAGCGTAGGATCTTTGACCTCATCTGCGCGGCAATGCGGTTGTGTGCGTCGTAGGGGGCGGCTTGCTTTTTGCGCATGCCGGTCATCCAATAGGAAAAAGAAAAACGGAAGAGCCGAGGAGCAGCGATGGGCGATGCGATGATCGTCAGTGCGGTGCGAACGCCGGTGGGCAGGGCATCCAAGGGGACGCTGCGGGCGACGCGGCCCGACGATTTGGCGGCCATCGTACTGAAAGAAGCGGTGCGGCGCGCGCCGGGACTGAAGCTCGAAGAGATTGACGACGTGATTCTGGGCTGCGCAATGCCCGAGGGCGAGCAGGGTATGAACGTGGCGCGGATCGCGATGTTGCGGGCGGGCTGGCCGGTGGAAATTTCGGCGATGACGATCAATCGCTTCTGCTCGTCGGGCTTGCAGGCGATCGCGCTTGCTGCCGAGCGAATCGCGGCGGGCCACGCCGAGGCGATCGTCGCAGGCGGGACCGAATCGATGAGCCTGGTGCCGATGGGCGGCAACAAGATTTCGCCGAATCCCTGGCTGGTGGAGTACTATCCGGACACCTACCTGAACATGGGTCTGACGGCGGAAAATCTGGCACGGCAATACTCGATCACGCGAGAGCAGGCGGACGAATTTTCCTTCCGCAGCCACCAGAAGGCGCTGGCCGCGATCGCCGCCGGGAATTTTCGCGAGGAGATCGTGCCAGTGGAAATACGCCGGACCAGCCTCGACAACGGGCGGCCGAAAACCGAACAGTTCACGTTCGATACCGACGAAGGACCGCGAGCCGACACATCGCTTGAAGCGCTGGCGAAGCTGAAACCGGCTTTTCACGCCCGCGGCGTGGTGACGGCGGGAAACAGCTCGCAAATGAGCGACGGCGCGGCGGCGGCCGTGGTGATGAGCGGCGAGCGAGCGAAGGCGCTCGGGCTGAAGCCGCTGGCGCGGCTCGTGGCTTACGCAACCACCGGCTGCGCGCCCGAGCGGATGGGTCTTGGGCCGGTCTACGCTATTCCGAAGGCGCTGAAGATGGCCGGGCTGACGCTGGAGCGAATCGAGGTGATCGAGCTGAACGAGGCGTTCGCGGCGCAATCGCTGGCGGTGATCCGGCTCGCCGGACTCGATCCCGAACGGGTGAACGTGAACGGTGGCGCGATCGCGCTGGGCCACCCGCTCGGCTGCACCGGCGCGAAACTGACGGCGACGATTTTGCCGGAGATGGGGCGGCGCGGTGGGCGCTACGGCATGGTGACGATGTGCGTGGGCGGCGGCATGGGCGCGGCGGGAATTTTCGAGCGAATCGCCTGAAAAACGGGCGAGGGGAATGCGGGACAGGGCACGATGCTCACCGTTCTTCGCACAATCGATTGCCGGGCGCACCCGTTCCGGCTAACATAGAGCTTCACGAACCCAAGAAGTCGTTTCCGGAAACGATGCCCTCATACGTTTGGTTTTTTGCGTACGGCAGCAACATGAGCAGCACGCTCGTCCGCTCGCGTGCCGGCGAGATTGCCGAAGAGCAGGTCGGCAAGCTGGAGAACTATGAGATCGTCTTCAACAAGAAGGCGCGCGGTGGTTCGGCCACGGCCAACATCCGGCCGGCGTCCGGAAAAATTGTCTATGGCGTGCTTTTCAAGATCGCTGAAACGGCGCTGCGGACGCTCGACCGTTTCGAAGGAGCGCCGGAGCATTACCGGCGCATCGAAGTGAACGTAACGGGCAGCCAGGGAAACCGCATCGCCGCGCAGACCTACATCGCGACGAAAGTGGAGAAGGGGCTGCGCCCGGCTTCGTATTACCTTCAGTCCATTCTGCAGGCTGCCGAGGAGCACCAACTGCCGGCCGAATACGTCGAGGAATTGAAAGCGACCGCGGGCGCGTAACGGTCCGAGGCTCGCTGTCCGGCCACCAAGGCGGAGGCAGATGGGCCGCGACCGGAGGCCGGCGCAGCCATTTTCCCCTGAGTTTTCATTGAAGGCAGGAGAGTCCGTCGAGGCTTCCGGCAAGGCGGTTGTGTCGATCTTTTCCGGGGGCGACGTGCAACGGGTCAAGCAACGTTGCCGACCAAGTCCTTGGAACAGATTATGGGTTGGAGAATTGGACGGATGGCAGGGTTTCTATTGCCGGCAGCTTGTCGTCGTAGAATGAAGGCCGGGGAAAGCACCCGCAGCCGGCCGGACGAACATTATGCCCGCAGCCGGGGAAAGCGAGGTTCGGGATGGCCGCACCAACGGTGAGCCAGCGCGTGATGAAGGGCGGCGAGTTTCTGCTGGAGTCCTGCCGGCCGGAGGAGGTGTTCACGCCGGCGCAGCTGACCGACGACCAGAAACTGATCGGACAAACCGCCGCGGAGTTCGTGGAAAAGGAAGTGATGCCGCTGGTGCCCGAGCTCGAACAGCACAAGGAAGGTCTGATGACCCAGTTGATAAGGAAGTCGGGCGAGCTGGGTTTGCTGAGCGGCGGGATTCCGGAGGAGTACGGCGGCACGAACCTCGACAAGGTTTCGACCACGGTGCTTTCGGAAAAGCTGGCAGCGTACGCGTCGTTTGCGGTGACACACGGCGGACAGGTGGGGATCGGGAGTCTCCCGATTGTCTATTTCGGCACCGAGGAGCAGAAGAAGAAATACCTGCCGCGGATTGCCACGGGCGAAATCATCGGCGCCTATTGCCTTTCGGAGTCGCAGGCCGGTTCGGACGCGCTGGCGGCGCGGACGCGGGCCGATCTTTCGCCCGACGGCAAACACTGGGTGCTGAACGGGCAGAAGATGTGGATCACGAACGGGGGTTTCGCGGACCTTTTCACGGTGTTCGCGAAGGTGGGCGGCGAGAAATTTTCCTGCTTCCTGGTGGAGCGCGGCACGCCTGGATTTTCGGTGGGCGCCGAAGAGCACAAGATGGGCATCAAGGGCAGCTCGACGGTGCCGATCTTTTTCGAAAACGCGCAGATTCCGAAGGAAAACCTGCTGCACGAGGTCGGCCGCGGGCACATTGTCGCCTTCAACATCCTGAACGTGGGGCGGTTTTCGCTCGGTGCCTATTGCGTGGGCGGGGCGAAGCATATGATCGTGGTTTCGACGCACTACGCGAAGGAGCGCACGGCGTTTGGGAAGGCGATCGCGGAGTTTGGGCTGATCCAAGCGAAGCTGGCGGAAATGGCTATCGGGACCTACGCGATCGAGTCGATGCTGTACCGCTCGGCGGGGATGATTGAGGCGGCCACGGCGTCGGCCGAGCACGGCGGAGATCGCACGGCGCGGCTGATGAAGGTGCTCGAGGAATACGCGATCGAGTGCTCAATCAGCAAGGTGTACGCCAGCGAAGTGGTGGACAGGGTGGTGGACGAGGCGGTGCAGATTTTCGGCGGCTACGGCTTCCACGAGGACTATCCGGTGGCGCGGGCCTACCGCGACAGCCGCGTGAACCGCATCTTCGAGGGCACGAACGAGATCAACCGGATGCTCATCATCCAGATGCTGATGAAACGGGCGATGGGCGGCGCGCTGCCGCTGGTGCCCGCGGCGCTGCACCTCTCCGAAGAAGTGCTTTCTGCGCCGGCGCTGGAAGAGCCGCCCGAGGGCCCGTTGGGCGCGGAACTGCGCATGGTGGAAAAGGCGAAGAAGGCGTTTCTGCTGGCGGCCGGCACGGCGGTGCAGAAATACCGCGACAAGCTGGCCGAGGAGCAGGAGATCGTTGCGGCGCTGGCCAACGTGGTGATGGAAATCTACGCGATGGAATCGGTGGCGCTGCGGGCGGCACAGGCGCTTGCGCGGCGGGACAGCGCGGCGCCGGTGATGGCCGACGTGGCGCGGCTGATCGTTTACGACGGAATGGACCGGATCGAGAAAGAGGCGCGGACGGCGCTGGCCGCCTCGGCCGAGGGCGACACGCTGCGCACACAACTTGCCGTCCTGAAACGATTCTGCCGGCGCGAAGCGTTGGATACGATTCGGGCTCGCCGCAACGTGGCCGCCGCCGTGCTGGCAGCCAACCGGTATCCCTTTGAAAACCGCTGAAGATCGCTCGCTGCGGGAAGAGGTTCGCTCGGTCTCGTGGATTCGCGAGTTGGCGCGTCCGTATCTGCGCGGGTTTTCACCGGCGCTCGAGGCGAAAGGGGCGCTGCGCGGCTATCGGTTTTCACGCCCGGCCGGCCGAGGCGGAAAAACCAGCGTCGGCTTTTTCGCCGGGTTCCTGCTCGATGCCCGCGGCTACGAGTCACTGGAGCCGGCGCCGCCCGAATGCCTGCTCTTTGTGTTTGTCGAACCTGTCGCCGGAGCGGCGCACGAGCGGCTGGTGGCGCGGCCGGAGAGTCTATTCCGCACGACGCGCGAGTACATCTCGTGGCTCACGCATCATCCCCCGCGGTTCCAGTTTTTCGAGAACGGCCCGGCCGGCCTCGTGCGGCATCTCCCGGTTTCGTGCTGGCCGGAGGGCCGGCGAGCGCATTACGCGCGGAATTTTCTGATCGAGGGACTGGCGTGGCTGGTGCGCAGCGGGATGGTTCGACGGCTGGCCAAGGAAGGCCGGGAAAAGGTTGGGAGCCCCACCCCCTGACGCTCGTTGAAACGTAGCCATCTCCCGCTCATCTAGGGATAATAGAAGCAAGAGTGAGATCGGGGAGCATATCGTGGGGATGGACAAGGAAGGCCTTCTGAATCCGGAGGGCCTATGGAGCAAGCGTGGTGCTTTGCTCGCCGGCTTGATTGCCGGGGCAGCAATCGTAGGGTTCAACTATGCTTTCTTCGAACAACTGCTGGCGGCGCTGGTAATTTTTACCGTGCTGTGGGCGCCACTGCTTGCCGTGATTTTCCTGCTGGCGCTACTGGAGCGCGGCGCCGAACTGTGGCTGCTTCAACTGAAAAAGCGCGGAAGGCTGTCGACGGCACGGGCCACAGCTCGGGAAATGATTGCATCGATGGCCGGACCTGTGCTCCGCCGGCGTTTGATGGAATCCTTTGCCGAGTTGAGATTGCGAGGCGCGAAAGCGGCTCTGGTCCGGAGTCCGGAGCCGCCGAGCGAGTGGCGGCGACAGGAGAATCACGATCACGATTCCCGCCTGCCCCGCGGCCAACGGGCAGCCTGAAGGCCTTCTTGCCAACAAAGTGAAATCCCCGCGCCGGAGCGGTCGCCGGCCATTACTTTCTTTCTTCCCGTGCCACGGTTTGCCCTCCTGAAGATAAATGGAAATTAATCAGGTTTTATGCGCTGTTCCAAGGGTCGGGGTGTAGCATGACAGCGACCTCGGGACCGAATGTCACGGAAGAACGGGCCGCAAGGTGATCGTGCGGCCCACCAGTTTTTCCTCGGGCGGAAAGATGCCGCCGAGGAGCGTAAAGGGGGAGTGGAATGGAGCGTGAACGAAGGCGGGTGGCTGTAATGAGCGGCAAGGCGCTCTTCATGTTGCTATTGCTGGCCGGTCTTGCGGCGTGTTCGGCGCCGCCTTCGCACGCACAGAGCACGAGCCGGGCTTCGACGGCGCAGGAGGCCCGGAGCGGCCAGAACGCTCATCCCGCCGGCTATCATCTGATTCATACCTACAAGCTGAGCGGCGCCAGTTTCTGGGACTACATGGGGATCGACGTGCAGCGGCGGCATCTGTTCGTCTCGCACGGGAAGCACGTGATCGTGATGAACGTGGATACCGGGAAGGTGGTGGGAAACATCCCGAACACGCCGGGGGTGCATGGGATTGCGATTGCGCCGAAGCTGGACCGCGGATTCATCAGCGACGGCCGGGCCGCGATGGTGACCGTTTTCAGTCTGTCGACACTGAAGACGATCGGGAGGGTGAAGGTGACCGGGGAGGACCCGGATTGCATCGTGTACGATCCGGCCTCCGAGCGTGTTTTCACCTTCAACGGCGGCAGCGATACCTCGACGGCAATCAATGCGTCGACCGACAAGGTGGTTGGCACGATCCAGCTCGGCGGCCGGCCGGAATATGCGGTAGCCGACGGGCGCGGACACATCTACAACAATCTGGTGGACAAGAGCGAGCAGCTGGCGATCAATACGCACACGCTGAAGATCACGGGCCGGTGGTCGATCGCGCCATGCCAGCACCCTTCGGGACTGGCGATGGACCTGCAGCACCGTCGGCTTTTCACCGGCTGCCACAGCGAAGTGATGGCGATCGTCAATCCCGACACAGAGAAGGTAATCAAGACGGTGCCGATCGGGCCTGGCGTCGACGCATGTCGCTTTGATCCGGGCACGCAGCTTGCCTTCTGCTCGAGCGGCGGCAACAGCGGCAGCCTGACCATCGTGAAAGAGGATTCGCCCGACGAGTTCACGCTGCTGGGACACCTAAGGACGGAACCCGGGGCGCGGACGATGGAGGTGGATCTGAAGACGCACAATGTGTTCCTGGATACGGCGAATTTCGGGCCGCGACCAGCCAAGCCGACCAAGCAGAATCCGTATCGCTTCCCGCCGCTGCTGCCTGGCACTTTCCGCGTTTTGGAGTACGCGCAGTAAGGAAGCTGGTTGGGAGCGGGCTGGCCGAGGGCCGGCCAGGAAACAGAGAGGGCCGGCCATCCGGGAGCAGCCCCGGCCTTTTCTTCAGCTCGCAGCCGGGACGGCAAGGCGGCCGGGCCGCGTGCAAGGCCTGGGAATCACGGTCAGGCCCGTGGCGGCGGAGGCGTGGGATCCGGCTCCGGATTATCCGCGAGTTAAGCCGTAAGGCTAGGAAGAGAAGGAATTTAGCGGCCCAGGTGGGCCTTTTTGTCACAAGTTTGTAGCCCATGGGCGGTGAATTCGGTATCATGAACCCTTCGAAAGGGAGGCGCTTATCTCGATGAATCCGACGCAAACCGGCGTCGCCGGCCCCGAGAACCATATAAGCGCGAATGGCGGGAATGGTCCGAAAACGTTGCTGCGCGTTCGCCCGCGGGGATTTTGCGCGGGGGTGGTGCGGGCAGTTGATATCGTCGAGTTGGCGATCGAAGCGTATGGCCCTCCGGTATACGTCCATCACGAAATCGTTCACAACCGGCACGTTGTCGAGCAGCTCCGGAGGCGGGGCGCGATCTTCGTCGAAAGCCTGAGCGAGGTGCCCGATGGGGCGGTGTTGATTTTCAGCGCCCACGGTGTGCCGCCGCGGCTGCGAGAGGAAGCCGACACGCGGAAGCTGAAAGTGATCGACGCGACGTGCCCGCTGGTGACCAAGGTGCACCTGGAAGCGCAGAAATTTGCGCGGGAACGGCGAACGATCATACTGATCGGCCATCGCGACCACCAGGAGATCGTGGGCACCTCCGGGGAAGCGCCGAGCCAAACGGTGGTGGTGGGCAGCGTCGAGGAGGTGGACCAGCTGGAAGTGCCGGATCCAGAGCGGCTGGCTTACCTGACGCAGACGACCCTGAGCCTCTATGACACGCAGGAGATCGTCGCGCGGTTGAAACACCGTTTCCCGCAAATCGCCGGACCGAAATCCTCGGACATCTGCTATGCCACGCAAAACCGGCAGGAGGCGGTCGAGCAGGTGGCACAGGCAGTGGAATTGATCCTAGTGGTAGGGTCGGCGAACAGTTCGAATTCGAACCGGCTTGTGGAAGTGGCGCAGCGGCGGGGCGTGCCGGCGCGACTGATCGAAGACGAGAGCGACCTGCGGCCGGAGTGGTTCGAAGGTGTCCAGCGGGTGGGACTAACGGCCGGAGCCTCGGCTCCCGAGGTTCTGGTGCAGCAGGTGAGCGAGCGGTTGGCTCAGCTCGGCTACACCGATCAGCGCGATCTGGACCTGATCCGGGAAGACGTGCGGTTCACGCTTCCGGCGGAACTGGTGGCGTTGGGCTGATTTGCTGCGGTGGTGCCGCCGCCGCGGGTGGCCGGACCGCCGACGGCTCACTCGGGCATGGCAATCGCCCCGAGTGGCAATCCCTCGAAGACATGTAAGAAGGGGCTGATCTTGGCTGCCAAGCTAATCCGACAACCCGACCAGCTTGTCCTAATCGGAGCTCCAACGAGCGCCGGGACAGCTGGTGCGGGTGTGGAGCGTGGCCCCGAAGCGCTGCGGGCGGCGGAAATCGTTGAAAAGCTGAGGCAAGTGGGCTACCAGGTGACCGACGGTGGCGACCTGCCGGCGAGCCCGTTTCAGCCGGACCCGGAAAATCCGCGGGCAAGGAACCTGCGGAACGTTTTGGCGATGCTCGACGGGTTGCGGGTGCGCGTGGAGCAATCCTCGCGATCGCATGCGCTGCCGGTAGTGTTGGGCGGTGACGCGACGATTGTGCTGGCGCTCGTGGCGGGGCTGCGCCGGCAGGCCGCAAGCCTTGGTTTGATTCACGTGGGCCGCTACGCGGACCTGCGCACGCCGACGCGTACCGAAGACGGCCTGGTCGAGCCGATGACGGGCTCGCACCTGGTCGGGCAGGGCGCGCCGGAGTTGATCCGATTCTGGAAGGACCCGCCACTGGTGCGCGAGCCTGATCTGGTCCTCTTCGGGCTTGGCGAAACAGACGAGATCGATCGGGATCGGCTGGAACAACTGGCGATTCGCCGGGTGCCGCTCACGCGGATTCGGCAGATGGGCCCGAAGGATGCTGCCGAGATGGCGCTCGAAAGATTGCGGGCTTCCAGCCGGGATTTCGTGATCCATCTTTCGCTGGATGCTTTTTCCGCCGAGGAAATGCCCGGCTGCCCGCGTGGCGCGGCTGGTGGGTTGAGCCTGGACGAGGCGAGAGAGGCGATGAACTGCTTTGCTGCCCTCGAGAGCTTTGCCGGACTTTCGGTTTCCGGCTACGATCCGGGACTCGATCCCGAGGGTCAGGGAGCGGTGGGCATTGTGGATCTGGTAGTGGCTGCACTGGCAGTGCGGCACACGGCGCTGCTGCAACCGGCCGTGACCGAGGAGCCGGAAACGTCCAGCGAAGAGGCTGGCAAGCCCGGGGCCGAGGCCGAGCCGGCGGGCGTGGAAAAAGCCGCAAGGGCAGAAGAAGAGAAGCCCAAAGGCTCAGAAGAGGCCGGCGGCCCAGAAAAAGCCGAGGAATCGGCCAAGAACGAAGAAACGGGGCCACAGGCCGAGGATGATGTCGACTCACGCGCTGTCGAGGTTGTTCAGGCGGAGGCAGACCTCACCGGCCCAGGAGAAACCCTCCCGGGGGCTGCTGGCGGCAGTGGGTCCACGGTGGCTTCGACTGAAGCGTCGCCAGACGAACCCAAAGCGCAGAACGCCTGACGCCCTTTCCTTCCCGCCTTCGATCTCGCCGGTGGACCGACCTTCCCACGGAGCGCCGGGAAAACGATTGCAACCCTTTTCCGGCGGATTTACCATCCAACCTGTATGGAGGGTGTTAGGTTATCCTTCAAGGAGACCCGAGAAATGATCCGCCGACATTGGTTGAATTTTCTGATTGCACTTGCCGCCTTTGGTCTGCTTGGCAGCTCTTCCGCTTTGGCGCAGAGCCGGAGATATCCTATTCGCGCGTACGTGGTCCCGACGTTCACGCGGACCAGCGCCCAGCAAGGGTCCAGTATGGGGTTTGGCATTCCGGAATCGTTGTCGGGAACGATCCAGATGGTGATAGTTGACCAGAACCTTGTGGTGGTCGATGGACCGAACGGCGTTCCGTACGACTTGGTCGTTACTCCGAAGACCGTGATCATGGTCGGCAGCAGGAGGGGCACGATCGAGTCGCTTGCAGGCATGATCGGCAAACCGGTTTCAGTCGGTTTCGTTCCCCAGCGCAAGGGCAATTACGCCACGCGCATCGAAGTCAGCTGATCCGCAAACGACCTTCGCGTCGGGCCGGCGGTTTCTTCAGTGTCCCGCTGAAGCTTCAGGTCGCCGGCCCGATTTCCGCTTCCTTTTGACCCGAACGGTTGCCCAACACGCCAAAGCTGGTGTGTGAGCGGTGACGTGTGTCTACTGGACGGCGGGCGTCGCTTCTGGCAGACTGACGGCTCCATGGAAAATCCGCGCCAGGATAATTTCTTCCGCAACCGCAGATGGTTCCTGCTGCTTCTGGGCTTGGCCAGCTTCGCGGCATATCGACTTGTCCCTCGGCCGACGGTTGGCGCTTGGCTTGCCCACTACCTGAACGCGCGCGTGGGAGGGCCAGGGCTGACGTTCTGGGGACACTCCGTGGCCGGCCTGGCTGCTACGCTGCTGGGGTTGGGCGCGCTATGGCGTACAGTTGTGTCCGTCAAGTTCAGCAAATTGGGTCTGACGTTTTCTTTGTCGGCCGCTGATTTCGCGAAGGGCCTGCAGCCCGGTTCGAAACGCCGGGGGGTGGCGTTTCGAACCGGGCTGCAGGCGGC
>JAKBLM010000010.1 GCA_021832085.1 Acidobacteriota bacterium | reverse complement strand
GCCGACGTACACAGGGCCGGCTTCGCGCGCCGCTTCCACCGTCACGCGCTCGGGATCAACGGCCATCATCGCACCGGTTTGGGCGGCCGTGGCCTGGGACGGCCTGCGCGCCTTCGGGCCGCCTCGCCCTTGCGGCGAGCCCCTGCTGAAAACAAACGGCTTGCCGGCTAAGATACCCAAAATCTCGCTCCCGGGCGCGGAAGTTGGGCTGACGGTCGAGTGATTCGCCTGCGGCGCGTCACACGACCGAGCGCTGAGCAGAAACAGTTACTCGATCAGCTTGGTATCAGCATCCCCGACCGCCTCAGTTTTGATCACGAATGTAGTGCAGACTCGGCGGTAGCCTGAACTGAATCTAAAGCACTTAGCCTAGTTTCAGCCCTTCCTGTGACGAACTTGGGCTAACTCTATCCGGAACTCGCGTCGGCCGGGGGAGTGGGCGCGGCGGGAATGGCGGAAACGGGGATGCGCTTACCTATGGTGGGTGGCCGGGAGGTGAATGCGTTCCAGAGGAGCCAGGCGTAGAAGGGAGCGTAGGTGAGCGCGAGGAACAGCGGGGGAAAATGCCAGGTGCCCAGGATGCGGTAGCCGATCAGGACTTGGTAGGAAAGGAACTGGAGAATCGTGAGCATCAGCCAGGGAACGAGGTAGCGCGAGGTGCCGACGATCGCCAGGAACGGGACGACCCAGGTGAAATACCAGGGATAGCCGTTGGGCGAGACGAGCAGGATCGTCCCGAAGAGCAGAAACGCCGCCCGGGCCGGATCGAGCCGGCGCGCGGCGGCCCAGATGGCCAGGCCGGCTACCAGGCCGACGCCGAGTCCGAGGGCAAAGGCGTGCGAGCCGGTGAGCCGCTGGAGGACGAGGTAGACGCTGGCGTTGTTGTCGCGGAAGCTCGTTTCGTATTGATGGAACGTGGCGAGCACGCTGGGCAGCGCTGAGCGGTAAGGCCAGGCACAGAGCACGGCGAAACCCGTCGCGGCGAGCACGGCCGGCCAGCCGCGCCGGGGCCATTTCAAGCGGGCAAGCCAGAGCGGAACGAGCACGGCAGGGAAAGCTTTGGCCAGGACCCCGGCGGCGAGCAGGATCGTTGACACTACCCGACGGGGTCCTATAATCAGCATTGTGGCCCCTACGGTGGCCGCCAGGGCCAATGCGTCGTTGTGCCCGCTCGCGGCAAACTCCACGACCACGAGCGGATTCCAACCGTAGATGGCAAGCTGGTAATTTCGTGCGTGACCCCTGCGCGTCCACCAGGCAAGGGCCAGAAGGACGAGCAGGTCGGCCAGCACAAAGGGTGACTTGAACGCCGCCGGCCCCGGCACCAGACGCCAAGCCTCGCGAAAAACCAGCTCGGAAAACGGTGGATAGATCGAGCGGATGTTGTAGCCGGGGATCTCGCGAATCGAGCGGACCGCCAGCGCGGCGAAGCGAGGGTTGTCGGGCCGCGCAAGGTAGGGATTGATGCCCATCGCCTGGACCTGGCCGTCGAAGCGATAGCGGTAGATGTCGTCGGACAGGGTAGGGCGAAGTGGGACGAGAGTGAGCCGAAAGGCCACCGAAGCGAGCAGAATCAGCCAGAAGGCGCGACGGCTGTCGGGGCTGTGTTCGAGGAAATAAAGCGCGACAAAGTAGACAATGCCGGCCCCGAGAGCGATCGCTATGGTTTCGACAACATACAGTTCAAGATTCCCTAGCCGAGCGAGCAGCAAAAATGCCGCCTCGAGCGCAAGCGCCAATGGCAGCACGCGAAGCCACTGGGAAACCGGTCGCGAGCGGGAGCGGCTCATGGGCGGGGAGGTGGAAGTTGAGCTGGGCCGCTAGCCTCGTCGTCTTGCAGGCCACGAACCCAATCATGGAGTTCGTCCACCGGCAGTTCGATCCCGCGCTCAATCCTTTCCGTGGTCTCTATCAGGCGAACGGGTTCGACCTGATGATGATGGTGCCGTATTTCCTGGTGCTGGGCGCCCTGTCGCTGTATGGAGTGCACCGTTATTGGCTCGTCTACGAGTATTTCAAGTACCGCCGGAACGTGCCCGCAACACCACCCGAGCCGGCCGACTGGCCGAAGGTTACCATACAGTTGCCGATCTACAACGAGCGATACGTAATCGAGCGGCTGGTGGACGCAGTGGTGGCCTTCAATTACCCGCGTGAAAAGCTGGAAATCCAGGTGCTCGACGATTCCACCGACGAGACCCAGGAGATCGCGCGGGGCGTGGTGGACCGTTACCGGGCCCTCGGCGAGCCGATCGAATATCTGCACCGGACGAATCGTACCGGGTTCAAGGCTGGGGCGCTGCAGGAGGGGCTCAAGAGGGCGACCGGGGAATTCGTGGCGATTTTCGACGCCGATTTCCTGCCGGCGCCCGATTTCCTGCGCCGCACGCTGCCCTATCTGACGAGCAATCCAAAGGCCGGCATGGTGCAGACGCGCTGGACCTACCTGAACCGGCACTATTCGGCGCTGACCGAGATCGAGGCGATCCTGCTCGACGGGCATTTCGTGATCGAGCACGGCGCGCGGTCGCGGCGCGGCATCTTTTTCAATTTCAACGGCACCGGCGGTATTTGGCGGCGCGCGACAATCGACGACGCCGGCGGCTGGGAGCACGACACGCTGACCGAGGATACCGATCTCTCCTACCGGGCGCAGCTGCGCGGTTGGCAGTTCCTCTACGCGCCGCAGATTGAATGCCCCTCGGAGCTGCCGGTGGAGATGAACGCGTTCAAGACACAGCAGGCGCGCTGGGCGAAGGGGCTGATGCAAACGGCGAAAAAGACCCTGCCTCGCGTGATGAATTCCGACGCCAGCCCGCGGATCAAGATGGAGGCCTTCCTGCACCTGACAGCGAACATCAGCTATCCGCTCATGGTGGCGCTCTCGCTGATCCTGCTGCCCGCGATGGTGGTGCGGTTCTACCAGGGGTGGTTCCAGATGCTGCTGATTGATTTCCCCCTGTTCATCGCGGCCACTTGGTCGGTTTCCACCTTCTATCTGGTGAGCCAGCACGAACTCTACCCCAAGAAATGGCGGCGGGCGCTCTTCTACCTGCCGTTCGTGATGGCGGTGGGCATTGGGCTGTCGGTGAGGAATTCGAAGGCGGTGATCGAGGCAATTCTCGGCAAGAAATCGGAATTCGCGCGCACTCCAAAATATCGAATCGAAGGCAAGCAGAAGAGCCCTGTACCGATCAAGAAGGCCTACCGGCGCGGGGCGGGCTGGTCGCCATTCATCGAGGTGGCGCTGGGCATCTACTTCATCGGCACGGTGATCTATGCCGTGCAGAACCAGAATTTCTTCACACTGCCGTTTCTGCTGCTGTTCGTTTGGGGCTACCTGTACACGGGGCTGATGTCGCTCGGGCAGACCTACCTCGAGCGCTTCCGCGGTTCCTCGAAAACGCCCCCCGACACGCAGCCGGCGCCCGCTGGCGTCGGCGCCAGCTCAACCGGATTCTAGCCGTAGTCTCTCTCGCAACGGTGCGTATCGGACGGCGGTGCGTGGGCGTCTATTTCCTTCACATTTCGTGCTGTGCGCGGAACTGGCGCCGGGATCCTTCGCTTCGTTCTAGGATGACACGACTTTTTGCGGTACAGCGATACCGGCAACCTGCTCGTCGTGGAGAAATCTGAGCCAGGCAAAAATGAAGCGGCCCGCCGGAGGCTTTTTCCAGCGGGCCGATTCGAAATGCGGCGCGGGTTTTAGTAGATGTCGTATTGTTCGAAATGCAGCGTGGCGTCGGACTGAATGACCACGTTCTTGTGGGTCACGCGCTCGAGTTCGTCGATCAGGTTTGCCTCGCGGGTCTTGAGCGCCTTGGCAATTTCCGGATGCACCCGGAGCGTGATGCTGGGCGCATCGAGTTCGCTGGCCATCTTGCGCGCCTCGGCCTCGATCTCGTAGCAGATGGTCGGAACGGATTTGACCATGCCCGAGCCGGAGCAGTAAGGGCAAGGCTGGCACAGCACGCGCTCGAGCGCCTGCTTGGTGCGCTTGCGGGTGATTGCCACCAGGCCGAATTCGTTGAACGGGAGCACCTTCGACGGGGCACGATCCTGGCGGAGGGCCTCCTCGAGCGCCTGGAGCACCTTTTCGCGGTTGCGGCGCTCCTCCATATCGATGAAGTCAACAACGATGATGCCGCCGAGGTCGCGCAGGCGAATCTGGCGGACGATTTCCTTCACCGCATCGATATTGGTTTTGACGATGGTGTCTTCCAGGCGGTTGGAGCCGCGGCCAACGTATTTGCCGGTGTTGACGTCGATGGCAACCAGCGCCTCCGTGTGATTGATGACGATATAGCCGCCCGATTTCAGCCAAACCTTGGGACGCAGGGATTTGTCGATCTCCTGCTGCACGCCCATCTCTTCGAAGATCGGCGTTTCCTTGGTGTAGAGCTTCACGCGGTTGACCAGATCGGGTTGGAAGCGGCTTACGAAATCGACGACGCGGGTGTATTCCTCCTCGGAATCAACCCAGACGGCGTTGAAATCGCGGTTGAGGCAATCGCGGAGCAGGCGTTCGACCAGGTTAAGGTCGCGGTGCAGCAACGTCGGGGCGTGGCGCTGCTCGGATTTCGCGCGGATTTCCTGCCAGGTGCGGGTGAGATATTCCGCATCGGCACGAATGTCGTCGTCGCTGGCAACGCCCGCTGCGGTGCGGGCAATGAAACCGCCTGGATGCCCTTGGCGCAACTCATCGACCAGCCGGCGCAGGCGCCCGCGTGTATCGGCGGTGCCGATCTTGCGGGAAATGCCGATGTGATCGAGCGTGGGCATGTAGACGAGGAAACGGCCGGGAAGCGCGACGTGGCTGGTGATCCGGGCGCCCTTTTTGCCGAGTGGCTCCTTGGTGATCTGGATGATCACTTCCTGGCCGGCCTTGAGCAGATCGGAGATCTGTTGGACACGGCGCGGCGGCGCGTGATGGTGCTGATGGTGCTGCAGCCGTTCGTGATTGCGTTCGCCGCGGTGCCGGCGATGGCGGCGTCCGCCGCGGTGCCGCTCACGGCCCATTGGGCGCTGCAAGCGAGAGCGTAAGGGCTCATCCATGCGAACGCTGGCGATCTCGTTGCCAGGCTCGGGGCCCGACGGTTCCTCCGGTTCGATAGCCTCGTTACCCGGGGAAGGTCCTTCTTCCGACTCGTCACCGGGTTGCCCCTCGGTTTCTTGCTCTTCAGCTTCCTGCTCTTCGGCCGTTTCGACTTCGGTTTCCGCCTCGGCGGATTCGCCGTTGCCCTCCTCCGAGTAGGATTCGCCATTTTCGGTTTCGAGAACGTCTTCTTGGCGCTCTTCGGCAAGCGTTTCGGTGATGGCGGCCGTTTCCTCGAAGCTCAGGTCGTCACGTTCGCTGGCTCCGTGGGGCTCGGTCGGCTCGGCCGCGGACGATTCGGTTTCCGGACCAGCAGAGAGTGGCGCCGGCTCCTCTGTCTCGACCGAGGCGACAGAACTGACACGTGGCTCTTCCGGTTCCGTTTCGGTCTCGGCCTCGGCCGGCGGCCGCGGATGCTCGATTGGTTCGGCGGCCGGCGGGGCCAGTGGTTCGGCCCCTTCGACAGGCGAAACGACCTCCGGCTCAGGGGTGGCGACAGAGGCAGCGGCCGAAGGCTCGAATGATTCCTCCGTCGCAGCCGGTTGCGCCCCAGCCGGCGGCTGCGGAGACCGGTCTTTGTACTTGGCAAGTGACTCGCCCGGCAGGATCACGGGGACGTAGCCGGGTTCGATCTCGGGCTCCTCGGGAGCGCCCGAGGGTGGCGAAGCGTACTTCGATGCGGGTAGGTCGCGACCACTGCGGCGGCCACGACCGCGCCGGCCGAAGCGGCCGCCGCGGCGGTCGAATCGGCCACCTTGGCGAAATTCGCGCCTTCCGCCACGCTCGTAGCGCGGCGGCTCGGCCGCTGGTGGCGGAGCAGGCTGAACCTCTTCCGCAGCGGCTTCGCTGGGCTGCTCTTCAACGGCTTGAGCCGGCGGCGGAGCGGACGGCTGGGCCGCCGGCTGAGGTCGGGCGTGGTTTTCAGCGACCGGCGCAACGTGATCGTACTCGTCGAGTCCTTCGAGGACGTCGCTGACATAGAGGAAGGCGTCGGTATCGAGGCCGATATCGACGAAAGCGGACTGCATACCTGGCAGCACACGGGTCACCCGCCCCTTGTAGATGCTGCCGACCAACGCATATTCCTTTTCCCGCTCAATGTAAATTTCACAAAGCTGGCCATCCTCGAGGATGGCCACCCGTGTTTCGTGCGGGCTGGATGAAATCACCAGTTCTTTCGACATGAAAACTCCCCGGGAACAACGGACGCCGGCCAGCTTGGCGTTCGCTACGACGTCTGCCGTTTGGCTCGTCTTGGGCCTTTGGCCCCATCGAACGCGTCCGTTCCAGTTCCTCAAAAGCGAATTTCCGGGCCGGGTTCAGTTGACGAAGCGTCGCAGGCGGACGCTCATCACCAAGCCCAGCGCCATGAAAACAAACAGCGTGGAGGAGCCGCCGTAACTCACCAGCGGCAGCGGAATGCCGGTTACCGGCATCCAGCCGATCACCATCGCTGCGTTCACAAAAATGTGGAACCCCAGAATCGCCGCCACGCCCCCGACCAGGTACATTCCGGCGCGATCCTTCGCCTGCCGTGCGTTCTGGATCAGGCGCAGCAACAATCCCACGTACAACAACAAAGTCAGGAAAATCCCGGCAAATCCCAATTCTTCGCCCACGGCCGACAAGATGAAATCCGAATACCGGACCGGGACGAAGCCCAGTTGGTTCTGGCTGCCGCGCCCCAATCCTTCGCCCCACAGGCCCCCCGAACCTACGGCAATTTTCGACTGCAGGATTTGATAGCCGGAACCCTGCGGATCTTGCTGCGGCTGCAAGAATGCGGTGATCCGGGCTTTCTGGTAAGGTTTGAGCACAAAATGCCACGCGACGGGAAGCGACAGGCCGGCGAGCAAAATCAGCGCCAGCAAGTGCTTCCAACGAATGCCCGCCAACAAGACCCCAGCGACTGCGACGGGGACCAGCGTCAGCGCTGTTCCCAGGTCGGGCTGGAGAAGGATCAACCCTAACGGTACGCCGGTGAGAATGCCAATCTTCACCAAGTCGGTAAGCGTTAACCGATCCGTGCGCACCCCACTCAAGAAGCGAGCTAACGCAATGATTATAACCAACTTCGCGAATTCCGACACCTGAATCGGTGTCCCATCGATTTCCACCCAGCGCCGCGCTCCAAAGCGCTCGTGCCCAATCACCAGCACCACAGCTAACCCGCCCAGCATGAACAGATAGAGAATCGGGGCTCGATCAAGCACCCAAAGGTAATCGATACGCGAAACGAGCCAGAGCGCCAAGAAGCCGAGCCCGACCCAGATCAGTTGCCGCCAGACCATCCCGGCCATGGCAACGTGTGTGGCCGAGCGGAGTTCGACCAGGCCGAGGCAGCAAAGTGCCCCTACCAGTCCCAGCAACCACCAGTCAAGATCGGCGCTGCGAATTCGCGTGCGCATGGTTAGCGGCTCAATTGCGGCTCACCGCGGCGGCTTCCGCCGAGTGCGGCTCTTCGGCATTGACGAACCGCGGCTGAGGATGAGCTTTCTCCTGATAATAGGCTTTGATTATGTCGCTGGCGATCGGAGCAGCTGCTTCGGCGCCTTCGTGCCCTCCCTGGACCAGGACGGAAACAACGATTTTCGGGTTCTCCTCCGGCGCAAATCCCACGAACCACGCGTTCGAGTAATAGCGCTTGCCACCCCCCAGCAACCGGCGCTCCTGGTAGCTGACCACTTGGGCGCTCCCGGTCTTGCCGCAAAACTGGATTCCCTTGAGGCGCGAGGCGGCGGCCGTGCCGAGCGGGTTGTTCACCACGCCGTACATCGCCGAAGTCAGTTTCTCGACGGTGCTGTGTTTGAGCGGGAAACGCACCTCGGGCGCCGGGTCGGAGGTCTTGAGCAGATGAGGCTGCTTGAAGATGCCCCCGCTCACGATGCCGCCGATCGAATAGGCAAGTTGCAGCGGAGTGACGGTGGTTGCCCCCTGGCCGATCGCCACCGAAATCGTTTCGCCTGGGAACCAGGGCTGATGGAACGTGTGTTCCTTCCAGGAGATCGAGGGAACCAAGCCCGGTTCCTCGCCGGGCAGATCGATGCCGCTCAGCCGGCCCAGGCCGAGGTGTTTGGCGAAATAGGAAATGCGCTGAATGCCCAACTGCTGGCCGACGTTATAGAAATAGACGTCGCAGGACTGAATAATGGCCTGGTGGAGACCGACGAGGCCGTGCCCGCCCGGTTTCCAGCAATGGAAGATGCGGCCATAGAAATTCTGGTAGCCGCGGCAAAAGACGGTGAAATTGGGAGGCGGCACACCGGTCTGGAGCATCGCCGTTGCCATGATGATCTTGAAGGTCGAACCGGGAGCAAGTTGGGCTTGAATGGCGCGGTTGAGCAGGGGATGCTCGGGATTGTCGACAAGCGCATCCCATTCGGCAGGGGTTGGTCCGTTTGAAAGTTCATTGGCGTTGAAACTCGGCGCACTGGCCATGACCAGCACGCCGCCCGTCTGCGGGTCCAGAGCGACCACCGCGCCTTCCTTGCCCTTCAGGTCGTTGAAGGCCACTCGCTCGAGGTTTTCGTCGATGGTCAGCCGAATCGTCTTGCCGGGGATGGCCGGGGTCTCGCCAAGGGTGCCGCGGACACGGCCACGGCTGTCGACGATGACCCGGCGGCTGCCGTCGACCCCCATCAGGATGCGGTTGTACTCATATTCGAGGCCGCTTTTTCCGACGACGTCGCCCGGCCGATAGCGCCCGTGGCTCTTGGCGATTTCTCGAGCGCTGACGTCGCCGACATAGCCAAGAACGTGCGACATGAAACCGTCGGCGGGATAGCGGCGCCGCTGGACCATCAGCAGGTCGAGGCAGCGAATGTCGGCGCGGTGCGATTCGACGAAGGCGACGTCGGCCTGGGTGGCGTTGCTCTTGATCACCAGCGGCTGATAGCGCGGCAGTGTCACCGCGGCCTCGTCCACCTGCTTGCGCAGCTGCTGGAGATTGAGCCCGAGGCCGGCTGCGATTTCGGGTAGATAAGGCTTCACCTGGCCGGGAGAATCCCGGTTGAGCAGGACGCTGAAGGAGGGGTAGTTCCCAAGCAAGACGTTCCCGTAACGATCGAGAATGAGGCCGCGGGGAGCGATGATGGGAATAGTCCGGATGTGGTTGCGATAAGCGAGTTCGGCGTAGTGCTGGGTGTCGAGCACCTGCAGGCGCCAAAACCCGATCATCAGCAGCAGCGCCAGTGCGACGACTATGACGGCGAACACAGTCAGGCGGGTCTGAGGTAGCTTTTGGTCGTCGTCAATCCGATGTACCAAGAACCTTCAACTCCCCACACAGCAGAACCGCCGCTCGATTAAGCTATCATCCCCTTTCCTGGCCCGCAAGGCGGCCGGCCCGCAAAAGGGAGAGAAAGTCAATAAGCCAGCGCGGGAGTTCAAGTTTTGCGCAGACGATCGAGCTGGGGAAACAACACCACCGCCAGCGCTGCCGCCAATGCTGAGCCCAGCAGCCAGTAACGGCCCAGCAGCGGCACCGGCTGCTCGAGCAGGAAGCGGCGAATCAGGCCGATGACCAACCGCTCGACATCGTAAAGCACGAAGACCAGCCCAAAGCGGCTGAGCGGCAAATCGACGTCGATCCGGTAGCCGATCCAGGTGGCCAAATAGCCGACCACCGTGAGCGCGATTCCGTAGACGCCGAGGGGCAGGTGGCTGATCGCGTCCTGGGTCAGGCCGATCGCCGCGCCGAGCAGGAGTCCGGAAGCGGCGTTGCGCCTTCCCACCGAAAAGTAGACGGTAACCAGCAGCGGCAACTCGAGCAGTTCGGCGTGAGGAAAATATTCCGGCAGGAAGCCCTGCAGCAGCAGGGCCACCACCGCGGCGCCCAGCAGCGAGCCGGCGCGGTATTTGCGCACCTCCAAGTAGTTTTCGTCTTTGACTTCCAGTGCCATCGGTTCCGTCCGAGCGGAGCGAGCATTGTAGAACGTCGGTGCCGTCCAGGCGACTTTCGCGGCGCAAATGCCCCACCTGCGGAACACGACGGGGGCGCCTTGCCGGCCCGGAGAGGGCACAATCCGAACAAGACTCAGCGATGATCGCCGCCGCTCGGGTCGGGATTTGAGGGCGGCGGCGGCTTCGGGTGCATTAGGATCACCAGCACGTCCTCCAGGCGATCAAGGTGCGCTGTTGGACGCAGGGTGATATGCAGGAACGGGCTGCCCGCGCTCGAGGTCACCACCGTACCCACCGGCAGGCCCTTCGGAAAAATCTGATCGAGGCCCGAGGTCAACACCTGCTCGCCCACCTTCACCTTGGTCGCGTTCAGAACGTAATCCATTTCCAGGTAGGGACCACCAGTACCTTTCACGACCCCCTCGGCACCCGTCCGGGCGAGCAGCGCACCGACACCGCTTTCGCGGTCGGTGATGAGCAAGACTTGAGCGCTATCGGGATAGACCTCGAGAACTTTCCCGACCACACCGTCCGGCGTGATCACGCCCATATTCCGCTGCACCCCGCGGTCCGAGCCGCGGTCGATGTAGATCAATCGGGTTTCCGGAGCCGGGCTGGCGCTGATGATGCGGGCGGCAAGCACCGGGAGCGAAGGATGAGCGTGGCGGAAACCGAGCAGCGAGGCCAGTTGGTCGGCCTGAGCCGCCTGGCCGCGCAATTGATCCACCTGTAGCCGCAGCTGGTCGACCTGCGCCTGTAGTTGGCGGTTTTTCCGGTAGGTGTGGCGCAGGTCGATGTAGCCGGTCCAGAGATGACCCAGGAAATGGACTGAGGAGGAGCCGGCACTTTCGATCGGCGTGAACGCCTCGACCGTCCAGACCCGAATCAACCGGATATTGTTGTCACGACGAATCTGAAAGGCCAGCAGCAGGATCTGCACGCTCACCGCCGCAGCGAAAAGCAGCAGCGGGCGGCGGGGCGACGGAACGGTCATGGGAAATTCAGGGTCAGTCGATCGAAACCAGGCGAAGGAGTTTGAAATCGCTCAGCATCTTGCCGGTGCCGAGCACCACCGAGGCAAGCGGATCGTCGGCAATCGAGACGGGCAGTCCGGTTTCCTCGCGGATGCGTTTGTCGAGATTGCGGAGCAGGGCGCCGCCGCCGGTGAGGACGATACCGCGGTCGCTGATGTCGGCAGAGAGCTCGGGCGGAGTGCGCTCGAGAGCGACGCGAATGGCGTTGACAAGGATGCTGACGGCTTCCGAGAGGGCTTCGCGGATTTCGGCGTCGTCGATGGTGACCGTGCGCGGCACGCCTTCGATCAGGTTGCGGCCTTTGACTTCCATCGTCAGGGGCTTTTCAAGCGGGTAGGCCGAGCCGATCTCGATTTTGATCTGCTCGGCGGTGCGCTCGCCGATCAGCAGGTTGTACTTGCGTTTGAGGTAATTCATGATCGCTTCGTCGAGCTCGTTGCCGGCGACGCGAACCGAGCGGGAGTAGACGATCCCGCTCATCGAAATGACGGCGATATCGGTGGTGCCGCCGCCGATGTCGACCACCATGTTGCCCGAGGGCTCTTCGATCGGCAGGCCGGCGCCGATCGCCGCCGCCATCGCCTGCTCGACCAGGAAGACCTCGCTCGCCCGGGCGCGGTAGGCCGAATCCTGCACCGCGCGCTTTTCCACCGGGGTGATTTCGCTGGGCACGCCGATCACGATCCGGGGATGGACCAGCAGGCGCCGGTTGTGCGCCTTGTGGATGAAATAGGTGAGCATGCGCTCGGTAACCTTGAAGTCGGCGATTACGCCGTCCTTCATCGGTTTGATCGCCACTACGTTGCCCGGCGTGCGGCCGAGCATCTCTTTCGCCTCGCGGCCAACCGCGACCACTTCGGCGCGCGTCTTGTTGATCGCGACGATTGACGGTTCGTTGACGACGATGCCCTTGCCGCGCACGTAGACGAGAGTGTTGGCCGTTCCAAGATCGATCGCCAGATCGGAGGAAAACAGGCTCAGGATCGAGCGGGCGCTGTAGCCGTTCTTCATCAGTCCAGACACGTTGGCTTACCTGCCTTCAGACCGCCGGAATCTAACGCGGGCACGGGCCACGAGCGGGTCGCGCAACGCACCAGCCGGAGAGAGTGACCCAAACGGCCCAGACCAACCGCTCACAGGACGTCGCGGTCTGAAGCCCTCACCGGAATTTGCTCGCTCACCCTGACTCTGGAACCCTCTTGCGCCGGAAAGCGCCCGAGTGGCTTACGCCCCTAGCGTCCACGCCCGGAAGCTGAGATGCGAAATGTAGCATACGGGTACTAGGCTTTCAACACGGGGACCTCATCAGTCAAGCCCCTGTGGGACTCCCGGCGTCCCACCACCGGCGGCAGCCGCATTTGTGAGGCGCCGCGGCGTCCACTATAATTGTGGTTTTGGCGAATGTCACATGTTTGACTTACATAGTCGCACTTTAATGGTAAAGATCGTCCTCGGCGTGGTGCTGGGGCTGGTTTCGGTTGGCATGCTGCTCTATCTGGTGCCGCAACCGAACACGCCGCTTTCGGGCGGGAGCGAGACGCTGGCCAATGTCGCGGGCCAGCAGATCACAGTGAGCGACGTGCAGCAACAATTGAATCTGATGTCGCAGCAGCAGCAGATTCCGCAGCAGTTGCGGGGCTTTTACGCGCAGCAGATCTTCGACCAGATGGTGTTCAACCGGGTCTTGACCGTCGAGGCCGCGCGTCTGGGTCTGAAGGTCAGCAACCAGGAACTCGCCGACACGATTCGCCAAATTTTGCCGCAGGCATTTCCGGACGGGAAGTGGATCGGCGAGCAGGCTTATTCGGAGATGGTGCAGCAGGGGTTCGGGCTGAGCGTGCAAAGCTTCGAAAACCAGCTCCGGCAGAGTATCCTGCAGCAAAAATTCCGGCAGTTGGTGACGGCCGGGATCACCGTTAGCCCCGAGGAGGTGCGGGAAGCGTTCCTGCGCCAGAACGAAAAAGTGAAGATCGATTACGTGCTCGTCAAACCGAGCGACCTCGCGGCCAAGCTGCATCCCAGCCAGAGCGAGCTGGAAGCCTGGTACAAAGCCCACATGAGCGAATACCAGGTGCCCGAGCAGCGCGCGGCCAGCTACCTTCTGCTCGATCGCAATCTGTTGCAGAAAAGCACCACGATTCCCGAGCAGCAGATGCTCGCCTATTACCAGAAGCACATCGATCTTTACCGGGTTCCCGCTCGCGCCAACGTGCAGCACATCCTCTTCATGACCATGGGTAAGACAAGCGCCCAGATCGCCCTGCTCCGGAAAAAGGCGGAGATGGTGCTCAACAAGCTGCAGCACGGCGCCAGCTTCTCCAAGATGGCCAAGGAATATTCCGACGACCCCGGCAGCAAGGACAAGGGCGGCCATCTTGGCTGGATCCTGCGGGGGCAAACGGTGTCGCAGTTTCAGCACGTGGCGTTCACCCTGCCGGTGGGCCAGATTTCCAACATTGTGCAGACGCAATACGGCCTGGAAATCATCAAGGTGCTGGCCCGGGAAGAGGCGCACACCAAGAGCTTCGCCGAAGTCAGCAGCCAGATTCTCCACAACATGTCGATCGATCGGGTGGCGCAAGAAGCGGAACAGATTTCCTCGGAAATGGCGGACGTGGTCCGCAACTCGAACCGCCAATCGATCGCCGCGGTGGAGGCCGCGGTCGAATCGGCAGGGCTCGGGCCGGAAGTCAAGGCCAGCCTCGTGGCCGGCGAGACTCCGCTGGTCACGGTGACCGAGCCGATCGGCAGGTTCGGCAACTCCCAAACGGTACGCAACGCCCTTTTCGCCCAGAGCCTCGGCCAGCTGAGCCTGCCGATGCGCGTGCAGGACGGCTATCTGATCCTGCTCGTCAACAAGGTCGTTCCCGCCCACCAGGGCACCTTCGCCGAGGTTCACGACCGCGTTCTGAGTGACTACCTGAAGGCCAAATCGGCCGAACTCGCCCAGAGCGACGCCGCGCAAATCGCTTCTCGCCTCCAGAAGGCAGAACAGCTCGCCGCAGTTGCCAAGTCCTTCGGCCTCACTGTGCAAACAGCCGACTTTTCCCGGACGGGCAACGTTGCGAACGCTCCCGCAAGCAAGTTCCTGGCGGCGTTTTCGGCTCCTGTCGGCAAGATGCAGGGTCCGGAGATGGTCGGACAGAACTGGATCGTCTACACCGTCGCGGCGCACGAGAAGCCGAGCGAGGCCGCTTTCGAGCGTCAACGCAGTGAGATTCGCCAGGAACTGCTGACCACGGCCCAGGACAACGCCTTCGACGCCTTCCGTCGTGCGCTCGAAGACCAGATGAAGCGCCAAGGCAAGTACACGGTCAGCGCCGAAAACCTCAAACAGCTCACCAACCCCAGCCAGAGCTAGCGCCGGCCACAACTCTGCGCCTCCGGCTTTTCCCTCTTCGTGTGCCCGGCTCCTCCGCTCCCGCATTGCGCGGTCGCCGTCCGGGACACTCCGCGGCCACGCGCCCCGCTGCCATGGACCGGGGGTAGGCCTGGCTCAGACCGGGCCGATGCGGGGCCGCGGCTGTGGCGTCTCAGGATTCGCGCAGGATCACTTCGCCGCGAGCAATCACCGTATCCTCGATGGCGATGCGGTATTTGTAGGAGCCGGGCTTCGAGCCGGGTCGCGGCGTGCCGCTGAGCAGCCGCACGCCGGGCGGGGCCTGGTAGACATTCGAGGAAAACGGGCAGCGATTCGGGTCGAATTCGATCTTCAGGTTGCCGGTGGCCGAATACCAAGCCACCTGGTCCTTCGGACCGATCGCGATAGCTTCAGGGACAACGCCGATGAGAACCGGTTTTTCCATAGTCAATCGAGCATCCGCAACGATACCATAACCGGCGGCGTCACGCCGTCGTCAGGAACAGCGTCGGGCGATCGGCCGTCCGGCCGATCCACTCCCAATAGCGGACGAGGATCGAATAGACCAACATGCCGATCTCGCCCTCGCCCCAAAACAGGTACCGGAGCGACTGTTCCATGAGGTTGCGTCCGCTCAGCATGATGAAGAGACTGGCCGGATCGATCAGTTCGGTGACGAAGGCGATCGTGTTGGCGATGGCAACAGCGCCCCACACCTCAATCACGTAATGCTGGTCCTCCTGGCGCACGCTGACGCGGAGCCGGCTGATGAATTCGCTGCGATTGTCGAGCAGATTGACGTGCAGGAAGGCGAGCGGGCCGGAGACCCGGAAATTGGCCCGCAACTCCCCGGCCTTCTGGCGACGGTAGTCGGCCTGGACAGCGTGGCAAGGAACGAGGTTTACCTTCTTGCCGACGAGTTGTGGCCAGAGTGCGGCCGTAGCATCGTCGACGAACTCCATTCCCGCAACACGAAGCTCTTTTGCGCGCTCGTAGCGGCTGAGGGCGCTGAAAGTCAGGATGACGACGATGAAAATCGTGGAGATGATCAGGCCATCCGGCCGTTCGAAGATGTTGGTGACGAACGTATAAACGAAGACGAGAGTGACGATGGAAAAAAGCACCGCCCAGAGCAGGCTCCAGGGGCGTTCCCGCGGCGCCGCGCGAAACTCGCGGACATGAGACACCGTCACCGCGGCTGCGGCGGAGAGGATCACCGCCAGCACACCGGTGGCGAAAGCACCCGCCTGCGCGTTGACGCTGGCGTGGAAAACCATCGTGACCAGCACGCTCACCACCAGGAGAGCGGCGACCATGGGACGGCGGTAGGCGATCCAGCGCGGCGCCATCCCGAAACGCGGCAAGTAGCGCGGTATCAGACTGATCAGGCCCGCCATCGCCGACGCTCCGCCGAGCCAAAGAATCGCGATCGTCGAAATGTCGTAGACGGTGCCAAAGCCGTTGCCGAGGAGCCGCTGGGCCAGGTAGGCGATGGCGCGCCCGGAGGCGGGACCTCCCACGCGATAAGCGCTCGGGGGAACCAGCAGGGCGGTGACGAAGCTGGAGAGAAGCAGAAACATCCCCATGATGACGGCGGCCGTGGCAAGCAGTTTCCGTGTGTCACGGATACGGCCGAGCGGGACTGGGCGCTTTCGATCCTCGGAACCGCTATCGATCAGCGGCATCACCGACACTCCCGTTTCAAACCCGCTCAGACCTAGGGCGAGCCGGGGGAAAACGATGGCGGAGGCGAGGAAAACACCCGTCCAGTCGTGGCCGGTCGCTTGGCGGAACAGAGCGCCATACCAGCCGGAGATGAGCGCCGGGTGGCGCAGGATGTCGGCCAGGCCCGCCAGCAGGACCACCAGGTTCAGCAGCAAGTAGGGAACGACGGCAGCCGCGGCGACAGCGATCGCTTCGCGGAACCCGGCAAGGAACACGACGGCCAGGGCGATCAGCAGCAGAACAGACAAGAGAAACTGCGAGTGCGCCAGGTAGGGATGAACATAGGGATTTTCAATGATGTGCCGCGCGCCGTCCGCGGCCGAGACCGTGGTGGTAAGGACGAAATCGGTGGCGGCGAACCCGAGCAGCACCAGCACCACCACTTTCGACCGCCAGCCGGAAAACAGGTTCTCCAGCATGGCGACTGAGCCCTGGCCGACGTAAGAACGCCGCGCCACCGCCGCATAGACCGGCATCACGCCGAAGATCGTGACGGCGACCAGCAGCAGCGTCGCGGTCGGCGCCAGCATGCCCGCGCCGATCAAGGCAACGCCCGGCTGGTAGGCCAGCGAGCCGAAATAGTCCAGCCCGGTAAGGCAGATCACCACATACCAGGGCGAACCCCGCTCGGCAATTTCCGGCTCGTCCAGGCGGCCTCCACTCGAAAACCAGCGGCCGATCACGGTGGCCGGCGGCGCTGTCTCGCGCGTGGGCAGCTCGAGCGCGCGCGGCGAAGGCTGCGGGCTTCGCGGCGGATTGACGCTTCCTTCAGACATGCGGGTACCCCCAGTCGGCATCGCGTGCCGACGACCCGAAAGTTTGCAAGGAAACTCTCCTCGCGCGCCACAAAAAACTTGGCGGTCTTGCTGGTTTTCTTGTCCGGGTGCCGGCTTCTTCAACCGGCAAATCGATCAGAGCAGGCTGCGAACCGCCTCGGCGATATGCTTGGCCGAGATGCCGAAGGCATCGAGCAGCTCAGCTTCGCGGCCTGAATGCGGGACGCGGGGAACGGCCAGCAGCCGTGCTCCCGCTAGCAGAACGCCGGAAGTGGCCAGCGCCGTGAGCACCGCTTCGCCCAGCCCGCCTTCCGGATAATGGTCCTCCACCGTCACCAGCCGCCCGCCCGCGGCGCGGACCTCGGCGCCGATCGCAGCCCCGTCAATCGGCTTGACGCAATAGAGATCGATCACGCGGACGGCAATGCCTTGTTGCTTCAGCTCATCGGCGGCCTTGAGCGCTTCGTGAAGCGTGATGCCAGCGGCCACTATGGTTGCGCTGTCGCCATCGCTCCGCCGCGGCACCTTGAAGCCAGGCACCGGGAACTTCTCGTTGCCCGCATAGATCACCGGCGTCTTGGGCCGCGTAGTGCGGATGTAGCAGATGCCGGGGCGCCGCGCCGCCGTTTCAACCAGCCGCGCGGTGCTGACCGCGTCGGAAGGATAGAGCACGGTGGAATCGGGCAGGGCACGCATCGCCGCTAGGTCCTCGAGCGCCATCTGCGAGGGGCCGTCTTCGCCGATCGAAATCCCACAGTGCGAACCGGCTAGCTTGATGTGGCTCCGGCTGATCCCGGCCATCCGCGTCTGGTCGAAGGCGCGGCCCAGGAAACAGGCGAACGAGGCGGCAAAGGGCGTCCAGCCGCGGGCGGAAAGGCCGACGGCTGTGGCCACCATGTTCTGCTCGGCGATGAACCCTTGGAAGAAACGGTCGGGAAAAGCCTTGTGGAAGGTTTCGGTGTAGGTGGAATTCTGCACATCGCCGTCGAGCGCCACCACTTTCGGATTGACCTCGCCCAGCTTGGCGAGCGCGTCGCCAAACGCCACGCGGGTAGCCACCTTGTCGCCGAGCTTGTATTCGGGTGACGCCATGGCCGGGAAATCGGCCTTGATCGACGGCACTTCGCGGGCGTAGGAGCGGCTGTCTACCTGGGGCGGCGGAGGAACGTCGCCGAGTTCTGCGAGCGCTTCCTCCAGCTCTTCCTGGTTGAAGGCCTTGCCGTGCCAGCCTTCCTTGTCGGCGGCAAAGCTGACGCCGTGGCCCTTGATGGTGCGGGCGATGATCGCGTAAGGCCCCTCGGCGTCGCGGGCGCGATCCAGCGCCGCCAGGACGGCCGGCACGTCGTGCCCGTCGATGATCTCCGTTTGCCAGCCTTGCGCTTCGAATTTGCGCTGGTAGACCTCGGCGTCGCGGGAATACATCGTGCGCTGGCTCTGGCCCAGCGAATTGATATCCGCAATGGCGATCAGGTTGTCGACCTTGTCGTGGGCGGCCAGCGCCGCCGCTTCCCATACGTTCCCTTCGGCCAGTTCGCCGTCGCCCAGCAACACGAAGATGTGGATCGGCTGCTTTTCGAGCCGCGCTGCGAGCGCGAGGCCAAGCCCGACCGAAAGCCCCTGCCCCAGCGAGCCGGTTGCCGCGTCGACACCGCGAATCCGTGGTGTCGGGTGGCCTTCGAGCTCGCTCGAGAATTGCCGCAAGGTGAGCAGGCGGCCCACCGGAAAGACGCCGGCCTCGGCGAGCGCGGCATAGAGGATCGGCGCCGCGTGGCCCTTGGACATCACGAAACGATCGTTGGTCGGCGCATCGGGATGTTGAGGATCCATCTTCATGGCATGGAAAAAGACGCCAGCCATCAATTCGGCACAGGATAGACAAGATGTGGGATGACCCGAGCCGGCAGCCGTGGTCATCCGCATGGAATGAATGCGAAGCATGTGCGCCTTCTCGGTAACTTTCTGTACGACATCCGAGGCCAAGGCGGTTTTTGGGCTGTTCGACATCATAGACTCCTGAGGCAAGTTGCCGAAAATTCGATTCTAGCGAACCGGGGAGGCGCTGTTAACGTTGCTCGGTGCTGATCGAGACGAACGAGACTCCCCGCGCTTCCGGTCCGGCGATGATCACGGTCGCCCCGAGCACCAGCACCACCGCTGCCAGCAGCGCCAGCGCGCCCGCGTAGCCGAGCTGATTGGCCATCGTGGCTTCGACGTATTCGACGCTCGAAGCGAACAACACGCCGAGCTGATACGCAAATCCCGGAAAGAAGCCTCGCAGCGCCCCCGGCGAAAGCTCGTTCAGATGGGCCGGAATCACCCCCCACGCCCCTTGCACCATGAACTGCATCAAAAAGGCGCCCAGGGTCAGCCACCCGATCGACGGCGCGTAAGCCCACAGCGGAATCACCAGCGCCGCCGCGATCACCGCCGCGATCATCGAGCGGCGCCGCCCGTGCCGGTCGCTCAACAAACCGAAGACAAAGCCGCCGAGAATCGCCCCAATCATTGAGATGATGGTAATCGTGGCAATGATTCCAGGTTCGAAATGCCGCTGCAGGTGCAGAAAGGTGGGGTAGAGATCCTGCGTGCCGTGGGACATCAGGTTCATCATCGTCATTAGCACCACGATGTAGGCGAACCTCTTCCAGTTGCGGCGGATGATTCGCCAATACCCAGACCAGTCGGCGCTGCGTGACTTTTGCCATGCCTCCGGCTCCTTCACCTTGGCCCGCACGAAGATGACCAGCAGCGCCGGCAGTCCGCCGATGAAGAAGAGCGGCCGCCAGCCCCAGTGCGGGAAAACCAGGCCGTAGACGAGTGCGGCGATCAGGTAGCCGAACGCGTAGCCTTCCTGCAGCAGGCCCGAGAGCACCCCGCGCCATTTCACCGGCGCCGATTCCATCGCCAGCGACGCGCCAACTCCCCATTCCCCGCCCATGCCAATGCCGTAGAGCGCCCGCAGGATCAGGAAGATGGTGTAGTTGGGCGCCAGGCCCGAGAGCACTTCGATCACCGCGTAGAAGACCAGGTCCAGCATCAGCGGCAGCCGCCGGCCCCAGCGGTCCGCCATCAGCCCGAAAATCGCCGCGCCCACGGGCCGAAAGGCGAGCGAGGCGGTCAGCGCAAGAGCAATATCCGCCACTGATTTGTGGAAATCGTGCGCGATCGGCACGAGCACGAAAACCAGCACGAAGAAATCGAAGGCATCGAGCGTCCAGCCGAGGAAGCCGGCCAGCACGGCATTGCGCTGGTTGGCGCGCTCCTCGGAACTGGAGGCAACGGGCACCGTAGAGGAAGTGGACATGGCGTCGCGTTTTTACCACTCCGGCAGGCCCTTTGCCTAGAGTCTGTTTCCCACTTCCCACGATCGGCTTCCGGCTGCTCGAGGCCTGGCACGGAAGCCGGGCAGCCGAGCGATGCTGTTGGGAGCGAGCCGGTCAAGACCCGGGGCGGCACCGAAGCTCCGGCTACCGGGTCGCCGGCGGCCCTGCCCCGTTGTTGCCTGCCATTTTGGACGTTGATCTTGGGCCGAGTTGGCCTAGACTAGTTGTCTGCTCTGGCTCGCCGGTGTGAATCATGTTTGCTGTGCCCGGCCGGCCCGCGCTCAATCTGAACAAAAAACGAAAAGGACACCATCATGACCGATGCCATCGGTGAACTCCTTCCGCCCGACCGGTTGATGCTGACTCCCGGTCCTTCGTCGGTTCATCCGCGGATCTACCGCGCGATGAGCACGACGATGGTGGGCCATCTAGATCCCTGGTTCCTGAACATGATGATGAACGAGGTTCAGGTGCTGCTGCGGCAGGTGTTCCGCACAGAGAATCGCACCACATTCCCGATTTCGTCTTCTGGCTCGGGCGGGATCGAGGCTTCGATGCTCAATCCGCTCGAGGAGGGCGACGAGGCGCTGATCTGCGTCAACGGCGCCTTCAGCCAGCGCATGGCCGAGATTGCCGAACGGACCCCGGCAAAAGTCACCCGCGTGACCGCTCCCTACGGCCGCGCCGTCGATCCCGACGATCTGCGCCGCGCCGGCAAGGGTAAGAAGATCAAGGTTATTGGGGCGACGCACGGGGAAAGCTCGACGTCGGTGGCCAGCCCGCTCGACGAATACCGCAAGGTCGCTGACGAACTGGGCGCCTTGCTGGTGGTCGATTGCGTTTCGACCCTGGCTGGCATGCCGATTCAGGTGGACAAGCAGCGCATCGACATCTGCTTCAGCGGCTCGCAGAAGGCGCTGAGCGCGCCTCCGGGCCTGAGCCCGATCACCGTCAGCGCGAAAGCGGAAGAGGTGATCCGCAACCGCAAGACCAAAGTGCAGAGCTGGTATTTCGATCTCACCACCACGATGAACTACTGGGGCAAGGAGCGTACCTATCACCACACGCCGGCCATCCCGCTGCTCTACGGTTTCCGCGAAGCGCTGCGCATGGTCGTCGAAGAGGGCCTCGAAGCCCGCTGGGAACGCCATCGGCTGAACCAACGCGCTTTCCTCGCCGGCGTTGAGGGGCTCGGCCTCAAGCCGTTCGTTGAAAACCCGGCTGACAGGATGATCACCGTCACCGCAATTCACGTGCCGGAAAAGGTCGATCCGAAGCGGGTGCAAGACCAACTGCTCGGGGAATTCAACATCGAGATCGCTGGCGGCTTCGGCCCGCTCAAGGGCAAGATCTGGCGCGTCGGCCTGATGGGCCACACCTCGCAGCGTAGAAACGTGTTGCTGCTGCTCGGCGCCCTGGAAAACGTGCTGGTCAGCCAGGGTTACCGCGCCGCCAACGGCGCGGGCGTTGCCGGCGCGATCCGTGTCTATTCCGAAGCGGGAGCGGGCGTGGTGGGCGCAGCCCGCTAACCGGTGTCTATGCCGCGGCCCGCCCCTTCGGGCGGGCCGCGCGCCTCTCCAGAAAGCCCTAAAACAGCAGCGGAAGTCCCACGGCAACAAAATCACTGATGTCGTGCAGGATTGAAGCGCCCCACAGGTTTCCTGTGTGGTCGTAGTATTGGCCGGCAACCAGCCCAAACACGAACGCGAACACCGCTGTCGGCAGAACGAAGCTCAGTGGATGTTGCAATAGCCCAGTCAGGTGCAGCAAGCCGAAGATCAGCGCCGCGCCCACCGTTCCCAGCCTCACGCGCGCTTGGGCGATGGGGATCTTAGTGCAACCGAGGCGAGAGAAATTGTTGAGAGCGGTCTGGATCAGGCCACGGCAGAGGAATTCCTCGCTCGGTCCGACCAAAATCCCCTGAAAAGTGAGTGTGCCGGCCAGATTAGCCACCGAAAGGACCGGATGCGCATGCCGGGGTTGGGAGAAAACCATTAGAGCGACCAGCGCTGCCCACACCAGCCAGATTCGGTACCAACCTCTCATCCCGTCAAAGCTCAACCGCCCCACCGGAAACTTGCGCCGCAGAATCAGTAGCCAGAAAAGCGCGATGAGCAGCATCCAGGCATGCGTAGCGTCGTTGAAAATCCAGGCGCGACCCGGATGCGAAACGGGGAGCAGGCGAAACAGAACCGCAGCGCCCACGCCCACGAGCGCCAGGGCAATCAGGCAATCCCACCGGCCCAGCCTGCCCGGCCTCGCTGTTCGCGCTTCGCCTTGTGCGGAACTCGTTCGAGATCACTCACACACCTGGAAATTACGCTTCTTGTGAGGGAAAAGTTCCGCCAATTCGGCTCACCCGGACACGCGCGAACACGCGACAGCGGCCATCTCGCACCCGGCTTGCCCAGCGAGGAATCCGCGTGCGGGCCGTTTAGGGCAGCGGCATTCCCGGCGTGGGCACGATGCCGCCCATGCGGAGAATCTCGCGGTATTCGGCCTCGGTGAGCGGAGAAATCGGAGTTCGGGAATTTTTGAGGAATTTCAGATGGCGGAGCAGCGGATTGTTCTTCAGGTCCAGGAAGCGAACCGGCTTCGCCAGCCGCTCGATCGCCCGCAGGTCGATGATCATGGCTTTGCCGGCGGGATCGCCTGGATCGACATAGGGATCGCGGGTCACTTCGGCCAGGGCGTAGACGAGGCGATCGGGCGTGCTGTGATAGGCGAGCACGCGGTCGCCGCGCCGCATCTGCTTCACCACACGCGTGACCGGCGGGCGCGCGCCGGCGCCGCGCCACATCTCCTTGCCTTTCACGAACAGCGTGTCCCAGTGATACTGGCGAGGGTCGGAAGAGAGTATCCAGTAGCGGCGCTCGATGGTTGTTTCCATCACAATAGCGTGTCGGGCGGACTATACACGGTCTTGTGTCACGAAGAAAGCTAATCAACACCCGTTGTTGCGGGCCAGGCAGCGAAAAAGCGAACAGCCCGGATCGTTGGCCGCGCCTGCTGGCTGGCTAGCCAACGTCGACCCAAATATCGTCGTCTCGCTCTTCCACCGGGTAGGTGCGGACTTTCATCTCCGGATTGAATGTGACGCGGCCGGTCGAGACTTCGTAGGTCCAGCCGTGCCATGGGCAGGTAACGACGCTGCCCGCCAGTTTCCCTTTGCCCAGGGGTCCGGCACGGTGCAGGCAGACATTGTCGATGGCGTAGAACCGGCCATTGACATTGGCCAGCGCTATCGTCCGCTCCTCGAGCCGAATCTCGCGAATGGTTCCGACGGGAATCTCGTCTCGCCGCGCGGCACGCAAGAACGCCATGGCTTTCCACTCCTTCCGGGAATTGTGTTTTCGGCTATGCCGGAAAGTGGGGCGAGTATAGGCAGAGTCCCGCCGCCCGTCAAATGCACCGGCGCTCGCGCGCATGTGGCGCGACTGCCCGGATTGCACAAGAATCCGGCGGCCGAGCTTCAGCTATTTAGCCTTCCCGCGTGCTCAGAGCACGCGCTGTCAAGGGGTCGCGGCTAAAGACGCCGACGCAAGTGGAGCACAATCCTCACGTGATGGCCCAATCGCTCGACGCCCAGCACGACGGTATGGCCCGACCGGCTGAGCATCCGGCGCACCTGGGAGAGCGTGAGTTGGGAAGTCGGTTCGCTGTCGATAACCGTGATGCGATCGCCCGGCAGCAGGCGGGCAACAGCGGCGGGCGAGCCGCTGGCGATGCGGCGCACCTCGTACTGATCGAGCGAGGGCCCGGCGGCGATGATCGTGGCGCCGCTGGCATTTGCCTCGATGGGAAAAATGAATGTGCTATTGGGCAAGAGCAGAATCCGGCGGCTCGGGAAGTCGAGTACGAGGCGAAATTTCCGCAGGATCTGCCCGCCAATCCAGCCGGCAATCCCTTTCAATTGCTCTTTCCGCTCCTCCCCATTCTCCTCAGCGGCGGGCGTGGCCCGGCTCTGCTCGATCGCAACGATCGGTTGAGTGACCTGCCAGGAACCCAGCTCGAGCCATTCGCCACGCGCGAGCAAAACCTCCCGTTCGCCCGACGCCGCGACGATCGAACCCGAAATCGTCTTGCCCGCGAAGGGGTACATCCGGTTCGCCTCGAGGAACGCGCTCGAAACCAGAATCCCGCCGCTGGCACCGGTATTGAGCACGAAATTCCCTGTCACGGCGCGCCCGGCGAGCCGGAGTTTGGCGCGCACCGTCGGGAGCCCGTCGATCCAGTGGACGCCGAGCTTCTTGAAGTGGCGCGCCTCATGGTAGGCAGCAGGCTCGTAAAGCTCGATCGAACGCCGCGCGTAGTCGAGTTCCACCACCAGGTGCGCAAGCACGTCGTCGCCGATCACGCCATTGACGCGCTGGCCGTACCAAGGGCCGAGCGCCTGCAGGGAATGCACCGCCGGCTGCAGTCCGTGAATCCCGACTCCTGGCAGGGAAAGCACAGGCGAAGGCCGGTCATCTCCAGTGATCGCCTGCGAAGCGGCTGCCCCGCTGACAACAGTGCCCGGCGAACCGCTATCGAGCAGCCAACTCGACGGACGCCCCTGGTTGCACTGCACCGGCACGAAAACGGCGTTCCCGGCTAGCTCCATCGGGATCTCGGCGGCATTGCCGCCGTGAGCGAAGTGCAAAGCGGGCGCCGAAGCGGCCGTCTGCTGTCCTTTTGTCCCGTGTGCCAGTGCCGCAGCCGCCAGCAGGAAGCCACCACAGCACAAAACGGCCAGCCACGCGGGCCGATGAGCGCTGCTGCGCATCGCGCTGGATTCCTTGCTCATACCCTCTTCCAAAGTTTAGCGGCTTTTTCGGCGGAAATGTTGCGCCCACAAAGAAGAACAACGACGTTCCTTCCGGCGTAGGCGCGCCTCTGCTTCAGAAACCCCGCCAAGGCCACGCCCGCGGCGCCCTCGACCAGCCAGCGCTCCTCGGCCAGCAGCAGCCGCATCGCACGCCAGATCTCGCGCTCGGTCACCAGCACGCGCCTGTCGACCAGCTCCCGGCAGAGCGGAAAGGTGATCGAACCCTCCTCGACGCCGCCGGCCGTGCCGTCGGAAATCGTCGGACGCTCGGGGAATTCGAGGATGCGCCCGGCGCGCAGCGATTCGTAGAGAACGCGGGAATTCGCTGGCCAGCAGCCGACGATTTCCGTGTGCGGTCGCGCGGCTTTGATCCAGGCGGCGATGCCGGAGATCAGTCCGCCGCCGCCAACGGCGACGAAGATGGCGTCGCTCTTCTCGAGCTGGCGCTCGAGTTCGACGGCGATGGTTCCCTGACCGGCGACGACTTCAGGATCGTTGTATGGCGGAACAATCGCCAGACACTCGGTGGCGGCCAGCTCGCGCGCCTTGCGCTCGGCGTCGAGCGTATTTTCTCCGCAAAAAACGACGCGGCCGCCAAGCGCTTGAATCAGCCGCAGCTTCATGCCGGACGCACCATGCGGCATGCAGATTGTGGCGCGCAGGCCGAGCCGGCGAGCGGCGTGGCAGACGGCAATTCCGTGATTGCCGGAAGAGGCGGCGACGACGCCCCGGCGCCGCTCGCGCTCGGAGAGCGAGAGCAGCTTGTTCATCGCGCCGCGCAGCTTGAACGAGCCGGTGTGCTGCAGATGCTCGAGCTTTAGATGCACGCGGGCGCCGGTCCGCAGGCTCAGCAGCTCGGAGAAATCGACTGGCGTTTCGCGCACGTAAGGGCGAATGCGCCGCTCGGCGCGCTGGATCCGCCGGCTGATCTCCTGCAGCTCTTTCCGGTCGATTTTCGAAGTGCGATTCACGGTTGGAATGTTCCGGCTCGCCGCCTCGTTAGCTGGCGCTGGCGCTTCATTCGGCCGGCGCGGCCGAGCCCTGGCGGCTCGATGAAGAAGCGGCGAGCTCCGCGAAGCAGGCCGCCGCCTGATCGAGGCCGGCGGCAAAAACGGCTGGGTCTTGTCCGATGCCGATGCGCAAATGATGCTCGAAGCCGAAGGCCGAGCCGGGTGCGAGCATCACGTTGTAGCGCTCGGCCAGCCGATTGGCCAGCTCGAGCGAAGGGATATCGAGATGGTAGCGGGCAAGCGCCAGCAGGCCGCCGCGCGGCGGCTGCCAGGAGATCAGATCGGCGCGCTCGGCAAACCACCGCTTCGCCGTGGCCAGATTGGCGGTGATGATCGCGCGATTGCGCTCGAAGATCTTTTCCCGGTGCCGCACGGCCAGCACGGCCAGAGCGTCGCTCAGCCGGCCGGGGCTGAGCGAGACGTAATCCCGCATCGCCCAGCAGCGCGCCGCCAGATCGCCATGGGCGGCAATCCAGCCGAGTCGCAGGCCCGGCAGGCCGAAGGGCTTCGAGAGCGTGCCGACGCTGATGCCGCGCGGGCCCAGGTCGAACATCGGCGGGGCGAACGGATCGCCACCGGGCACGGTGAGCCAGCGGTAGGCTTCGTCGCAGAGCACCATCGCGCCGACCGATTCCGCGAGCGCGTAGACGCGGCGCAACTCGGCTTCGGAAAGCATCGCCCCGGTGGGATTGTGCGGTGTGTTCACAACGATCAGCCGCGTCCGCGGCGTGACGAGCCGTTCCAGGTCGCCGACGTCGAAGCGGAATCCGTCCTTCGAGCGCACGCGCCATAGCGCCACTTCGCAGCCGATCCCGCGCGGCACGCTGTAGAGCTGCTGATAGGCCGGATAGCAGGCCACGACGTGGTCGCCGGGGTCGAGCAGCACGTTGAAGAGCAGGAAATTCGCCTCGATCGCGCCGGTCGTCACCAGGATGTTTTCCGGCGCGCAGTCCCGGTAGGTTTCCGCCAGCAACGAGCGCAACTCATGCGTGCCGGGCGCTTCGGAATAGCCGAGCCGGAGACCGGTGAGCTTTTCGAGCGCCGAAGCGCGCTCGCCGGCAGGGAGCAAGCCGAGCAGGTCGTCGATGTTCAGTGGCAGAATGCCGCTCTCGGCGATGTCGTATTTCACCCACGATTCGTACTTCGTCATCCAGCGTTCGAGGGCGAACGTCTCCAGCTTCATCCGTTTCTTCTCCCGTCGGCGGAGGCCCTGGCCGCGCGGCAACGCCGGTTCATCTTAACTCGATTCCCGAGGCGGAAACGCGGGGGCCGGAGCGCGGAGGGCATAGACAGAGGCGCACAGAGCCTTCCTCATGGAAGGCAGGTGACCCGGCGGTCGCCCCTGCGCGCCGCTCAACCAGACCCGCTATTCCGCGGCCCGTGGCGCGCACGAAAAGAATCAACTTCGCTGTGTCAGCCTCTGCCCGCTCTCAGTGGATGTTGCCGCGCCAGTGCACGCCGCTGCTATCTTTCCAGGAGCCGACGGCCAACCAGTGCAGATGGCGGGCGAGCACGGCGCCGCCGCCCTCTTGCGCCCATTTTCGGAGCGCGGCGGCATGCTCGGCGGCGTGTGGATCTTTCTTGTTTTTCGCCATGCGCGCCGCGGCATGCTCGAGCCAGTTCGTCCAGCGGATGCGGGCAAAATCGAAATAGCTCAGTCCGGAAAGCTCGCCCGGAAGTTCGGCGCGGGCAGCGCGGAAACTCGGCTGGGCTGCCAGGCCGGGTTGCGGCGAACTCGAGATGACGGCCTGGGCACGGCGCCGCACCAACGCTTCGTTGCGGCCGGCCAGCAGCAGATGTGGCGTCAGGGCGATGAAGAGCGGTCGTGCATGGTGCCGGCGTGCCGCACCTTTCCCGCCGGCCTGGTCGAAGCCCTTTCCTGCATTCGGCGCTCCGGACGGCCCGCGCTGCACGACGCGGAAGTAGTGGATCACGCCCTCCTCGCCGGCCGGCTGGACAAAGGGAGCGAGCGTGGTCGCAAAAAGCTGGTTGGCGGCCTTGGGGTGGATCGTGATCGCGTAGAGTGCAGTGCCGGCATCCCGTCGTCCGGCAGGCCCCGTCCGGATGGAGGCGTACTCGCCGGCGAGCGAAGGCACGACGGCACTCGAAATCAGGCCGGCAAACATTTTCACCCGCGCCGCTGTGTTGGGATCCATCGCCGCCGAAAGGGCATTGACAACCACCGACATCACCGAGCCGACGTCGAGCCGGTAGGTGCTGAAGGAAATACTCCTGGCCGGGGCGGCGGCAAGCGTCGGAAAGGCGCGGCCGTTCGGCCCGAAGAGGTCGAAAAGACTGCCGGGCGAAGTATTGCCCAAAATCGAGAAGCTCAGCAGCCCCGACGGCGCATTCAGGTTGACTGCGCCACAGAGCAGATGGACGCGGTCTACGTTCAAGGCATGCAGGAAGGCGGGCGTATTGAAGCCCGCCGTTTTCTGCGGCTGCAGCGCCGCGATCGCCGGGATGCGCAGGAAAAACTCGATCGGCGGGCGCCCGACGAGTTCGGCCCGCGCTTCCTGATAGACGGGCACTCCGCCAAGCGAACGCGAAGCCAGCGCCCGGGCGCCGCCGAACCGGCGGACGAGATCGGCGAGCGTCGCGGGATCTCCGGACGCCACAAGAAAACCGGCTGGCGTGAGCCGCATATGAGCCGCGGCCTTGGGCCCTACGGCCGAGAGCGCTGCGCGAGCTTCCGCAGCCTGCGCGCCGACCTGCACGACCAGAAAGCCGCGGGCGTTGGCCGTCGCGCCCGACTTGGACTGAGGCGAGGCGGCCTGTTCGGTCAGCCGAAGGCCGAAGATGAGCGGCCGGGCGAGCAGCGCTTCAATCTCCTGCGGCGGAACGCGGGCCAAATCCGGATTGCTGGTGACGAAATCGATCAGGCGCCGCTCGATGAGCTGCCGCGCCGGGGCAAAACCGGGATCGTTCCAAAGCGCCACCACGGGATTCCGGCTGCCGGGCACAACCGAATCGGCGCCGCGCCAGTAGACGTAGGCAACGGTGCGGGCTGGCAAGCGGCCTGGGAAATCGCGGGGCCGGGCATGCGCCGGGGAGACGGCGATGACGGCCAGGGCAAGCAGCAGAGGAATGAAGCTCTTGAGTGGTTTCATGGGTGTCGTGATTGTATATCGGCCAGGTGGCTGAGGGGGCGGGAAAAAGACGGCTGAGCGCCGCTTGGCGGAAATCCGCCAGGAGCGGCACCCCGCTCCGGCACGCCCGGAGCGGGGAATACCGCGATTTCGCGTCGGCGCTTAATTCCCCGCGGGGGCCGGCTGCGACTGCTGTTTGGGTGTCGAGAGGTAGCCCACGAGTTCGTTCTTCTTGATCTGGAAGACGACGATCTCGAGCGGGGCGACCGCATCTCGCGTATAGAACTGGACCGGCTCGTAGAGGGTCTTGTCCTTTTTCTCGATGCGCTTGTCCTCGACCGTGACGTACATGTTGTAGCGCCAGTGCTTCCGGTCTACGTGAGTGACCCGGAGCATGATCGGCCCGATGCGGCTGGGATGCTTCGACTTGTGCAGGTCGAATTGATAGTAGTTGCGCTGTCCCATGCGGATCAGTTGGGCGAGTTGCTCCTTGTTGTGGGCAACCAGGCCGCTCATCACGCCCATATCGCCGATCGTTCCTTCCAGCTTCGAGCGGGTGGCGCTAAGCGCCTGCTTGGTGGCGGCCAGATCGGTCTTCGTGCCTCCCAGCTCGGTAGAGAGCTGGCCCATGCTGGCCTGGGTTTGCTGCTGCACCTGGCCAATCTGCTGCTGCAGTTGCTTGCTGGACCGCATCTGCTCGCGGCGAAGCACGGCGGCCTGCCGGCGCGCCTGTTCCAGTTGCGCCTGGGTCAGGCCGAGCTTTTGCGTGGTTAGGTCGAGTTCGGCCTTGAGGTCGCCGATCTGCGCATTGGACCTGTTGAGGGAAGAGCCAAGTTTCGCGATCTGCGCATTGGACTGGGAAAGTTTCTTCTCCAGCCCATTTTGCGTGTGCTGGTTCGCGTATACCAGATATCCGCCGAACAGAAAGAGGATCACGAACAGAATCGGGATCCAACGTGGCGTGCCATACGAAGGCACCTGTTGCTCTGCTGGCGGCATTTCCGGCTGAGTCGGGGTCGTACTCATGGGGAATGCCTCCTTGCGGTATCGCCCGCGTTTTGTGCTCTGTTAGATTCTCCGGGGAAAGACCGGGGTTGTCCACGGGGCTAAAGGGTGGGATGAGCCCTTTCGGTCAATCGGCATTGCCCTGCGGCGCAGGGTGCAGTCCGATAGGGATTTAGCGGCCCCGGCGCGGCCAGCGCGCCTCCACCGTGGTGGTGAGGCCGCCCCGGGGCGTGAATTCCCCTCGCACCAGGCAGGATTTCGGCCGCGCGGCTCGTACGATATCGCGCAGAATCCGGTTGACCGCGTTTTCGTAGAAGATGCCCAGATTGCGATAGGCGAGCAGGTACAGCTTCAGCGACTTCAGCTCGAGACACCGTCGCGCCGGCTCGTATTCGATCGTCAGGACTCCGAAATCCGGCAGGCCCGTCTTCGGACAGACCGAAGTGTATTCGGGCACACGAATGCTTATACGGTAGCCGGGAAACTGATTCGGCCAGGTTTCCAGTTCCGGCAACTTGTCGCGAATGCCGGCGCGAGCGTGTGCGCTGGTGTAGCCGGGCATCAAGCGCCTCCTGCCGGCATTGTAACGGAGGGAATTGCTCCGGTAAAAATTTGTGCCAGTGCGCCGGGATTGGAGTAGTCTTTTTCGGATTCCACGAGCCAAATGGGCCGTCGGAAAAATCGGGCTGCTTGTCACGACCCGACAGAGTGCCCCGGAGAATGTAGTGATTTGCCCTCACTGCCAAAACTATGACTGTTTCCGCTCGCATCGACGCAAATGGGAATACGCAATCAGCCTGCTGGGCATCATGCCCTGGCGTTGCATGGCTTGCCAGAAACGTTTTTACGCGAGACGCGTTCCGCTGCGGCTTCTGCACCATGCGCATTGCTCCCGCTGCGGCAACATGGATCTGCTGATCATTCGCCCGCACAAGCTTGAGCACCATACGCTCGCCCGGCTGGCAACCCTGCTGGGTGCGCGGGCGCTGCGCTGCGAATTTTGCCGGAACAATTTTGTATCTTGGAGGCACCTGAAGCCGGTTGCCCAGGAGACCGAAGAGACAGATTTCCAGCAGCGGACCACGGCTGCCGGTAAATGAAGCCCGGTCTGCCAATCCGGCCCGCCACGATAAGGTCTGTGTAGAGCCGCCCTTCAGGGCGGCAGCTTGTCGCTGCCATGGGGAAACGATCGTGGGCTGATGCCGCCACCACAGAATTCACCACTCTTTCTCTTAATTGGCTTGGTAGAAATGCCGGCTCCTCACCGAATCGGGAACCGCGGCTATTTGCAGCGCAGCACGTCGATGGGATTGAGCACGGCGGCCCGGCCGGCCGGGTAGTAGCCGAAAAAAATTCCCGTGCCGACCGCCACGACAACCCCCGCCAACAGCGCCTCGATCGAAAAAGCCGCCGGCCAGGAAAGCACGCTCGTGAGTGCCTTCGTCGCCACCACCCCGGCAACCGCCCCGCCGCCCCTCCCATCAGACTCAACGTCACCTGGCGCCCTTGCCTGGCTGCCGCCCCAGCCCGTTTTTGCTATACTTTTTGCGGCGGTATCGTCTAGAGGTTAGGACGCCAGATTCTCAATCTGGAAACCGGGGTTCGATTCCCCGTACCGCTACCAACCTGAATCTCCTTCGATCCAGAACCTGTAACGAGTCCCGCCAGCCGTCTCGTCGTGGCGTCAAGCCTTCGTCGCCCGCCCCTTCCCGCGCAGGGAAACCGCGAGCCGGGGTTACTCGGTCGTCAGACAACCCTCTCACCTCTCACGACGGTCGACCACCACCAGGGAGTCCCGACCCCGCTCGGTCGGAAGTATCCCGTTATAGCGAAGGAAGCTCTCCCCCTACTGGCGAACGGGCTTGATTTGACCACGGGCGTAGCTGTCACTAACGTGGAGCGATGGTCCGGTCATTCCAGCAGCGCCTGTGGACTGAAGTTCGCGCTTACCGCCTCGCACTCAGTGATCCCCGTACGCCGAAAGCCGCCAAGTGGCTCTTGCGTTTCGCCTTTGTTTATCTCCTTAGCCCGCTGGATTTGGTCCCGGACGCAATTCCCGTCCTCGGCCTGCTCGACGATCTCCTCATCATCCCGGGACTTTTATTTGCCGCACGCTGGCTCATGCCTCGAACTGTGCTGGCTGATTGCCGGCGGCGGGCTTCCGGGGCTACGCCGTCATTCCCCGCCCAGTCCTGAGCGTGAGCGTACAGGACGCAGCAGTCTTCCGGGTGTGCGTGGCAACCCGATCCCTCCGTAAGACGACAGCTTCCGCCCTGCCGTTAAGCATGAGGACAGCTCGTAAGGGCACAGCCTAAGCGATTTCGTGAAGCGCTCCTGAGTCTCCACGAGCACACAGCACACGTAAGGGCACGACTTCAGTCGTGCCGTAGATCTGCGGCAGCCAAGCGGCTTCAGCCGCTGGGGGCCAGTTACCGCACAGACACTTCCGGCCGCCTCATGCCGCGCCCGTTGGCCCGTGCCTGCGCTCTGCCGTCGAACCGGGGCACTGAGATTGCCCCGGAACTATGCGCCCGTGTTTCTGTTAAAATTCTGGCAATACAAAGGGGTGCCCGCAATGATGGAAACCGAAGCCTAAACCCCGATTTGCGCCTCTCTCTGATAACTCCACGGTCCCGTGAGCCGTTCGTTTGTGCGAGGCAACGCTGCGATCCTGAAAGCTCATGAACCGGACTCTTCAATGGCAGCCGTGAGGTTCGGCGGCAAGGAGAATTGACCGAGCGAGGTGGCCAAGATGAGCGATACGCCCGCAAACTATACGAAATTCGAATCGTTCCACAAAGTGCATGAGGTGGTTAAAACCGTGGAGATCCAGGCGGGGAAAGAGTCCCTCTACCGCATTGAAGTGCTCAGAAACTGCCTGCGACCCGCTCACAAATCCCCTTTCAGCGCCCGCTGCTCGGTTCGCGGCCCTGCCGTTCAGGGTCAGGAATCCTGGGCAGTCGAGCCCGCCGTCACGTGGCAGGAATATCTCGACGCGGATAGCGCGCTTCAGGGAGCCATGAAGGAGCTGGACGCCAGATTGGCCGCGCCCGCCAAGCCGGAACGGGCCAAAGCAAAACGGGCCTGACTCGAACCGGCAACGTCAAAGCCGGCGGGTCTCCGAGGTGCGGGGCCGGCCGTGCATGCCGGGAGCATCGCAAAACGATCTTCTCCGAAGCTCTGGCCGAATGGCCCTTATCGAGCCGCTTCGCTCAGCGTGAGAGGGCCTTTCCATCCGGCGTGGGCTGCCAGGCGGGGTAGCATCCGAGTATGCGCATGCTGGCAACCCCGCAGCCGAGTTCTTCCAGCGCCTCGCGCGTGGAGGGATCGTTCAGGGACGCCTGCAGATCGAGATAGAAGCGATATTGCCATGGGCGGCCAGCGAGCGGCCGGCTCTCGATCTTGAGCAGGTTGATCGAACGGCGGGCGAAGACGCCCAGGGCCGTATGGAGGGCGCCAGGCGCGTGGGCCAGTTCGATCACGAGTGAGAGGTGGTTGGCACGAGGGCTGAATTCCGGTGACGGAGCGAGCAAGAGGAAGCGCGTGTAGTTTTCCGGATGATCTTCCACGTGCTCGCGCAGGATGCGGCCGCCGTGGATTTCGGCTGCCCTGCGGCCGGCAATGGCCGCGCGCGTGGGGTCGCCGGCGCGCACGATCTCGGCAACGCTGCCGCCGGTATCGAGCGTGGCGCGGCGGGCCATTTCCGGATGCGCACGAAGGAAGCGCTCGCACTGGGCGAGCGCGACGGGATGGGATTCGACGCTTGCGATCCGCTCGATCGTCGCCTCCGGCGTGCCAATCAGGCAGTGCACGATCGGAATGATCACCTCGCCGTTCGCATGCAAGCCGCTCTCGAGCAATCGGTCGAGTGAGGCGACCACCGTGCCGGCCAGGGTGTTTTCCACTGGAGCGAGCACCAGGTCGGCCGCTCCCTCGTCGATAGCAGCGTAAAGCGCGCCAAAAGTGGGGCGCGGCACCAACTCGATCCGCTCGCCGAGCAGCAGGATCGCGGCCTCTTCGCTGAAGGCGCCGCGCTCGCCCTGGAAGGCGATTCGGGGGGCGGCAGGTTGACCCGTCATCGGTAGGACCCACTCGGTACGGCCGCCTCCCACGCGTCGGCTGCCGCGCGTCGGGTTTCGTTCAGGATGGCGCTGAACAATCGCTCGATCGCCTCGCCGTCCAGCGGCCCGAGGCTCGACCGGCAGGCGCGATCGAGAATCTCACGTTCGCGCTCGGGCGAGATGGCGCTCATCTGATGCTTCCGCTTGAGTTCGCCGATCTCCACCGCCAGCCGGGCCCGGCGGTTCAACAAATCCACCAACTGCTCGTCAATCTCATCAATCTTTCTTCGCCGATCCTGGATCGGGTTCATTGGCCTGCTCTCCTTTTTGTCTCTCGCCTCCCCCAACTAGCGGGAACAATAAAAAAGGCCGCCACCTCGCTCTTGAGGTTGCGGCCTGCCGGGAAGCTCTTTGATCTCGTTTGCCGGGTCTCTAGCTCGTTCTCCGCGCGAGCGCAGCTTCCTGCAGTCCGCTTCCTCGATAGAGGAAGCGGCCCGTAAAGAGGAAGCCGTCGTATCGCAGTGAAATGGTCCGAATCATCGAGCTGTCCGAAAACCCACTTCAGAGGCTAGCGCGGCGAACGGTCACCGTCAACCAGGCATCGCCGGCTGCGTCGAAGCTCTTTTAAAATGCCCCCTTCCTTAGCTCGTTAAAAATGTCCCCTTTTTGGTTTCAACTCTGTCTTTGGCTAGGTTCTTATTCTCGTCGTTGGCCTGGACGGAGCGCAGCCCCGCGAAGCCAGCAGGGCGGAGCGCTTGGCGCGAAGCGGAGGGCCACGCCAACGGCGCAGCCGCCGCCCTGCGCGAATCCCCGCCGCATAACCCTGGGATAGCCCCGGCCGGCATCTCTCACCGGACCGAGGTATGGCCAAGTCAACGTTCGACAGGGATAGCGGATCGGCACCGTGTTTCTCTTGGGCCGGGAAAGGCACCTCGACACGTCTGAAATCACCCAGCGTGTTAAGGTGTATTGTTAACTTCCGTGATGCGCCCGCAGAAACACCCTTGCAAGAACCGCTCCGAATGGCGCCTGGCGCCTGGAAAACCGCCCGAGCGGCTGCCCCAGTACTGCCAATTTGCCTGCGACTTCGGAACACCTCTGATGCTTGCCCTGAACGACGTTCACCGGAGCGAGCCGATCTACCTCTGTGGAACACACGCTGCGGAAATCGGACGTCCACAGGTAGCGGGTACAGGTGGAATCAAATCCTCGGAATCCGCCCCTGTCACGATCGGCTCCCGGCACCACGCAGCCGACTCGAATAGCCCCCTCAACGCCCATCAAGGCAGGCGGCACTGGCGCATTCTTCTACTGGCACTGGTAGCAGGCTTGGCGCTGGCGGGAGGTTTGCTCGGACCGAGGCTCTTCCGCACGATTCCACCGCAATCCACGAAGCCCGCTGCAATTCCGGAGCCTCGGAAGCAAACGGGAAGTGTCATGCTTCCACCGAAAACACCACAAGAAGAGCAAGCAGCGGTGCCGCAAAAGCGATCACAGCCTGTGCCCAACCGGAATCCCCAGCCACGGAAGCGATCCGTCCAAACCGCTGACGTCGCCGTCAAGGGAACCATCGCGCGGCAAGTCCTGCCGGACGTCCCAAAGGAAGCGAGCAACACGATACGCGGAACGATCCTTGTATCTGTAAAAGTACAAGTGGACGCATCGGGAAACGTGACGCGCACAGAACTCGTGTTTCCGGGCCCCAGTCGATACTTCGCGAGGCTGTCGGTCGAATCCGCACGGCGTTGGAAGTTCAATCCGCCCGTTGTAGCCGGGCACGCTTCGCAAAGCGAATGGTTGATCCGTTTCTACTTCACGCGGGAAGCAACCAGAGCCTTCGCGACCGAGGCCGCCAATTAACCGATAGCGCTTGTTGCGTGCCGCACCCACCAGGGTCGCCGCTATGACGCAGTTCTCAGCCCGAATTCCGAAGTTCGGCCACAAAAACGAACGGACCCAAGCCCGCTATGCCCTCCCTCTAATGGCAAGCACCCGGCAAGCCCACCGCGCCAAATGGTCTTGTGTAGCGCCGTCCTTCAGGACGGCAGTTTGTCCAAGCGGAAAAGAGACACCGCTCTACGTCAGGAAGGAATTTCATCGTGAGGAACCGGCCGAATTTCGTGTCCCCGACACCATAGAGACCGTCTTTGTCTCGCCGCGCCGTGAGTTTCGGCCGTACATCGAGTTTCTGCATCTGGCTTCGAGCCAAAGCGAGGGGACCTATTCGTATCGAAGCGCAGACGTCGGTTCGATTTCGGTCGCTCGGCGCGCCGGGAGCCACGCTGCCAGGCCTGCCACTGCTGCTAACAATAACGTGACCGAAGCAAGGTTGACGGGGTCGTAAGGCGCGACGCCATACAGGGCTCCTCTGACCACCCTCGCAGCAGCAAGCGCCAGGAGCAAACCCGCGGCGAGCCCGAGGAGTGCCGCTGAGAGGCTTTGTCTGAGAGTTAGCCAAAGGATCTGACCCCGGTCTGCCCCTAATGCCACGCGAATCCCTATTTCCCTCGTCCTCAGGCTCACCTGGTACGCCGTGATCCCATACAGGCCCACACAAGCCAACAAAAGTCCGAGACCACCGAATAGCGCAGTGAGCTGAGCGAATAGACGGTCGCCACTCACCGCCAGCGAGCTGTTGATCTGGTGGGCTTGCGTCTCCATATTACCGATGAGTAGGCTCGGATCGAGGCCCCTCACGGTGCTATAGATTTCTTTGCTTACGCTCGCGACGTTTGCGCCCGTTCGTATTTCGAAATACATTCCACCAGTACGCCGGCTCTGCCAGACTGGAAGGTAGACAGTGGGCTGCGCCTTGGCGCGAACGGTCTGGTATTTCGCGTTGCCAACGATTCCCACAACATCGATCCAATGCCTTGCGCCCCCCCACCGAAATCGTTTGCCAACGGGAGATGGGTTCGAAAAGTACTTGCGGGCAGCGGCTTCACTGACGACCGCGACAAGCGGCCCCGTCAGGTCGTCTTCATTCGTAAAATCGCGGCCGGATATCAGAGGAATGCCCATCGTATGGAAGAATCCGGGAGTAACGTTATTGACCTCGACCCCCGCTACTCGTCTGGACTTCTGCACGCCTTCCACCCTGATTGTTTCCGAGGCGAAGCCCATCATCACGTCACTGACTTGGGCATTGCGAGACCCGCTAACCGAAACCACGCCGGGCAACGCGTTTAGCCGCCCCAGTAGCTCGCGGTACAGACGCGCCAGCTTTGCACCTTCATATCCCTGGAGGGTCGGGTCGAGGCGGAAAACAAGAACTCCCCGTGGGTTGAATCCAAGATTAGTGGAGCTCACGTTTTGGGACGTCCGCACGAAAAGAGCGCACACTACAAGGAGCGGAAGGGACAGGGCGATTTGACTGCCGACAAGAAGCTTCCCCAACCTGTTGCGACTCCGCCCTCCCGCGCTCCAGCCTGAAGCAGACGCTTCCTTCAATTCGGCAGCGGGCTCCAGCCTCGCCGCGCGCATCGCGGGCGCCAGCGCGCAGAATATGCCGCTGAAAAGCGATGCTGCCAGCGCGAAAGAGAACACTCGGATATCCGGAGCGACGTTGAGCCCGAGGTTCAGCAGGGGGATTCGCGGAAGGAGCAGGAGCAAAAGCCTCGCGCCCCACCATGCCAGAAACAGGCCTGCAGTTCCCCCCAGAACGGCGATGATCACGCCTTCGATGATGAGCTGTCGGAATAAAGCGATTCGCCCCGAACCGAGCGCAAGGCGGATTGTGAACTCTCTCCGCCTCGCAGCCGCGCGCGACAGAAAAAGATTCGCAACGTTCGCGCAGGCTATCAGCAGCACAAGCCCGGCTAACACCATGAGAACAGTCAGGGGCTTGGGCGCGAACCCGGCTAGCAGGTTCCCTCCGGTAGCGCCCGAAAGTAGTCTTATTTCGGGCAGCCTGCCCCTGGACACCGAGGCCCATTCAGGACCGAGGCTCCGTTGGAAAATGGCGTTGGCCTCCGCTTGTGCTTGGCGTTCGGTAGCTCCAGCGCGGAGCCGGGCCATCAACTGTAATCCCCAGTGATTGGGGTCGGTCATCGGAGGAAGAAGTCCACCGAGCACGCGGCTATTTATGCTTGGTTCCTGGGACATCGGTATTGTGACGTCCGGGTCGCTCAGAAAACCGAACGACTGCACGCCTAGAAAGTTCCTGGGTGTTACGCCTACCACAGTGAAAAACACCCCATCCAGGCTAACGGCCCTCCCTACGACCGAAGGGTCTCCCCCGAATACTTTTCGCCAAAACTGGTAGCTGATCACGGCTACTGGCTCGGCGCCAGCCCTGTCATCGCGCGGAAGCAAAAGCCGACCAAGGAACGGGCGCAGGCCGAGGCCTGAATAACAGTTGCCGGAAACCATTATCCCCACTCCGACGTGGCCTCTTCCGTGCCAACCGACCGTGACCGGACCGATTGGCGCGAGCGCGAACACACTCCTAAACGCCCGCGCACGCAATCGGAGCCCCTGAAACGTCGCATATGAGAAAACGTTTGTAAGCTGTTGCCCGGTTCGTGGGTCCACGGGGTTGCTCTCGCCCGTCAAGGCCAGCTTGGCTGGCAGCTTATCTCCAAACCAGTCCAGAACGACAAGCTGCTGTGGATCCCGGACGGGTAACGTCTTGAACAGGAAGCCGTCGGCGACGCTGAACAGCGCCGTGTTGAGCCCTATGCCAAGGGCGAGGGTGAGGATGGCGACGGTGGTGAAACCGGGACTCTTCCGTAGCATGCGCGCCGCGTAGCGAATGTCCATCAGGAGGCGTTCGAGCCAACAGAAGGAGCGAGATTCGCGCCATTCCTGCTTGACGGCTTCGATGCCGCCGAGTTTAGCCATTGCTCGGCGTCTCGCTTCAGTCGGTTCAACACCCTGGGCAACCAGCTCCGCGGTCTTCTGCTCGATATGAAATCGCAACTCGGAATCAATCTGGGCTTCGAACTTGCGTTTGCGGAACAATCGGTCGAGCCACTTCATTGCCGCTCTCTACTCAGCCAGGCGAAGAATCAACGCCACGGCTTCCGTCATGCGCTCCCAGCTTTCCAGCTCCGTTTCGAGCCGTTTCCGGCCTTTTTTCGTGAGCTTGTAGAACTTGGCTTCGCGGCCGGTATCGGTGGCTCGCCATTCGGCCCCGAGCAATCCGCGGTCCTCGAGGCGGTACAGCGCCGGATAGAGCGAACCCTCCTGGAGCTGGAAATAATCCTTGGAAACTTCCTGGATGCGTTGGGAAATGGCGTAGCCGTGCACCGGGCCGAGGGCAACGACCTTCAGGATCAGCATGTCGAGAGTGCCCTTGAGGATCGCGGCTCTTTCGTCGCTCATATCGAGTACCCCTAGATGTTCTAAATATACGCACGAAACTTTGGATGTCAACACAAAAAATCAGTCGCACACGTCAGACACTCGGCAGGAAAAGACGTGGCCTCTCTCAGTGGCGGACTGCCTAACAGGGTTTCCCCTCCTGCGTTACCCCTCCCTTGAAATTCTCTGCGAGTCGAGCCGGCGTTTCCCAGTGTCTCGGATTTGGGCATTGCCGACCTACACGAATCTCTGCCGCGTACGGCTTGGACAGTCGCAGGGCCGAGGCGATGGCCGGGACGGTGATCCCAGCGACGCGCGGCTGAATCCCCTCGCGATAGAATTTTTCATTCAGCCAATCAGGCAGTTCTGAGGGATTCCACTTCTTGATTGCCGCAGCATTCCGGCGCTACCTCTCGGCTTGGCGGGCTTGGGCTTCGACGTTCTGCCCGATCACTCTTCCGAACCGTGCTGCTCGCTAACGGTGCCTCTGGCTGGACACAAAGAGAGCGCGCGGCCCGGTCCGCTCAGAGCTTCTCGATCTGCCGGATGTAAGCCTGCGCATCGAATTTGCGCGACGTGCCGGCGTAGGACATGTAGCGGATCGTCCCGAAAACCGGGCGCTCGAACCACGGCCGGTCGCTCTTGCCGGCAACAGCCCAGGCAACGCCTTCGTAGCCGTTCGGGTCGCGCCCGTCGAGTTCGTATTTGTCGTTGAGGCGAGTGGCGATCTCGAAGGCTGCCGCCGGCGAGCGCGTCCATTCCAGGATTTTCTTCGCCCAATACATCCGCAGATAGTTGTGCATCCAGCCGGTGACGACCATCTGCTTCTGCGCCGCGTTCCAGAGCGGATCGTGCGTTTCAGCGTTTTCCAGTTGCTTCTCCGTATAGAGGACTTCGCGGGAATCCTTCGCATGCTCGCCGAGCGAGCGCAGCGCCCAGGCCGGCGCGCCTTCGAGCGAATCGTAGTCGGGGTTGAAGCGAACAAAATTGACGGCCAGCTCGCGGCGGACGATCAGCTGCTCGAGAAACGCGTTCTTCTCCCGCGCCGGCGCCTTGGCGCGAGCCACGGCCAGCGCCACCGCGACCGGTCCGATCTGGCCGAAATGGAGATACGGCGAGAGGCGGCTGGTGCCGTCAAGCTCGGGGTGGTTGCGCCGCTCGGCGTAGTGGCGCAATTTGGCGTTGACGAACTCATGCAGCAGGCGAAGGGCACGGCGCGTGCCGCCGTGAAAGCCCGTAACCGGCTGGACGCTGCGGCCCGATTTCCACCCCGCCAGCAGGTCGTCTTCGGGGGAAAGCGAAGTGGCGCCGTGTGGCGCCCGCCACCGTTTTCGCGCCGTGGGAGTCTGCGACGGCGCCAGGAACTCGCGAAGGTAGGCGTGGATGCGCGGGCGAATCGTGCGCGCGGCGTATTGCTGCTTTTCGAGCAGCCGCGAGGGCACCACCACGTCTGCATCGACCGTCCAGAAGGGCAGCCGGATTTCGCGCGCCACTTTCTGCCGCCAGCGCTCCGGCTCGCGCAGCGGGTTTTCGTCGCCGACAACGAGCGCCGGCCGCAGCTGCTCGCAGGCTTTCGCGAGCGAGTGGTCGGGCCAGCGGCGCAGGAGGAAGCCGATGTTGCGTTTCCGCAGGCCGGCGGCCAGATCCGGCAGGCCCTCGACCAGAAACTGGAAATGACGCAGGTTGGCGCGCGGATAGGAGGGCATCAGCCCGAAGTAGGCCACCACCGGCACGCCCAGCTCGTTGCCCACGCGCACGGCAAGATCGAGTGCGGGATTGTCGAACGCGCGCTGCGCTCGCTGGATCCAATAGAGGACGCACCGGCCTTCGGGGTCGGGTGGCCCGTCGCGGCGCACGGTCACCCGCGGATTCGCTCGCAGCGATTCGAGCAGCTTGGAGCCTGCGGCCATCGCAAAGCGCCCTCCGGATTGCCTTGGCGGCATCATCGCACGTTAGCCGCCGCTTGGCCACGCCTTGCTCAGTCAGGCCCGGAATAGGCAGGCGCGGTGTAGTGGACGCAACGGGGTTGCCGTGAACTCCTGGCCGAAACCGCGCGTGGTGATCAGCCGTTGTTTGGGCTTCGACGCCTGCCGTTACAACGTCGAAGCACTTCACGAAACGCTCGTCGACCTGCAGGACTCCGCCAAGGCTCCCGCTGAATCCTGCGCCGCCGCTTCCTCGCTTCCCTGTCTCCGGGTCCACATAGACCATCCGCTGGCCAGGGATTCCATTTCCTGTCACGCTGTCGCGCGGGAGTCGTGTGAGCCTTTTCTGGCCAATTTCCGCCCTCTCGCGGCGGCAAGCGAAGAGCAACCGCGACGAACCCTCCGTCACAACACACCCTTCACAGGCCAAATTTTATGACGGGTCAAAAAATGCATTCCCTTGAAAACAGGTAGCTTGCGTCGCCCGAACTTTGACACCGTGTGACGGGTCAGTCGCTCCAGCCGCTACGCCGGTTTGAGGAAGATAACCGAAAGTGGCGGCAGGGTCAGGCTGAGCGAATAGGGTCGGCCGTGAACTCCAACCGGCGCGGCATTGACGCCGCCCAGATTCCCCCAGCCGCTGCCGCCGTAAATTGTCGCATCGCTATTGAGAATTTCCTTCCAAAAGCCGCCGCGCGGAACGCCGACCTGGTAATTCAGCCGGGGAACCGGCGTGAAGTTGCAGGCGACGAGAATCACGTCGTCCGGTGAGCGCGACTTGCGGAGGAACGTGAGAACGCTGGCCTGGCTGTCGTTGCAGTCAACCCACTCGAAACCTTCCGGGACATTATCGAGCTGGTGCAGCGCGGGCTGCTCGCGATAAAGCCGATTGAGGTCGGTTACCCAGTGCTGGATTTCCTGATGCGGGGCGAACTGGAGCAAGTGCCATTCGATGCTCTCGTTGTGGTGCCATTCGGCGATCTGGGCGAATTCACCGCCCATGAAGAGCAGCTTCTTGCCCGGCTGCGAAAACTGGTAGCCGTACAGCAGGCGCAGATTGGCGAACCGCTGCCAATCGTCGCCCGGCATCTTGCCGATCATTGAGCCCTTGCCGTGCACCACTTCGTCGTGCGAGAGCGGCAACAGAAAATTTTCGGTGAAGGCGTAGATCATGCGGAAGGTGAGGGTGCCGTGGTGGTATTTGCGGTGGATCGGATCCTTCGTGAAATATTCGAGCGTGTCGTGCATCCAGCCCATGTCCCATTTCATGCCGAAGCCGAGCCCGCCGACGTAAGTGGGCCGGGAAACCATCGGCCAGGCCGTTGATTCCTCGGCAACCGTCTGAACGTCGGGAAAATGCTTGTAGACGTCCTCGTTCAGCCGGCGCAGGAAGTCGATCGCCTCGAGATTCTCGCGGCCGCCATACTGATTCGCGATCCACTCGCCTTCCCTGCGCGAGTAATCGCGATAGAGCATCGAAGCGACCGCGTCGACTCTCAGGCCGTCGGCATGATAGGCGTCCAGCCAGAAGGTCGCGCTGCTCAGCAGGAAGCTGCGCACCTCGCTCCGGCCGTAATTGAAGATGTAGCTGCCCCAGTCGGGCTGGAAGCCCAGGCGTGGATCGGCGTGCTCGTAGAGGTGGGTGCCGTCGAAATAGGCCAGGCCGTGCTCATCGGAAGGAAAGTGGGAAGGCACCCAGTCGAGGATGACGCCGATGCCGTTCTGGTGAAGCGTATCGACAAGGAACATGAAATCCTGCGGCGTTCCGTAGCGGCTGGTGGGCGCGAAATAACCGGTGGTTTGATAACCCCACGAGCCGTAGAAGGGGTGCTCCATCACCGGCAGGAACTCGACGTGCGTGAAGCCGCGCTCGCGAACGTATTCGGCCAGGCGCGGCGCCAGTTCGCGATAGCTGAGCCGCCGGTTGTTTTCCTCGGGGACGCGCATCCAGGAGCCGAGGTGAACTTCGTAAATCGAGATCGGTGCCTCGAGCGAATGGCGCTCGCGCCGCGTGGCCATCCATTCGCCGTCGCTCCAGGGGTAATCGAGATTCCAGACGACTGAGGCGGTTCGCGGCGGCGCTTCGGTGCGCAAAGCGAAGGGATCCGCCTTGTCCACGCTGTAGCCGCCATAGGAGGAGACAATGTGAAACTTGTAGTGGGTCTCGGGACCAAGCCCGGGAATGAAACCCTCCCAGATACCCGAAGTTCCGCGGGCGCGGAGCGGGTGGGCGGCTTTGTCCCATCCGTTGAAATCGCCCATGACGGAAACGCGTTCGGCATTTGGCGCCCATACGGCGAACGAAACGCCCGCCTGTCCCTCGAACTCGCAGATCTGCGCCCCGAGTTTCCGGTAGAGCCGTATGTGCGAGCCTTCGTTGAACAGGAAAACATCGTCGTCACTGAGCAGCGAATGTTCGTAACGCACCGGCCCGGCCGCCACCGGATCCCCTTCATGATTCGTTTTCGTTTGCGCCATGGAACGCTGACCCCCTTTCCCGCCCGATTGGGCACCCGGCGCGGGACCAACCTCGCGCCATCCTTCCACCGCTCACTTCGCCCGGGGACGGCAATCCGGGCCGCGGAAACAGCCGTTGGGACGAGGGAAATTCCCGATTCCCGCCAAACGGAATCGGCCCTTCCCCCGATGGAATCGGCCGTGTGGCCGGCCGAAACAACACCGATCGTGATCCTTACCAGCCAAACACTAAACCACGCTTCGCGTCAACCACCCTGCCCCTAAATCAGTCGCCGGCATCGAGCAGCCCGCAGATCCCCTCGAGTGGAATCGCCACCCAGTCCACGCGGTGGTTCAGCTCGTACTTGAGTTCGTAGATCGCCTTGTCGAGCAGCCAGAGGGCCAGGAAAAAACCGAATTCTTCCCGCTGTGGAGGCAGGAACGGTGCTCCGGCTGCCGTTTCGAGGTAGCTGCCGAGGAACTCGGCCGAAGCCGCGCCAGTCCAGGCGGTGGCCAACGGCGCGAGCGCGGCAAAGCTGGGCGCGGCGGCTCCGGCCTCGCCCGCGCGCCGGAAAAGAGCGGCATAGGCGGCATAGTGGAACGAGCGCAGCATGCCGGCGACGTCGCGCAACGGCGAATGTTTCGCCCGGCGCTCGGCCAGCGTGCGCGCCGGCTCACCTTCGAAATCGAGGAAGATGAAATCGTCCTTGGTGGCGAGCACCTGCCCCAGGTGCAGATCGCCGTGGATGCGCATGCGCAGCCCCCCAAGCGGGCGTTGGCCTAACTGCCCGAACCGGCCGAGAATTTCCCGCTCAGCGGCGAGCACCTGCCGCGCCCGTTTGGCCACGCCTGTCGGCAGTCCTTCCGCCTGCCGCCGCAGCATGCCAAAAGTTTCCCGCGCCAGCGCGATCATCGCGGCGGAAACCTCGCGCTGGTAATCCAACGAAAAGGGTTCCGGAGCGAAATTCGGGTCATTGGGGTCGGAAGCAAGCGCGAGATGGAGCTCGGCCGTGCGGCGCCCGAGTAGCCGGGCGGCGTCGCGAAATTCGCCGAGCGGCTCGCCGGCCGGGAGAGCTTCGGACACAGGCACGGCTGGGCCGCGACTCGCTGCGCGCTCGTAGAAGCCGTCCAGCGTGCCGAGCGTGAGCCGCCAGGCGTCGCCGCGGTTGGCCACATAGCCTTGCAGGATGCCCAGGGTCGCCGGCAGCGCCCCGGGCCGGCGATATTCGAAGGAGCCGGCGGCCGGGGGCACGTGGCGGAATCCGGCGCGCACGGAAAGGAATTCGCCGATCTCGCAATCGGGGTTCACGCCTTCCTCAACATGCCGGAAAAACTTCAGCACGAACGAGCGGCCGTAGAGGATCGAAGTGTTGCTCTGTTCGGCCTTCATCACCGCCGGCTCGAGCGGGGCCGCGGCCGAACGCCGAAGCGCCTCAAGTGTCCCGGTGGGCAAACCGGCCAGTTCGCCCACCAACCCGGGAAAGCTGCGGGAGCGGGACACCGCCTCGAACAGCAGCACGAGAAAGGGCCGGTTCCACAGGGCGTCGGCAAAAACTCGCGCGCCGCCGCCGGCTTGCTCGACAAGCGGCACGCTGTAGGTTTCCGTCACGCCGTCCGCATAGGCAATCCGGGCCAGCACGATGGCGGCCGGGGCCTCCTCGAGCGGAATTGGCAGCAGGTCGACAATATCCGCGGAACGAATCACTCGCGTTTTCCCGCCGAACCAGCGCTGACCCGAAAGAAAGGCGGGCAGACTCCGCTCGATCGGTTGGCGAACGGTGGTCCAGGCGGCGAGAAGGGAAGCGGCATCCACGATTTACTCCCTGCCACTGCGAGAGCGCCCACTTTCCGGCCGGCGAATAGGTCAGCCGAAACAAAAAACCTGGCAGTGGACGGAGGCCCGCTGGCACGAAACTGTTCTCCGGCACTGGCCGGATGGCGCCGGCTAGAGCGGAGGAATCTCCTCGGCTTTTTCCTTTTGCTCCTCCTTCTTGGATTCGCTTTGCGGGAAGAGGTTCTCGAGCGCTTTCTGGGCGACATTGCGGCCGCCGATGCCGAAAGCGATCGCCAGGCCCAACATGATGGCGCCGAATGCGATCGAAAACGTGATCAGCACGGTGCGCTGGGCCAGGGCCAATTGCTCGAGCGCCATCGCGATTGTCAGCAGAATGATGACGAAGCGAACGAAGCCGCTGATGATGCGCGCCGAGGGCAAGTTCGCGTTTACGGCGGCGAGCAGCGTCGCGCGGGAGAAGAAATTGGCTGCCAGGAGGCCGACGAAAAGCACGAGCAGGGCCACGAATATCTGCGGCAGGTAGAGGAACAGCCGCGAGATCTGCATCTGCAGCTCGGGAATATCCAGCGCGTCCACCCCGAGCAAAATGAACCCGATCCAAACGATCCAAAAGACCAGCTGGGTCATCAGGTCGAGCGGGGCCGGCAGGTCCGCCTTGCGAAGAATCTGGGTGATTCCGGAGCCTTCCGAGAGCTTGTTGACCCGAGCCAGCGCCATCAGCCGCCGCGCAATCATCTTCAGGACGATCGCGATCAGCCAGCCGGCGGCCACGATGATCAGCATGGCGAGCAGGTGCGGCAGAAACTGGAGGAGCATGTCGTAGAACTTGCCGAGCGTCTTGTCCAGGCTCTTCAGTACAACTTCTTTCATCGCTCACCTCCTCTTCCCGCATCCCAACGATCAACCAGGTACGGCTTCAGGCGCTCGAATTCGCGGCTCAACGCCTCGATGCGCTGATCCACTCGGGCGGCATCGGCCTTTTGATTTTCGAGAATGAAGGAACTGACCCAGCCGCGATAAAGCGGGGGCAGCGCCTGGAGGAGATGGTTGCGGTTGATCACGGCGCGGTGATGCGCAGCCGCGAATTCATAGATTGTTCTCACCCACAGCTCATCCGGATAGTGGAACTCGCGATCGGCCAACTGGGCCACGTTACGCACCTCGACGAGCGTCTGCGGCGTAAGGATCGATTCCAGAATCGGAACCAACTGCTCGACGTGCGAGCGGAAGGTATCGAGAATCCCGCGTCGATTGAATCGTAGCGGTTCGAGCGCCACGTTGTACTGAAAGCCGAAGAGCGGCAGCGCCTCGGAGCCTTCGCGCTTTTTCCAGAAATTCTCGTGCAGGTCGAGGCAATGGAACAGCGCTCCCACCACCTGCCGCACCGTCCCGGCCACGTCCTGTCCGAACTGCTTCGCCGCCTGGATCTTCGGGCCGAGGAACGATTCGCAAAGGCGGAAATCGTCGACGATCGCCGTCGTCGCCATCCAGATCTCCAGCCCGAATGTGGTCATTTCCTGCTCCCAGATGTCCTTCTGCAGGAACTGGCAGGCGAGACGGCCCGAAAGCCCCAGTTCGCTGCCGACCGGCTCGTGCAGCCGCCGCCCATAAAGAGCGCCGATCATCGGCGAAACCAGGCCCCGGACCAGCAGTCCGTCGAACTTGCGCCGCTGATAGGCGGGCGAAACGAGATCGAAGCCCTCGCGGTAGACCGGACGAATCAGGCTGTCGACCCATTCCGGGGTGATGCTGAGGGAATCGGGCGGAAAGATGGCGCAGGCCTTGGCACGGAGCAGATCGGCGGCCGTGAAGAGTGATCGCAGCGCTCTCTCCTTGCCCGGAATGCCGTGATAGGGCGCGGTGACCCGGTGAAAGGTGCGGAGCGGGCTGGCAGTCAGCAGCATGCCGAAATCCTGCACCGAGACGTTTTTGAAGATTTCCGGCGTGCCGTCGGTCGAACCGCCATCGGGATTGATCAGCACGCACCGTTCGCGATGGAAATATTTGGTCAAGCCCACCTGGATCGCGCTGACCACCCGCTCGATCGTGTCCCGGTTGTTGAAGGTGGGCACTCCAACCAGGATGCCCACCTCGCCAACCGCGGTGAGCTGTCGGAGGAAATCCTCCGAGACAGTTGAGATTTCCGCCAAATTCCTTCTCCCTTGCCCGCGTTCTTCGGCCGTTGCGGCCTGCCCGCCGGCCGCGCCCCTCGCCTAGAGCCGGCGCAGCCGAAACCAGTAGAACTGATACGGGCCGAGCGTGAGCAGATACGGCAGATCCCCGATCGGCGGAAACAAATTGCTGCCGAACATCTCGATCGGCACCGACCCCTTCCAGCGCCGTAAATCGAGCTCGGCCGCCTGCGCCTGGCTCGAGAGGTTGCAAACCATCAGGATGCGCTCGCTGCCCAACTCCCGCAGGTAGGCGAGCACCCGATGGTTTTGCGGAGTGAGGATCTCCATCGTACCGCGGCCGAACACCCGGGTCGACTTGCGCAGCCGGATCAGCCGCTTCATCCAGGAAAGCAGCGAGTGGTCGTAGCGGCGCTGCGATTCCACATTGATCGCCTGATAACCGTACACCGGGTTCGAGATGATCGGCGAGTAGAGCTGCTCGGGATCCGCGCTCGAAAACCCGGCATTCCAGCCGCCGCTCCATTGCATCGGCGTGCGCACGCCGTTCCGGTCGCCGAGGTAGATGTTGTCGCCCATGCCGATTTCGTCGCCATAGTAAAGGATCGGGCTGCCGGGCATCGACATCAACAGACCGTTCATCAGCTCGATCCGCCGACGGTCGCCCTCCATCAGCGGGGCAAGCCGGCGGCGAATGCCCAGGTTCAGCTGCGCCCGCTTTTCCGGCGCGAATTCGTCGTACATGTAATCCCGCTCTTCGTCGGTCACCATCTCGAGCGTCAACTCGTCATGGTTGCGCAGGAAAATGCCCCACTGGCAGACGTCGGGTATCTCCGGCGTGTTTCGCAGGATGTCGACGATCGGCTTGCGGTCCTCCAGCTTGATGGCCATGAACATGCGCGGCATCAGCGGAAAATGGAAAGCCATGTGGCACTCGTCGCCCACGCCGAAATATTGCCGGACGTCCTTGGGCCACTGGTTTGCCTCGGCCAGCAGCATCTTTTCGGAAAAATGCTCATCAACGCGCCGGCGCAGGCGTTTCAGCACCTCGTGCGTCTCCGGTAGATTCTCGCAGGCGGTGCCTTCCCGTTCCACCAGATACGGCACCGCGTCGAGCCGCAGGCCGTCAACCCCCAGGTCCAACCAGAATTTCATCACGCCCCAGACCGCCTCGAAGACGGCCGGATTGTCGTAATTGAGGTCGGGCTGATGGCTGAAAAACCGGTGCCAGTAATGGGATTTCGAAACCGGATCCCAGGCCCAGTTGGAAAGCTCGGTATCGGTGAAGATGATCCGGGCCTTTTTGTAGCGCTCAATCAAATCGCTCCAGACGTACCAGTCGCGGCGGGCGTTATTGCGCGAACTGCGCGCCTCCTGGAACCAGGGATGCTGGTCGGAGGTGTGATTGAGCACCAACTCGGTGATCACGCGCAGGCCCCGGCGGTGTGCTTCCTCGAGGAACATCTTGAAATCGTCCAGCGCGCCGTAGGCGGGATGAATATTGGTGTAGTCGGAGATGTCGTAGCCGTCGTCGCGCAGTGGCGAGGGGTAGAAGGGCAGCAGCCAGATCGCGCTGACACCGAGATCGGCCAGGTAATCGAGCTTCAGCGTCAGGCCGCGGAACTCCCCGGTCCCATTGCCATCGGCGTCATAGAAGCCGCGGACGTGCAACTCGTAGATGACGGCGTCCTTGTACCAGAGCGGATCGCTCGGCATTTCCGCATCGTTTCCTTTCTTCTCCCGCCGCTCCTGCACCCTTTCCGCTAGAGGAAGTAGTCGAAGTCCCGCTCGGTTCGCACGCGCCGCCGCACCCGGAAAATATGGGCCGGCGAGACGTTTGGGTTCAGTTCCACGTAATTGCGCGCCCCTTGCCAGAAATAGCGCGCCCCTGTGAGCAGGTCGTGCACCTGATAGGCCTGCTGCCCGTCACCCTCCACGCCTTCGGGAGAAAATTCCACCCAACCCGAATGCGTCTGGTAGGGATTCAGGTTCACCACTACCAGGATCACCGAGGCGCCGTCGTCGCTCGATTTCGAATAGGCAATCAGCTGGTCGTTATCGACCGCGTGAAAGCGGAGCCGGTCGTTCGATTGCAGACAGGAGTTTTCGCGCCGAATCCGGTTCACCAGGCCGATGAACTCCCGCAAGCTGTCCGGTCGCTCGATCGGCCAGTGGCGGAGTTGATATTTCTCCGAATCGAGATATTCCTCGCTTCCGGGCCGCAATGCTCGATTTTCGCACAGCTCGAAGGCCGGCCCGTAGATTCCGTAACTGGCCCCGAGCGTGGCCGCCAGCACCAGCCGCGCCAGGAACGCCGGCCGGCCGCCGAACTGCAGGTATTCGGCAAGGATGTCGGGCGTATTCGGCCAGAGATTGGGCCGGAAAAACTCGCGTACTCCCGTCTGGGTCAGCTCGGTGAAATACTGCTTCAGGTCCCAGCTGGTGTTTCGCCAGGCGAAATAGGTGTAGGACTGGCTGAAGCCGCGCTTGGCCAGCTCGTACATCACCTTGGGCCGGGTAAAGGCCTCGGCCAGGAACAGCACGTCGGGATAGTCGCGATTCACCTCACCGATCAGCCATTCCCAGAAGCGGAAGGGCTTCGTGTGCGGATTGTCCACGCGGAAAATCCGCACGCCGTGGCCGATCCAGAAGAGCACCACGCTTTTCAGCTCTTCCCACAGCGCGCGCCAATCTTCGGTGTCGAAATTCAGCGGCACGATGTCTTCGTATTTCTTCGGGGGATTTTCGGCATACTGTACCGTGCCGTCGGGCCGGATCCGAAACCATTCGGGGTGCTCTTTGACGTAAGGGTGGTCGGGCGAGCACTGAAAGGCGAGATCGAGTGCGACCTCGATGCCGTGCTCGCGCGCCGCCTCGATCAGAGCATGGAAATCCTCGAAAGTGCCGAGCTCGGTATGGATCGCCTTGTGGCCGCCTTGGGCCGAGCCGATCGCCCAGGGACTGCCGAGATCTTCGTCCAGGGGAGTGGTGACGTTGTTCTTGCCTTTGCGGTAGGCGCGGCCGACAGGATGGATGGGCGGAAGATAGAGCACGTCGAAGCCCATCCCGGCAATGTAGGGCAGGCGGGCGATCACGTCGCGAAAGGTGCCGTGGCGTCCCGGCTCGGGACCGCAGGAGCGGGGAAACAGCTCGTACCAAGTGCTGAAGCGCGCCTTCTCGCGATCCACCACCACGCGCAACTCCCGACCGTATGTCGTGCCGGTGTCGCGGTCGGCGTGCTTTTCCGCGAGAGCGGCGATCCGCTCGTCGAGCGCACGGCTGACGGCCGAACGCAGCTCGGTCTTCGCTTCCTTCCGCAGCGCCGCGGCGCATGCGGAAAGCTCCTCGGCTTCGGCGCCGGCAGCGCGTTGGGCAGCCTGGTCCACTATTTCAGCGCCGACCAGAAGGTCGATCGCCGATTCCTGTCCCGCCTCAACGCGTTTCAGCAGGTCGCGCCGCCAGGTGAGAAAAGGATCGATCCAGGCCTGCACGGTGTAGAAATGATGTCCCTGCGCGGAGACGCGAAAGCTAGCGCGCCAGCGGTCGTTGCCCAACTCGCTCATGGGCACTTCGGTCCAGCGCTCGTTTTCCGCGCGGCGGTGCAGCAGCCGGGCGCTCAGGACGTCGTGACCGTCGGCGAAAATGTCCGCGCTCACTTCGACCAGTTCGCCCGCCACTCGCTTGATGGGGAAGCGGCCGCCGTCCACTTCGGGCCGTACCTTGCCGATGACCAGGCGGCTGGGGCGCCGGCCCGGCTCGTTCGGAGTTTGCGGAGGGGTTCGCACGTCCATACCCTGTCTTTTCTTTACTCTATACGGGCGGAAAGGGTTGCCCGGCAGCTGAGCTTCTCAGGAAGGCTTGCCGGAAGAGGAGCAAAAAAACGCTTCCGGTTGTTCCCCGCTCTACCGCCGGAAACGAATCCAGAAAAAACGCAATAGATTTCACCTCAGGATGCTTCATTCTAGCACACGAAATTTCTCGGTCGGCCGTTCGCCGGGCGCTCATTTCCGGTGCCGAACTCACCGCCCGGAGCCTCCGCCATCGCTCTCGCCCGGCTTGTGGGGCTCGCGGTCCACTTCCTCGATCATTGCCGAGGCGGTCTTCTGCAGGATCAGTCCGTCGTGCAGCGCCTGCTCGATCGAACTCTTTTCCGCCGCCTTCAGTCGCGAGCGGGCTTGGCGGATTTCCTCGCGCAGGCGGTCCTCGTTGCGGTGCGAAGCCTCCTCCACTTCCCTTTGGGCGGCGTCGAGCCGTTGTTCAAGTTCGCGCCGCAGCAGTTCAAAGGCGGGAGTGGAGATGCGGTTTTCCCGTAGCAGGTCGTCGAGTTGCGCCTGTGCCGAAAGCACGGCCGCGCGGCGCACCCGCGCCCGGTCGTATTCGTCTTCCTTGAGCGACGAGATGCCCAGCCACCGCAGCAGCGGCCGGATCGACATCCCTTCCACCACGATCGTGAAGGCGACCACCCCGAACGTCATCGCCAGGATCTGGCTGCGATAGGGGAAATTCGTCGGCAGGCCGAGCGCAAGCGCCAGCGAAAGCGAGCCGCGCAATCCGCCCGCCACCAGCACGTGCTGCCAGCGCAACGGGATCTTTTCGCTGATCGCGTTGGACACCGGCGCCAGCGCGTAGACCGAGAGCACCCGCCCGAGCAGCACCGCACCCACCGCCAGCAGCGCCGGCCGCCACGCCTGCACCAGGTCGCCGATGCGCACCTGCAGCCCGATCAGCAGGAAGACAATCGAATTGATCACGAACGCGGCGTATTCCCAGAACGACCAGAGCGAGACGCGCGTGCGTGGGCTCATGCCCACCCGCGCCCCGAAATTCCCGATCATCAGCCCGGTGGCCACCACCGCGATCACGCCGGAAACGTGCAAAGACTGGCCCACCAGATAGGAGCCGTAGGCGGCGATCGTCGTCAGCGTGATCTCGATCTGCGGATCGTCGATCCGCTCGGTGATCTTGCTGATGACGAAACCGAACACCAGTCCGAGCGCTATGCCGCCCAGCACCACCAGCAAAAACTCCTGCACCCCGGTGAGAACGCTCAGTCCGCCCTTCGCCGTCCCTCCCACCAAAATGCCAAAGAGCACCGCGGCGGTGCCGTCGTTGAACAGGCTCTCGCCCTCGACGATCACCTCCAGACGCTTGGTCACCGCCATGCTCCGGAAGATCGCCAGCACCGAAATCGGATCGGTCGGCGCGACGATCGCGCCGAAGACCAGTGCCGCCGCGATCGGCAGGCCGATCGCCCAGTGCACCGCAAACGCCGTGATGAACGCCGCCACGAAGACGCCCAGCGTCGCCAGCAGCAGGATCGGCACCAGGTTCTCTCGCAAATGTCGCAACTGGATTTTCAGGCTGCCCTCAAAGAGCAGCGGCGGTAGAAACACCACCAGCGCCACGTCCGGCGTCAGCCAGTCCGGCCGGTTCTGGATCAACTGGGCGATCAGCGGCAGGTGGATCGAGCCGAGCGCTAGGCCGCCCAGCACCAGCGCCACCGTGTAAGGGATGCGCAGCCGGGCCGTGATCACCGCGACCACCGAGGCGGCCAGCAGCAACCAAAGCAGGAATTCGACGGTGCTGAAGGTGGTCATGTTTTCGTTCGGACAAAGACGAAATCAGTCTACTGCGGCCACGGAAAAAGCACAGCTTCGGATAAGCGTCGCCGGCGCAAGGCCGAAACCAGGTCCCGCCGGCAGGCACGCCCCGGCCGGCCCTTCAGAAGGAACCGCCCTCGAGCAAAGCCACCGGGAAACGGTGGAAGATACTCTTCAGCGGCAACCACCGCTTCCTCCGCGTCGTGCCGGTCTTCAGCATTTCGCCGGTGAGCACGTTGCGCCAGACACCGGGGGCGTCGTTGGGCAGCAGGATGCCACTCATCCCCCAGGTCTCCTGGCCGAGCGGCATGTGCCCCGGCTCGACCAGTTGTGTGGTGAGCACAGGAGCAGCCGCGAGCACCCAGCCTTGCTCCTTTCGTCGCACAAACGCGCAGACGTTCTCGGTTTTCTTGCCGGCAGCATGGATCGAGATGTACTCGCTTTCGAGGAAGAACGCGTTGCGCTGCCGGCGAAAATCGAGCGCCTTTCGCGCAAGATACATTTTCACCCGGCCGTCCTGCCAATGCTGCAGCACGTGCTCGAGCAGGGCTTCACGGTTGGCGTGCTCGGCGGCGGCCAGTTCGGCCAGCAGGCGCGCTCGTTTCTGGAAATCGACCGGGCGCCGGTTATCGGGATCCATCATGCTGAATTCCCACAGCTCCGAGCCCTGGTAGAAATCGGGCACACCGGGAGCAGCGATCTTCACCAGCAGCTGCGTTAGGGAATTGAGCGCGCCGTGAAAGGCGATGCGCCGCTGGAAGCGTGAGAAGTCCTCGAGGAAGCGGTTCTCTTCCGAGTCGTCGAGGATCCGCTCGATGAAAGCGGTGAGCGCCTCTTCATGCTCCGGCACCGGTTCGATCCAGCTGGTGAAGAGCTTCGCCTCGCGTGCCGCCTTGTGCATGCATGAGACGAGGCGCTCGGGAAACTCGGCCAGCTCGGCCGGATCGAGCGGCCAGGCGCCGACCATCGTCTGATAGAGGAACACCTCCTCGAGAGGCACCGGCACTTCGCGCCCGCGCGCCTCCCGCTTTTTCGAGCTGTTCCAGCGGCGCCAGCGGAACAGCCGCTCGCCCCACTCGATAGCCAGTTCCGAAAGCACGTCGATGCGCGCACGCACATCCTCGCTGCGCTTGGTGTCATGGGTCGAGGTGGTGTTGAGCGTCGCGGGCTGCCGGGCCAGACGCTCCTGATTGAACAGGTGGAAGGAGACAACGTCGAGCGGCGGCTCGATCCGCAGCGGATCGCCGCCCACCTCGTTGAGCGAGATCAGGCTGTTGTGCACGTAGAAGGCGGTGTCCTCTAGCCCCTTGGCCATCACCGGCCCGCTGAACTGTTGCCACTTCATCACGAAGCTGAGGCATTCGTTGCGATCCTCCTCGGAAGCCCCGGGCAGGTCGACCGTGAGCAGGCGGTGGAGGAAATCGAAGGCGGTCTGGCGAAACAGGTCTCCCTTGTTGCGGGCGCGGGCGGCCTCGAGCGCCCGATCCAGATAGACGCGGTCGCGCGGGGAAACGCCGGCTCCGGCGATATAGGTGCGGTAGACGGGCAGGCAGGCGGTGACGTCCATCAGCGCTCGCAAGAGCTCCGAGAGCGGCACGTCGCGCGCGTAGCGGTCGCGCGCGGCCAGCCTGCCCAGTTGATGGCCGAGTCGGCGCAGCTCGCTCGAGAAGAGCTGCTCCATCACGATCCGGTTGCCGCGGTAGCTGACCTCGGCAAACGGCGTGGCCTGGCCCGTGAACCTGGCGTAAACGGCCTCGAGCCGCTTGAGGCCCTGCCCGTCGATCAGCACCCCGTTTACCGCGTTCAAAAAGTCATACCCGGTCGTCCCGGCCACCGGCCAGTCTTCCGGCAACTGTTCGTTGGCGCCGAGGATTTTTTCGACGATGACGTAGGGGCCCGGTGCGCCGCGGGCGGCCGAGCGCGCCGCGCACGCCTCGGTGAGCCGTTCCAGGTAGGCACGGGGATCGTAGAGGCCGTCAACGTGGTCGACGCGCAAACCGGCCACGCGGTTGTCCTCGACCAACTGCAGGATTGTCGCGTGGCGCGCGGCAAAGACCTCCGGCAACTCGACGCGCAGTCCGACCAGGTCGTTGATGTCGAAAAACCGCCGATAATTGATCTCCTCGGCGGCGATGCGCCAGTAGGCGAGCCGGTAAGCCTGGGCGGAGAGCAGCCCGTCGAGCCGGTCGAAGCTCGCCGGATCGTCGCGGACTCCGTTGATCTCGCGGATCGTCGACTCCAGGCCGCGGCGGAAATCCGGATTCCCGCGAAACAGCTGCCACAGCTGTTTTTGGATTGCCTCGCCGCCGGTGCGGCGCGCGGCGATGCTTTCCGGCTCGAGCGCGTCGCGGCCCGGTAGCCGCTCGACGCGCTCCACGATTTCGAGCAATCCCAGCAGCGCGCCGTGGTCTTCGGGAAACGCGGCCCGCAACTGTGCCAGACAGGATTCCAGAATCGGCCCGATGGTTTTCGGATCGAGCGGAAAGCGCGATTCCCAGTAGCGGAACCAGAAGCCGTCCTCCTCGAGCCGGAGCATGATCTCCTGGTTTTCGAGCGCCCGGCCGTAAAGATCGCCGAGCACGGGAAGCACCACCTTGCCCGCTGCGCGCACTCGCGCCTTAGCCGTCGGCGATTGCCAGTCGATGTCGAAAAAGTCGCCATAGGGCGACGACCGGCCGTTGCCCAGCACATCCGTCCACCACCGGTTCTCCGCGGTGGCCGCCATGTGGTTGGGAACGATGTCGAGCAGCAGCCCCATGCCGTAGTCCTTCAGCCGTTGCACCAGTTCCTCGAACTCGCGCTCGGTGCCCAGTTCGGAATTGATCCGCTGCGGATCGATCACGTCGTAGCCGTGCGAGCTGCCCTTGCGCGCCTTGAAGCGCGGCGAGGCGTAGAGATCGCTGATGCCTAGATCGTGCAGGTACGGCACCAGGTCCCGGGCGTCGGCAAAGCGGAAGCTTAGGTTGAACTGGATGCGGTAGGTGGCTGAAGGCAGTTTCGTGCGCGGCATTTAGGGCACCAGAATCGAGAGCTTCTCGCCCAGCCCGCGAAATTGCTCCACCCAGTTCCGGGCAAACTCGTCTCCGAGCGCGGCTTCGCTTTGAACCCGCGGATAGAGCGTCTGCAGGATACCGTAGAAGATGTTCTGCGCCTTCCACAAATTCACTTCGAACGGCAGGATCCCCACCAGGTCAACCGCCTGATCGAGGATCTGCAGCCGGTCGAGGCCGACGGGGTCCTCTTGCATCCAGGCCGCCAACCATTCCATCTTCCGCCGGACCGAATATTCCAGCGTCGCCACGTCCAGCTGCACGCCGGTCGTCGCGGTTTCCTCCAGAATTTTCCGGATTTGTCCCGCGTCGAGGATTTCGGCCTCGAGGCTGCGCCGTAACGCCGCGTTCAGTGTGAACTCGGCCGCCATCTGCAGGTGCCGCGCCAACGGAATCCCCATCCGGGTCATGAAGCGGATCAGCGAGATGTGGTTTTCGAAGAGCTGGCCGTAGGTGGCTTCGGCCTCGGCCAGTGTCGAGTCGAGAATCAGCGCCAGAATCTTGCGCAGTTCGTCGCGAAACAGCAGCTCGAGCGTGTAGACGCCGGCGCCGAAGCTGCGATCCATCTCGCGCACGAGCTCGGCGAAATCGGCGCGCTCGAAGGCCTCGAGGATCCGCTTGGCGGCGCTATCGTATTGCGGCTCGCCCTGGAACGGCCGTACGCCGCCGCTGATGCTCTGATCGCCCAGATGCACCACGCCGAAGGTGACCTGCCCCGATTCGCCGGTGATTTCCGAGGTCACCAGGGCGCACCCTACCGCCAGCCGCACCTTGCCCGCCGAGAGAGAACGATAGTCCTCGCGGTCCACCGAATAGCAATAAACCGACGTCCGCGACCCGTATTCCTCGAAGAGCGAGCTGACCGCGTAGTGCGCGCCCACCTTCTCCAGATTGACCATCGCCGGCCACACAAATTTCTCGTATACGGTGCGCCCGTTTACGAACGCAGGAATGTTCGAGGGGATGCGGTCGAGCTTGTCGAGGAAACCGGGCTCGAGGTCGTCGCCAAACAGCTCGCGGTTGAGCTGGAGCACCCGGCCGGCGTATTGGAGCACCTGGACCGTCTCGATGCCGGAAATCTCGTCGAAGAACCAGCCGCAGCTGGTGTACATGAGCATCGCGTGGCGCTGCAGCTCGAGCAGCTTGAGTGCGCGCACGCGCTCGTCGGGCGAGAGCGGGTGGGTGGCGTGGCGGGCGAGAAACGCATCGACATTCTCGCGCGAGCGGTCGAGTATAACTTCGACGTATTCGTTGCGCGCGGCCCAGGGGTTCTTCAGCAACAGGGCGCCGCGCACTTCGAAACGCCCGGCCATCGCGTCGCGCAGCCAGTCGAGCGCCTCACGCAGCGGTCCGCGCCAGCGCTGATGCCAGCCCGGATGCTGGCCCGAATTGCAGCCGCAATCGACGCGCCAGCGCTCGATGCCGTGGACGCAGCTCCAGGACGTGTTTTCGTGAATCTGCACCTGGTGCGTGGGCGGATGTTTGGCCAGGTATTCGGCGTAATTGGTGAGCCGGGCAAGCTGGTTGCGCTCGATATGGTGGATCGCGTAGGCGAGCGCCATGTCACCGTGCGGCTGATGGTGGCCGTAGGTCTCACCGTCGGTGGCGATGTGGACGATCTGCGGCCAGTTGCGGGAATCGACGAAAGCGCCCAGCAGCCGGTCGGCCAGATATTCGCCCTTCAGCAGAATCCCCTCGAACGCCACCGCCTGCGAAATCGGGCCGTCGTAGAAAAACAGGTCGATCGAGCGGCCGGTACCCAGCACCAGCTTGTAGGGGCGCGAGGGATCGATCTGGCCGCCGCCAACGTCGCGCCAGGCCCGCTTGCCCAGCTGGCGCACACGGCGGGCCTGATAGGGAGCCAGCACGGTGAAGCGAATGCCGTGCTTGGCGAGCAGCGCCAGCGTCTCCAGATCCACCGCCGTCTCGGGCAGCCACATTCCCTCGGGCCGGCGGCCGAAGCGATGCTCGAAATCCCGAATGCCCCACAGGACCTGCGTCTCCTTGTCGCGGCTGTTGGCGAGCGGCAGGATCATGTGGTTGTAGGCCTGTGCGAGCGCCGAGCCGTGGCCGGAAAAATGCCGCCGGCTCTCGCGGTCGGCGGTGAGGATGGCCTGGTAGACGTCCGGACTCTTCTCGGCCAGCCAGGAGAGCAGCGTCGGGCCGAAATTGAAGCTGATCTTGGAATAGTTGTTGACGATCCGCTCGATGCGGCCCATGCCGTCGAGGATGCGGGCGGCGCAATTTGGCGCGTAGCACTCCGCCGAGATCCGCTCGTTCCAGTCATGATACGGGTAGGCGGAATCCTGCAGCTCGACCGCCTCGAGCCAGGGGTTCTCCCTCGGCGGCTGATAGAAATGTCCGTGAATGCAGATGTAGCGTTCCACGATTCAGCTAGCCTGGGTTTTCGTGTAGATCAGGAACGATCTCGGAACCGCCGGGAGCGACCGTTCCCGGTTGGCGTCGAGCAACTCGGGAGCCGCGCTGCCGCGTCCCAGCCAGCGCTCAGCGGCTGAGTCCAGCTCCCTGCGCCAGGTCCCCGACGTAACCGGCAGCGCGATTCGCGTCGTGCGTTCGCCGAAATGAAAGAGCAACAGCGCCTCGCTCTCGCCGGCCCGGCGAAGCACCACCAGCGCTTTTTCGTCCTCGCGCGCCACCGCCCGCCGCTTTTCCATGCTGCGTTCGGCCAGCGCCGGCACCCTGCGCCGCAAACGGATCAGTTCCCGGTAGAACTGCAAAAGCGCACTGTGCCCGGGCGAAGTGCGCAATTGCCAATTGAGCTTCGCGCGCTGAAAAGTCGCTTCGTCCTGCGGATCGGGTGGCTCGCCCGGCCAGCCAAACGCGGCGAACTCCTCCTTGCGTCCTCTCCGCACCGCCTCGATCAGGCCGGGATCGCCGTGGTTCACGAAATAGAGAAACGGAGCCGTCTCGCCGTATTCCTCGCCCATGAAGAGCAGCGGCAAAAACGGGCTGAGCAGCGTGACGCCCGCGGCCAGCTTCAGGTCGTCGAACGAGCCGAGCGCGCTCAGCCGCTCGCCCAGCATCCGGTTACCCACCTGGTCGTGGTTCTGCGCGAAGACAACGAAGCACCGCGCCGGAAGATCGGCCGCCGGGTTGCCGTGACTGCGCCGGCGGTAGGCCGAATATTGGCCGGAGTAAACGAAATGCTCCTGAAAGGCCTTGGCCAGGTCGCCGACCGTTCCGAAATCGAGATAGTAGCCGCTGCGTTCGCCGGTGAGCAGGGTGTGGAGCGCGTGGTGAAAATCGTCGTTCCACAGGCCGTCGAGGCCCAGCCCGCCCCGCTCCCGCTCGCGCACCAGCCGCGCGTCGTTCCGGTCGCTTTCGGCGATCACCTGCACGCGGCGCCCGAGCCGCTCGGCCCGCTCGTGCACCCGCGCGCCCAGTTCCTCGAGAAACGGGCTTGCCGAGGGATCGATGATTGCGTGTACGGCATCGAGCCGCAAGGCGTCGATATGGAAGTCGGTGATCCAGGCGAGTGCGCTTTCGATGAAATAGCGGCGCACCTCGTCGCTCCAGGCGCCATCGTAATTGATTGCCTCGCCCCAGGGCGTGCGGTAGCGGTCGGTGAAATAGGGCGCGAACTCGGAAAGATAGTTCCCCTCCGGGCCCAGGTGGTTGTAGACGACATCGAGCGCCACCGCCAGGCCCCGAGCGTGGCAGGCGTCCACCAGCCGCGCCAAAGCCGCCGGCCCGCCGTAGCTCGACTGCACGGCGAAGGGATGGACGCCGTCGTAGCCCCAATTCCGCGAGCCGGGAAATTGCGCGACCGGCATCAGCTCGATCGCCGTCACGCCCAGTTCGGCCAGTTCATCGAGTCGCCCGACAATCGCATCGAGCGTCCCCGGGGGAGTGAAGGTGCCAACGTGAATTTCATAGAGCAGGTACTCTTCGAGCCGCCGGCCCTGCCAGCCTGCGTCGGTCCATTCGTAGCGAAGATCGACAACGGCTGACGGGCCGTGCACGCCGCGCGGCTGGAAGCGCGAGGCCGGGTCGGGCCGGTCGTTTCCGCCATTGAGCCGGAAAAAGTAGAGGCTGCCGGGAGCGACGTCCCCGGCCAGCACGTGATGGTAGCCGCGCTCGCCCGCCGTCATTTCGATAAGCCGCTCTTCGGGCTCGACCAGGTGCACTTCCACCGTTTCGGCCCGCGGCGCCCACACCAGAAACTCCGCCCGGCCGTCGCCGGATACCGTGCACCCGAGCTGCCCCAGCGGCTCCTTCCCCATTGGCCCTCTCCATCGTTTCCGAAGACGCGCGAACTTGCTCGCTCTGGCCATTGTATCGGCCGACGGCGGCGCGGCAAGAGGCGGCGCAAAAAATGAAACGAGGACGTCTCCACGTGGCGCGGGCCACATGGCGGCATCGCGAGGAGCTTCAATTAGAAATTCACGCCGAGACCGGCGGTCACGGTGATGTTGTTGTTGTGCGAGGGAAAGCTTACCGTGGTCAGCTGGCCCCCCGATCCGATCGTCGTCACCGTGCTTACCGAGCCGCTGGGAATCTGGCTGATGTAATAGTCCGTCAGGCCCATGTTCGCCGAGAGCCAGGAATTGAGACTGAAAGCGATCGCCGATGCCGTATCGAACCGATACTGCCCCCGGTTCGACAGGTTCGGGTAAAACGTGAAGGAGTGGTTGATGCGAACCTTCTTGGTGAATTGAAACGTCGCGTGCTCGCCCACCAGCGCTTCCGCGTATTGCTGGGCCGGAGTGCCGGAGAATTTCTCATTCGCGAAGGTAGCGCCGGCCAGCAGGCTGAACTGGACACGCGGCCCGGAGAGCAACTGACGTCCGTAGCCTCCGCCGTAGACCTGACGCAGATCGAGGTTCTGCGACAGGATATGGTCCCACTGGCCGAGCATGAAGAGGAAATTTTGCGGCTGGAAGAAATAGTCCTGACGCAGCGAGCTGGTCAGGCTGTTGGAAGAGACGGTCACGCCGTCGCTGCTCGCATTGGCGAAAAGCAGGTTGAAGTTCACGTTGGTGCGCCAGCGCTCCAGGGCACCCGGCATGCGCGGCTCGTGCCGCACCGCGGCTATGCCAAGGCTCACCGTGCGCGCGTTCTGATCGCCGTTTTGAAGGCTATAGCCGAAGGTGGCCCCGCCTTTCCAGCCGCGCCACGGCTCGGTCTTTTCCTTCGCTTCGGCAATGGCGGCGTGATAGGCGGCGGCCGGAAGGATCATCGTCACGTTCCCGGAGGGCACTTGCTTGTTTCCCTGCGGGCTTTGCACAGTCCAGGTGCCCGCGGCCAGTTGCGCGCCGTCTCCGGAAATCGTCTTGCCGTTCTGCAGCATCACGACCAGCGGCTGTTCAATTGAAAACGTGCTCACCTTCGCCACCGGAATCGCGATCTTCCCCAGCACTTTTGAACGAAACTTGATCGTTGTCCCTTCGACCTTCAGCCACTTCCCGCTCAGATGATCGCCATTCTTGAACTGCACACCCTGGGCCCGTGCCCCGACAGCCGTCAACAGGCACAACAACGAAACCCACCTCAACACCCTGGCCATGAATAACCTCGCCCTTTTGGATTTTCACCCTGCCAAAACACCACGAATCACGAATTCAGGCAAGTGCCGTGCCGCCATCTCTGCCGGACACGACCGAAAGGAAGGAAGAACCGGAGTTGCCCCGAGCCGGAAGAAGCCCTTCGAGCCCAAACCGCACTTCGATCCCCGCGCGGCCCTCACGCCGCCGCGCCACCTATCGTGTAACAAACAGTACAGTCACCTTCACCCGCGCCGCCATCGTCGCGCCGGTCGCCTTGCACGTCTGCGGTCGGTAGTGCCACCGTCGGACCGCTTCGATGGCCGCTCGGCTCAGAACCGGCGGCACCGAATTGATTGGCCACAAACCACGCGGGATGCCGTCCTTGCCAATCTCCGCGTAGAGCTGCACCACCCCCGTAATGCCGGCCGCTTCGGCCTCCCGCGGATATTGCGGCTTGACCAATTTCTTCAGTTTCGGCCGCTCGATCACCTCGCACTGTCCCTTTACCGGCTCCTCTTCGGAGCCTTTGACTGGCAGGAAGATCCGCAGGTCGGGATGCTTTTCCGGAACGAGCTGATCGATGTGAATCTCGGCAAGCTGCCGGCCGCTCGGCAGGAGCACTTCCAGTCTTCTCGGAAACCGCTTCGTTCCAAGGGGCTGGTAGTCGGCATATTGGAAGGTGACGTTCCATTCGCCGTCGAACATGCGCAACAGGTTCCCGTCTTGCGTGTCAAAACAGTAGGAGAAACGCGGCCCGTGGCCCTCGGTGTCCACGCAATCGACCGCGCCGTCGCTCGTGGGAAGCAGAGGGCCAAGCTGGGCATGCTCGGCCGCATCCAGAGCCGCGGGCAAGGTCAGCGCCCTTCGGATCAGGAAGATCGGATAGGGAATGTAGCGGAGGGTTCCGGCCCTCCATTCCTGTTTCCCGTCGGAAACTTCGGTGCTCCGGTAGCCGGACATCGCCAGCTCTTCGTGCCACCATCCCGTCGGGGTCCAGATGCGTAGCAGTTCTCCTTCGGCGGACTTCCCCGGGGCGTAGTTGATGCGAAAATGCGCGTAGAGACGGGCCGCAGGCACGCCATTCGCCATAATGTCGCAACTGGCCAGCGCCCGCTTGACCAGCGCCTCGGAGGCGGCGCTGGTGTTCGGCTTCGTGCCGGCCATGGCAAAAGCGGAAAGGAACAGCCCCAGCCCCGCGGCACAGGCCGCCGTCCTCCATTCGCCCTTCATTGCGCAGCTCCACCGGAACGTTTAGGCCACTCTCTTCCAGCCTGCGCCGGCAACCCGGCGCCGTTCGCACCGCGGCTCTGGCTTCCCCATGCCGTTCAGTCTCGTTTCTCTTGTGTCTCGGGGTAAACCTCGATTAATTTTAACACTCGTTCTCGGCAACAAAGGAGCAGGAAAACGATGCCGACGATTGACTTTCACAACCATTTCTACCCGCCCGCCTACCTGGCGGCCCTCGAAAAGGGCCCGAGCAATGTGCGAATCAGCCACGATGCCGAAGGCAATCCGCTGCTCTACTATCCAGGGGACTACAACGTTGCCGTCCCCGCCCACCGCGACATCGATTTTCGCGAGGGCGACGTCAGCCGTCGCGGCGTGGATCTGCAGGTGCTCACCCTCACCACCCCCGGCACCCACATCGAAAAACCCGCCGTCGCCGCCCGCCTCGCCTCGCTCGCCAACGACGCTCTTGCCCGCGTCGCCCAGGACCGGCCCGCCCATTTCACCGCGCTCGCCACGCTGCCCCTGAACGACCCGGCCGCCTCGGCCCGCGAGCTCGAGCGCGCTATCCGGCAGCTTCACCTGCGCGGCGCGATGCTCTTCAGCAACGTCAACGGCCTGCCTCTGGCCGACGACAGCTTCGAGCCGCTCTACGAAGCCGCCAATGACCTCGATGCCGTCTTCTTCATCCATCCCACCAGCCCTGTGGGCGTCGAATCGATGACCGACTACTGGCTGATGCCGCTGGTCGGCTTTCTCCTCGACACGACACTCGCCGCCGCCCATCTGGTCTTTCGTGGCGTCCCCGAGCGCTTTCCCCGCATCCGCTGGGTGCTTGCGCACCTGGGCGGTGCGATCCCCTATCTGGCCGAGCGGCTAGACCGCGGCTACGAGGCCTTCCCTGAATGCCGCGCTCACATCCATCAGCCGCCCAGCCAATTCCTCAAGCGGTTCTTTTACGACACGGTGAATTTCGATTCCGCCGCCCTCCAGCTCGCCATCGGTTTTGCCGGCGCTTCGCAGATCGTTGCCGGCAGCGACTATCCGCACCGCATCGGCAGCATCGAACAGATGCGCCAGAGCCTCGCCTCGCTCCCGATTCCCGAGCCCGATCGCCAAGCCATTCTCGGCGGAAACGCCCGGCGCCTGCTCGCGCTCTAGTCTTCGTTGCCCCGGCGGCCCGTAGCGTCGATTTCCTTGCAGCTGTGCGTGACTCCCTGGCCGAACGTGGTATCTTCTTGTGCTTGCTGAGGCGTCTCCGGGTCCTGGTTCACATACGGCAATGTCTCGCGCCTACCTCTCATGCATCGATCCGGCCTGCGGGCAAAGCCATCCGCTCGCCCTGAAAATGCCGAAATGCGGCGCTTGCGGCAGCCTGCTCGACGTCGCTTATGAGTTCGATCGCGTCGCGCCCGCCGACCTGCGCCGGCTCTGGCGCGACCGCCTGTCCACCAGTCACGCGGCCGACCGCAGCGGCGTCTGGCGTTTCCGCGAACTGCTGTCCTTTCTGCCCTCGACCATCAGCCCGGTGACGCTCGGTGAGGGAGCCACCCCGTTGGTCGAGGCGCCACGTGCCGGCCGCTGGGCCGGCGAGGTGCGCCTCTCGGCCAAGCATCTGGGCGCCAACCCCACCGGCTCGTTCAAGGACCTGGGCATGACCGCTTGCATCAGTGCCGCTCTCTCCGTGCGCGCACAGGTGGTCGCTTGCGCTTCCACGGGCAACACTTCCTCATCGATGGCCGCCTACGCCGCCCGCGCCGGATTGCCCGCGGTGATGTTCGTGCCCCATCAGGGCATTTCGGCGGCGAAACTCGTCCAGGCGGCTGAATTCGGCGCCCGCGTGATCGAGGTTCGCGGCACGTTTGACGACGCTTTCTGCCTGCTCGAAGCGGTCGCCGCCGAGCGCTCGCTCCACGTCGTCAATTCGATCAATCCCTTCCGCATCGAGGGCCAGAAAACCGCCGTCGTCGAACTGCTCGAGCAACGCGGCTGGCGCGCCCCCGATTTCCTCGTTCTCCCCGGCGGCAATCTGGGCAACGTCTCGGCAATGGGAAAGGGACTGCGGGAACTCGCGGCGCTCGGCCTGCTCGACCGTCCGCCACGCTTGGCGGTGATCCAGGCCGCCGGTGCAGCGCCTTTTTACCGCGGATGGGATTCCGGCCGGGCGATCGAGCCGGTGGCACATCCCGAAACCGAGGCCAGCGCCATCCGCATCGGCCGCCCGGCCAACTGGCCCAAAGCCCGCCGGGAACTGGAATGGACGCGGGGTCTGGTCGAGAGCGTTACCGATGGCGAAATCGCGGAGGCGAAAGCGGCCCTCGCCGCCGACGGGATCGGGTGCGAGCCGGCATCGGCGGCCACCGTGGCTGGCGTGCGCAAGCTCCGCCAGCGGGGCCGGATTCCGCCAGCCTCCGAGGTGGTCATTATCCTAACCGGCCATCAGCTCAAGGACCCCGATTACATCCTCCGCCATCAGGCCGGGCCGGAAGACAAGTCCCATGTCATCATCGACGCCGACCCGGACGCCGCCCGCCGCGCACTTGACACGCTGCTCGCCGGGTAACGGCCTCCCGCGCGGGCAGCCTCACCATGCTCGCCTCCCGGCGCAAGCGGCGGGCAGGTGTCTTTCTCCCGTCTCTATCTGTAAGACACAATCTGTAAGAAACCATTGACGGGTCGGAAGCGGATACGGTATATGACCCACCGCAACTGTCGGGGGAAAGATGCGGGGCCAGAACAAAACACCGGTCTTGTCTATCGGCCTCGACGCCACGGTGCGCCGCGACGAGACGCCCGGCGAGCGCGCCTACCGCGAGTTGAAAAGCCGCATCCTCACCTGCCGCCTTGCTCCCGGTAACCGCCTCGACGAACGGGCGCTCGCGGCCGAAATTCGCGTTCCTCGCGCCGACCTCCGTGAAGCCTGCAGCCGCCTCGTTTACGAACGGCTGGTCTGCGTTACCGGTCCTCGCGCTTTTGCCGTCGCCGGATTCAGCCTTCCCGACATCCGCGAACTCTTCGAATTGCGGCAAATCGTCGAATCCAAGGCAGCCGCTCTCGCCGCCGAGCGCGCCAGCCCGCAACAGGTGGCTCGCCTGCTGGTGTTGGCCGAACTCAATTATCGGCCCGGCCAGCGCAACACCTACGAGCACTACCTGAAAATGAACAGCGCCTTCCACCAGCAACTCGCCCACACTTCCGGCAACAGCCGGCTCGAAGCGGTCGTCGTCGCCCTGCTCGATCAGATCCAGCGGCCTTTATATCTCGGCCTCGACGTCGGCCTCGATCCCGATGAAGCGACTGCCGAGCACCTGCTCGTTGTCGATGCCGTGCGCCGCAAGCGGCCGGCGATTGCCCACCGCCTGATGTGGAACCAGATTGCCGGAGCGGAAAAACGCATCATCACCGCCTTCGGCGACAACGGTTTTGCTTGACACCCCGGCAGGAGGGCGGTCGGCCCGGGAAAAAGCCGAGCCCCGAAATCCTCCTGAAAATACCGTTACGCATTCGTTCAGACGATTGCCGCGAGAAGTCCTGCCGGCGCCGTGGCCTAGAATCCCCAGCCCACCTTGCGCTGCGGAATGACTTCGAGGACGACAGCGCCGCGGTCGCCGAGTGGCGCGATTCTTTCGTACTGCTGGAACTTGCGGTATAGCGCGGCACGCACGCGGCGAAATGTCGTCCGGTCGACCAGCCGCGCCTCGCCTTCCACCAGCACGCCGCGCAGGTGATTCCAATCTTCGCAGTAGTCGTCGAAGACAAGCGCTACCTTCGGGTGGGCGAGGACATGGCGTACTTTGGCGGTGGCCCGTTCGGTTCCGATATAAAAGCGGTTGCCGGAGAGCAGCGGGCAGATCGGCACGTTATGCGGCATGCCGCCCGGCCCCACCGTCGCCAGCCGTGCCACACGCGCCGTTTCCAGGAAGTCCCGTTCCTGCTTCGTCCATTTCATCTCGCGCTCCTTCTGCTTTCTGGGTTGGCTGTACCGCCATTGTCCGCCCAGCGCCCCCGGTGCTACAATCGCCAATAATTTAGAGCAGTTTCGGGCTCAGCGGAATTCCGGTTCGCAGGGGCGATTCCTCCCTCGCCCGCAAGGTCTGTGACCTAAGTCCGTGCGCCCTTCACTGTCACAGCCTAGGCTTCCCAGTGGGAGGTGATTACGCCTGGCAACGTTATTCCCGCCATCGACTTCATGTACTACGTCGCCACCGAGGAGTTCATGCACCGGTGGGACGAAGCCAAAAAGGGCGAGCTGCTCTGCCGGATGGAACGTTCGATCGGCGGCCTGCCCCGCTACCCCTCGATCGAAGACATGCTGGCCCGCATGGACGAGGCCGGTGTCGAAAAGGTCTTCATCACCCAGTGCAAAATGTGGTCCTACTGGCGCAAGTGGATGTACATGGACACCAAGCTCGAAGACGTGCTCCAGTACACCGAGCGCTACCCGGACCGCTTCGTCGGCCTGGCCGGCTACAATCCTTTCCGCATTCGCGAAAGCCTCGCCGAAATCGAAGCCGCCGTCACCCGCCACGGATTCAAGGGCGTCTACGTCCACATCTACGGCTTCGACATTCCGATCGACGACCGCAAAATGTATCCGCTCTACGCCCTCTGCGAGGGCCTGAACGTCCCCGTTTCCCTCCAGGTCGGCCATGTGCTCGAGGCCATGCCGAGCGAGGGCGGCCGGCCCATGCTGCTCGATCGCGTCGCCTGCGATTTTCCGAAGCTGAAACTGATCGGCGCCCACACCGGCTGGCCCTGGGTCGATGAACTGCTCTCGGTCTGCTACAAGTGGGACAACATCTGGTTCGGCATCGACGCCTGGATGCCCAAATATCTCTCGCCACAGATCATCCAGTTCTTGAACAGCCGGCTGGGCCGCGACCGCTGCCTCTGGGGCACCAACGGCCTGCCGTGGAAGGAAAGCCTCGCCCAGGTGGAACAGCTCGGCCTCAAGGAAGAGGTGAAGCGCAAGCTGCTCCATGACAATTCCGTCGAGGTCTTCGGCCTCGCTTCCCAGGCGGCAACGGGCAAAACGGCCGCCTCGGCAAAGGAGCAACGATGAGCCTGGAGAACCTCAAAGGAAAGAAAGCGGTCGTCACCGGTGGTGCCCGCGGCATCGGCCGGGGCATCGTCGAAGCTCTCGCGCGGGCCGGGGCCGACGTGATGATCGGCGATTTCCTGGTCGACGAAGCAACGCGCACCGCGGAAGCTGTTCACCACGACACCGGCCGCGAGGTCGCCGCCGTGCGCACCGATGTGACGCAACTCGAAGACACGATTGCCTTGCGCGACGCCGCCATCAAGGCCATGGGCCGCATCGACATCCTCGTCAACAACGCCGGTTGGGATCACCTCATCCCGTTCCTGAAATCCACACCCGAGGAATGGCAGCGCGTCATCGGGGTGAATTATCTCGGCGTCATCAACACCTGCTACGCGGTGCTCCAGCACATGGCCGAGCGGAAGCAGGGCGCGATCGTCAATATCAGCTCCGATTCGGCCCGCGTCGGCTCGCTCGGCGAAGCCGTCTATTCCGGCGCCAAGGCCGCCGTCGTTGCCTTCTCGAAAACGCTCGCCCGCGAGCACGCGCGCGATAGCATCCGCGTCAACGTCGTCTGTCCCGGCCTGGTGGACACGCCGCTACTGGCGGAAATCCAGTCGCAGGATTTCGGCCACAAGGTGATCGGCGCGGTCACTGGCGCTATTCCTTTCAAGCGGCTCGGCCGGCCGGAAGATGTCGCCCCGCTTGTCGTCTTCCTGGCTTCCGACACCGCAAGCTACATCACCGGCCAGGTGACGAGCGTGAGCGGAGGACTCACAATGGCCGGATAACCGGCTGAGGAACCTTATGCCTGCTGCTACCGAAAATCTCATTGAACAGTGCCGGGCGATCGTCGAGGATCTCCATCTCGGGGAGGTGCGCCGCTGGAAGGAGCAGAATCCCGGCGCCGCGGCCATCGGCTATTTCCCCGTCTACACCCCGGTGGAATTGATCCACGCCTCCGGCCTGCTCCCGGTCGGCCTGAACGGCGCCGGCGATCGCCTCGATCTTCAGTACGCCGACGCCCGTTTCGGCTCCTTCATCTGCTCGATTGTCAAAACGACGCTCGAAATGGGCCTCACCGGCTACCTGGATCCGCTCGATGGCATGCTCTTTTCCGGCATCTGCGATTCGGCGCGCAACCTCGCCTTCGTTTTCGAGCGGAATTTCCCGCAAAAGTACATCGACTTCCTGCACCTGCCGCAGAATCCCTCTTCGGGTGCGAGCGCCAGCTTCCTGAAAGCTGAATACCTGCGCCTGGCCGCCCAACTGGAAAAGCTCGGCGGCCGTAAGCTCGACGATGACGCGCTGCGCGCCTCGATCGCGGTCTACAACGAGAACCGGGCGCTGCTGCGCGATCTCTATGCGCTCCGCGCCGCCAACCCGCACCAGGTGCACACCTCCGACCTCTACCTGCTCCAGCGCGCCGGCAATTTTCTCCCTGTCGAAACCCACAACACCTGGCTTTCCCGCGCCCTCGCCGATATCGCCGATCGCCAGGCCAAGCCCCGCGACAGCGTTCGCATCGTCATCGAGGGCTCCTTTTGCGAACAGCCCCCGCTCGACCTGATTCGCCTGGTCGAGGAGGCCGGCTGCTACGTCCTCGACGACGATTTCATTCTTGGCCGCCGCTGGTTCACCGAGGACGTGCCGATCGACGGCGATCCGCTCGGCGCACTCGCCGAAAGCTACCTGGACCGCTCGGTTTATTCCTCGGTGCGCCACGATTTCCGCCACCGGCGCCACAAGCTGCTGGTGGAAAAGGTCCGCCGGCTCGGCGCCGACGCGGTGCTGTTTCTGATCGCCAAATTTTGCGAACCGGCGTATTTCGATTACGTCCTCTTCAAGCGCGAGTTGGAAGCCGCCTCGATTCCCCACCTGCTGCTCGAATTCGAGGAAAAGGCCTTTACCTTCGACCGCCTGCGCACCGAGGTGGAGACGTTCGTCGAATCGCTGCTGTTCGATTGAGGAATCATGAGCGAAGCCCCACGTTCCGAATATCGCGGCCAGATCCACCAGCAGCAGAAAGACCTGATGCTGCACTGGTACGAGCGCCTCGACGAGTCGGCCCGCACCGGCAATCCCCCCGCCGTCTCGCTGATGATCTCCGGCAACTGCATCGAGCTGCTCGAAGGCTTCGGCGCCGTGCCGCTCTATCCGGAGGTCAACGCCCTCCAGCTCGCCATTCGCCACCAGTCGCTCGATCCGATTCTCGCCGCTGAGGAACTCGGCTACGCCGCCGACAACTGCGCCTACGTCAAGGCCGATATCGGCGCGATGATCAAAGGCATCACGCCGGCCGGAACGCCGCTGCCCACGCCCGCCCTCGTCCTCTGCAATTTCGTCGGCTGCAATACCTACGTGAAATGGTTCGAGCACGCCGCCGAATTCCAGGGCGCCCCGCTCGCCATGCTCGACGTGCCGTTCCTGCGCACGGCCGAGCCCCGCGCCGAGGACATCGACTACGTCGTCCGCCAGCTGCACGAGATCGTCCGTCAGCTCGAGCAGATCACCGGCCGCCGCTTCGACATGGACCGCTTCCGCGAGGCGGTGCGTTGCTCGGCGCGCGTCGAGGAGGCCTGGTCGCGCATCAAGAACCTGGCTCGCCGCACCCCTTCGCCCTTCGACGCCTATTTCGACGCCATCACGCTCATGGGCCCGCTCTACGTCTACCGCGGCAGCCCGGAAGGCGTCGCCTTTTTCGAGTTGGCGCTCAAGGAGATGGAAGAGAAGGTGGCGCGCGGCGAGGGCATATACGACCAGGAAAAATTCCGCGTCGTGATCGAAGGTCCGCCGCCATATCCCTTCTTCCGCTCCTTCCGCGACATGTTCGCCACCTGGAAGGCCACGGCCGTCGCTTCCACCTATTCCACCGTCGGTGGCTTGTGGGAGTTCGGTTTCCGCCACGACCCCGACCACCCCTTCGAGTCGCTCGCGCTGCACATGCTTGCCCACAACGTCACCAACCGCAATTACCTGCAGCGCTACGAGCAGATTCGCCGCTACGTCGAGGAATGGGACGCCGACGGCATTGTCATTCATTTCGTCAAGAGCTGCCGCCTGTTTTCCGCGGGCCAGGGCGACATGCGCGACTATTTCACTCGCCAGCTCGGCGTGCCCACGCTTTACATCGAATCCGATCTCGAAGACCCGCGCTATTTCTCCGAAGCCCAGATCAAGAACCGCATGGACGCCTTTTTCGAGGCGCTCGAGCACAGCCGCTCGATTGGCACGCTGCGCCGCGGCGCCGCCGCCCTGCGCCACCCTGCCGCCGGCGCGGGAAACGCCCCGGTCGCGGGCGAGCGGCTCAAAATTCTCCCGTGAGGTCGCTATGAGACTTGCCGCCGGAGTGGACGTCGGATCGACACAAACCAAAGCCGTCATTGTCGGCGACAATGGCGGCCTGCAGATGCTCGGCCGCGCCCTGGTCGATACCGGCGCCAACGTGCAGCGCGCCGCCGAGAACGGCTTTATCGCCGCCTGCCAGCAGGCCGGCGTTTCGCCGCAGGACGTCGGCTACGTCGTCGGCACCGGCTACGGCCGCTACAAGATCACCTTTGGCAACACCCAGATGACCGAGATCAGTTGCCACGCCCGCGGCGCCCACTACCTGTTTCCCGCAACGCGCACCGTCATCGACATGGGCGGCCAGGATTCCAAGGCGATCAGCGTCGGCGCGGAGGGCGAGGTGCTCGACTTCGTCATGAACGACAAATGCGCCGCCGGCACCGGCCGTTTCCTCGCCAACGCCGCCGAGGTGCTCGGCCTCGGCCTCGACGAAATCGGCCCGCTATCGCTCGAAGCCCGCCATCCGGTGAAGATCACCACCGTCTGCACCGTTTTCGTCGAATCCGATATCCTCTCCTACCTCGCCCAGGGCAAGAAGCCCGAAGACATTCTCGGCGGTGTTCATCTGGCGATAGCGCGCCGAACCATCTCGCTCGCCCGCCGCGTTCCGATCGAGCAGGCGATCACGATGACCGGCGGCGTCTCGCGCAACATCGGCATGGTCCGTGCGCTCGAGCAGGTGCTTGGGACGAAGCTCGAAGTCGGTCCCGACGCGCACTTCGCCGGCGCGATTGGCGCCGCATTGTTCGCCATCGAAAAAATGGGCGAGAGTTTCGAATCCGGAATCTGGAGGCCCGCCGATGCGGCTCACACCAGTTGACGAAATAAACCCGACCGCCCCCACGCTGCTTGTCGGCGGCATCGACGTCGGCTCGGGACTGACCAAGGCGGTCCTGCTCGGTTGGTCCGGCAATCTCGCCGCCTCAACTGCCGGCGCGCCGGCTGAGGACTTCGCCTCGCATGTGCGCATCCTCGGCCGTGGCTCGACCCGCACCGGCGTCGAAATGGAAAAGGCGGCCCGCACCGCGCTCGACCAGGCCCGCGAAGCGGCGGGCGTCGCCCCCTCGGAAATCGACTACATCGCCGCCACCGGCTTGGGCCGCTACAGCATCGGCTTCCGCGATATCCAGATCACCGAAATCACCAGCGACGCTCGCGGCGCCCATTTTCTCTATCCCAGCGCCGCCGCAGTGATCGATATCGGCAGCCAGTCGACCCGCGCGATCAGTCTCACCGAAACCGGCCGCGTCCACCTGTTCAAGACCAACGACAAGTGCGCCGCCGGCTCGGGCAGCTTCATCGTGCGCGCCGCCCGCTACCTTCAGGTCGGCCTCGAAAGCGTCGGCGATCTTGCCGTCCAGGCCAACAATCCCCATCCGATCAGCAGCATCTGCGCCGTCCTCGCCGAAAGCGAAATCATCAATCACGTTTCGGCCGGCGTCACTGTACCCAATATCCTCGCCGGCATCTACGACTCGCTCGCCGACCGCTCGGCGCTGTTGCTCAAGCGAGTCGGCCACGTCGACGAACTGGTTTTCGTCGGCGGCGTGGCCCGCCAGCAGGGCGCCGTGCGCGCGCTCGAGCGCCGCTTGAAAATCCCCATCCACGTCCCCGAGCATTGCGAATACGTCTGCGCGCTTGGCGCCGCCCTGCTCGGCCTGAAGCGCGCCATGGCCACCAGCCAGGCCGCCGCCTGAGCCGCCCGGCAGCGATTCTGCCGCCAATCCGCTGCGGGATCTTCCGTTCCCCCGGCCCTCCGCCTGCGAGCCGGGCGGTTTCATGTAGCGCTGCCCTTCAGGGCAGCATCGCTTCGGGGCAGGATGAACGACACCGGGTGGAAAACCCCACTGCACAACCCTCCCCAATTCTCATCGAATGGCTCGTGAAAACTGTGGGCGAATTTCGCCTCAGGAGGTCTTAGCCGCCAGGCTCGCCGCCTGCAGGATCACCTCGACGGCGCGGTCGAAGCCGATCGAGGAATTGATGACGAGGTGATAAAGCCGCCAATCCTTCCAGTCCTCGCCGAAATAACGGCGAATGAAGGCAGCGCGGCGTCGGTCGATTTCCTCGGCTGTCTGCGCCACGTTTTCCTTGAGTCCCAGAGCGCTTCGCAGGTTTTCAACGCGCAGGGGAAGCGGCGCGTGAATCGAAACGTGAAAGGTGTCCGTGCGTTCGCGCAGGATGCACTGGCCTCCTCGGCCGACAATCACCGCCTCTCCCATCTCCGCCGCCTCTCGGATCACCTGGGCCCAGAGCCGCATCATCTGGTCGGCGTCGAACGGACTTCCTTCCACCCACGAGGCCGCGCCCTCATACCCGCCGCGCCACACCGCCTGAACCAGCCGCTGAAACCATGGGCTCACCGATTCGTCTAAACGTCGGGCGACCTCGCTGGGCACCTGCGCTCGCCGCGCGATCTCGTCGAGCAGCGGATTGTCCACCAGTTTCCAGCCGAGCCGCTCCGAGAGCCGGCGGGCGATTTCCGCTCCGCCGCTGCCGTATTCGCGGCTGAAGGTGATCACTCGAAACATGGCGCCGTCACCGTTCCCGAAACCGGCGTTACTGGCCGGTCGCCACCGGCAAATCGCGCTGCCTCCATCCTTCCATGCCGTCGGCGACGTTGGCCACCCGGGCGAAACCGGCCCGCCGCAGCACGCTGGCCGCCACGCTCGAGCGGTAGCCGCTGGCACAAACTAAATGGATGGTCGTATCGCGCGGCAACTCCTCGAGCCGTCTCGGCAGGTCGCCACCCATGATGTGTCGCGCCCCTTCGATGTGCCCCTCGGCCCATTCGTTGCCGCTGCGCACATCAATGATCGTCGCTCCGCGTCGCCGGCGCTCGTCCAGTTCCGCCGCCGTAACTTGTTCCACTCGCTCAGCGGGCCAGCCCTTCGCCGTCCACGCCGATACGCCGCCCGCGAGCCAGCCGCCCAGATCATCGAATCCCACGCGCACCAGCGCCCTCCGCGCCGGCTCCAGATTCATCTCCGCGTCGCCCACCAGCAGCACCGGCCGGTCGTACGGAACCATCCAGGCCGCCCAGGTCGCCAGGCTTGCCCCCAGCCCGATGTTGAGCGAGCCGGGAATGTGCCCTGCGCCGAAAGCTTCCGGACTTCGCACGTCGATGACGACCGCTTCGTCGCGCTCAATCCGCTCGCGAAACCCTTCGCAGCCGATCGCCTTGCCGCCGGGCAGCTCGCCGAGCAGCTTCGGCCCTTCCGAATTCACCCGCTTCATTCGCCGGTAGTAATCGGGAAACGGCGGCACATTCGCCAAAATCCGGCGGACGAACACTTCGCGCTCCCGGTCGCCGAAAAACACGTTGGAGGAGCGCTCGGTGCCCAGCGTCGATTCCGGCCGGTCGCTCATGCCGGCGCCGCAAAAGGAACCGGCGCCATGCGCCGGATAGACTGCCGTCGCGTCCGGCAACGCGCGAATCTTTTCGTGCACGCTCTCGTAAAGCAGTTCCGCCAAGCGCCGCTTGGAACCTTCGCCCAGCAAATCGGGGCGGCCGAGTGAGCCGACGAACAGGAAATCGCCGGAAAGCATCGCCGCCGGCCGTCCGCCGTCACCCGCTTCGTGTAGCAGAAACGAAAGGTGCTCGGGCGTGTGGCCTGGCGTGTGCAACGCCACGATCGTTGTCCCGTCGAGTTGGATCCGGTCGCCGTCGTGTACAGCTTGGTGCGGGAACTGATAGGCGTAGTCCTCGCCTTCGTCGTGCCCGCTCAGCCAGAGCTGCGCACCGGTGGCTTTGGCCAGCGCTCGTGCGCCCGAAGCGTAATCGGCGTGAATATGCGTTTCGAGCACGTGGGTGATCTTCCAATTCCGGTCGGCGGCGTAATCAAGGTAGGTGTCGATGTCGCGCTTCGGATCGAATACCGCCGCGCTGCCTCCCGATTCCACCATGTAGGAATAGTGTGCCAAGCCTGCCACCGCGAAGCGTTCGAGAACCATCCCCCCTCCTTGGCCAACACGCGGCGGCGTCGGTGTGGCAAAGCGAATGCGCCGTCGGTGCCCCCACCTTGGGCCACCAGCATACCCTGAGGCCAAGGCCCAGGCAACGGACCTTCGCCCGCGGCAAAGCGACCAGCGGCGAATCCGCCCGCCCCCTTCTTCGCGCTCGCTTTTCCCGCTCCTCGCGTCTTCGTCCCATCGCCGGCCCGGTGGCATGCTAGGGTATTTGCAATCGCCCATGACCGAACCGCTTGAACTCGTATTCGACCGCCTCACCCCGCAAGGCCTGGCCGCCGCCGACTTGCCCGAGCCAAGCAGCCGCACCGCCCTTGCCTGGGGCGTCTTGCCGGGCGAACGCGCGCGTGTGTTTCCCCTGCGCCGCCAAAAGGGCACGCTGTTCTGCCGAGTCGATCGGATCCTCGACCCTTCGCCCGACCGCGTCCCGCCGCGCGAGCCGCATTACCTGAGCTGCTCGCCCTGGCAGGTGATGAACTACCCGGCGCAGGTGCGCGCCAAGCGCGCCATTCTCGAGCAGCTTTTTCCAGAGGTTCCCCTCGCGAAATTCCTGGAAGCCGAAACCGTCTGGGGCTACCGCAACAAGCTCGAATTCAGCTTCACCGAGGACGAGGGCCGGCTGCGGCTCGCCTTCCACGAACGCGGCAGCGCCCTCCGCAAGGTTCCGCTGCCCGAGGGCTGCCGGCTCGCCTGTGAGGCGATGAACGCCGCGGCGCTCGAAGTGGTCGAACGCCTGGCCGAGCGCGGCATCGGCGCGGTAGCCCTGAAGACGTTGGTGGTCCGCGGCAGCACGGCCACGGGCGAGGTGATCGCCGGCCTCTACGTGATGGACGAGCATTTCGCCGCGTGCGATCTCGCGCTCGAGCGCAGCGCCGGCTTCTCCGTGATCTACAGCGATCCGCTCTCGCCGGCCTCGGTCGCGACGAAAGTTTTGTTCCAGCGCGGAGCCCAACAACTCACCGAGCGCGTCCTTGGCCTCGATCTGGCATTTCCGCTCGAAGGCTTCTTCCAAAACCACGCCGAGGTCTTCCCGCTGGCCGTCGAGGAGATTCGCTGCCACACGCCCCAATGCGGCCGCCTTGTCGAGCTTTACAGCGGCGTTGGCTCGATCGGCTTGGCCTTGGCAGACCGCGCGCGGGAGATCCTCGCCATCGAATCGAGCGAAACCGCCGTCGCCTTCGCCGAGGAAAATCGCCGCCGCGCCGGCGTGGAAAATTACCACCCGAAAGTCGCGCGTGCCGAATCCTGCGCCGAGGAATTGCTAGCTGGCGCGGATGTAGTCGTCGTCGATCCGCCGCGCGCGGGCTTGCATCCGAAGTTGGTCGCCGCGCTCGGGCGAATCCGTCCGCCCCGCATCCTCTATCTTTCCTGCAATCCCGCCAACCAGGCGCACGACGTCGCTCTGCTGCGTCCCGTCTATCGCCCGGTATCGCTCACCGGCTTCGATTTCTATCCGCAGACGCCCCACCTCGAATCACTCGTCGTCCTCGACCGCACTGAGCCGCCCACCTAAGCCACGCAAGGCGCTTAGCCGGCGCTCCAGGGCAGCCCCCGCCACGCACGCAAAGAGGCGCGCCCAGGGTTGGCAGCATCGCAACCGCCGAGGAAACGCTCCTGCCCGCCCTCGCCGCCATAGTGTATCCTTTCCCCGTTTTCATGCCCCGCAACGCGGCACAATTCGAAGAGGAACGCGCAGCCAGCCACAATCCAGAACCGGCAGGCAAGCCGGCGGCCTTCGTCCGCATCGCAGAGTTCGCGCTCCTCGCCGCCGTCGTCGCCGGTGTGATCGACACCCTCCGCTTCGCCGCCTATTACATCCCCTTGCCCTTCGCCGTGAACTTCGAGGAAGGCAAAATCTTGAATGCGGGATTCCGTATCACACAAGGCCTGACGCCCTACCCTCCGGTCGGTCGGCCGCCCTACTTCGTCAACGTCTACGGGCCAGTTTTCTATTATCTGACGGCGCTATTGGTGAAGCTATTCGGGCTGAGCTTCACGACGCCACGGCTTCTCGTGCTCGCTTCGGCGCTGGCCGTGGCGCTGTTTTTGATCTTGCTTTTGCGGTACTGGACCAGATCCTGGTTAATCGCGCTGGGATTTGGCCTGTCTTTCCTTGCCGTGTCGATGGTTCGGGATTGGGTTTACGTTCTCAGAGTCGAACTCCTCGCGACCGCGCTCTCGCTAGCCGGACTCTATCTCTTTGCGACCAGGAGATCCCTCCTCTGGCCGGCGCTGCTGTTCCTGGCAGCCCTTTTCAGCAAGATAACCTTTCTGGCTGCACCGGTTGCCTGCATCCTTTACCTGTGGTCCGGCGGGGAAGAGAAATCCGCGTCCGGGAAGGCAGCGGAGCGGCGCCGCGGCTGGCGTTTTACGGGCTGGATGCTGCTTTTCGGCACCGCTGGCCTCGTGGCTCTCGGCATCGGGACAAACTGGTGGGCCCTGTTCGACATGTTTCTGACGCATCCCGACCCGTATCGTCTCAAGTGGTACTTCGAGCGTATCGGGCCCTTCGCCCGCTTGGACGTAGGGCTTATGGCTGGGGCGCTTGTATTGGCTGTTCGTGACGTTCGCCGCCGCGCTTTTTCTCTCCCCTTCCTCTATTGTGCGCTCGCTACCCTTATGACCCTGACGGTGGGGACCGGAGATGTGAACGAACTTCTCGAATGGCAAGCAGCAATGTGCCTCGCGGCTGGCTGCGGCTATTCTGCTCTCCGAAAACACTGGAGATCCGATCCAGTCGTGGCTTTGATTCCTGTCGGGGTTTTAGTGCTGGTCCTCTTGGGGCTGCCCGAAAGCCGACGAGTCAGCTCGGTCCTGTCCGGCTGTCCTGCCGCCTATCACTTCGCCGCCCGGCAACCGGGCCAACTGCTTTCCGAAAATTCCGGAGCCGCCGTGCTTTCAGGCAAGAAGGTTTGGCTCTCCAGCACGTTCGAGTTCGCCTTTCTCCGCCAAGCTGGCCGACTCGACCAGCAACCACTGGTCCATCTGGTACAACAACGCTTCTTCGGTGTCATCCTGCTAGGAAATAACCTGCCCGAGCTCGAGCGGGCAGTGTCGCCACCACGACATGGCATCGTGATCTGGCCAGCTCCTTTCGTCAACGCGCTCGCTGACAATTACCACCAAGTGGCCAGCTTTTCCTGCGCTTACGCCAATGCCGCCTTTGAGCCCAACTCCACGCCCCAAGCCCCGGTGGGCCCACACCGCTGATGACTAGGAAACAGATGCCGGCCAATCGGCTGAGCGCCCTTTTTCATCGCCGTTTGCTGCCTTGGCTCGTGCTTGGCACGATCCTGGTTCTCTACGCCGGCACCATCCTCTTGCTTCGGCCCGCGGCGAACTTCGGAAATTTGCAGGATGACGCGCTGTATTTCGCCCTGGGGAAGGCCCTGGCAACCGGCCGCGGCTACATGCTTCCCAGCTTCCCGGGCGGGCTGCATACGTTGAAATGCCCGGCGCTCTATCCCTGGCTGCTCTCCTGGATCTGGCGCATCGATCCGCGCTTTCCATCCAACGTCATGCCCGCGATCGGATTGACCATTGCCTTCGGCTGCTGGTTTCTCATCGCGTGCTGGCTGCTGGCCAAAAGGACATTGGGGCTCGACTCACCGTGGGCTTTGGCCGTCGCCGCGTTCTGCGGGTTCAATTTTTTCGCTCTCTTTCTCGGCGGGAGCGTTTTGACTGATCTGCCTTTCGCGGCGCTGGCGCTCACCGCCGCGCTCTGCGCCGACCGCGCGCTCGAGCCGAATGGCCATTGGGCCTGGATGGCCTGCGCCGGCGTGCTGACGGGCCTGGCGACAGGCCTGCGCACGGTGGGAGTGACGCTAATAGCGGGGATTGTTCTGGTGGCGCTCGTCCGGCGCGCATGGCACTTGGTCGCCCTGATGTGCGTGGTGGGTGGCGGGCTCGCGCTGCCGTGGATTTTCCCTTCCCTCCTGCGAGCCCTGGCGGCTCTCCGAGGCTTCCAGACTCATCCCAACTCGCCCGCACTGCCTCTCGGCTGGCGGCAAACATTGGCTCTCTATAGCAGCTACCTGAACCTGTGGCGTAACTCCGTCCCCAATTGGGCGACGCAATGGGCGGTGCTTCGGAAAAACGTGCTCAGCGCAATTATTGAGCCGGGTATTTTTCTGCTTTTCCCTCTGGCGAATCGCAGCGCGTTTCTGAGCGTCGGTTTGGGAAGCCTCGTCGCGCTTGGCTCCTGGGCAGGCATCTTCTACCGGCTCCGTAAAACCGGTTGGAAGGCGATCCACGGCATCTCGCTCTTTTATCTGGCGATGGTTCTGCCTTACCCTTTTCCGCCCCAACGCTTCCTCGTTCTCCTTCTCCCGCTGTTCTTCGGAGGCCTTGCCGTGGTGGCACGCGAGATTGCTTCACGCGCAGCCGGCGCGCTGCGCGGCAGCGGTCCGGCGACCACGCGAGCCGGGGCCGCTGTTTCCTTGCTCGCCCTGCTTGCATTCGCCGGGCTCGCCACGGCCAACTGCGCCTGGTTCGCCCCCCGGGAACTGGCAGCCAACATGGGCCACCAGCGCGCGCTTCTCACCGAGGAACGTCAGGCCTATCGCTGGATCGCCCGTCACACCGCGCCGCAAGCCGTTTTCATCGCCTACAACGACGTCCTTCTTTACCTCTACACCGGTCGGCAGGCAATCCGTCCCATCGACTGTTCCACCGCCGGCTACTACGATAACGATCCTGCCGTTCCCCTGCGTGACGCCGCCCATCTCACCGACGTGGCTCGCTTCGTCCACGCTACGTATTGGGTCGCCACGCCTGACGATTTCGACGTCGAGCTGGGCAACGATCGGCCGGTCCTTCTTCGCCGGGAACACGAAATCCTCGCCCCGCTGCCCGAGGTGTTTCGCAGCGGCCGCGGACGCGTCCGCATCTACGACATCCGTGCGCTCACCGCTTCCTCTGCCCGCCAACGCTGATGCCCTTGCGCCCCGCCTTCCACTGCGGTGATGTTCCCCAGCACACCTCACCGCGAGAATCCGGCAGAGCCGCTCTCCTGCCTGTGCTACGGTAATTCCGTTCTTGGAGACGTCTGGGGAAATGCCGCGCGCGTCCGGAATGAGCATCCCTTTAGGCCAACCGAATCCCACTGCCTCCGCCGGCAGCGCCACAGTGGATCCGGCGATTGCCCCGGCTGGTGAACACCATGAGGAGCCCTGATACCGCACAACGAGGCTTCTTCTCCCCACGCAGTTTTGGAACGTGGCTGATACTCGCGCTCATCCTGCTCCTCTACGTCGTCACCATCGTCATGCTTCATCCAGCTGCGAATTTCGGCGCCATGTTGGATGATGCGATGTACTTCGCGTCGGCCAAGGCCATCGCCACCGGCCATGGCTATATGCTCCCGAGCTTCCCGGGCGGGCTCGCAAGGTTGAAGTATCCCGAACTGTACCCGTGGTTGCTCTCCTGGATCTGGCGCTTCGACCCGATCTTCCCGGCGAACGTTGTGCCCGCGATTGGCATGACCGTGGCTTTTGGCTGCTGGTTCCTCGTCGCTTGCTTTCTACTGGCGAAGCGGACGCTGCAACTCGACTCCCCGTGGGCGCTGGTGGTCACGGCGCTTTGCGCTTTCAATTTCTTTGGTCTTCTGCTCGGTGGAAGCGTGATGAGCGATCTGCCTTTCGGGGCCCTGGCGCTCAGCGCCGCGCTTGCTGCCGACGTGGCTCTCGAGCCCAGAGGGCATTGGGGCTGGCTCGCACTGGCCGGCGCGCTCGGCAGCCTTTGCGTGGGCTTGCGCACAATCGGCGTGACGGTCGTCGCCGGCATCGCGCTCGTGGCGCTCCTTCGCCGCGGCTGGCGCCACGCGGCCCTCGTTACCGCCGTTGGGGGCTTGCTTTCAATTCCCTGGCTTCTGCCGCTTGCCTCGCGGCTCCTCGGGCCGCACCCAGCCTCCTCGGCGCTGCCCTTTGGCTGGACGCAAACCCTTGCCTATTACAGCAGCTACGTGGGTCAGTGGAAATGCTTCGTCCCCAACTGGGCCACCCAGCGCGCAGTGCTGCTGAAAAATCTCTTCAACGTTATCTTGGAACCTGGAATTTTCCTGCTCCTTCCCGTGGCCAATCGCGCGGCACTGCTCAGTTTCGGTGTTGGCAGCGCCGTGGCCCTTGCTTCGTGGGCGGGCATTTTCTTTCGTTTCCGACAGGGCAGCTGGAAATCGATCCACGGCATTTTTCTTTTCTACATCCCGTTCGTGCTCCCTTGGCCGTTTCTGCCCCTGCGTTTCCTCGTGCCTTTCCTGCCGCTCCTTTTGGGAGGGCTTGTCGTGATCGTCCGTGAAATTGCCGGGCTCGCCCTTGCCAGGCTCCGTCGTTCGGCACCGATCACAGATCGGGCTGCGGCCGCGGCTGCGATGGCCGCCCTGCTTGCCCTGGCGGGAATCACCGTGGCGAATTGCGCTGATTTTGTGCCCAAGGCGTTGACCGATTCCAGCAGCCAGCAAGCGCTGCTGGCGCAAGAACACGCGGCGTATCGCTGGATCGCGGCGCACACCGCCCCGAAGGCCCGCTTCATCGCCAACGAGGATGCGCTGCTCTACCTCTACACCGGACGCCAGACCATCTGCCCGATAGCCATCTCCACCGCCGCCACCTACGACAACGATCCTGCGATCGCTCGCCAGGACGCTGCCCATCTCGACGACGTCGCTCGCTTCATTCACGCGGACTACTGGCTCGTCACGAGCAACGATTTCCATCGGCAGGGAGCAAATCGCGCCATCTTCATCCGCCGCCGCGATGAACTCCTCGCCAACGCCCCCGTCGTCTTCCGCAGCGTTTCCGGCCGCGTCCGCATCTACGATCTCCAGCCCTCGCCGCGCCGGCATCGAGGGGTCGCACAAACCCCCGAGGACCGCACCGGGAAACCCACAAAGGCTGGACCACCATCCGCGGGGGCCCTGCGCGACCCAGAGTTGGCATCATGGTGACGCAACAGACAGCGGGGTCCGCCAGGCGATCTCGCCATTTCGGCCAATGGCTGCTCATCGGGTTCCTGCTGGTCCTGGCGTCCTGCACAGGGGTTCAGCTGTGGCGTACAGCCGGACTCCTCCGCACTGACTGGGATGTCGGCATGACCGATGGCGAACAACTCATCGCGTCGCAACGCTTCGCTCGGGGTGGCCCGATCTACGTGCGCATCGATCGGCCGCCCTACACGCCAGCTCTCTACGGGCCGCTTTTCTACATCTCCTTGGGAACGATCGATCTCGCCGCAAAGCCGCCCGATCTCCGGGAATTTGCATTCGAGGGCCGCACATTCATCTTTGCCTGTTATCTGCTGATCGCCCTCGTGGCGTGGCGCCTTGCCCGGCTTACCTGTGGTATGGATTGGCCTGCCCTGGCCGCGCCGCTCTTTATTCTCGCTGACAGGGCCTACTATCCTTACGCGGCGACCCTCCGGCCCGATATCCCCGCTCTTCTGTTTTCGTTGCTCGGGTTTTTCGTCATCTGCCGCGACGCTGACGATCCGTGGCCCCGGGTTGCCGGTGCTGGCATCTTGATGGGCCTTGGCTTTTTGTTCAAGCAGCCGTTCCTGGCCGCGCCAGCCGCTGTCTTCTTCTGGCTAATCTGGAAGCGGCACCACCGAAGTGCAGCGGTGCTTACGGCAGCGGCGTTGCTCCCCGTAATTGCCGTGATCGGATGGCTGGAGCTGGGGGGAGAGCCGGTGCTCTACAGCCTGCTCATGACCCGCCACACAATCTACGACATTCGTGGCGAACTCGTGCTGATCGGCGACTTGCTGCTCGGCTCTCCCACGGCAATTCTAGCGGTGGCGCTGGGTCTGGCCGGGCTTGCTTCTTTATGGAAGCGCGACAGGGAGCGAGCACTCCTTCTCCTGCTATACCTTTGCTTCGCGGCTGCGGTCGGGCTTCTGACGATGGCCCAGGTCGGGGCGGCCAGATATTACCTCGGCGAGGTGCTGTCGCTATGCGCGATCCTGGCGCCTGCCGGACTGGAGTTGTGGGTGGAGCAGCTAGCGGCAAGCAGGCCCGATATGCGCTTGGGCTCAGCGATCCTGCTCTTGGGGATTCCGTGCCTAAGCCTCGCCACTTGGTGGCCAGCGCCCCATCCCCCGGATTACCAAGCGTTGGTATCGAAGCTCGCCGGCCATCGCATCCTCTCGACTGTGCCCCTCGTCGCCGCACAAGGGAAAAACCCCGAGATGATTGACCCCTGGGTCAACACCCTGCTTGAGCGGACTGGCGAATGGTCCCCCAAGCCTGTCCTGCGACAAATTCGTGCTGAGGAATTCGATTATGTTGTTGTCTCAGTAAGACGCTCGACTCACGGACCCCCTGTGATCCCTTCTTCCTACCGCGGCGTCCCGCGGCTCAGCCCCCCGATCATGCAGCAAGTCCGCGGAAGCTACCGACTCGCCGGAGCCTGCCTGAACGGAGCCGTCGTGATCTTTGTGCCAAAGAAGAAGCTGCGCGGCAGCCAACTGGCTGCGCGACTCGCGCCGGTTTGCGGGTGGTCACGAGCTCGGTTTACGCCCCACAACAGACCCTGAGCCGCTAGCACCTATCTCCTGCGATACAGTTCTCCGGCCGCGGACCGCAGCATGCAGGACATGAGACAGGAAACCCGAGCGGACCTTAATGGCGTTTGCGCCTCGGGTGAGGCATTTTCGAAACAATTCGCCAAACAGCACGTGCCCACGCTGACGCCGTAGTGTATTCTGTGTCGGCTTTGGCGATTTGCCGCAGAGCAAGCAGTGGCTAGGACAGCAACCGGGCCGTGGTATTCTCCCCCCGAGGCACGTTTGAGCCTCGGAAGTTTGGTGGCCGTTCACGCTCGGAGGGAAAGCTCCCGCGGCTCCGACGGGCTTCGGAGATCAGACGCAACGATGAAGGACCAACCAATTCTCGTCACAGGCGGGTGTGGCTTCGTGGGTCGCCACGTAGTGAGGTACCTCCTGCTAAGGGGTTCCCCCAGAGCGATCTGGCTGGTGGACAACCTCTTCAGCGGGTTAGTCCCTGAGGTCTGGCTTCCCTCCCGATTCACCAGGCGGGCGACGTCCCCAACCTGCACCATCCTCTCCGATGGAGAGATTACGATCACCTTCCTCCGCCAGGACATCCGGCAGTTCTTGGGAGAATGCCTGCGAAACGCGAACGAACCAAGTCTGCCACGTTTCGGAGATGTCATCCACCTCGCTTCTGTCGTCGGCGGCCGTGGCCTCATTGATGGCGACCCACTTCTTGTGGCCACGGACATGGCCATAGATACTGACCTCTTTCACTGGGCAAGGACGGTAAAGCCTGATCGCCTCCTCTACGCAAGCTCAAGCGCAGCCTACCCTGTCCACCTGCAGGGAGAAAGTGACGCAGTAGCTTTGTCCGAAGACTTCATTGACTTTGGGGATCGGATGGGTCTGCCGGATATGACATATGGGTGGTCCAAGCTCACCGGGGAATACCTCGCGCGTATCGCCTCCCGCCATTACGGCCTGCACACCTGCTGCGTAAGACCTTTTTCCGGTTACGGAGAAGATCAAGAACCAGTCTATCCCGTTCCCGCTATCGCCGAGCGCGCAGCCAGAAAGGAGGACCCCTTAACTGTCTGGGGCACGGGGCACCAAGGGAGGGATTTCGTCCACATCGACGACTGCGTCGAGCTGATGTTCAGAGTGCTAGGAGAGGTGTCCGACGGCTCCGCAGTCAATATTGGCTCAGGCGTGCTGACAACCTTTATCCAAGTTGCCGAACTTTTCGCAGAAATCTCTGGCTACTCCCCTACAGTCGAGCCCCTGGTCGACAAACCAGTCGGCGTGCAAAATCGGTACGCGAACACTTCACTTGTACAGAAGCGTTTCGGATGGTCGCCGAAAATCTCACTTAGAGAAGGGTTTGAAAGGGTCTTTGAGGCGGCGCGAAACCCTACATCCAAATTTTCCTTTTTGGATAAGACATGAGCCTAGCCATAGTCACTACCACAATCAATGTACCAACCTTCCTCGAGGCCTACTGCCGGGACATAATGGAGCACGACCGGCGTGATGTAATACTTATCGTCGTGGGTGACAAGAAGACACCTGACGAGGTTTCGGGGTATTGCAAAGCTCTGACAAGCAAGTACGGGCTTCCCACCGAGTACTACGATATTGAGAGGCAGATAGCCTACCTCCGAGCATTCCCAGAACTCGAACGCCACCTACCATTTAATTCGGTCCAGCGGCGGAACATCGGGATGGTCCGCGCCTACCAACTGGGAGCAGACACCATTCTGACCGTTGATGATGACAACTACCTCCGCGAGCCCGATCTGCTGCGTTGCCACGCCCGGGTTGGAGAAGTTCTCTCTCTCCCCGCCTACCATTCCTCCACGGGGTGGTTCAACCCATGCGCGTTCCTCTCCGCAACCCCATCTATCCCCTTCTATCACCGCGGCTTTCCGCTGCGGGAGAGATGGAAGCCCGCCGAAACCAAGACCATCCGGCGGAAAGGCAAGCTGGCCGTCAACGTAGGCATGTGGCTCGGTGACCCCGACGTCGATGCCTGGGTGAGAATGGCGTTGCCGATCGATTGCAGCGCCTGGAACGGACCGCGTTCATTCACTCTGGGCGAGGACACTTGGGCCCCATTCAATTCGCAGCAAACGGCCCTCGCCAGAGAAATCATCCCCGCGTACTTTCTCGATCCGAACGCTGGACGTTACGACGACATCTGGGCCAGCTACACTGTCCATCGCATCGCGGGACACCTGGGGCACCTCATCTCCTACGGTAGCCCGATCGTCGACCACATCCAGAAGCGCAGCGTTGCGAGCCTTCTCCGCGACCTTAGCGACGAGCAGCAGGGAGCGTCCCTTACCGACGCATTTGTCCAAGCGCTGAAGGGAGCTCCGTTACGGGCCAGTTCCTACGCGGATTGCTATTCGGAGTTAGCTGAGCACCTTTCCCAGGTGCTTCATTACGGCGCAGGACTAGAGAGAGGGAGTACGGCCTTTCTGCGAACTTACGTGAAAGGAATGCGAATGTGGTCGGCGACGATTGCAAAGCTTGGGGCATGACCAGGGTGAGGCTTTCTCCGCAGAACCGCCCGGACCCTGCCACCAAACACGTGGGGTAGGGCCTGCAATGAAACGCGCCTGGCCACTTATTGCTGCGCTAACCACCTTCGCAGTAACCATCGGAACGCTCTTCGAGATCTGCCTGCGCCGGGATGCCGGTCATTTTGTCTACGTTCTCGACGACTCCTACATTGAGATGGCGATTGCCAAGAGCCTGGCTCTGCGCGCGGTCTGGGGTGTGACCTCCCACGGGTTCACCTCCGCCAGTTCCACATTCTTGTGGCCAGTTCTGCTTGCCCTGGTCGATCGTGTGTGGAAGCCATCAGAATTGACACCTCTCGTCTTGAGCTGCCTGGCCGCTGCACTGGCGATCACCGCAACTTACATCATCGCAAGGAGGCTGCGTCTGCCCCGTATGGGCATCTTCGCTCTGCTGCTGGCAATCATCTTTCTCTCCCCCCTCCCGGCCCTGGTCTTCACGGGAATGGAGCACTGCCTGCAGATCGCGACCGCGTTGCCATTCGTGTACCTGGCGGCCGAGGACTTGACACAGGCTGAAGGCCTCGGCACGCGGGGAATGTCGTGCTTATGGCTACTCACACCTGTTTTGACTCTGATTCGTTACGAAGGACTGTTTCTTGTATTTCCCGTCTGCGTGCTGCAAATGCTCCGCGGAAGGCGGTGGAAATCAGTGGGGATGGGGCTAATCGCACTCGCCCCGGCCGTCCTGTATGGAGCATACTCACTCTTAAAGGGCTGGTTCTGGCTCCCAAATCCGATCTACCTCAAAGGGAACATCCCCCGCCTGATTCGCGCGCGAGGCACCGTGCCCGGCATCTACGGAGCGTTTACGTGGTCTGCCAAGACAGCAGATCTGCTGTCGGTGGGGCTCGCCCTCGTCGTTCTGTTTGGTCTACTCGCGTATCACTACCGCACGCTGTGGAGAACAAGCACCACCATGATTTTCATCGTCGTTTTTGCAGGGGCGCTCCACCTGAAATTCGCCGGGCTCGGCTGGTTCTTTCGGTACGAGGCGTATCTTGTGGCGCTTGCCCTTCTAGCTCTCTCCGCCGGTTTGAAGGATTACCTCAGCCAATGCCAGAGGAAAGATGACATATCTTTACTCGAGAGGTCGGCGGCCACGCTGTTGATGGCCTATTGTATGCTCGTGCCAACAACGATTCTCTGCCTGCGCGGCTACCAGGCCATCACCCACATCCCTCAGGCGTCCCAAAACGTTTTTGATCAACAATACCAGATGGGCCTCTTCTTGCGGCGCTTCTACCCGGACGCGTCCGTCGCCGTGAACGACATAGGCGCCGTTGCGTATCTTGACAACCCCCACCTGCTGGACCTCTGGGGTCTGGCCAGCCTCTCCGTTGCGAAAATCGAGAGCAAGGCGCCGATTACGCCCACAGAGATAGAGCGGCTGGCAACGTCGAAAAAAGTGGTTGTCGCGATTGTCTACAAGCGCCTCTTCAAAAACGGAGTCATTGGACGAGGCGGCCTACCCAAACAGTGGACGCAGGTTGGAAAATGGACGCTGGTCAACAATTACATGTCCGCCGACAGCACCGTCTCTTTCTTTGCGACGCGGCCTTCCGGTGTGGCGCCACTGGTAGCGCACCTCCGCCAATTCTCAAATTCTCTTCCTCGGGCCGTTGTGCAAAGTGGCAAGTATATCAAAAAGATTCATCGCGATTCTAACCAGTCTGGGCTGACGCAAACAGAGCAGCCAAAGCACATTTGACGTAACGAAAGTTCCGGAGAAAGGTGTTGACGCTCCTGCCTTCCTTGCGCCCAACCCATACCGAGGGCACCTGCTCGACGTAGAACCCCGCCTTGATGGGCTTTACCGTCGTCTCGATGCAGATTTCGTGCAGGGTGCCCCGCCAATCGATCGCTTGGCACACCTCCTTGCTTAAAATTTTGAATCCGAACGTCAGGTCTCCTATCCGCGTCCGGAATAAGACCCTGAACGTCTTTTGAAATGCCCAGTTCAGAACGTACTTGAGCGGATCGTAGTTTGTGAAGCCACCGCCCGAAAGCCAGCGGTTTGCGACCACCTCGTCGCAACCCGTTTCCAGGATCTTGTCCACCATCCTGTCCACCGCTGCGGGCTCGGTCTCCAGATCGGCGGCCATCAACGCAATGAAGTTTCCGCTTGCGGCCTCCATGCCCTCCCGGTAGGCCCATCCAATTCCCGGATTGTTCTTCTGGACCAAGACATGGATCCGTGGATCGCGGGCCGCCCACTCGCCGCATATGCGAAACGATTCTTCCGAGGCCTTGGGCGAAATAAGAAGGAGAATTTCTAGAATATAGCCGCGATCTCGACCGAGGAGCGTCTCAAGGGTTTGGCTGATCGAAAATGTCTCCGTGTAAACCGTGACCACGATCGATAGGCGAATATCTTCCAGAGCAGGCCCTTCCTTCACTTCTTCACCCTTTGCACGAAATTCCGCATTCCGCACCTGACGCACCAAGCCCTTCAGTGGCCCGGAGGATAGCACGAGGCACAGCCTGTCGTTGTCGCCTTTCGACCGGCGTTGCCCAAGGTGAAACCCTTTGCTTGCCCAGCCCGCAGCGCCCGACACAGTCGGCCCAGGCGCCGCCCAGGCATCCCGAGCCACGATCGCGTCGAGCGGCCAGGCAAGTAGACCGCGAAGACTCCTCCGCAAAAACCGACGCCCATGCGTAGGTCTCCGAGCGGAGATTCCGCGTCAAGGAATTGCCGGTGCCGACGAAATATTTCCTTGAAGATTCCTCAGGGTCCGTGTAGCAACCCGGGTTCCCACGCCCGGCTTCACCCGTGCCGTAAGAGCTGGCGCTCACGAATGGCGACCCACCAGTACGTCTATGGTGAAACATGTCCTGCGCGCTGCCCCGCAGCCTGCTATGCTGGCGCCGGCAGGCGTGCCGAACAAATGCCGCCTCATTCCGAAAAACTCAGTGTCCTCCCCGAGCGAAAGGGGGAAAAATGTGACACTTGAAGATTTTCAACTCACTCAATAAAAGCCAGTTACGAGAAATTCCGTTTACATCGTGTGACACTTAAAACCCGCGCACCATGCCGCTGGCAGGGGTTTCAAACCGGCTTTCTGCGTCCCGGACGGGGTTACGGGACCCGCCCGCGCCAGCCTCCGCTGCCCCCCGTACCTGTCGACCTTTTCCGCCCTGATCGGTGACGACCGCCAGCATCCCGGTGTCGGCCCGACGACCGCTCGATTTTTGGCTGGCGTGGGCTGCCAGCGCCCGAAAACGCCTCTACCAAGGGCGCACAAGGGCAGCAAAGATCGATTGACGCGCCCATGAACGGGCTTTATAAACCCTAGTGGGCCGTGCCGAGTTTTCTGAGGCGCCAAGGGCGCCGGCTCGGCAGGGGGAAGTGCAGCTTCATGGCGCCATCCGCAAAAACCGATTTCCGCACGCAGGCCGAAGGCCAAGCCGCCATTGGAACGGCTGAATCGATGGGCGTGACCGGCGAGCCTGGGCGCAAGCCCAAGGTCGTGGTGGTGATGCCCGCCTACAATGCGGCCAAAACGCTGCGCATCACCTACCAGGACATCCCGCACCAGCGCGTCGACGGCATCATCCTGGTCGACGACGGCTCGACCGACGAGACGCTGGCGATCGCGCGCGAACTGAACCTGACCGCTTTCGTCCACGCCCGTAATTTCGGCTACGGCGCCAATCAGAAGACCTGCTACACAGAGGCGCTCAAGGACGGCGCCGACATCGTCGTCATGCTGCACCCGGATTATCAGTACGATCCCACGCTGTTGCCGCAGATCGTCGCGCCCATCGAGGCCGGCGAGGCCGATATCGTGCTCGGCTCGCGTTTCCTGCTCGGCAGCGTGATGAAGCAGGGCATGCCCTGGTGGAAATACGTCAGCAACCGCTTCCTCACCAAGGTCGAAAATCTCGTGCTCGGCTGGAATCTCTCGGAATACCACACCGGCTACCGCGCCTACAGCCGCCAGGTGCTCGAAACGCTGCCGTTCATCTTGAATTCCGACAAATTCGTCTTCGACCAGGAGATCCTGGTGCAGGCCGCCGAGCGGAAATTCCGCGTTAAGGAAGTGCCGGTGCCGACGAAATATTTCCCCGAAGCCTCCTCGGCCAATTTCGTTGCCAGCTGCATCTACGGCCTCAGCATCCTGCTGCTGCTCGCGCGCTACCAACTGCACCGGACCGGCCTCGTTAAGCAGAAGCAGTTCGAATCCTTCCACGGCCGCTACCGGCGTCTGGAATAACCGGAGCCGGTGTGATACAAATCGGGCTAACCGGCGGTTTGCTGCCGGTGTCCAAAGTGGCCGCCGCTGGGCCTTGCGCGCGAGGGATGCGCGGCACATCCATTTCTGGAGGGACGTCATGAAAGGTGTTGTGCTCGCCGGCGGTTTGGGAACGCGCCTCAGCCCACTCACCCGCGTCACCAACAAGCACCTGCTCCCGGTCTACGACCGACCGATGATCTTCTACCCGATCGAGACGCTGGTGAACGCCGGCATCCGCGATATCCTCGTGATCACCGGTGGCCAGAACGCCGGCGATTTCCTCCGCCTGCTCTCCAATGGCAAGGATTTCGGCCTGCACCACTTCAACTACGCCTATCAGGAAGGCGAAGGCGGCATCGCCGACGCGCTGCGCCTGGCCGAGCATTTCGTCGGCGGCGAACGCGTCTGCGTGATCCTCGGCGACAACATCATCCAGGGCAACGTCCTCAACGCGAAGCGCCGCTTCGACGCCCAGGAGCGCGGCGCCCACATCGTCCTCAAGGAGGTCCCCGATCCCGAGCGATTCGGCTGCGCGGAGATCGCCGACGGCCGCATCGTCAAGATCGCCGAAAAGCCCAAGCGCCCCAAGACCCCCTACGCGGTCACCGGCATTTACTTCTACGACCAGACCGTCTTCGAGCGCATCGGTTCGCTCAAGCCGAGCGCCCGGGGTGAACTCGAGATCACCGACATCAACAACATGTATCTCGAGGAAGGCACGCTGTCCTTCAGCTTCCTCGAGGGCTGGTGGACCGACGCCGGCACATTCGAATCGCTCCGCCGCGCCACCAACCTTGTCGCCGAAACTGGCGCCAACCGGCTGCCCTCGGAGGCCGCTGCCGCCAATCCGGCCACGGCCCCTGCGAGCCGTCAGGCGACGACCAAACAGCCGGCGCCCGCGCCACCTGCCGAAGCCGCTGCCGTCGTCGCTACCGGAGCCAAGCACGGGAAATCGGGCCGATGATTCGCGCCGTCCGCACCAGGGTCTTCCGCTTTCCTCCCGAAACGCTCTACGAGTGGTCCCAGGAAATCGCGCGGTGAAAGGCAGCGAGCGATGAAAGTCTTGGTTACCGGTGGAGCAGGTTTCATCGGGTCGAATCTGATCCGGCTGTTGCTCGCTGAAGCGCCCGATCTGGAAATCACCAATCTCGACGAGCTCACCTACGCCGGCAACCTGGAAAATCTGGCCGACGTGGCCGGCTCGCCACGCTACCGGTTCGTGCACGCGGACGTGGCCGATGCGGCCGCTGTCGCGCGGGTTTTCGAAGCGGGTTTCGACGGCGTACTTCATCTCGCCGCCGAAACCCACGTGGACCGCAGCCTCGAAGATGCGGCGCCCTTTTTGCGCACGAACGTCCTCGGCACGCAAGTGATGATTGAGGCCGCGCGGCGCCATGGCGTCGCTCGCTTCGTCCACATCAGCACCGACGAGGTTTACGGCAGCGCGCCGCCCGATGCCAGTTTCGACGAAACTGCCGCAATTTGTCCTTCGAGCCCCTACGCCGCCAGCAAGGCCTCTGCCGATTTGCTCGTGCTCAGCTACGTCCACACTTTCCGCGTGCCTGCGATCATCCTGCGGTGTACCAACAATTACGGTCCCTACCAGTTCCCCGAAAAGATGATTCCGCTGATGATCGCCAATGCCCTGGAAGACCGCCCGCTGCCGGTCTACGGCGACGGCCTGCAGGCGCGGGACTGGATTCATGTGGAGGATTATTGCCGCGCGATTCTGGCGGCGTTACGCGCCGGCCGCCCGGGCCAAGTCTACAACGTATCAGCGGGCCGGCCGCGCACCAATCTGGAAGTGATCCGCACGCTGCTCGCCCAGCTGGGCAAGCCAGAATCGCTGATCCGCTTCGTCGAGGACCGGCCGGGCCACGACCGCCGCTATGCGCTCGACAGCGCGAAATTCCGCGAGGAACTCGGCTGGCAGCCGCGCCGAAGCTTCGAGGAAGGGCTTGCCGCTACGGTAGAATGGAATCGCTCGAACGCGGCCTGGCTCGAGCGTTGCCGCAGTGGCGCCTACCGTTCCTTCTACGAGCGCCACTATACCAATCGCGGGGAAACGCTCGCGCACTGGCGCACTTCCTGAGCCCCTGGGGGAAAACTTTGCGCATTCTGATCTTCGGAGCCGGTGGCCAACTCGCCCGGGAACTCGAACAGGTCCTCGAAGGCGACGAGGTCCTCGCGCTCACCCACGCTGAAGCTGACATCTGCGACGGTAACGCCGTCGAACGTCAAGCCCGCCGCTTTCGCGCCGAATGCCTTGTGAATACGGCCGCCTTCCATCGCGTCGACGATTGTGAGGACGAAGTTGAGCGCAGCTTTGCCGTCAACGCCGTCGCGCTCACAAATCTCGTTCGCGCTGCCCAGGCGGTCCGCGCCACGCTCGTGCATTTCAGCACCGATTACGTCTTCGACGGCGCCCAGCGCCACCCCTATCGCGAAACCGACGTCCCCAACCCGCTGTCCATCTACGCCATGTCCAAGCTGGCCGGCGAGCAGATCGTCCGCCAGTACGCCCCGCGCCATTTCCTGATTCGTACCTGCGGCCTCTACGCGCGCGGCGGCTCGCGTGGCAAGGGCGGAAATTTCGTCGAGACGATGCTGCGCCTGGCAAGCGAAGGCCGGACGATCCGCGTCGTCGACGATCAGGTGGCCACGCCCACCAGCGCCGCCGACCTCGCCAGGGGCCTCGCTCCGTTGCTCCACAGCGAGCGCTTCGGCCTCTACCACATGACCAATCTTGGCTCCTGCTCCTGGTATGAGTTCGCCCAGGAAATTTTCCGCTTGGCCAATTTGCCGGCTGATATTCGCCCGATTTCGAGCGCCGAGTTCCACGCCAAGGCGCGCCGGCCCCCCTATTCCGTGCTCGACAACTACGCCCTTCGCCAGGCCGGCTTTCCCGAGCTTCCGCCCTGGGAGCACGCCCTCGCCGCCTATCTCCGCGAGCGCCTGCGCGGCTGATCCCGCGCGGGCCGCTCAGTGCACGTTCACGACGAGCAACTTCGGCTCGGTCATCTCCTCGATCGCCGACCGCAATCCTTCGCGGCCGACGCCGGAATCCTTTACGCCGCCGTAGGGCATGTGGTCGATGCGCCATGAGGGGATATCGCCGGCGATCACCCCGCCCACCTCCAGCCGCTCGTAGGCCGCGAAGATCAGCCGTGCGTCGTTCGTGAAGACGCCTGCCTGCAAACCGTAGCGGGAATCGTTCACCCGCTCGAGCGCCTCGTCGAATTCGTCGTACGGCTCGACGAGCACCATCGGCGCGAATACCTCCTCGCATCTCACTCGCATCTCCCGCTGCGTCCCGGTCAGCACCGCCGGCTGCAGGTACGGGCCCCGGCGCTTGCCGCCGGCGAGCAGCTGCGCTCCGCCCGAAGCCGCCTCGCCGATCCATTGCTCGGCGCGCCGCGCCGCCTCTTCGCTGATCATCGGGCCGACATCGGTCTTCTCGTCGAGCGGGTCGCCCAACTTCAGCGCCTCGACGCGCGGCAGCAGCTCGGCCAGGAATTTCTCCTCCACGCTCCGCTGCACGTAAATCCGCTGCACCGAGATGCAGCTTTGGCCCGCGTAGGAAAATCCGCCCAGAACGCAGCGTTCGGCGGCATAGGCCAGGTCGGCGTCGCTGTGAACGATCAGCGCGGCGTTGCCCCCTAGCTCCAGCGCCACCCTCTTTTTCCCCGCCTTCCGCTTCAGCTCCCATCCCACCGTGCTTGAACCGGTGAAGGTCAGCAACCGCAGCCGCTCGTCGGTCACCAGCGGCTCGGCGTTCGCGTTGGTCATCGCCATCACGTTCAGCGCGCCTTCCGGCCAGCCCGTCTCGGCCACCAGCGCTGCTAGCCGCAGCGAACTCAGCGGCGTCTGCGGCGCCGGCTTGTGCACCAATGTGCAGCCTGCCGCGATCGCCGGCGCCCATTTGTGCGAAACCAGGTTGAGCGGGAAATTGAACGGCGTGATCGCCGCGATCGGCCCCAGCGGAAACCGGCTCACCAACCCCCAGCGGCCCTCCGCGGAAGGCTGACGGTCGAGCACGAGCCGTTCGCCACCGACCCGTCCGGCCTCCTCTGCCGCGACGCGCCAGGTGAAAATCGCCCGATCCACTTCCGCCCGGGCTGCTCGAATCGGCTTGCCCGCTTCGAGCGCCATCAGACGGGCAAACTCCTCTCGCTGCGCCTCGATGCCGGCCGACACGTGCCGCAGGATGCGCTCGCGTTCATAAGTGGCCATGCCGCGCGTTTTCTCGAACGCTCGCACCGCAGCCTGGATCGCCGCTTCTACATGCTCGGGTCCGGCGCGATAGGTGGCGCCGACCACGCTGCCGTCGGCTGGCGCGCGCACTTCCACGCGCTCGCCCTCGGTCAGCCACCGTCCGTCGAGGAAAAACCCTGTCGCTTTCGGCTCGCTCTTCGTTTCTTCTTTCCCCTGTCGCTTCGCTGCATGTGCCATCGCAAAACCCTCCCCGAGCTCTCGTTCCATCATAGCCCCGCTGGCGCTCCGGCCGGACGCCGGCGGGGCGGCTCGGGTAGAATCGCACTGCGATGAACGGAGGAGAAAGCAAAGCGTCATCGGGAGGGCTCGGCGCCTGGAGCGTGGTCGTTCTGGCCGGTCTGGGCGTGGCGCTGGTGCTGACGAATCCACATTTCACCTTTATCGACGACGAGACCAGCATCATTTACGGCGCCGCGCAACCGGCGGCGCGCATCATCGGCGCTTTCCTTCATGGCACCGGAATGCACGAGCATCCGCCCCTCTATGATCTGCTGCTACACGGATGGATGCGCCTAGTCGGGGAAGGACTTTGGGCGCTGCGGCTTCCCTCGATTGCCTTTTACCTGGCCGGAATCTGGGTGCTTGCACTCGCCGCCTCGCGCATGGCCGGCGCCCGTGCCGGCCGCGCGCTTGTCTGGATCGCGGCGCTTTGGCCCTACGGTTTCCACTATGGCCGTCTGGCCGCCTGGTATTCGCTCTGTTTCCTGCTGGTCGCCTTGGTCACGCTCGCCTATCTGCGCCTGCTCGATTCGCGCAGCCTCGGCTCCTGGATTTTCCTCGCCGCTGGCGCCCTGGCACTTGTCTGGGGCAACTATTTCGGTTGGGCGCTGCTCGCATGCCTGGGAGCGGACTATCTCCTGCGGCGTCGCCGCGACTCCCGCCTGCCGCTGCGGCCCTGGTTCGTCCTCGCCGCCCTGCTGGCTCTGTCCTATCTGCCCCTGGCTCGCGCATTCTGGCACGAACTCCTCACCCATCCCACTGAAGGCGGCCACCACCTGGTCGCTCGTTTTCTGTATGGCATCTACGGCCTCTACACGTTGGGGGTGAGTGAATCGATGGCTCCCTGGTTCTGGTGGCTCGGCGTCCCGGCCGCTCTGGCGACTGCTCTGCTTCTGCTCGCGCTCGCCGCCGCGCGGCAGCCGGGCCGCAGATTTTTCGGCTATTTCTGCGCCCTGTTCGCGCTGATGCTGTTTCTTGGCATCCTGACCACCCGGCGGCTGCTGCTGATCGCCCCTTGGTTTCTGCTGCTGACAGCTACACTCGTCAGCCTGGAGCCGGTCGCCCCAGCGGCGCAGTCGCCACGGGACGGCCCAAGCCGCGGCCGAACGCTGCTCGTGGCGGGGCTCGCCGTGGCGTTCGCGATCGGCTGGTTCGGCATCCTCGTTCCACGCCACTATGCCGCTCCGCGCTTCGTCGAGCCGTGGCCGCAAACGGCGCGCCAGGCCGCCGTCGCCCTGAGTCAGGGTGCCGTCGTGATCGGCAACAACCCCTCTTTCTTTTTCTATCTCGGCTACGCGATCTCTTCCCTCGATCGCCATCGCCTCCGTCCGCTCCACGTCTTTCCCTATTCCGGCGTCTATTTGCCGAGCGTCTGGATTGCCGACGGCCGTCCCTTGCGTTCGACCGTTCTGCTGGTGAAGGGCGTTCCGGTCTACGGCCCACGCGATCCGATGGCCGCTGCCGAGCGCTGGCTTGACGCCCACTGCCGCCTGAAAAGCGACGTGCGCCTGCTGCGCGACCCCGGCTACCGTTTGAAGCAGCATTTCTTCCCACACCTGGGCGAGCTTCCCTGGCGCGTTGAAACGCGCCGCTACGCATGTGCCTCGGCAAGCCAATCCGCGCTTCCCCCGGTTCGGGCGCCGCTGGTCCGCAGCCCAGCCGCCGTCGTTTCTCGTGGTAGAGTGTCTCGCTGACCGTGTCCCGCGAAATCCGTCCGCGATCCTTGCACACTCCCGGCGCGGAAACATCCGCCACGCCCGGACCCGGCCTCGCCCGCGCGCTCGGCCTGTTCGACACGACGATGGTAGTGATGGGCGGCATCATCGGCGCCGGCATCTTCATTAATCCCTATGTCGTCGCCCAGGAAGTGCACCGGCCGTCGGAAATTCTCGGCGCGTGGGCGCTCGGCGGCATGGTGGCGCTCGCCGGCGCGTTTGTCTACGCGGAGCTGGGCGCGCGGATGCCCGAAGTCGGCGGGCAGTACGCCTATCTGCGCGAAGCCTACCGGCCAAGCGTGGCGTTTCTCTACGGCTGGGCGTTGCTGCTGGTTGTGCAGACGGGTGGAATGGCCGCGGTCGCGGTCACTTTCGCGCATTACGCGCGGGAAATTGTGCCGATGGGTCTCTCTGACGCCGCACTTGCCGCCCTGGCGCTCTCCGTGCTCACCCTGGTCAACTGCCTCGGCGTCCGCGCCGGCAGCACCGTCCAGAGCAGCCTGATGGTGCTCAAGATCCTCGCGATTGCCTTTCTGGTGCTGTGCGGCTGGCTGCTCACGCGCCATGCCGCCCCGGTCGCCGGTCCGCCGCCGCTGGCGCCTGTGGCCGCGGTCGCCGCTTTTGCCGCAGCGATGGCCCCGGTGATGTTTTCCTACGGCGGCTACCAGACCGCCAATTTCATTGCCGGCGAAGTGAAGCGGCCCGAGGTGACCCTGCCGCGCGGCCTCGTGCTGGGCGTTGCCGGAGTCACCGCCCTCTATCTTGGCGTCAATTTCGTCTCCCTGCGCGCGCTCGGCCCGACAGGCCTGGCGGCGGCGACGGCGCCAGCTTCGGCCGTGATGCGGATCGCGCTCGGCAGCCGCGGCGCGGAAATCATCGCCGCCGGCATTGCCATCTCGGCGCTCGGGTTCCTCAGTCAGTCGATGCTCACCGCGCCGCGCGTCTACTACGCGATGGCCCGCGACGGCGTCTTCTTCCGCGCTGTCGGCTGGCTCGATCCGCGTTCGCGCGTTCCCGTCGTCGCGATCGTGCTCCAAGGCATCTGGGCCGCAGTGATTGCCGTTTCCGGCCGCTATGATCAGATCCTCAACTACATGATCTCGATCGATCTGCTCTTCATGGGGCTGACGGCCACCTGCCTGTTCCGCAAACGTTTTCGTACCGGCCGCCAGACCGCCCGCTTCCGCATCCCCGGCCATCCCTGGACCACCCTCGGCTATATCGTAGCCTCCTGGCTCGTCGTCGTCGGCACCGTGGCTTACGATCCACTCCACGCCGGCATCGGTTTTGCTATTCTCGGCGCTGGCGTCCCTGTCTACTGGCTCTGGCGCCGCCGGCAAGTCCCGAGGGAGGAGAGATGACCGTTTCCCGCACGCAACTCGAATCGCCCTACATGGAATGGGCCAAGCTCCATTCCGCCGCGCCAGTCAATCTCGCCACCAGCGCTGTCGCCGCCTTTCCGCTTGCCGAGCTGCCGCTGAAAATGGAAGACCTCGCCCTGAACGTCCACGGGAGCTACGGCTATCCCCCGCTCCAGGAGCGGCTGGCGCAATATGCCGGCGTCGATCCCGAATGTGTTGTCGCCGCCCCCGGCACCTCGATGGCCAACTATCTGGCGATGGCCGCCACGTTCGAGCCCGGCGACGACGTTCTCTTCGAGCGCCCGACCTACGAGCCGATGCTTTCGACCGCCCGCTTCCTTGGCGCCGAAATCCACCGCTTCGAGCGCCGTGCCGAGGAAGGCTTCCGCGTCGATCCCGAGGAAATCCGTCGCCGGATCACGCCGCGCACACGGCTCATCGTCCTCGCCAATCTCCACAATCCCACCAGCGCGCTCACTTCCGAGGACGATCTCCGCGCCATCGGCGAAATCGCGCGCCAGGTCGGCGCGCGCGTGCTCGTCGACGAGGTCTATCTCGAGGGACTCTACGCCCGCCGTCCTCCGGTAGCCTGCCGGCTCGGTCCCGAGTTCATCACCACCAGCAGCCTGACCAAGGCCTTCGGACTCGGCGGCCTGCGCTGCGGCTGGATTTTGGCCGAGCCTTCGCTCGCCCGGCGCATCTGGCGCATCCGCGATCTCCACGACGTAAATTCCGCGCATCCAGCCGAGCGCATCTCCGTCGTCGTTTTCGACCATCTCGATCGCCTCGCGAGCCGCGCGCAATCGTTGCTCGAGGCAAACCGCCCGCTCGTCCACCGCTTTCTCGACGAGCATCCGGAAATGGCCACCTTGCGTCCCGAGTTCGGCACCGTTCTCGCCTTGCGCGCTCCTGGCGGCGATGCCGACGCCTTTTGTACTCACCTCCGCGAACGCTACGAAACCTCGGTCGTTCCCGGTCGCTTCTTCGACATGCCAGATAGTTTCCGCCTGGGCATCGGCGACGACACAGCAGCCCTGCGCGAAGGACTCGCTCGTTTGGCCGCCGCGGTCAGGGATTTTTCCAATCGAGACGCCTGACCGGGTCCGCCCACGCAGCCGGACTCCATCGCAACGCTTGGTTATTCTCCGCGCGCCAATTGTGAAAGAGACGGAAGAGAGGAAGGCAGGAGCCTCAATGGCCCGGCCGTGATGTGGGGGAAATCCTGCTTCAAATGTGCCGCAACACCAGGCAATCGGCGAGCATGTCGTGCAGCGCCTGTTTCTGTGCGGTGAATCCCGCCATGAAGTAGCCGATGAAGAGTACCGCCGAGGAGAGCAGCTTCCCGAAAAACCGCACTGTCGCCCTCCCAAACGAGATCCGCCGCCCCTGCATGTCGGTCACGAATATGCCCAGCACCCGCTTGCCCGGCGTTCCCTGCCACGTAGAGGACTCAAACAGCGCGTAATAGAGCCAAACGCCCAGCAGGTCGAGCGCCCAAAACCAGAACAGCACCGCCATCGTCGCCGGCATCAGCATCGGCCCCTCGAAGGGTCGGTGCACAAAAAGCAGCGGCCCCAGAGGCACGAGGATGATGAGAAATGCCGCGCTCAAAATCAGGCTGTCGATGATCCACGCTACAAGGATCAAGCTTCATACTGCACCTCGTTGGGCGTCTTGGATGCAAGCTGCGGATAACGGCGGCGGTCCCGGAATCGTTTCCCGGGTTGGGCCTGAGGCAAGAGACCGGTGGGAGGTTCGAACAGC
>JAKBLM010000053.1 GCA_021832085.1 Acidobacteriota bacterium | reverse complement strand
GGAGAGGTGTTCGATGCCGAACGACTGAAGCCGCAAGCAGCTTGAGCGCACCGGACCATCGGAACGCGAGCTTTCCCCGTGCGGTCGGTCCGGCCCTGAGCGCTCGGGTTCGAGGGACAGTATCCGTTGCGAAGTTAGGCCAGGAGTCTCCTGTGACACCGTATGCTCCCTCGGACAACCCAACAAAGCTGTAGGCCTCGAGTCTCAGATAGAACCATGGTTGGCAGGCTTCGGAAGGCGTCAGACACGGACGAACGCAGGTGCAGCTGGAACCGGAACTCGCTGTTCGGATGGAGGGCGGTCAAGTGCAGACCAACACCGACGCGTTAGCCTACCGGGGCTGGATGCAAGAAGGCACAGCTCCCCGACAGGAGAAGTGTTCCCTCTTGACATCCCCTTTTATAGAACTTCACCCCAAGCACCAAGCGTCGGACCGAGCTCGCGATCGCCCCTGGGCCGCCCTATTTCGCGCCCTTGCCGAAACTCAGCCGAAGCCCCGTGCTGAACAGCACGTCGTTGCTCTTGATGAGCGGCGGCGGGTTGCTTACGTAGCCGTCGTTGAAGGTGACTTGCCAGCCGAGCCACGAGTTGAGCGCGGTGGTGGCGCCGGTCGTCAGCATGAAGCGGTATTGCCCCGTCTCGGAAAGGTTCGGATAGAAATCGAAGCGCTCGCTGAAGCTGGTGCGTTTGGAGGCCGAATACGCGAGCGCCTCGCCCAGCGTCAGCACGCCCGAGCGCACAGTCAGCGGCGTGGAATAAAACGCCTGGTCGTAACCGCCGCCGCCATAGACGTCGAACGTGGTTTTAGCGGTCTTGATCGCGTGATAGCCAAAGCCGCCGCCGATCACGTTGCGCAGATCGAGTTGCTGGAACTCGTCGTGCTGGAAATCGGTGAACCCGAAGATGAACGTCCTGTCGCTCACGTTCAGGTCCATGCGGATGCCGCCGTTGACGGCGTTGGCCGTGGTCACGGTGGGACCGAGAGTGCCGTTGTTGGCGAAAATCGAGTTCGCATAGACGGTGATCGTGTCGCGCGAAGAGGTGCGCACGGCCTTGCCGCTCAGGACGAAGCTGAGGGTTTCCGAATTGCCGCGCGTGATGCTCAGGCCGGTATCCAGATAGCCTCCCCAAAGTTCCGTCAGGCTCGGGTGCAGTTCGCGCTGCAAGCGCGCGTCGTAGGCCGCCTGCTCGGCATCGGAGCGGATCACGCGGATCGCGCCCAGCGTGGTCTCTACCGTGCCGGCGTCCTTCGTGGCGATGCTCACGTGATCGTCCGAGGTGGTGACCGGCCCAACGAGCATTTGTCCGCCCGCAAGGCCCACGTGGAGTGGATGATCGGACTCGATCTGCACTACAGCCGGCCATTCCACCGTCACCACGCCTTCGAGTTCCGTTTTGATGACCAGCGTTTTCGAGTCCGCCTGTTCGATCGTGCCGGTGAGGCGGTCGCCATTTTTCAATGTAATCTCATCGGCAAAGAGGCTGGGGCAAAGCAGAAGGGATGCGGAAAGCAACAGGATCGTTCTTCTCACACCTTTCTCCTTCCTGGCGCAAGAGTTGCTGGATCCGAATTCAGGGAGTCAAACAGTCTTTGGCCGCAGTCTAGCACGGGGAGCGGAGCGAGCGTTGGGAATTCCGCGAGGGACAGCGCATGGGGACATCCCTGCACTGGCGGCAGCGGCCAGCAAACAGGTGGCTGGAATTTCGAGCTAGCGTTTGCGGCGTTTGGGCTTTGAGATCTGATTTTGTTCCCAGCCGCGGGCCCCGGTGGCTCGGCGGAGGGCGGCAATTTCGCGGCCGACGCGGCACATCTCTTCGTGGATCAGTCCGTTGGAAGAGACGAGCTCGTGGTCGCCCGGGTGGTAGGGATTGCCGTCGAAATCGGTCACCTTGCCGCCGGCTTCCTCGACGAGCAGGACTCCGGCAGTGGTATCCCACGGTTTCAGGCCGAACTCCCAGAAGGCCTCGTAGCGGCCGCAGGCGACCGAGCAGAGGTCGAGCGCGGCGGCGCCGGCGCGGCGCACGCCGTGCGAGCGCAGCGTGTATTCCCAGTAGTAGCGGATATTCGGGTTTGCCGAGCGCTTGCGCACCGGGAAGCCGGTGCCGAGCAGCGATTCGCCCAGCCGCGGCACGCGCGAAACGTGGATCGTCTTGCCATTGAGCCGCGCGCCTCCGCCGCGGATCGCGGTGAACATCTCGTCGAGCACCGGATTGTAGATGACGCCGGCAATCGGCCGGTCGCCCTCGACCAGGCCGAGCGAAACGGCGAAGACGGGAAAGCCGTGGGCGAAATTCGTGGTGCCGTCGAGCGGATCGACGTACCAGAGGTAGCGCGCGCCGCTCCGGCGCGCCTCCTGCGCTCCGAGCTCCTCGCCGATGATGCGGTGGTCGGGAAAGGCCCGCCGCAAGCGCGCGGTGACGCAGCGCTCGGAGCGAACGTCGGCCTGGGTGACCAGGTCGACTTCACCCTTGTAGCCGATTTTTTGCGGGCGTTGCAGCTCTTCGAGAAGGATGGCGCCGGCTTCGCGCGCGGCCCGCGCGGCCACGTTGACGGCGCGTTCAAGATCCACTGGTTTCGGTTGTCTCACTGGCTTTCTTTCGGTGTGTAGTATGCCTTGCGGTATCGCAAGCGATCGCCGGGGCTTGCCGCCCGCAGGCGAAGCTGAATCGTATGATAGCTGCCCGGGGCCGGAACCGGAACGGGGTAGAAGCCGAGAAGGTACTCGGTGCGCAGCTCGGCGTCGATGCGATCGAAGGTCGGCTGGAACTGTTCGGCCGTGGCGACCGGATAGACGGCGCCTCCGGTGCTGTCGATGATCGTTTCCACCGCGTGCACGCCCCCCAGGTTCGTGCCGACCCAATTGCGCATCGGATTGATCAGCACGGTATAGACCATCTCGCCGGCATCAATGGCGGCGTCGCGCGCCTGGCTGTAGGTGAGATGGCTGGTGGTTTCTCCGGCGTCGGTGATCAGCAGCAGCACGCGGCGGCGATCGGACGGCCGTTTCATCAGCGCGTGCGAGCCCTCGTAGATCGCGTCCCAAAGCGAAGTGCCGGTGCCCAGGTGCATCTTGCGGAGCGCGCGGATGAGGGTGGTTTTGTCGCCGGTGAAGGGCGAAAGCTGGTGGATCCGGTACGCAAAGGTGAAGATCGCCATGCGGTCGCCCGGCCGCAGCACCTCGTTGATGAAGTGTACGGCGGCCTCGCGCTCGAATTTCATCTCAACGTACGCGCTGGCGCTGGTATCGATCATCATGGCCAAATCGAGCGGCAGCTGGGTTTCGCGCTCGAAGCGGGCGATCTTCTGCGGCCGGCCATCCTGCAAAATCCGGAAATCGGTCCGCGGCAGGTCCGCCACGGGTTTGCCGCTGGCGTTGAGGACGCTGGCGACCACGTTCACCAGGTCCACGTGCACATGCATCTGGCCAGCCGAAGGCGAAGCATTCCCCTGCTGCTGGGCGGCGGCCGGCGCTGCGGCGAGCATGGCTCCCAGCATGGCCAGGAGCACGCATGCGCCCGCCGGGCCAATGCCGTGCCCGCGCCACCGGGCTAGCGTTGGGCCGCCGGCAACGCATTGGCCCAGGGCGGTCACCGGCACGGAATTTCCGGCCGTTCGCCATCCGCCCAGGCCGACTCGTCCTCGAAGAATTCCTTTTTCCAGATGGGAACGGATCGCTTGAAAGCATCGATCGCGTAACGGCAGGCGTCGAAAGAGGCCCGGCGATGAGGCGAGCTGACGCCGATGAGTATGCTCGTCTCGCCGATCTCGATGCGCCCGAGCCGGTGGACCATCACCACGCGGCTCACGCCGAATCGCTGGCGCAATTCGCCGGCAAGCCGGCGCATCTGCTTGCGGGCCATCTCTTCGTAAGCTTCGTATTCCAGGCGGAGGACGCGCCGCCCGCGCGAATGATTGCGGGCCATGCCCTCGAAGACGACCATCGCTCCGTCAGCAGGCCCGGCCAGGGAGGCCAGCCAATCGTCTCGAGCCAGGGGTTCGCGGACCAGTTCGCAAATCTCCGGGGCGGCTTCGGCCACGGTGCCCGAGCCGCCGCTGACCGGCGGCAGAAAGCCGACTTCGTCACCGGCCTCGAGTGGCGCGCGCCAGCCGGCCAGTTCCTGATTCACGGACGGGACGATCGAACTCCGCAATTGGGCGAGCAAAGGGAAACGGTTGCTGTAGCGGGCAAAGAGGTCTTCGACGCACGTGCCGGAGTCGACTTCAACCTCCTCGGCCTGGCCGCCGACAATTTCCCTTAACCTTCCGAAAAAGAGGACCCTCACGCGCACGGCTTCATTTTAGCAGGCTGGAAAGGAAAAAACGGGCAGCGAAATTTCCGGGCCGCGGCAATTGGCACTCGCCAGTCGAAAACGCCGCCGACTAAGGGATAGAAGCCTGGAAATCATTACAAAACCTGGCAAGGTCCAGTTTCAGGGACCCATGCCCCTCTTTTTATGCAGAATTTTTCGGCGTTGAAGCTCCGACCTCCGGTCCCCGACCGCTCTTGACCTTCGCAGGCGGTGAGCGTAGGTTGAGGCGAACCTCGCTGATCCCGGGGGAAACAGCATGAAGATCCTCATTGCCGGCTCGTCGGGCCTCGTCGGCCGGGCGCTCCGCCCGGAACTGAGCGCCGCCGGGCACGCTGTCTTTCAGCTCGTGCGGCCGCCGCAGATTCCCGGCAAGGGGCAGATCAGCTGGAATCCGGAAACGGGCGAACTGAACCGCCATGCCGCGGCCGGCGCCGACGCGGTGGTCAACCTCGCGGGAGCCAGCATCGGCGAGCAGCGCTGGTCGGAGCGGCATAAGGAGTTGCTGCGCCGCAGCCGGATCGATTCCACACGCGCGCTGGTCGAAGCTATCGGCAAACACAAGCCTCGGCCGCGGGTGCTCGTTTCAGCCTCGGCGGTCGGTTACTACGGCAACCGTGGCGACGAGGAACTCGACGAGGATAGCGGGCCCGGTGAAGGCTATCTGGCGCAGCTGGTGGTCGATTGGGAAGCCGAGTCACTGCGCGCCGAGGAACTTGGCATCCGCACCGTCCTGTTTCGGTTCGGACTGATTCTCTCGGCCCGGGGCGGCGGCCTTGGCCAGATGGTCGGGCCGTTTCGGCTGGGCTTCGGCGGACGGCTGGGGAGCGGCCGGCAGTGGATGACCTGGCTGGCGCTGGCCGACGCGGTGGGGATGGTGCGGGCTGCGCTCGAGGACGAAAAGTGGCGCGGAGCCTACAACGCCGTGGCTCCGCAGGCGGTGACGAACCTCGAGTTCACCAAGGCGCTTGGGCACGTGCTGCGCCGGCCCACGCTGTTGCCCGTTCCGATCTTCGTGTTGCGGATGATCTTCGGCGAAATGGCCGACGAGATGATCCTGGCCAGCCAGCGCGCCCGCTCCAAGCGGCTGGCCGAGACGGGCTATACCTACCGTTACCCGGAACTAGAACCCGCCCTGCGCGAAGCCATCACTCACAGCTAACAGCAAACCCGCATGATTCTTGACAATCGTTCGCTATCTGCTACGATGCAAGCGTTGCGTGGCGAAAAACTGCACTTTCCAGGTTTCCTTGTAGGAGGAGGCTGCTGATGTTCAGACAGGCCTTGGCTGTCAGTATGTCCCTATTGCTCACGGTGCCTCTCTGGGCCATTTCCGCACCGGTGGGGACCATCGCTTCGAGCGATGGCGCAACCGTCTCAGGGACACTGGCGGCTCCGGGCAGTTCGCTTTACAGCGGTGACACGCTCACCGTTCCAGCCAAGGGCAATGCTTCGCTCCTGCTCAATGGCGGTTCGCGAGTTTTGATTGGTTCGAACAGCCTGGCCCGCGTGGTCCGCCACGGCTCGGCCTTCGCGCTCGAAGTGAAGCGGGGAGGCGTGGCGTTCACCTCCTCATCCCATTCTCTGGTTGAGGGCCGCGTGGCCGATATCATTTTCCACCCGAAGAATCCGTCACAGCCGGCGGTCGGCTATATCAAGTTCCTCGACCCTTCGCATCCTGTCTTCTACGCGGATAGGGGAACCTGGCTGCTCACCAGTTCCGACACCGGCAACAGCCGGGTACTCAACTCGGGCGAAAAGATCGAGGGCCTGGTCACCACGGCGAACTCGAACCAGAACAATCAATCGACGACCATGAAGAACAAGAAAAACCATAAGAAGAAGATGGCCGTCATCTGGATCGGCACAGCGCTGGTGGGCACGGCAACCGGCCTCGGCTTGGCCTTCGGTAAATCGGAATGCACGAGCCCCACGCAGAACCCCAACGCCGGCTGCGGCAATTCTGTCAGCCCGGTTAGCCCCTCCGGTACGCCGCAGCTCTAACCTTCCTCCAATTTTCCGGGCCGCCTTGCTCTGCGAGGCGGCCTTTTTATTGGCCGCGAACGCTCGGCGACTTGACGCCGTGTTTCATCCGGAGAAAACGCACATCTCCCTGAATGGAACGGCAAGGTTTCGTAGTGAAACGGTAGCCGGGAAGGTGCCTCGCCGTAAAACGCAGTGCCCGTGCCGAAACCTCTCACAGTGACAGCCGACATTCTCTTTTAAAGCCCGTCTCGCAAATCGCTTAGCCCGAATAAAGCATGTGCCGTGGTACGCCGAGCCTTCCCGGCAACCCCGTGTGCGCAAAGGCCGCTGCGTTGCAACCCGCTATTCGCGGCGCCTTGAAAAGGCGTTTCGGACGCCGAGCAATGAGAGCGGGAAGCGAACACGGGATCAGGCTGCGGCGGACATGGGGAGCGGTGCTTTTGTTCCCCTTCGCCGCCGTGACGCTCGTGGGCTGTGGCGCCGCCGGCGGCTCACCTTCCGGTTCACCTTCGCCCACACCGTCGCCTACGCCAACGGTGAGCGTCAGCGTTTCCCCCTCCACAGCGAAGCTTTGCCTTGGCCAGCAGCAACAGTTCACGGCAACCGTCACCGGGACGACAAACACCGCGGTGAACTGGGCAGTGAGCGGCACTGTCGGCGGCAACTCACTGCTTGGGGTGATCAACATGCAGGGACTCTACACTGCCCCGACGGTCTTGCCCACACCGGCAACGGTGAGCATCACCGCAACGAGCCAGGCGGATTCCTCCGCCAGTGCGGCGGCAACCGTAACTCTTGAAAGCGATATTCAGGTGGCGATTTCGCCAGCCAGCGCCTCCGTGACGACCGGCGCAACGCAGTCGTTCACCGCGCAGGTGACAGGCTCGGGCACTTCCGATACGAGCGTGAACTGGAGCCTGACCGGCAGCGCCTGCTCGGGGAATTGCGGCACGATCACCACGAGCGGAAACACGGCCACCTATATCGCGCCCGCCACGGTGCCGGCGGTGCCCACGGTGACTCTGGTGGCCACCAGCGTGGCGGATCCTTCGAAAAGCGCTTCGGCCGCCATTGCGATCACCGCCGCACAGGCATGCAGCCCGGCGATTTCCCTTTCGCCACCATCGGCCAATCTGGCCCTGGGCGCGCAACAAAGCTTCACCGCCAAGTTCTGCTCCGGATCGAGCCAAACCGTGATATGGACGATCAGTGGCGCGGGCTGCAACAGCTCGAACTGTGGCACGGTGGCGAGCTCCGGGGCCGAAACGGCCACCTATACGGCGCCCACGTCGTTGCCCCCAACAAATCCGGTGGCGCTGGTCGCCACAAGCACCGCGGACCCTAGCCAATTGGCTTCCGCATCCATCACGATCGCAACCAGTTGCACGCCGGCCATCAGCGTCTCGCCTTCGGCGTCGACGGTGGCGCTCGGGCAGCAAGAATCGCTGACGGCCACCGTTTGCTTTACGACGGATCCATCCGTGACCTGGACGATCAGCGGCACGGGCTGCACGGCAACGAATTGCGGCACCGTTTCGAGCACCGGCGCGAACACAGCCACCTACGTCGCGCCCGCTTCACTGCCGCAAACGAATCCGGTGACGGTGGTCGCCACGAGCATTGCCGACCCAAGCCAGTCGGCGAACGCTTCGATATCGATCGTCAGCGGCGTCACCGTTGCGCTGAACACGGTCTCGGCGGAGGCGGCGGCCGGCACTCTGTTTCCTTTGTCGGCCACCGTTCAGGGAACGACGAATCAGGCGGTCAGCTGGGCGGTCGACGGCGTTGCCAATGGCGACACGACGCTCGGCCAGATTTGCGTGGCCAGTTCGAATCCCTGCACGGCCCCGGCGGGTGCCGTCGCCGGTGCGGTCGACTATCTTGCTCCGAGCACGGCGCCGAATCCGCCAGGCGCGTATGTGACGGCGACCGCGGCGGCCGATAGCTCGCGCGACGCGACGGCGGAAATGACGGTACTGCCGCACCTTGTCCTCAGCCTCGCGCCGGCCAATTCGGTGGTGGCGCCTTCGGGCACGGTGGAATTCGCTGCCACGGTCACCGGAGCGGAAAACGACGCGGTAACTTGGCAAGTATCGTGCGGCGGCAGCGACTGCGGCACGATCAGTTCGGGCGGAGCCTACACGGCCCCTGCAACCGCGCCGAGCCCGAACGCGATCACCGTAACCGCAACCAGCGCCTTCGATCCTTCGCAATCGGCCACGGCAACCGTGGCCCTGATCTCAGCGGTCGCGCTGAGCAATCTGGCGCCCGCAAGCGTGACGGCAGGCGCGGCTGACGGATTCACGCTGGCAGTCGCCGGTTACAATTTCGTGCCGACAGATCCCGGGCCGGGCACCACGCTGCTGGTGAACGGCACGGCCCGCACCACCACCCGCGCCAACTCGACCGCTTGCACAGTAGCGATCACGGCCGCTGATGTCGCCTCGCCCGGAAGCATCACGATCCAGGCGCAAAATCCCGACGGCACGCAATCGAATTCCCTGCCCCTGGCCGTCGTGTCGGCGGATGGGCCGGCGACGGTCGTATCGCTTTCGCCAAGCGATCCGGTGGCCGGCGCCGAAGACATCCTTGCCGTGCAGCCGACGTCCGATGGCTCGGGAACAGGCCCGATGACGGTGATCTTCCTCGGCCTGGTGGACCCGAGCAGCAACACTTGCAACGTCACCGAGTCGCCAATCGAATTGGCGCATCCCTCTTCCGGCACGGCGTCCTACACGATCTGTTTGGGCGGGGCGGCACTCGACCCTTCGTTTAGCTACGCGATCGTCGGATCGCAGGCGACCGACGTGAGTGTGTCCAGCCCGCAGTGGTTCGACGGCTCTCTTGTAGAAATCACTGTGACGGTTTCTTCGGCGGCGACTCCAGGTCCGCGAACCCTCTTTGTCACCGATCCCAATGGCGATCGCGCCGCAGCCAGCGGCGCGATCGATGTGGAGTGAGTCATGTTTGCAAAACGGATTGTGCTCTTGTTTGCCTGCGCTTTCCTGGCAGGAACTTCAATGGCTGCCACGCTCGTCCGAATGGATCTCAGCCAGTTGACCCGTGGGGCAGCCGTCGTGGTGCAGGCCCGCTGCCTAGGCAGCGCGAGCGATTGGGACCGGGGCGAAATCTGGACGCTGGCACGTTTCGAGCCGATCGAAACGTTCAAGGGACATACTCCGACACCGTTCACCGTCCGGCTGCTGGGCGGAAAGGTGGGCGCGATCGAGTCGGTGGTGAACGGCGTGCCGCACTTCCGCCCGGGCGAGCAGGTGGTTCTGTTTCTCGTCCCTGCGCCCGGTGGCGCCTATTCGATCGTTGCCTGGAGCGAGGGCACGTTTCGCGTGCGCAAGGATAGCCGGGGCCACGCCTTTGTGACCCAGGACACAGCGGCCCGGATGGTCTACAACCCGGCCACGCGGAAGTTCCAGGCCCAGGGAGTGAACAGGATGCCGCTATCGAGGTTCCGCGAGTTGGTCGAGAAATTCGCGCGGCAGAAATGGCAGGCAGCGCCGAACGCGTCCGGGTCTTCTGCGGGAGGGCGAAAGCCATGAAAGGGGCGCCGGTGCGGGTCGTGTTCCTGACAGTACTGACGCTGGCGGCGGCAAGCGCCGCGGCGGCCTACACGCTGAACTACGCCGTGCCCTCGGCCGGCGGCTGCCCGGTGCCGACGCGTTTTTCGACGCTGACGCCGGTTGCCCGGCGCTGGAGCACTTCGCTTGCAAGCACGCCGCAGACGGTTTTCACCGTGGCTGCGCCAGGCACCAGCCAGCAGATCGCCGAAATCCAGCAGGCCATCAGCGATGCCTTTTCCGCCTGGACGGGGGTGAGCGGAACGAGGCTCAATGCGTCCGAATATCCCAACGCGCTTGCCCCGCTCAGCACTACACCGACGCAGAACGCCTGCGGCGACAGCCAGGGATCGAGTGTGACCGGCGAGAACACGATCTGCTTCAACCAATCGAGTACCGCCTTCACACCCGGTGTGCTCGCCTTCACGCGCGTCTTCGTCGCCACGGCGCCTGGGCAAACAATCGGCACGGTGACTTCGAGCTTTACCGGCCAGATCCTCGAAGCCGACATCCTCTTTCGCAACGACGGGCAGGCGACCTTCGCCGCGCCGGGCGCGCTGGCGAGCGAGCCCAACGCCTACGACCTGGAATCGATCCTGATTCACGAGCTGGGCCACTTTTTCGGGCTCGAGCACTCGCCCATCTGGCGGTCGGTACTCTCGCCCTTCGCGCCGCCGCCGGGCACGTACTGGGGTCCACGGCCCAGCGCGGCCGCACCCGACGGACCACTGCGCGAGGACGACCGCACGGGCATTCGCGTGCTCTATCCCGATCCGAACGACATGACGGACGTTGGCGTGATCACCGGACGGGTGCTGTCGGCAAATCCCCTGGCGCTTTCGGGACTGGGGGCAACGGCGGCAGGAGAATACGTCACCGGCATTTTCGGGGCCGCCGTTGTGGCCGTCGACGCGGACACCGGCGAAGTGGTTGCCGGAGCGCTTTCCGGGTGGTCCTGCCCTTCCCCGAACTCGGCGCCGGTTTTCGACGGCAGCTACACGATCGCCCGCCTGCCGCTCGGCCGCAGCTACAACCTTTACATCGAGCCGCTCAATGGCGCCTTCGTCCCCTCCGATGTGGGCGGCAATGGACTCGACGTCTGCTCGACGGACAACACGACACCCTGCTCCGTCCCGCCCGTTAACACGGACTTCGTCGCGCATGTTCGTTCGTCGGGATGAGGAGCGGCGCACGCCGCGGGGCATCAGACAGCGCGAGTATCCGCATGCTCCAGAGGCACATCAGCGCAGCGCTCGCATTGACTCTATTTGTGAGCCAATCTAAGATGCCCGCTGAGAAATGGGCAAAACTCTAGGGCGTTACAAGATTATCGAGGAAATCGGGTCTGGGGGCATGGGCGTCGTCTATCGGGCGCGCGATGAGCGGCTCGACCGGGACGTAGCGCTGAAAGTGCTGAACCCAGGGGCGCTGACGGGCGAGGAAGCGCGGATGCGCTTTCGGCGCGAGGCGCTGGCCCTCGCCAGGCTGAATCACCCGAATATCGGCTCGATCTTCGATTTCGATTCTGAGGACGGCACGGATTTTCTGGTGATGGAGTTTGTCAGCGGCCCGACCCTGGCCGCGCGGCTCGCCAGCGGTCCGCTGTCGGAAAAACAGGCTGCGACGATCGGGATGCAGATCGCCGCGGCACTCGAGGAAGCCCACGAGCAGGGGCTGATTCACAGGGACCTGAAGCCGGGCAACGTGATGCTGACGGCCAAGGGTACGGCGAAGGTGCTGGATTTCGGGCTGGCCAAACTGCTTGCGCCTTCGGGCGACGACGAGGCCACACGCGACCTGACCCAAACGCGTGGCACCGTGGGCACATTGCCCTACATGGCGCCAGAGCAGCTGCGGGGCGAAGCGGTCGATCCCCGCGCGGACATCTATTCGCTGGGCCTGATCCTCTACGAGCTGGTTACGGGCCATCGCGCCTATCCGGAGAACCAGGCGGCGCTCCTGGTGGATTCCATCCTGCGCCAAGCGCCGGTGGCGCCTCGAGCGATCGAGGGCCGGATCTCGGCCGAATTCGAGCGGATCATCCTGAAGTGCATCGAGAAGAATCCCGACGACCGCTACCAATCGGCACTGGAGTTGGAAGTCGATCTCCGGCGGCTGATTTCGCCCTCAAGCAGCGCGGTCAGTGCCGCTGTCGTTCCGCGGCGGCGATCCCGCAAGAAGCTGTGGTGGGCCGTGGGAGGCGCGACAGGGCTGGTGGCCCTGCTCGCGATTGTGCTCAGCCTCACGGAGCGGAATTGGCGCACGCTGCTGCCAGCCGCGTCACGGCCGAGAATCAATTCGCTGGCCGTGCTGCCGCTGCAAAATCTTTCGGGCGACCCGAAGCAGGAATATTTCGCCGAGGGAATGACTGACGAGCTGATCACCACGCTCTCGCAGATTCACGGTCTGAAGGTGATCGCTCGCTCGTCGGTGATGCGTTACCGCGGGAGCGACGAGCCGGTTTCGCAGATTGCCGAGCGCCTGCACGTGGCGGCTGTGGTCGAAGGCTCGGTACTCAGCGCAAACGGGCAGGTACGGATCACCGCCCAGCTGATCCAGCCATCGACCGACCAGAACCTGTGGGCCCAGAGCTATGACGGCAGCCTGAAAAACGTGATCGCACTGCAAAACAACGTGGCGCGCGACATCGCCAACCAGATTCGTGTCCGGTTGCGGCCGCAAGTGAAGAAGCGGCTGGCGGGTGGGCAACCGGTCGATCCCCAGGCCTTCGAGGCCTATTTAAAAGGCCGCTTCTACTGGAACCAAAGGGACGCGACATCGGTGAAGACCGGCCTCGGTTATTTCCAGCAAGCGGTGAAGGACGATCCGAAATACGCGCTGGGATATGTGGGCCTGGCCGATTCCTACCTGGTGTTGGCGGGAGACCAGTGGATTGAACCGGCGACGGCGCTGCCTAAGGCCGCCGAGGCGGCGCACAAGGCCCTGGCGCTGGACCCCGACCTGGCAGAAGCCTACACGGCGCTGGCCAACGTCGACCAACTCGAATGGCATTGGAACCAGGCGGACCGCAACTACCGGCGGGCGCTGGCCCTGAACCCGGGCTACGCGGTGGCGCGGCAGTGGTATGCCTATTTTCTCGGGGAGATGGGACGAACACGGGAGGCGCTGGCCGAGGCGCGGCGCGCGGCGACGCTCGATCCGCTTTCACCTGTGATTGAGGCCAACGTCGGGCAACTGCTCTACTACAGCCACCGCTACAAAGAGGCGGAAGCCGTGGTGCGGAAAGCCATTCCTTTCAACCCGAATTTCTTTCCCTTTTACTACATCTCGGGCACAAGCCTCGTCATGGAGAAAGACTACGCGCGCGGGATCACCGACCTGAAGCAGGCGGAGCGGCTTTCCTCCGGCGATGCAACGGTTCTGGCGGCGCTTTGCTATGCCTACGCCAAGGCCGGTCAGAAAAACAAGGCCGAGCGTGTGTTTGCCGGCCTGGAACAAGCCTCGCGCAGCAGCTTCGTTTCGCCCTACTCCATGGCGATTGCGGAAACGGGACTTGGGGAAAATAAAGCGGCGATTCGCTCGCTCGAACTTGGCATCGCGCGGCACGACAGCCAGATGCCCTGGCTTCGCTCGGAGCCGATGTTTGGCAGCCTGCGCTCCGACCCCCGCTTTCAAGCCCTGGTAAACAGGATTGGCTATCCGGATTCGATCGCGGCCCTCTCGCGTTGATTCGCAAGCATTGACGAGCCGATGAGACGCCCATCAAGAGGCACGAGCAGGGCCCTGGCGCGGCCGAGCGGCCGGCGGCGCGACGGCGGGCTGGGGCGCCGTCAAAAGGAATTCCTGACGCAGGTGCTGGGGGAAACGCTGTGCGAGGGAGACGCCATCCTGATCGTGCCGCCCTTTGCCACGCTGCGCTATCCCTCGCTCGCGCTGCATCTGCTCCAGGCTTGCTGCCGCGAGGCCGGTTTTCGGGTTCACGTCCTCTACGCGAATTTTCTGTTGGCCGCCCTGCTTGGCGAAGACGACTACACGCGCATCTGCGAGGCTCCTATGGGCTCCTTTGCCGCAGAGCGATTTTTCGCTCGGACCGCCTTCGGCGTGCCTCGGCTGGGGCGGCAGGCGAAACGCATGTTCGAGCCGCCGTGGGAAATTGCGGGCGAGCAGCAGGGCGCGTTCGAACCGGAAGCGGCGGAGGCGAAGCTGCTGACTCCGGCAAAACTGCGGCGGCTGGAGGCATATGCGGCGCCTTTCGCGGACTTGGTGGCCCGAGCAATCGCCGAGCGAAATTACGCGCTTGCCGGCTGCACAACCATCTTTGAACAGACCGCGGCGAGCGTGGCGATCCTGAATCGCGTGAAGCGCTGGAACCCGCAGACGGTGGCCGTGCTCGGCGGCGCAAACTGCGAGGGAGAAATGGCGCACGGGCTGGCCGCGCTCGACACCCGGATCGACTATTTCTTTTCCGGGGAGAGCGAGCTGACGTTTCCCGCGCTGCTGGCCGCGGTGGTGGCCGGGAAGAGGCCGGGGGATCGCGTCATCGAGGGACAATTGTGCCGCGATCTTGACCGCCTGCCCCCGCCAGACTACAAGGAATTCTTCCAGCAACGCGAGCGGTTCTTGCCCGCCAGCGCGAAACCGCTGGCAGAGACGGAAATGCTCTACGAAACCAGCCGCGGCTGCTGGTGGGGCGAGAAGCACCACTGCACCTTCTGCGGGCTGAACGGCGGAGGGATGGCTTTCCGGCGGAAATCCCCCGATCGCGTGATCCGGGACCTCCGGCTGCTCTCGTTGGCACACCCGACCCGGAAAATTTCGATGACCGACAACATCATGCCGCATGGCTATTTCAAGAGCTTGCTGCCGCATCTCGCGCGGGAGCTTCCCGGCCTATCGATTTTTTACGAGCAGAAGGCAAATCTCTCGCTCGCCCAGGTGATCGAGTTGCGCGACGCGGGGGTGCGGTCGATTCAACCGGGAATCGAGGCGCTTTCCACACCGCTGCTCGCGTGGATGAGGAAAGGGGTGCGCGCACGGCAAAACGTGGCGCTGCTGCGCTACGCTCGGGCCACCGGCGTGGAGATTTCCTGGAACCTGCTCTGGGGGTTTCCCGGCGACACGGTCGAGGCGTACGAGGCGACGCTCCGGCTCGTGCCGCTGCTTCACCATTTGCCGCCGCCGACGGCGCTCTGGCATATCAGCCTGGACCGCTTTAGCCCGTACTTCGCCGATCCCGAAGGGTTTGGAGTGAGGAGCCTGCGGCCGCTGCCGGGGTATTTCGATTTTTTGCCAAAGGCGGCCGACGTTTTCCGGATTGCCTATCACTTTGTCGGCGAATACCGGAGCGGGGCGCACGATCATCTGGACGTGCTGGCGAAACTGTGGCGCGCGGTCAGCCGGTGGCGGCGCTCGTGGGGAAATGGGAGCAAACCGTCCGAGGAATTGCGCATTTGCGAAGACGACGGGTCCTACGTTCTGCGCGATACGAGACAAATCCGCCGCGGGAGGGTGAGACGAACCCTCAGCCGCGACGAAGCGGCGCTGCTGCTTGTGCCGCGGCCTTACGGACCGGGACCGGGAACCGAACGGGCTGTCGCGGAGCGGCTCGCGGTGGTACTCGACGGCTGGTTCGTGCCGCTGGCAGTGGCGGAAGCCGATCTGCTTGCCGAATTTGCGGCGCAGGCCACGCAAGAGCGCGCCACGGCGTCCCCAATTTCGGCCGGGGCGGTGTTGAATGTCCTGGCCTGAGCCGCGCGGCGACACGAGAAAGCGTGGCACTGACGCTGCCGCAAACGCGGAGAGGAACTCCGGCACACGAGCTGTCGCCTCTCGGTCTCGGTATTTGCTGCTCAAGGCGAATGCCGAGGGGCTGCCCGTGGCGGATCGAACGGCCGGACTCGTTCTCGTCACGCCGCCTTACTTCGGCGCACGTCGCGTGCCACGGCGCGAATGCAATACCCTCGATCTGGACGCCTACACCCGCTTCCTTAGCCGCGCCCTCGACGAAGCAGCGCGAATCGCCCGGCCCGGGGCTTTCATTCTCTTCCACACGGACCGATTGCCGATGCGAAGGGCCGGCAATATTCCGCGGGTGCGATTCGAAGTGTTCCGGCGATCGAGAGGCGCCGGCTATGCGATGCGGGAGGCGGGACAGTGGGAAGTGGCCGTGCATCTGGCGCGCGTGGATGGAGTGAAGTGGTTGGGCCTGCCAGTGCACATCTACGAAATGCTGCTCCGCAAGTATTCGCGGCCGGGGGAGATCGTCGTGCACGTTTTTTCGGGAACAGGCAACAGCGCACTGGCGGCCTTTCCGCTCGGACGCATTCCGGTGCTCGTCGATCTGCATCATCACCGTGTAGTGCGGCGCCGGATCGAGCGCCGACTGCAAACGCTTGGCGCGTGAACATTGCTGAGCGCATTCGAGCGTGAAATTTTCCGCTACACATTTTCCGCAATTGTCTTGACATTCCACGCGTGCACCTCTATAGACTGTGGCCAGTTCGGGAAAATGCGTGTCTCGGGGAAATATTTTTTCGACTCGAACACAAACCAGAAAACGGAGGAGTTGCGCAATGCCTTTTATGTCCGGTTACGGTCGTGTAGCGCCAAAGGGGAAGAAAGCGAAGAAGACGAAGGAAGCAGCCCCCAAGAAGAAGACAACAAAATCCAAAGCGAAATCCAAGGCTGCCGCGCGCAAGCCGAAGCGGAAAGCGACAAAAAAGAAGAAGTAGCAGACACGCGGCGAAGCGGCCCGGGAGGGCCGACCGGCGCGAGCGACCGGAGCGCGAACAGAGCGCCCGGGCGCCTGTTTCGCGCTGCAAGGCATTCCCGGGCCGCACGCCGGGCAGCCTCTTCGGAAAAGCTGAGACGAATTTCAGCGGGAAGCAGTCGGATTTCCCCGACGGAGAAACGGAAAGCTGTTGCGGCGGGACGCGAAGCGGTCAGTTTTCGTGGTCGCCGGAGGCGCGTCCCGCGCCTTCGAGCGACGAGCAGGCGCACTGCTCGCCTCGCAAAGCCTCCGCGCCTTCCTTGGCAATCAGCGGGACCATCAGCAGGCCGGCCACGGGATCGCTCCACCACCACCCCAGCCAGGCATTCAAGACTAGGCCAGCGAGCAGAATGGCCGACAGCCAGGCGCAGACGTCCGTTTGGAGGGAATCGGCGACGAGCGCGCGGCTTTCGATGCCGGCCGCGACTCGCCGCTTGGCGCGTGCCAGCAGCGGCATCACGATGAGCGACGCAACAGCGACGCCCATGCCAACGTAGCTCACGTTGGGCGCTTCGCGCTCAATCAGTGTTTTGATGGCTTCGATGGCGATATAGGCTGACAGGGCGATCAGGCTCCAGCCGACCAGGCGCAAAGCGCGCTGCTCGATCCGCTCGCGGGCTTCCTCGTCGCGGTCCGAGGCCAGGCGCCAGAGCAGGATCGATCCCGAAGACATCTCGATCACCGAATCGACCCCGAAACCGATCAGCGCAATACTGCCGGCGAATACCCCGGCGGCAACGGCCACCACGGCTTCGAGCAGGTCCCAGCCAAGCGTGAGGTATTCGAGGTGCAGGCCACGGCGGATCAGGCGCCTGCGCGCTGTCTCTCGCAGGTCCTCGACGTGTTGTTCAGCTGCATTCACCGGTCGATTCGCGTGAAACGAGGCCCTACGAGCAGTATCCACGTTCAGAACGCCGATGGCAAAACCTGATCCGGCGAACAAGTGTCAGCCGGGGACAATGAATTCCCAGCGGGTGGCGTCTTTCGGAAAATTCTTTTCCGTCCATGCGAGGACGACGCGCGGCCGCACGGTGAAGACCACGTTCTCCGGAATTCGCCACAGCGGCACCTGGTACTTGGCGCGATATCCGGCGTCGATCCTGGCGATCGTCGGCTCGTCGAAAACTTCCCGCGCCTCGCCTTCGAGGATCACGACGTCGTCTCCCGATTCGAGATGCACGGAGACGGAGGGTTTCCGCGCAAGGTTCAGCGCCTTGCGCGAGGCTCGCGCAGTACTGAAATAGAGGACGCCACCAAGCCAGATGCCCCAGACGGGCATCGCGTGCGGACGGCCGTCGGGGCGCGTTGTGCAAATCCAATAGTTGCGCGAGCGCTCAAGGCGAGCTTCGGCGTGGTTCCAGGGCAGATAGTCTTTCCGCGGCTTCAGACCATAGAGCGACGGAACTCGGGGAAGGCCGACGCTCAGAAAGTTGCCCTTTCCCGGGCCAACATGCCGAGATTTCGGCTTGGCCATGCCTCACCTCCCAAGACGGCAACTGACTTGCGTGAATGGACAGGCTGCGGCGCATACGAAGGGCATGACCGAGATTTGGTAGCGCCACCGGGAATCGAACCCGGATCTGCAGATTGAAAGCCTGCCGTGCTAACCGTTGCACTATGGCGCCACAAGCAGCATCTGTCAGCTTACGGGAGGCGAACGCGATTGACAAGTCGGCGGCGCACAAACAAGTAACAGAGGCAGTCGCCGACCGTTTCAGTAGTAGAAGGGGGGATTCGGACCGGCGTCCCAGTTGCGCTCGTTGTACTTTTCGTGCCATGCCATCCGGACGTCCTCGAGTTGTGCTTCGTTCCCTCCCTGCGGGTTGCCACCGAATTGATCAAGTCCGGTGATCCACTCGCGAAGCTGCGCAAGGCTGGCGCCGAGCGGATCGATATCGGGGAAATCGTTGGCCAGCAGAATGGCGATGTTGTCGGTATCCCCCCAGTCGAGCGTACCAGGCATCGGTGTCTCCTCCAGGCGGTGTGATCGGCGGGAATGACAGCCGCAAAATCGTAACCCGGTCGACGTTTCCCGGCCAAGCCGGTGACGACGCGCCGACTGCCTAGGCTGGGCTAGCCTTCGTGGCGATCCTTGTATTCCTCGTGCCAGGCCATCTGGATGGCTTCGAGCTTGCCTTCGTTCGAGGCGGAAGTGTCGCCGCCGAAGGCTTCTAGCTCGGTGACCCATTTGTGCAGGTCGGTGAAGCGGACTGAGAGCGGATCGGTATCGGGGAATTTATCGGCAAGCTGGATGGCGATGTCTTCGCTGTCGTCCCAGTCGAGTTTGTCGGGCATCGTCGTCTCCTTCAAAAGGGTTCGCAGTCGTGGATCAGCGGCTGAAAAGCAGATTCCTCCCGGCAGAGTGCGCCGGGAGTCCCTTGGGTCGTCACCGAGGCTTTCTTCGGAATGACAAATCTCCCTAATGAACTCTTAGCCGTGCGGGCGAAAGCAAGCGGCTCAGTCGTCTTTCTTTTCGGCGCCGGCCAGCTCGGCTTCGCCGCCTTCGCCGACGTAGTTGCGGTTCCAGGCCGGGATTTCGACCGTGATTTCGCCTTCGTTTTTCTCGATGACGGCCTGGCAACCGAGCCGGGAATGGAGCGTGAGATCGGCGGCCATGTCGAGGCGGTCGGCTTCGTCGTCGTCCATCTCGCTGAGCAATTCCTCGCCCTTCTTGAGCACAACGTGACAGGTGGTGCAGGCGCAGTTGCCACCGCAGGCGTGCTCGAGATGAATGCCGAAATTCTTGGCGACGTCGAGGAAAGAGTGCGGCTTGCCGTGCTCCTTGTACGGCATCGAGTCGAGATCGACCTCGATGGTCTTGTTCATCGGTAGCCAGGTGATCTTCACAGCCATCGTGTTGTCCTTTGCACCGTTGAAAGGGTGCTCTGCGCACCGAAGCATGGGTTGCGCACCATTAAATTTCCGCCAGCCGCTTGCCCTCGAGGGCCGCGGCGATTGCCCGATTCATCATGCGTTCGGCCAGGGGGGTCGTCACCTGGTTCAGTTCGTCGATACGCGAGCGGACCAGCCGGTAATCGGTGCCGGTCATCGCTTCGCGGAGCGCAGCGACGGCGGCTTCGATCTGCTCGCGCTCTTCGGGAGCGAGCCCGCCGCTCTCGGGATTGGCGAGCGATTTCTCGGTGGCGTGGAGAATGCTTTCCGCTTCGTTGCGCGCCTCGATCAGCTGGCGCTCCGCGAAATCCTGCTCGGCGAAATCGATCGATTCGATCAGCATGCGCTCGATTTCCTGGTCGGTGAGGCCGTAGCTCGGCTGCACCTCGATCGATTGCTCTTCGCCGGTGCGCAGGTCGCGGGCGCGCACCTGCAGGATGCCGCTGGCGTCGATGGTGAAGCGCACCTCGATACGGGCCATGCCGGCCGGGCCGGGCTGAACGGAGAGCCGGGAACGGGCAAGCGAGCGGCAATCGCGGGCGAGTTCGCGCTCGCCCTGCAGGATATGGAGATCGATGCCGGTCTGATTGTCGACGCCGGTGGTGAAAAGCTCCTCGGCGCTGGCGGGGATGGTGGAGTTGCGCGGAATCAGCTTCGACACCACGCCGCCCATCGTCTCGAGGCCGAGCGAAAGTGGCGTTACGTCGAGCAGCAACGTATCCTGCACGCCGGCGGTCAGAATATTGGCCTGGACAGCGGCGCCCAGCGCGACGACTTCGTCGGGATCGAGCTCAACGTGAGGCTTGCGGCCGAAGAGTTCCTCGACGCGCTGGCGTACCAGCGGAATCCGGGTCGAGCCGCCTACCATCACCACTTCATCGACCTCCGACGGCTTCAGCTTGGCATCGGCGAGCGCTTGGCGCGCTGGGGCAAGCGTCTGCTCAACGATTGGTGCGATCAGCTCCTCAAATTCGGCTCGGGTGAAGTGGCGAACGTAGGCCATGCCCTCGGGCAGCAGGAAGCGGACATTCGATTCCGCCGCGTGCGAGAGTTCGTGCTTGGCGGCAATCAGCGCCTTGCGCAGGTCCTGGATGGTTTCCGGGTACTCGGCGAGGTCGAGACCGAGGTCACGGCGAATCTCGTCGCGAGCGAGCGCAAGCAGGCAATTGTCGATGTCATCGCCGCCGAGGTGGGTGTCGCCGCAGGTGGAGAGCACCTGGTAGATGTCGCCCTCACCGGCCGAGATCAGCTTCAGGATCGAGATGTCGAACGTGCCGCCGCCCAGGTCATAGACCGCGACGCGGCCGCGCTGCTCGCGGTCCAGGCCGTAGGCAAGCGCAGCGGCGGTCGGCTCGTTCACCAGACGGAGCACTTCGAGGCCGGCGAGGCGGCCGGCGTCCTTGGTGGCTTGGCGCTGCGCGTCGTTGAAATAGGCGGGGACGGTAATCACGGCGCGGGTGACCGGCTCGTGGAAAAACTCCTCGGCCCAGCCCTTCACCTCGCGCAGGATGTAGGCGGAAATTTCGGGCGGAGTGAAAAAGCGGTCGCCGAGGCGCACGCGAATCACGTTGCGGCTCTCGGGATCCACGCGGAACGGGAAAATCTTCAGTTCGTCCTGGATGTCGTCGACGCCGCGGCCCATCAGCCGCTTCACGGAATAGATCGTGCGGTCGGGCTGCGTAAGCAGGCGGCGGCGCGCCGCTTCTCCTGCGACGATGCGGCCGTCCTCGTCGAGGCTGACGACCGACGGGCAAAGCGGCGAGCCGTAGGGGCCCGGAATCACTTCGGGCTTCCCGCTCGCCGGGTTCACCCAGGCAATCAGGCTGAATGTCGTTCCCAAGTCGATGCCGACTGTCTTGCTCATAGACTCAATCTCGTTTTCTTTCGCTCGAACCGAGCAACGTTGGGTTACCGCCCCTCACCATTTTCGGGACCCTTCCCGACACGGTGAGTCGGGGCTTGCCGCGCTCGTCGCCGATACTTCCATCAGGATGACTGCTTCCGGCGTGCGGCGCGGTCACGCGGGCTCTCCCTCTTGCAATTCGCGGGCGACGTTGGCGACCAGGTTGCGGATGTAGGAGCGGCGATTCAGGATTTCGTTCAGGCGGGCCAGCAGAGGGTCGCGAGCGCCATCCATGGCGGCATCCAAATCGCGGGAGGCAGCGGCGAGTTCGGCGTCTACGTCCGCAAGCTTTTTCTCGAAACCGCGGCCGGCTTCCTCGAGACGCCGGCGCAACTCGGCGGTTTCATCGCCGTCGCCGCCGGCTTCGCGCGCCATATGGAGTTCCTCGAGCGATTCGTTCAGCTCGAAGACTTCCTCGAGCAATTCCGGCGGCGCCTGTTGCCTGGTCTGGCCCTCCTTGCGAACGCCGAGCCGCGCGAGCAGATATTCGACGCGCGAGACGGGATCGCGGAGCGTGCGGTAGGCGTCGTTGAGCTGGGAGGAAAGCTCGAGCGAGAGATCGCGCTCGAACTGGTCGGCGCGGACGAAATTATCCGGATGCAGCTTCCAGCTAAGGGACAAGTAGCGGCGCTCGAGATCGTCGGCGTCGAGCTGAAGGCGCTGGGGCAGGCCGAAGAACGCGAAATAGTCAGCCGAGGCGAGCGGCTGGATCTTGCCGCAGGCCGGGCAGAAGTGCGCGCCGTCGGTTGCCGCATGGCAACTCCAGCAAGCCGGGGATGGAGACGGTGAAACTTGCATAGACCTTCCCTGTTCGATTCCGGGGCCGTCGGGAACCGGGCAACAACCGCGCTCAGGCGGTGAAGGAGCTGCCGCAGCCGCAGGTGCGGGTCGCCCGAGGATTTTCGAAAACGAACCCTCGCCGCATGAGCTCTTCGCGGTAGTCGAGGGTGGTGTCGTTCAGGTAGAGCAGGCTCTTCGGGTCGACAAACACGCGGGCGCCAAAGGCTTCGACCACCTTGTCGCGACCGCGGGACTGGGTTTCGAGCCGCATCGCGTAGGAGAGGCCGGAGCAACCACCGCCCTGCACGCCGATCCGCAGGCCGCCCGACTCGGGTGAGACACCTTCCTTTTCGAGCAGCTCGCGGATTTTCGCCGCCGCTTTTTCCGTTACCTGGATCATGACTTTCCATCCAGCCGGTGGTGCCTCATGGGCGCCTTCCGGTTCATACCGACGGTGTTGCTAGTCGCCCTGGGCGGCAGCCGTCGAAGCCTCAGGCTGCGATTCGCTCTCGGCGCGCTTGCGCTTCCAGTCGCCGATCGCAGCCTTGATAGCGTCCTCTGCGAGCACCGAGCAGTGAATCTTGACCGGGGGCAACGAGAGCTCGCGCACGATGTCGGTGTTCTTGATCTGCAGCGCGTCCTCGACGGTCTTGCCCTTGACCCACTCGGTGGCGAGCGAGCTCGATGCGATCGCCGAGCCGCAGCCGAAAGTCTTGAACTTGGCGTCCTCGATCACCTGCGTTTCGGGATTGACCTTGATCTGCAGACGCATGACGTCGCCGCACTCGGGCGCACCCACCATGCCGGTGCCGACTTGCGGATCGCTCTTGGGCATGCTACCCACGTTGCGCGGATTTTTGTAATGATCGATCACTTTGTCGGAATAGGCCATCTCGTCTCCTTCCCCGAGTTTAAGAATCGTTTTGGCGGCCGGCACACACTCAGTCGGCCTTCCAACTCATTTTGCTGAGATCCACGCCTTCCTTGGCCAGATCGTAGAGCGGCGAAAGTTCCCGCAGGCGGTTGACCGTCTCGACGACCCGCTGGACGACGTAATCGACTTCCTCTTCGTTATTGAAGCGCCCAAGGCCGAAGCGGATCGACGTGTGAGCAAGATCCTCGCCGACGCCGAGCGCCTTGAGCACGTAGCTGGGCTCGAGCGTGGCGGAGGTGCAAGCCGAGCCGCTCGACACAGCCACGTCGTTGATTCCCATCAGCAGCGATTCGCCCTCGACATACGCGAAGCTGATGTTGAGATTGTTGGGCAGGCGATGCTCGAGCGAGCCGTTGACGTAGACCTCGTCGAGCTGGCCCATAATTCCCTGCTTCAGCCGATCGCGCAAGCTGGCCAGGCGCACCGATTCGGTGGGCATCTCTTCCTGGCAAAGCTCGCAGGCCTTGCCCAGGCCGACGATGCCAGGCACGTTGAGCGTACCGGAGCGCATGCCGCGCTCGTGGCCCCCGCCATCGATCTGCGCCGCCACCTGCACGCGAGGATTCTTCCGGCGAACGTAGAGTGCGCCGACGCCCTTGGGCCCGTAAATCTTGTGGCCGGAGATCGACATCAGATGGATGCCGTCCTTCTGCACGTCCACGGGAATCTTGCCGACCGCCTGCACGCCGTCAACGTGGAAGAGCACGCCGCGCTCCTTGGCGATCTGGCCGATTTCGGCGACGGGCTGAATGACGCCGATCTCGTTATTGGCGTACATGATCGTGATCAGGATGGTCTTGGGCGTGATCGCACGCTGCAGATCTTCCAGATTGACCCGGCCATCCTTTTCGACCGGCAGGTAGGTGACCTCGTAGCCGTATTTTTCGAGCCGCTTGCAGGTATCGAGCACGGCCTTGTGCTCGGTGGCCTGGGTGATGATGTGATTGCCCTTTTCGCGATACATCTCGGCGACGCCTTTGATCGCCAGGTTGTCGGATTCGGTGGCGCCGCTGGTGAAGATAATCTCCTTCGGGGTCGCGTTGATCAGCCGTGCGATCTGCGCCCGGGCATTTTCCACCGCTTCCTCGGCGGTCCAGCCGAAGGAATGATTGCGGCTGGCGGCGTTGCCGAAGCGGTCATTGAAAAAAGGCAACATCGCTTCCATCACGCGGGGATCGACCGCGGTGGTCGCGTGGTTATCCATATAGATCGGCAGCTTGATTGCCATATGCTCCTTCTCCTAAGGCCTGAGTCCAACGACGGGCGAAGCCGGCTCCTCGTCGGCCAACTGTGAAAGGGTAACCTGGGTCAACACCTGCAAAACCGTGTCGTTCACGCGGCGCAACGGGTCCCTGATCGTGCAGTTGGTGAGATGGTCACATTCTCCCCGGTGCGTGGAACAAGAGGTGATCGACATGGGCCCGTCGATCGCCTCGACCACGTCCAGGGCGGTGATCGCCGCCGGGTCCCGCGCCAGCGTATAGCCGCCGCTCGAACCGTGCCGCGCCACCACCATCCCCTTCTTCGCCAGCCGCTGCAGCACCTTGGCCAGCAGCGGCGTGGAAATCCCATAGCATGCGGCAATATCCGCAGCACTCAACGAAGCGGTTTGGCCATGCCGGGCCAGGTGCTTGAGCGCAATTAAGGCGTAGTCGGCTTTGCGGGACAGACGCAGCATCGGGATATGGGACTAATTTGGTCTCCGATTGAAATCGTAAACCCCAAACCGAACCCTGTCAAGAGGGTTCCGGGGCCCGGCTGGAGCCTGATTCTTAGGCCATTATATTGCGACCGGAATGGTCGTGAGCCGCAATCGGAATAGGGCAAATCGCTGAAAACCGGCAGCCGGAGGGGCCCTGCGAGGCCCAAATAGGAGTGGGCGACCGGTGGTGGACCGGTCCGCTGACAGGGGTGACGTTCGCGGGCAGGCCCAAAACTCTAGCTGGTGATCGCGGCATCTCGCTCGGGGCATGCGCAGCCTGGCACCTCGGGATGTTTTACTTCGCCAGCATGACAGGATCGGGGAGGCGAAAAGGGCTTTCGCGAACGCACCGGCTCGGGAAAAATCCTTCGATTCGGCTGCCAGAAATGGGAAGGCGGAGTATGCTGCAGGATTCAAATTATGCGGACGAGGCGTCAGGAATGGCGCGTCGCCCAGGGTAAAGAGCTGGAGGACCAGAGTTGGCAACGCCCACGACCATCAAAAGAAGGGCCAAAACCTATAACCGCTCCCTGCTGCTGGTAGCCGGGCTGGGCGGCCTGCTCTATGGCATTGACGTCGGGATTATCGCCGGGGCGTTGCCGTATCTGGAAGCCACGTCGGGGCTGAACGCGCAACAGCTGTCGTTCGTCGTGGCGGCCGTGCTGATGGGCACGGTGATCTCGACGGTGTTTGCCGGACTGCTGGCCGACCGGCTGGGGCGAAAACGCCTGATGATCCTGAGCGGGATGCTCTTTGCGGCAAGCATCCCGATGATCGCGCTCTCGCACGGATACGAGCCGCTGATTCTCGGCCGGCTGTGCCAGGGCATCAGCGCGGGACTGATCGGGGTGGTGGTGCCGCTCTATCTGGCGGAGTGCCTGGCGCCCGAACAGCGGGGCCAAGGCACGGCCATCTTCCAGTGGCTGCTGACGATCGGGATCGTGGCGGCGGCGCTGGTGGGAATGTACTTCAGCCTGCGGGTGGAGGAAGTGGCCAAGCTGGGCAATCCCCGGCTGCTCTTCGCCTTCAAGGACAGGGCGTGGCGGGGCATCTTCTGGGTTTCGTTGCCGCCGGGGCTGCTCTTTGTGATTGGAAGCTTCTGGGTGGCCGAATCACCGCGCTGGCTGTTTCGCTCGGGCAAGAAGGATTTGGCGCTTGCCGCGCTGCTGCGTTCCCGGTCGCCCGAACAGGCCAAGATGGAAATCGACGAGATGGAGCGCAACCTCGCCGCCGAGCGGGCCAAGTCGGTGGGCAGGAAGGCAGCCGAATCTCTCTTGCGGCGCAAGTACGTGATTCCCTTCCTGCTGGCCTGCCTGATTCTGGCCCTGAACCAGACCACCGGGATCAATTCGATCATCGGGTACAACACGGCGATCCTGATCGGCAGCGGACTTTCCGACGTGCAGGCGCACTGGGGCTACATCGTCTTCACGCTGGTGCAGGCGCTCGCGACGATCATCGGCGTGCTGCTGGTGGACCGGAAGGGGCGCAAATTCCTGCTTTCGGTGGGGACAGCGGGGATTGTGGTATCGCTGCTGGTGGCGGCGTTGCTGTTTCAGCGGACCGACAGCCGGCGCGTCGACGCGCGGCAGGCAGTGCAGGCGATGGTGGGTGGCCGGAACTCCGTCGAGTTGCACTTCACGCCGGAACTCGAACGGAAATGGGTGACCGCAGCCGGGCGGCCGGAGCTGGCCGGACAGGCCGCTTCGCTGACGATCATTTACTCGTACGGGGATTTCAGCGCGGCAACGCCGGTGGTGCGCTCGAACGACCTGGAATCGGCGGTGCTGACGCTCGACCGCAAGAGCTGCGTGCCGGCCAATGGCGTGCTCGCTTTTTTCTCGAACCCCTTTGGCAACCTGGCCCAGGCGCGCAAGGCTCCGCTGCGGATCCGGCATGCGCTCATCACGCCGCTGCCGAGTGAGGGCAACGGCTGGGTGGTGGCCATTTGCATGTTCCTCTTCGTCGGCTTTTACGCGCTGGGGCCGGGCATTTGCGTCTGGCTGGCGCTTTCCGAACTGATGCCGACGCGCATACGGTCGAACGGCATGAGCATCGCGCTGCTTTTCAACGAGATGATTTCGACCTTTATCGCCGCGGTGTTCCTGCCGACGGTGGGCCGCTACGGCTATGCCTTCATGTTTTACGGATTCGTTGGCTTCACGGTGCTCTATTTCATTGCGGTGACTTTCTTCTTGCCGGAAACGAAGGGCAAGACGCTCGAGGAGATCGAAGCCTACTTTTCGCGCACCGGCAAGGCGGGACCCGAGTGGCGCAGGGCGGACTCCAACTGAGCGCCGAGGGTCGCGCTTGCCGTGGCCGATGCAAGACGAGAAGCCGCGAGGAAACAGGGCAATCGCCGGACCAGCAGGAAGGTATCGAAGACCTGGAAACAAGTTCCGCCCGGCGTTAGCAAATTAAAATGGCCGGTTTTTGTAACACGTGATATGGCCGTTTTGAGTGGATGAGTGCCCGCCGTCGCTGTTGCTGCTGGAAAGCGGGAGCCCCGGGCCGTTGGCTGGGTTCCTAACCCAACTTCCGCGCCCGGGAGTGAGATTTTGGGTATCTTAGCCGGCAAGCCGTTTGTTTTCAGCAGGGGCTCGCCGCAAGGCCAGAATAGTGACGAATTACACATAACATTCATCTTGACATGTTAG
>JAKBLM010000052.1 GCA_021832085.1 Acidobacteriota bacterium | reverse complement strand
GCTTCAAGAGGGCAGGTCTGCACTACATCGTGTTTTCGCGAAAGCCACGTTGCAACGAAACAACTTCCCGGCCGACTTCCTCGGAAAAAAGACAGAATTCGCGTCGCCGTGACGAACTTGGGCTAGCAGGGGCCGCAGGCACGGCTTACTCGCGCTCGTCAGCGTAGATGCGCTGCACCCGGCGGCCCGACAGAACCCCGCTCCACACACCCTCGACAGCCCCGGAGGAACTCAGCAGGATCGTCTGCGGCGTCAGCCTGAAGCGGTATGCCACGACTGTCTCCACATCGGGAACGAGAACGGCGGCCCCCCTGAGCCCGATTTCCGAGAGGTAGTGCGGCGGCACCCTGTCCATCAGGTCAACCCCGAGCACAGCTACATTCGCCTTCCGGGACTCGGCCACCAGGGTCCTCCAGCTTTGGGAGTTCTCCAAACAATAGCCGCACGTCGGCGAGAATACGAGGACGAGGGTCGGCTTTCCCGTCGTGGCGAAGCGCCACGAGACGGCACCGCCGCCGGGCTTGTGGCCCGACATTGCGGCAAATCTCTCACCCCTCTCCACGGAGGAGTCCAGCCTGAGCCTCTCCCTCAGGCTCCGGTTCTGCCTGACGAGGGCAAAGCAGGAGGTGGCGAGCGCGAGACCCAGCACGATCCCGGTGACTGCCAGGGGAGTTGGCAGTGCCAAGCCCGCCTCGTGCAGCCGCCCCGGCCCGCCCCCGTGACCACGTGGCGCGGAGCGCCGGCCCGCCTTGCGCATCTCCTGTTCTGAGGCTGACTCCCTTTCGCCTTCGACGTCCATCTCCTAACCCTCCGAGGGCTGCTGGCCAGCCGCGCCCGTCGGACCGGCCCGGGTCCGCGTCGCGCCGTGCTGTCCCCGCCCCAAAACAAGCGGAAGAATATCAGTGGCCCGCCCTACGTTGAAGCAAGATTGCTTGACGCGGGGGAGCAAGGCGTGACGCTCCTGGCGCATTCTGCGCGGATCTGGGAGGGAGGCCGGCCCGTTGCGCGGATCAGGAAGTGTGTGAACGCTGACGGGGACCTGAAGCCGAGGCGAAAGGCAACCTCCTTGATGGAAAGCGGCGGCGTGGCCGAGAGCAAGCTTACTGCGGCGGCAACCATCGCCTCGTGGCGACGCTCGCGGAACGCGCCGCCAGACCGGGCGCAGGCGCGCTCAATCGTGTGGCGTTCGACGTGGAGCGTGCGGGCGGCTTCATCAAGGGACAAATGCGGACGCGAGGAAAGCACCGCTTGAAGGGCCTCTAGCAACTGCTTCGCTTCGTACATCGGGCACCTCGCCGTTGGCGCCCAGCTCTGCGCCGGGCGAGAAGCTAAAAGGCATCCGAAACAAGGGCTGGCGCCAGGAGCAGCCTTGCCGACGCAGCTGAGAGTGGTAACCAGGAGACCCGCCCGGGCCCGAGCGCTTCAGCCTTCGTTTGTCTGGAACTTTTTCCCGACACCGTGCTTTATAGCCCGGTGCCCCCCCGTCAAGCACTCTCTCCGCGCCGGAACAAGTTTCGACCGGCGCCTGCGAGGCATTTCGTTTAGAATGGCGCGGGAGTTGAACTGAACATGAAGCCTGTAATCGCCATCTGTCCCGGCTCATACGACCCGGTCACCTACGGGCATCTGGACCTGATCGAGCGGGCGGCGCGGGTTTTCGACCGGCTGATCGTCGCGGTGCTGCGGAACGTGCAGAAAGAGCCATTGTTTCCCGTGGCCGAGCGCGTCGAGATGCTCAAGGAAGCCACGCGGGAATTCGAGAACGTGGAAGTTGACGTGTTCGAAGGGCTGCTGGTCGATTTCGCCCGGAGAAAAAACGCCGGGGTGGTGGTGCGCGGCATCCGGGCCGTTTCCGACTACGAATACGAGTTGCAGATGGCGCTGATGAACCGGAAAATGGAGCCGCGGCTGGAGACCGTGTTCATGCTGCCGGCCGAGACGTTCAGTTTCCTCAGTTCGAGCCTGGTGAAAGAGATCGCGCGGCTGGGCGGTTCGGTGCAGGGGCTTGTGCCGCCGCACGTCGAAGAGAGGCTGAAGGCCAAGGTTTCCTGATTTCCCGACGGGGTGTGCCGCATCGCTCCTGCTTCATTCCTTCCCTTCGCACCGAAACGCCGCTGGATCACGGATTTGGCAGCCATGTTGTTGCGCGGGATTCCGGCCTGGCCTCGACGACCGGCGGAGATCCCGGCCTCAGGGTGGGCCTATGCGATTCCGCAAAGGGCCCGGCTGCGTGGCAGCCCGCCTTGATTTACAATAGGCGCCGATTCGCATTCTCAACTTCGCCTGGTCCATGGAAGCGGAGGGTCCATGCAACCTGCCACACAGCCGACGATTCAGCTGGCCGAGCGCGCGGAACGGATTTCGCTATCGCCAACCGGGGCCGTGCTGATTGCCGCCGAGCGGCTTCGCGCCCGCGGCATCGACGTGGTGAATTTCGGGGTCGGCGAACCGGATTTTCCCACGCCCGAGCACATCAAGCAGGCGGCCGTGCGGGCGCTAGAGCAGAATTTCACGAAATACACGCCGACGCCCGGAATCAGCCCGCTGCGCGAGGCTATCTGCCAGTGGCACCGGCGCGAATTCGGCACCGATTACCAGTTGCCGGAATCGGTGATCACGGTGGGCGGCAAGCAGGCGCTTTTCAATGCGCTGAGCATGCTGGTCAACCACGGCGACGAGGTGATCCTGCCGGCGCCCTACTGGGTGAGCTTCCCCGACATGATTCGCTACGCTGGCGGCGAGGCACGCATCGTCCATACCAACGCGGGCGATGGATTCCGGCTGCGGGCGGCGCAGGTGGAGGCGCTGGTGACGCCGCGGACGAAGGTGCTGCTCGTGAATTCTCCGAACAATCCGACCGGGGCCGTAGTGCCGGACGAAGAGTTTGGCCGGATGCTGGAGCTGTGCCAACGGCACAACATCTGGCTGCTGACCGACGAGTGCTATTCGCACCTGCTCTTCGGGGACCTCAAACCCTTTTCCGTGGCCGCGTTGCCTGGGGCGAAAGGAAACGTGATTGTCGCCGGTTCGTTCTCGAAAACCTTTGCGATGACGGGCTGGCGAGTGGGCTTCGCGCTGGGCCCGAAGCCGATCATCGACGCGATGATCAGGCTGCAGAGCCAGTCAACTACGAATGCGACCTCGATCTCGCAATACGCGGCTCTTGCCGCGGCCACAGGGCCAATGGACTGCGTGCAGGCGATGCGGTCCGAATACGAGCAGCGACGGGCGGTGGTGCTCGAAGGATTGGCGGCTATCCCCGGCGTCGTCTGCTCGCCGCCCGAGGGCGCTTTTTACGCCTTCCTGAACGTTGAGCAGACGCCTCGCGTCCGGGCCCTGCGTGCCAGGAACGAGGTGGCCGACACAGCACGGCTGGTGGTCGACCTGCTCGAGGAAGGCCACGTGGCCGCGGTGCATGGCGAGGCGTTTGGCGCGCCAGGCTACCTGCGCATCTCCTTTGCGAACTCGCTCGAACGCATCCGGGAAGGCCTTTCGCGAATGAAGGCATTCCTCAGCGCATGAGCGATTCGCCGACTCCCTGCCGACTGGAGCCGCGGATGGTGCCGCGGATCTGGGGCCGGCGTTCGCTTCGGCCGATCTATCCCGCGTTTGACAATTTGCCGGAACCGATTGGCGAGGCGTGGCTGAGCGGGGTGGAATGCGTCTTTGCCGAGGGCCCTTTTGCCGGGCGGCCGCTTGGACAGGCGTGGGACGAAATGAGCGGCAAATGGAAAGGGACGGGGCCCGGCACGAATGGGAATTTTCCGCTGCTCGCCAAATTCCTCTTTCCCGAATCCAAGCTCTCGATCCAGGTGCATCCGGACGATGCTTACGCCGCGCGGGTGGAAGCAGAAACCGGCGGGAGCGGCAAGACAGAGATGTGGCACGTGCTGGCAGCCGATCCCGGGGCAGAAGTGCTCCTCGGACTCGCGCCGGGCATGGACGCCGGATCGCTGCGGCGGGCGATCGCTGACGGCAGCGTCGAAACGAAGCTGCGCCGGGTGGCTGTCGCGCCAGGCGACACGATCTACATTCCCGCCGGTACGGTGCATGCGATCGGGCCGGGGGTGCTGCTCTGCGAGCTGCAACAGTATTCCGACATCACCTACCGGCTGTTCGACTACAACCGCGTGGATGCACGGGGTAACCGCCGCGCCCTGCATGTGGAAAAGGCACTCGACGTGATCGAATTCGGCTCTTCGGCGGCCGGAATGACGAAACCGGTGAGCCACTGGCGCGGCCCAGTAGAGGTGACAGAGCTGGCCGCCTGCCGCTACTTCTGGGCCGAGCGCTGGCGGCTGGAGCGGCCCGCCGAGGTCAGCGCCTCGAAGGAGCATTTCGACCTGCTGATTGTTCTCGCGGGCACGGGGACGATAACCGGCGATATGGGGGAGAGAGATTACCATCCGGGCGAAACGTGGTTTGTAGCGGCCGACCATACCGGCTTCCGAATCGAGCCGGCTTCGGCGACTACGTTGCTTCGCTCGTCGGTTGCCGATCTCGGCTCGCTGAAACAGCGCCTGGCGGCCGAGGGCGTGACGAAAACCGAAATGGCCGGCTTCCTTTTCGAATGAAACACGAAGCACACGCGGTGATTCTGGCGGGCGGACGGGGCACGCGGTTTTGGCCGCGCAGCCGCACGCGCACTCCGAAACAGCTGCTCAACATCGTCGGCCGCGATTCGATGATCGAACAAACGGTGCGGCGAATCGCGCCGATCTTCCCTGCCCGACGGCTGTGGGTGGTCACCCAGGCCGAACAGGCGCCAGCGATGCGCCGGCTGCTGCCGCAGGTGCCTCGCTCGCACATCCTGATCGAGCCGACGGGCCGCAACACCGCCGCGGCCATCGCCCTCGCCGCCATCCACCTACGGCACGAATGCCGCGACGCGGCGATGGCCGTCCTGCCCGCCGACCATGTGATTCGCCAGGAGGCGCACTATCGGCGACTGGTGCGCAGGGCGCTGCACTTGGCTGAGGAGCCCGATTCGCTGGTGGTTCTGGGCATCCACCCGACGCACCCCGAAACCGGCTACGGCTACATCGAACGCGGTGCGCCGGCCGGTCCGGGCGACAGTTCCGAGGGCCCGTTCCTTGTAGAGCGGTTCACCGAAAAGCCGGAGTTGGCCCTGGCGCGGCGTTACGTCGCCTCGGGCCGCTACTCTTGGAACGCGGGCATGTTTTTCTGGCGCGTTTCCACATTCCTCGAACAGCTCGCCCACCATCTGCCCGCCACGGCACGGGCGCTCGGCGGGCTGGAAGAAGTGCTGGGCACGCGACGTTATCCGGCGCGGCTGCGACAGATCTATCGCCACCTGGAAAACATCTCCGTGGATTACGCCATTCTCGAGCCGGCATGCCGTCCGGGCAGCGCCGCGCGCGTGCAGGTGCTGCTGGCCAGCGTCGGCTGGAGCGACATCGGGTCCTGGGCAGCGGTGTACGAGCTGGCAGCGCAGCGGCCCGGCGCGACGGTTTCCGCCGGCCCTGTGGTTACGATCGATGCCGAGGGAAACTATTTCTGGGCGCCGAGGAAGCTGGTGGCGGCGATCGGCGTGAACGACCTGGTGGTGGTGGAAACGCCGGACGCGGTGCTGATCTGCCCGCGCAAGCGGGCACAGGACGTCGGAAGGATGGTCAAGGAACTGGAGCGGCAGAAGCGCCGGAAACTCCTGTAGCCTGCGGGCGACGCTCCGCCGTGGCGCTGTCGAATTGGCCGCACCCCTGCCGCTATCTTCGCCGTGCTGCACCGCCGTGAGCAGACCAAGCGGGATGTTCGCAATCCGCGCGACCTGGCGGCGGGGGGGTTCTATAATGAAGGCGTGCGTATCCTGCTCTTCAGCGGCAAAGGCGGCGTGGGGAAAACCAGCTTGGCCGCCGCGACGGGTCTCAAGCTGGCGGGGCTCGGCTACCGTACGCTGGTGATGAGCGTCGATCCCGCGCATAGCCTGGCGGATTCCTTCGACCTCGATACGGATCTTTTTCCTGCGCAGACGACCGACCCCCTGGCCATCAACGACCGGCTCTCCATCTTCGAGCTGAATATCCAGAAAGAAATCAAGCGCCATTGGCAGGAGATTTCCGGGTACATCACCTCCGTCCTGCGCACCACCGGCCTCGGCAGCGTCGAGGCCGAGGAACTGGCGATTCTTCCGGGGATGGAAGAGTTGAGCGCCATGATGTACATCAATCAGTACCGGCGCGAGCAACGTTACGACGCTGTCGTCCTGGACGCCGCGCCTACCGCGGAATCCATGCGGTTTATCAGCATGCCCACCACCCTCGATTGGTACATGCGGCACATCTTCCCGTTCCAGCGGAATCTGGTGAAGGCCGTGCGCCCGATCGCCAATCGCGTGGTTCCTTTCGAGCTGCCTACCGACAGCTACTTCGCCAACATTCGGAGCCTCTTCGAAAAGCTCGAGGGGGTGGACGAGTTGATGGAGGACCCGCGCGTCACCAGCGTCCGGCTCGTCACCAATGCCGAGAAAATGGTTTTGCGCGAGACGCAACGGGCCTTTGTCTATTTCTCGCTGCACGGAATCACCGTGGACGCGATCATCGTCAATCGGATCCTGCCCTCGGACGTAACGGACGAGTGGTTCAGCGAGTGGCAAATTTCCCAGCGCAAAATCTTCGGCGAAATCGAGGAATATTTCGCGCCCGTGCCGGTGAAGCGCGTGCCTCTGTTCCGCCACGAGGTGGTGGGCGCCCCTAGACTCACGGAACTCGGTGACGTCCTCTATCCGGGCGCGGAGGATCCTTTGGCCGTGACCCGCACGGAAAAGCCCTATACGTTCGAAAAGCGTGACGGGCTGTACGAAGTCCGCCTGCGCGTGCCCTTCACGACCAAAGGCGAAATCGCGCTGTTCAAAAAAGGAGATGAGCTGGTGGTGGAGGTGGGCACGCTCCGGCGCCACATCGGGCTGCCGCGTTCCATGGCCGCCCTCACCCCGGTTCGGGCCAAGCTCGAGTCTCCGTTCCTCAGGATCGAATTGAAGGAGATGTCATGAACGAGCCAGAAACCAGCGAGGAAAAGGCAGCCACGCAAGCCACCCGGGAGCGATGCTTGTGCCAGGAGGTAGTCGATCGCCTCGAGTTCCTGCTCGGGGTTTCGCCAACGGTTCGCGAGCACCTTTTGAACTCGCGTGTGGAGTTCCTCAAGGCGGTTCGCAGTGCGCTCGACGAGCGCATCGATCGCCTTTCCAGCGTCTCCCGCCGAGGCAGCAAGATCAGCGTCGAGTAGGAATCGCTTCTTTTCCGCGCAGTAAGATCGGCCGAAGCGCGCTAAGCCATTTGGCAGAGGGCAGGATTCGGTTGTGCCGCGGGGGCCGTTTAATCTGCTGGATCTTTTTCGCTGCAATAAGTCACCCCATCGCAACCCGTCAGGAAACTTGAGCAGATCGTGGCGGAAGAAACGGGCTGCCATGCAAACTGGTCCCTGCATCCTGGCCCAGTAAGCCTCGAAGAATTGCGGCGGATCGAGGACCGTGTCGGCTTGCTACCCGGGCAAGCGTTGGCGCTGACGGCTCTCCACGAGTGAGTAAAGCGGCGCGGAAAACACTTGAACCTACGGCGCTAGCGACCGCGATTCTTTCTCTGCGAAAAAGAAGGGGAAATGCCTGCCCTGGAGCTGACTCGCGTAGCCGAAGCCGCGACGGAAGCTCGCACCCCTAAACGATTTCAACCGAAAAAACACAATTCCTTATCCTTCGCTTCGTTGCAGTCTCCTCGTACTCGGGTGTATCCTCCGCGTGCGTACCGAACCCTGCGCGGGAAACTCCTGGAGAAGGCAGTCGCGCCATGGAGAGGAACTCTGCATCGAGCTATTCAAGGGTCCTGTTACGCCTACTGGCAATCTCGATCTTCGCCACCGGTTGTTTCGCACCCTCCTTAGCGGCTCAAAAAGAATTTATTCCTACCGCTGCCGCGAAGGCCGAATTTGACAAGGGCATGGCCGCTTGGGGCAACAACTGGAAGGCCGCAGCGGCGCATTTTCGCAGGGCCATCGCGCTCGACCCCGATTACTACGAGGCCTACGAGGATTACATGATCAGCAGCACCAAGGCGGCGGCTGAGAAATTGCCCACTCCTGCAGCGAAAGAACAGGCCGCCAAGAAAGCGGCACAACTCCTCATCGCCCTTTATAAGCGCCGGGCCAGGCAGCATCCGAAGGACCCCGTATATCCTTGGGCGCTCGGAGATTATTACGAAGAGAGCGATCCGGCTCTCGCGACAAACTACTTCCATCTAGCCCTGAAACTCGACCCGCATTACGCCCCCGCCTACGAGGATCTCGGCGGGATGGCAGACTCCCGAGGTAACCTAGTTCTGAGTCGCGAAGACCTCCGCAAGGCACACGAATTCTGGCCTGACAATGCCTCCTTCTGGGAAGTATATGCCGGGTCTTGGGCCTCTTCTGATCCCATCAAGGCTGAACAAATCGCTCTACAAATGCTGGCTAAATTCCCTCAGCAAGCTCTCGACGTCCTGAATTCCCTGGCAGCGGTCGAAGACCCGGATTCAAAACGGGCCCGGGAAATCGAGGATCTCCTCTGGAGAAAATATCCGAAACAGCCCGACGCTGGGGGCTGGGGGCTTTGGCCTCTGTTTAATTTCTACATGAAGTCAGACCCAGCGAAGGCTTTGGATTTGGCCACGGTCATGGTGAAGAACAATCCAAAAGATGACACTTGGCCTTCTCTGCGGAACTACGCGCGGGCAATCATCAAGGCCAACGGACTAATTGCCAACCACAAACCGGCGGAGGCGCTCGGCTTTCTGGCCAAAGTGAAATTTCCAAACTACGCCGCTGACAGCGACGTTCTCGAAATCACCCGTGCCCGCGCGGTTTCAGCCGAGGGCAAACCGTCGGCGGCCTACGCCGATCTAGTCGCAGACTACGCCAAGGCCCCAACGCGCACCTTGCACGCTGCGCTCTCATCTCAAGGAAGCAAGCTCGGGAAGACCGAACAGCAAGTGGAGGCCGACGTGTGGGCTCGCCGTTCCTCCGACGCGAAGCCAGGCATTCCCTTTACGCTGACGAGCTTCACCACTGGCAAGCCAGTCTCCCTCGTCGATTACAAGGGCAAAGTTTTTCTCTTGAGCTTCTTCTTCCCCGAATGCGGCCCGTGTCATTTCGAGTTTCCCTTTCTCCAGCAGGTGCTAAACAAATACAAGGATCGAGGATTCTCGATTCTCGCCGTGAACGGAGTGCCAAAGCAGAATTCGATGGTATTGCCCCTCTTCCAAGGGCTCGGCTTGGGTTTTCTCCCGCTCAAAGGCAACGACGCCATTCTGAAGGCGTATAAGGTCTTCGCTTTTCCGACCAATTTTCTCTACGGCGCCGACGGTCGAATCTATTTCAATCCCCGAGTAGAAGGCGCGGCCTCCGAGCGCCACCTCGAACTCGAAGTGGCAGCCCTCCTCCGCCACACGAAACACCCCGTGCCAATCCGCCAAAGAAAATCCAGCAACCCGGATGGTCAGCAATCACATACGTCCGGACTTTCGGGCGTTCGCTGAAAAGACTTCCTTCTCGCACGGCAAAACCCACTCTGACTCTCGTCGTGGCCTCAAGGGCCTACGGGCAGCGCTGGCGGAGGTTTTTCGCACGCTCCAGGAGAGTCGCCCGTGCCGTGGACGCACCAACTTCCCAACTCGTTTCCGATCTCGCGCCAGGATCGCCCCTGTGCGCACGGGGCGGTAATTCTGGCAGCGTCTAGGTCCTTGCCTCGCGGCCGGCCAATCCGCCGTCTTTGTCTCGCGCCTTCGCAAGCTGCCGTTCTGAAGGAGGGGCTGCAGAAACCTGCCCGGGCGTCGGGGTGCTCATTGTGCCGGATGGAGAGAAGGGGACGAATTGTTTGTTTGCGTAGGAGGAAAGAAGACGGCGTGAACGATCACGCGGCGCGCATACCGTTCGATCCTGAGAACGGATTCGGCGTAGACACGATTCGGATCGCGCGGACCCCCGTTATAGGCGCCCACGGCTTCCATAATGTTGCCGTGGAAACGGTCCAGGAGGTGGCGGAAGAGGAGACCGGCATAGGTGGTGAGCGTTTCCGGGCGGATCTCTTCGGGGTCGGGTTCAATATGGGGGCGAAGCCCTTTGGGAAGGAGGGAATAGTCGCGAACCGTCCGGTCGCGTTTGTAGAGGAGTTGGGCGTAACGAAGCGTATCGAGCGTAATCTGCCATACGCCGAGCGAGTAGTTGCGCACGAGGACCCAGCCCGGACGCCGCTTCAGCACGATGTCTCCGGGCTGCGGATACCGCTTCCAGACCGCCAGGTCCAGATCGCCATTCACGCTGATGTAGTTGTTTTCCATGGCCCCGATGGCCATGAAATAGCCGAGCGGCAACGAGTAGAAGCGGGAGATGATCAGGATATCCTGAGCGAGCTGCCTGGCTTGCGGAACGGTAAGAGGGCTCAGGGCCTCGCTCCCTTGCCCGAGCACGCGATTGTCGGTCTCGGACTTGAAGACCAGGAAATCGGCCATCGGGCCGATCAGCATCTTGTCGGGGATCTGGTAGAGATGAAGCTGGGGCGCCGGCCGGAATACGCGATCCACGAGGCCCGACTGCTCCTGGCAAGCCGCAAGATCTTTCGGCCGCCAGTCGTAGAGTGCGAAGTCCGGTATCACTCCCTCGGCGACCAGCGATTCCAGATACGGAACCGCTTGCAGCATGTTGTTGGATACTTGCAGAAAGATTTTGTGACCGTGAGAGGCTGTGCCCGGTCCCTGGCAAAGGTACGCGCGGCCGGGAGCGACGGCCGGCCGGCTTCGCAGGTAATCGAAACGGAGATAGGCCTGGAGCATTCTGGGATAGTCACCGACTTCCGCCACGGCCAGCCCCTTGAACATGGAGAGACCAATCTTCCCGTTCTTCAAGTAGACCCGTGGTATGCCCGTTGGGCCCGGGGGCATTGGGCGCGGCCACACGCGATAGAGCACGTATCCGGCGGGAACCAGCCCCAGGATAAACAGACAGATCACGAACCACTTGATCACACGGACGAGGCGCATAGGGAATCCGCCGTCAAACCTCGGCCGGTCGGGCTAAGCCGGTTCCCCGTGTGGCTCGAAACGACGGATCGGTCTTCGAGATCCGGGCATGACGTCCGCGCGAGCAGGGGGAGCGCCGTTCCACGTGGCCCGCGCGTGGATTCGTCTCGCCGTGGATTTTACCTGATTGCAATTTGTCACCGGTCTTTCGTGGTTATCTCTGCCGCGGCCACCGCCGCAGACGAGCACGGCACGCGCGACTGGCGCGACACTCGTGCTCCAATTCCAAGTCTAATCGAACCGCCGCTCGCACGTTGAGCGTAGGCCGGACCCTGATTTCCAGCTGCCGGATCGAGTTGTGAGCGGCTATCCGCGGGTCAAGCTCCAGTGCACAAGGAGCGACGCGACCATGCCGATGAAGATCACGGCCGAGAGCACGGCGTTGATGCGCGCGGCGAGGGAAATGTGCCTCGTGAGGTGCGGCACGCGGGAAAGCGGGACCACGACCACGTTCATGAACAGGTAGACGAAGCCGCCGTGAAGCAGGCTACTCAGGACAGGCCGGCGCGCAGCGAACGGTAGAAAGACCCTTAACCCCTTGTCTCACTCCAGAGGACAACCCCACCCTTCGCGAAAAAAGGACGGACGCAAAGCCCGGAGCCTGTTCCCCCGGGCGCGACACCGGCGCACGTCGCCGCGGGGGACGCCCTCCCTTTTTTCTATCCCGGGCCGGCCTATTTCTTGGCTTCGTGGACGTAGCCTTCGGTGGCTAGGCGACGGCCTGACATCAGGTAGCCGACGACGGGCATATCCTGAACGCCGTTGCCGTCGATCCAGCGATTGTAGAAATTGAAAAGGGCGCAGACGGTAATCGCGTCGTAGACCGCCTCGGCCGACCAGCCGGCGGCGCGAACCTCGTCGACATCGGCGCGGGTAACCTGATGGAGCCCGCGATTGACCTTGGCGACGAAGGCGAAGAGCGCCTTTTCCTGCTCGGTGATGGGCGCGGTGGTGTAGTCCTTCAGCACCGCCCGCACCTTTTCGGCATCGCCCAACAGTTCAGCCGCGACCGCGGCGTGACTGCCGATTCAAAAGGGGCATTGATTAAGGCTCGAGGTGAACGCAGCGATCAACTCACGCTGACCGGGACTGAGCGGGGACGGGCCGCGCAGCAGGTGCTGCGTGAAACGCGAGAGATGCTCGGTCATTTCGGGCTTGTAGGCGAAGAGATACAGGATCTGCGGCACCGGAATGCCTTGGGCTTCCATGGCGGCGAATTGCGCGCCCACCGGACCTGCCTTGGCGACTTGCTCGACCTCTTTGAGATAAACGGGTCCCATTCGACTGCCCCCCACTAGCCTCCGAATTCCGACCGTGCCTCGCGGCCGCGGTAAACCGTACTCATTATCCGCGAGCGGAACCCCGGCGGACAAGCAGCGAAGGAACCAAGCCGACAAAAATCACGACCGAGAGCACGGCGTTGATGTGCGCGGCGAGGGAAATGTGCCTCGTGAGGTGCGGCACACGGGAAAGCGGGACCACGACCACGTTCATGAACAGGTAGACGAAGCCGCCATAGACCAGGCCGCTCAAGACCGGCCGGCGCACGAGGAAAGCGAATTTGCGAGCGCTCGCATAGAAAATCGCGGTCCAACTGAAGGCAATGAAGTAGTGGAGGAAAACGCCGAGCCCAACCGGAGCCCAGCCCGTCTGCACGGCGGCGACTCCCACCAGGCCGCTGGCGATGAAACGAAAGACCATCGCCGGCGTGACGCCACGCAGGGCGTTGTAGACGAGATTATCGGAGATATCGAGGGTTCCGGCGATCAGACCGATCCACAGAACCGTCGTAAACGACCAGGGCCGGCGAGCAACCGTCGCGGCACTCGATGCGCTCATCCCGTTCCTCCTGGCAAGCCATGGTGTTCCCGGCCCGCGAGGCGCCGGGGCAACACGCAGAGCTTCCCTTCCCCCACGGACGGGTTGGCACCGTTATACGATAAATGCCTCCGAGGAATCCGTAACTTTCGGAAAAACCGGCCGCCAAAGAGGCAGTCTCGAAGGAACCACCCCCGCCGGGAACCCGCCCGAGCGCTTCGATTGAGCATGGGATCCACAACGGACCGGCGAGTGCCGTATACTGCTGACGCCATGTCTCGAATTCACTTTGGCACCGACGGCTGGCGCGGCCTGATCGCCGAGGACTTCACCGCCGACAACGTGCGGCTGGCGGCGCTGGCCTTCGCCCGCTATATCGCCCGGGCGGAACGGCCTGATGTGGGGGTGCTGGTCGGCTACGACAACCGCTTCGGGTCGGAGCGCTTCGCACGAACAGCGGCGGAAACGATTGCCGCGGCCGGGATTCCGGTGGCGCTTAGCGAGGCGGCTTGTCCGACGCCGGCGCTTTCGCTGCTGGTGCGGCAGAGGCGGGCTGCGGGCGGGCTGATGATCACCGCCAGCCACAATCCCTATCGCTGGAACGGGGTGAAATTCAAGGCCGCCTACGGCAGTTCGGCCTCGCCCGGGATGATCGAAGCGATCGAGCAGGAACTCGACCGGATTTACGCCGAGGGATCTCGCATGTTGCCGCCACGGCCCGGGGCGGTGGCGTCGCTCGACGTTCGCACGCCCTATCTGGAGACGCTTGAAAAACTGATCGATTGGGCGCGCGTGCGCGAGAGCGGGTTCCGGTTTCTCCACGATCCCATGCATGGGTCTGCGATGGGCCTGCTTCCCGAACTGTTTCGGCGCAACGGAGTGGAATGCGAGCAAATCCGCGGCTCGCGCGACCCGCTCTTCGGTGGGCATAATCCCGAGCCGATTGAGGGACCGAACATTGCACCGCTGCGGCAAGCCATGAAGGATGGCCGCTACGATGCCGCGTTTCTGGCCGACGGCGACGGCGACCGGATCGGCGCGATGGGACCCGGCGGCCGCTTCATCAACGCGCATCAGTGCTTCGCGATCCTGCTGTGGCACCTGGCCGGGGCACGGCAGCTGCCCGGGGACGTGGCCAAGACGTTTTCCGTGACCAAGCTGATCGACAAGATCGCCGGAAAATTCGGACGGCGACTCTACGAAACGCCGATCGGATTCAAATACATCTGCTCGCTCATGCTCGAAAGGGACCTGCTGATGGGCGGCGAGGAAAGCGGAGGCATCGGTTTTCGCTTCCATTTGCCCGAGCGCGATGCCTCGGTTTGCGCCTTGCTGCTGGCCGAAGTGATGGCATGGCACGGGAAGCGGCTGGGCGAACTAGTGGCAATGCTCGAAGAGGAATTCGGCGAGCATCATTACGGGCGGGTGGATCTGGAACTGCGGCCGGGGCAGAAGGAAAAGGCCATCGAGCTGTTCGGAAGCGACCGCGTGGAGAAGGTGTTCGAGTGGCCGATTATCGCGCGCGAGGACATGGACGGAATCAAGGTGTACCTGGGCAAGGTGGGGTGGGTGATGGTGCGGGCTTCCGGGACCGAGCCGATGCTGCGTGTGTACGCGGAAACGAGCAGCGCGGAAACCACGCGCCGGGTGCTCGATGCGGCGGTGGAAAAGGTGCGAGGATTGTAGGCAGAGGGTTCGAGAGAAAGGCCCACGGGCAAGGCTGCACTGCCCATGGCTACCGCGGCGGGCGAACTGGTGGCGGAAAGGCATGCTTGAGAAAGTGAGTGGGGTGGATGGCTACGGAAGGAACTGAGGAAACGCGAGAAACGGTTACCTGCAAGACGGCGAGCAACATCCTGCTCGCTGAGAAGGCCAGGCGCTATGGCAGGATTCGCCGCCGCCTGGCGTTCAGCGGTTGGCTGCTCGACGCGGCGATACTGATCGTGCTGCTCGCGACCGGATGGACGGCAGGGCTGCGCGACGTCGCGTTCAACGTTTCAGCGCACCCGGCGCTGGCGCTGCTGATCTACCTTTTGGTGATCGGAGCGATTTTCGAGATCACCGGGCTGCCGATCGAGTTCTATTCGGGCTTCGTGATCGAGCGGCGATTCGGGCTTTCGCGAATGACGCTCTGGATGTGGGTGAAGGACCAACTGAAATCCGTGGCGATAGGTGGCGTTCTGGGCGCGGGACTGGCCGAACTCTTCTACTGGTCGCTGGCGCGGCATCCGGGAACGTGGTGGATCTGGGTGGCCGTCGCGGTGATTCTCTTCGCGGTGCTGCTGGCGCAACTGGCGCCGGTGCTGCTTTTCCCGCTGTTCTTCAAGTTTCGGCCAATCGAAAACCAGGAGCTGGTCGAGCGGTTGCAGCGTCTCGCGGAGCAGGCCGGCGCGCGCGTTTCAACCGTGCTCGAATGGAAGCTGGGTGAAAAGAGCAACAAGGCCAATGCCGCGCTGACCGGCTGGGGCCGGACACGGCGGATTCTGCTGGCCGATACGCTGCTCGAGCACCACAACGCCGACGAGATCGAAACGATCGTGGCGCACGAGTTGGGGCATCACGTTCACCGCGACATTCCTCTGGCGATCACCGTGGAATCGGTGCTGACGCTGGTTTCGCTGTGGGTGGTGAACGAGGTGCTGGTGTGGGCGACGCCGCGGCTTGGCTACCGCGGGCTGGCGGACTTCGCGAATTTGCCGCTGGTGCTGCTGGTGGTGACCGGGGTCTCGCTGGTGGCCCTGCCGCTCTTGAACGGCTATTCGCGCTGGCGGGAATGGCGCGCCGACCGCTTCGCCCTGGAAACCACGAAACGCCGGGAGGCGTTCATCAGCGCTATGCGGAAGCTGGCGGCACAGAACCTGGCGGAAACGCAACCAAACCCGGTGATCGAGTTCCTGTTTCACGGACACCCGTCGATCGCCAAACGCATTGCTTACGCGGAGCAGGCACAACTATGAAACGACGCTTCTATCAACTCGATGTCTTCACCCGCCGTCCCTATCGCGGCAATCCGCTGGCCGTTGTCATTGATGCCGACGGCATGACCGCGCCGCGGATGCAGCAGATCGCCCGCGAAATGAACCTGTCGGAAACCGTCTTCGTGCAGAAGCCGACCACCAATCGCGCGCTCGCGCGCCTTCGCATCTTCACCACGAATACCGAACTGCCGCTCGCCGGGCATCCGGTGATCGGGACCTGGTTCCTGCTGGCCGAACTGGGGGTGGTGCCGGCGCAAGAGGGAGCAGTGCGCGTGGTGCAGCAAACCGGCGCGGGGCTGCTGCCGGTGGACATCCATTTCGACGAGGGAAGGCCGAAATTCGTCACGATGACGCAAAAAGAGGCTCATTTCCGCGCGGCACAACTGGAAAAGCGCGAACTGGCCGAGGCGCTTGGCTTGCGGACCGCCGATCTGCATCCGGAATTGCCGGTGGAGTGTGTATCGACCGGCATTTTCAACCTGATGGTGCCGCTCGCCAAGCTGAGCGCGCTCGGCCGCATTTCCGTGGACGTGCCAGGCTTGCGGAAGGTGCTGGGGAAACAGAGCACCATGGCCTATTGCTTCGTCGCGAAGGGCAAGCAGGCGCGGGCGCGAGGCATGTTGCCCTGGGGAGTTACGGAGGACCCGGCGACCGGATCGGCCGGAGGGTCGCTCGGCAGCTACCTGGTGCGCCACGGGAAGCTCCAACCCGACGAATCGCTGCGGATCGTGCAGGGAGTGGAGATGGAGCGGCCAAGCGAGATCTACGTTGGCGTGACACAGATCCACGGGCAGTTGGTACCGCGGGTGGGCGGCGCGGCCGTGCGCGTGTTGGAAGGCCAGTTGGATGCGTAGGGCAAGTTGGCCCTCCCGACCCAGGCGATGGCCGGCGGGGTAAACAGAAAACCGTTTCTACGATTTATGAGCTTCGGCGGCGTGGCCGAGCTTGCCGCAAAGCGCCCCGAGCTTTTCCTGCTCCGCAGGACTCAGCCTGCTCATGACGGAGACAATCGCCGCGCCATAGCCGGGCAAAATGGTAGTGACGAGATTGCGCCCCTTGGCCGTGAGCGCGATGGTGGTTGAGCGGCGGTTGCGGCCGCCCGCGCTGCGGCGCACCAGGCCACTCTTTTGCAGTTTGGCCACCACGAGCGTCAGATTGCCGCTGCTCTTCAGGATTTGGCGGGCGAGTGCGGCGAGGCTTTGCGGCCCACCCTGGTAGAGGGCCTCGAGGACGCCGAACTGGCTGGGCGTGAGGTCGTAGAGAGCGAGCGGGCGCGCCGCTTCACGCAGCACATTTTCCCCCGCACGCAGAAGCTTGACGTAGCTGGAGAAGGCCCGGGCATCGGCCTCCATTCCACGATAGCGTTTCGGCACTCGGAACCCCCGGAATTGTAAGGATTCGACGCGACGATCATACCGGAGACGGCGCGGCGAAGGAAGTGTTGCGCGGCAACGGGAACAGCAGACCCCTTCCGACAGACTGCGTCGGCACCCCCTTCGGTCTTCACGGATCACTCCAGAAAACGCCGGCCGCATTCCGGGAGACGACGCCAAGGGCCAAGGGGTTGCGGTGCCATAGCCTTCAGGCCGTGGTCCGCGTGTTTCTGGCTACGGAAAAGGCCACAGGTTGAAGCCTGCACCACTTGTGGCGCGGGCTCAGGCGCCGGCGAGGTTGTCGGGGATCGTGGCGAGCAGCAGGGCCAGGAGGGCTGCGCGCTCGGCGAGCGAGCGGACGAAGACGAATTCGCCGGGGCTGTGCGCGCCTGCTCCAACGCCGCCGAGCCCGTCAAGCGTGGGGATGCCCAGCGCCGCGGTGAAATTGCCATCCGAGCCCCCGCCGACAGCCGCTTCCTCGATGTGCAGGCCGAGCGCGGTGCCGAGCGATTGCGCGTGGGCGAAAAGACGAGCCACCCCGGGTGTGCGCTCCATCGGCGGGCGGCTGAATCCGCCGCGGATTTCCAACTTCGCTCCGGGGAGGACCGGACGCAGGGCGCGGAAGCGGCGTTCCAGCGGCGCAGCCAGCTCACGGCGGGTCACGCGGAAATCGATGAGGGCGCGGGCGCGCTCGGGAATCACGTTGGAACGCGTGCCGCCCCCGGCCACGCCGACATTGACGGTCGTGCCGGCCGAGGGGCGATTGAAGGCGCGAATGCGCTCGATCTGCAGGGCGAGCTCGTGGATCGCGTTCACCCCTTCCTCGGGGTTGAGGCCGGCGTGAGCAGATTTGCCGTGGACGATCAGCTCGATTTCCCCGGTTCCCTTCCGGGACGTTTTCAACTTGCCCGCCGTTCCGGCGGCGGGCTCGAGCACGAGCACGGCACGGGCACCGCGGGCGTAGCGCTCGATCAGCGCGCGGGAGTGGTGGCTGCCGATTTCCTCGTCGGAGGTGATCAGGCAAAACACCGGGCCTGCGAGCGGAAGGTGGGCGGCGCGAAGCGCGTCGATGGCGGCGAACGTCATCACCAGCCCGGATTTCATGTCAATGGTTCCGGGGCCCCAGGCACGGCCAGCTCGCATACGGAACGGCATCCGGGAGAGCGTCCCGAGCGGATATACGGTATCGTAGTGGCCGAGGATCAGAATCGGCCGGCCGCGGCCGGGCGCGTCGAAGCACGCCAGGACGTGGTCACCCGCCCGCTTCTGGGAAAACAGGCGAACGCGGGCGCCGGCGCGACGGTATTCGCTGGCCAGCAGGAGCGCAAAGCGGTCGAGCGCGTCCTTGTCGGTGCTGGGCGATTCGGCGCGAACAAAGCGGCCGAGACGGTCGAGGAGAACCGGACTCCGGTTTTTCAGGCGGCGCCAAAGCCACCGGGCATTGCCCGGCGCATCAACCGGTGCTGGATTTCGAGCGCTCATCGAGACTCGGTAGCATAGGCCAACGGCCCTCACGGCGCAAAAATTTCCTGACGGAAACGGCCGTAGCGGTGCGAACCCTGGGCAAGGCGTTTCAAGACGCGCCACTTTTTGCATATAATCCGTAAATTGCCTGGACGATAAACCGCACCGGAGCACCCATCGAGGCGAATGGAATGATTCTCGACACCACGGCCATTCAGAAGATCCTGCCACACCGCTACCCCTTCCTCCTGGTCGACTCGATTCTCGAGATGGAGCGCCTGAAACGGATTGTCGGAATCAAAAACGTGACAATCCATGAGGATTTCTTTGTCGGCCACTTTCCCGGCCAGCCGGTGATGCCCGGCGTGCTGATCGTCGAATCGCTGGCACAGACCGGGGGAGTGCTGTTGCTGCAGGAGGTGCCCGACCGCGATAGCAAGCTGCTCTATTTCGTCGCCATCGACGACGCGCGCTTCCGGCGGCCGGTGGTGCCGGGCGAGCAGTTGCGCCTGGAGGTGAACGTGCTGAGCTGGCGCGGCAATTTCTGCAAGCTGGCCGGGCGTGCCACCGTGGATGGCGAACTGGCGGCCGAAGCGACCCTGATGTGCAAGATGGTGGACCGCGAAAAATGAGCGAGAGCGATCCGCGGGCAGAGGTTTCCCCGCGGGCCCGATTGGGGCGAAACGTCCGGGTGGGCCCGTTTGCGGTGGTTGGCGACGACGTGGAGTTGGGCGACGACTGCGTCGTGCACGCGCATGCGGTGATCGAAGGCCCGGCACGGATCGGACGAGCAAACGTCTTTGCCTCGTTTTCCGCAGTTGGCGGAAGGCCGCAGGACCTGACCTACTGCGGCGAGCCAACGCGCGTCGAGATTGGCGACGCGAACGATTTCCGGGAATACGTGACGGTGAACCGGGGCACGGTGAAGGGCGGCGGAGTGACCCGGCTCGGCAGCCACAACCTGCTGATGGCCTACAGCCACGTAGGGCACGACTCGCAGATCGGCGACCACGTGGTGCTGGTGAACGGGGCGACGCTGGCCGGCCACGTGACCATCGCGGATAACGCGACGCTCGGTGCGTTCTCTCCGGTACATCAATTCTGCAACATAGGACGTCACGCGTATGTTGCTGCCTACACCGTTATTACCCAGGACGTGCTGCCGTTCGCCAAGGTGGTGGCGCCACGGGAGACACGGTGCTACGGGGTGAATCGGATCGGGTTGGAGCGTCATGGGTTCACTCGCGAGCGGATCGAGGAGATCGAACGGGCTTTTCGGCTCCTGTTGCGGTCGAAATTGAACACGACGCAGGCGCTCGAGAAAATACGGGAAACGCTTGCCGGCCGGCCGGACGTCGAAGAAATAGTGGATTTCATTGAAAGGGCCAAGCGGGGTATAACAAAGTAGTGGGGCGGGGGTAACCACCGTCAACCCGGGTTCATGGGAGATACCGTTCATAGGCAAGGCTGGGGCCTGATTGCAGGGAATGGCGATTTTCCGCTCCTTGTGCTCGAGGGAGCGCGGCGGCAGGGCATCGAGATGGCCGTCATCGCCATTCGCGAGGAAGCCACGCCGGAACTGGACCGGGTGTCCTCCCGCGTTCACTGGGTGAGCCTGGGCGAACTGAACCGAGCCATCGAACTGCTGCATCAAGAAGGGGTGAAGCGGGCGGTGATGGCCGGACAGGTGAGGCATCGGCAGATTTTCAGCGATATTCCGCCAGACGCGCGCCTGGCTCCGCTGCTCGAGCGGCTGGCCACGCGCAATACCGACGCGCTGATCGGCGCCGTCGCCCGCATCCTCCAATTCGAAGGCATCGAGCTGGTCGACTCGACGAAGTTTCTGGAGCCGCTGATTCCGGCGCCAGGCGTGCTGACGCGGCGCGCCCCGGATGAACGCGAGACCGGCGACATCGACTACGGGCGGTCGATCGCCCGGCAAATCGCGGGGCTCGATCTGGGCCAGACGGTGGTGATCGCCGAGCGGGCGTGCGTGGCGATCGAGGCCATGGAAGGAACCGACGAAACGATCGAGCGAGCGGCACGGCTGGCGGGAGGGCGGCCGCTGACCGTGGTGAAGGTGAGCAAGCCGAAGCAGGACATGAGATTCGACGTGCCGGTCGTGGGACCGCGGACAATCGAGGTAATGCAGCGCTCAGGCGCCACAGCGCTGGCCATCGACGCCGCACGCACGCTGATTTTCGATCGCCAGCGAGTCGTGGAACTCGCCGACGCCGCCGGAATTACGATCCAAGCGGCCGTTCCGCAAGGAAGCGACGCCGCGTGAGCGACCGCGTGCGAGTCGCGGTGGTCGGCGTAGGCGATTTTGGCCGGAACCACGCCCGCGTCTATGCTGGGCTGGAAGAGGCTGAATTGGTGGGAGTTTTCGACGCCGACAGCGGACGCGCCAGCGCGGTGGCCCGTGAATTTGGCACGGTGGCGCTCGAAAGCCTGGAGGATGTGGTGGCACGCGCCCAGGCGGCCAGCGTTGCCGTTCCCACGGTGGAACACAGCCGCGTGGGAACATGGCTGATTGAGCATGGGCTCGACGTTCTGGTGGAAAAGCCGATGGCCGCCAGCCAGCCCGAAGCGAACGAATTGGTCGATGCCGCCCGGAAAGGCGGGCGAATCCTGCAGATCGGCCACGTGGAGAGGTTCAATCCGGCGGTGGTGGCGGCGACGCGGGTGGTGAAGCAACCGATGTTCTTCGAGGTGCATCGGTTAGGCGTATTTACCCCTCGAAGCTTGGACGTTGACGTTGTTTACGATTTGATGATTCACGATTTGGATATTCTGTTAGCCTTGGGTGGGCCGGTCCGGGAAGTGAAAGCAGTGGGGATACCGGTGGTGACCGAGAAGGTGGATATCGCGCACGCGCGGCTGGAATTCGAAAGTGGGGCCGTGGCCAACGTCACCGCCAGCCGCATCTCCACCGAGCGGGTGCGCAAGCTCCGTTTTTTCCAACGCCAGGAATACATTTCGGTGGATTACGCGAGGCGCGACGCGTTGCGGATCCGCGTCGCCCAGCCAGGCCCCGAGCCGAAGTTTGAGTTCGACAATCTGGAGGTGCAGACCGAGGAACCGCTGCACGGCGAACTGCGGGCGTTCCTGAGCGCGGTGATGAGCCGGCAGGCGCCTTCGGTCGACGGCGTCGCCGGGCGCCGGGCACTGACCCTGGCTGACCGGGTCATGGCGGCGATTCGTGAGCATGCCCGCACCGTTCCGTTGTCCACCGGGATGCCACAGGCGACCCGATGATGATCCCCCGCACGCTCGTTCCGCAAGACTGCCGGCCGCCGGCAGGGCCTCCCGCGCGGCCGCCGCGTCGGCTGAAGACGTGGCTTGACGAGCGCAAGCTGATTCCCCAGGACATGCCGGTGGTTCGATTCGAGGGGGCATCGACCATCCCTTCGCACGTGCCGCTCGACGTGCTGAACAACCGCGTGTTGATCCCGCGGGATATGCCGGTGATTCCCTTCCCCCCGGAACTGGCCGCGCGCACCGAGCCGGTCGTGACCGAACTCGACGGTCGCGTGGTGGTTCCGCAAACAGCGCATTTGGCGCCAGACGTCGAGGCTGAACCGTTTCCGGAGGAGGTGCTTCGCGACCTGGTGGAGACGGATGTACTACTGACCGGCGATGTGCGATTGCTGCCCGAAAAGGCGCGGCGGATCAACTGGGACTTCCTGGCACCGGCGTTTTCCGTCGTCTTCCACGTGCTGCTGATCGTTCTCTTCCTCAGCCTCTCGCACGTGGTGACGCAATCCCGGGTGACGCCAATCGAAGAGGCCCTCAACCATCGGAATCTCAGCTACATCTATCTGCCCAATAACCTGAAAGAACTCCCCAAGCCGAAACCGCGTCCGCAAAAGCCAAGCGATAAGATGCGGATCGATATCGGGGCGCTGCGCCGGCTGACGGAACCCAAACAGCTGGTTTCGCCCCAGCAGGGCCCGGCGCCGCGGCCGGTGCCGCACGTGGTTCTGCCGAAGCCCGCGCCGCCGGTGGAATCCGCCCAGGCAGCGCCCAAGCAGCTGCCGCAGCCCCCCGCGCCCAAGCCGAAACCGAAGCTGCAGCTGGAACCCGTCACGCCCCCGAAGAGACATCCGCTGATCGCGCCGCTGGATATGTCTCCCGGCCGGGCCCTCGAACAATCGCTGCGCGCCGCGGCACAGCAGGCCGCCACCCCAAGCATGGGCTTCCGCGACAAGATCCCACCGCCGCAGATGCCAGGCGGGCCTGGCGAGCCAGGCGGCAATGGCCCCGGCTACCTGGCGGGCAGCGTGCAGTTGTTGACGCCGACGGAGGGCGTCGATTTCACCAGCTATATCCAGCGCCTGCTGGCGATCGTGAAGAGGAACTGGTACGCGGTGATGCCGGAAGCGGCGATGCTCGGCGATAAGGGCCGGGTGATGCTCCGCTTCAAGATCCTGCGCAATGGCGACATGCCATCGGGCGAGCCGATCCTGGAACTCAGCTCAGGCGAGGGACCGCTGGACCGTGCCGCCATGGCTGCCATCACCGCCTCGAATCCGTTCGAGCCATTGCCGAGAGCCTACACGCGACCCTATATCGAACTGCGATTTATGTTTCTATATAATCTGCCGCTGAACGGTCAGTGAAACTTGTCCGCGCACAGATCACCGGGGCGCTGCTGCTGGCGGTGGTAGCGCTCATTTACCTCCTCGCCCGGTATTGGGGCGTCTTGCGATGAAGCCCGCGCTACCGCTGGTGGCGATCGTCGGGCCAACGGCCTCGGGCAAATCAGCCCTGGGGATCCGGCTGGCTGAGCGGCTGCGCGGCGAAATCCTGGCGTGCGATTCCACGCAGGTTTACCGCGGCTTCGACGTCGGCACGGCCAAGGTAAGCCCCGAAGATCGCGCAGGCATTCCCCACCATCTCATGGACCTGGTCGAGCCGGACGAGCTGTTTCATGCGGGCGAATATCGGCGCCGGGCCACGGCGGTGCTGGGCGACTTGGCGCGGCGGGGACGGCTGCCGATTCTGACAGTGGGCACAGGGCTCTACCTGCGCGCGCTGCTCGAAGGATTGTGCGAGGCCCCGGAGCGGTCAGAGGAGCTTCGCGAGCGGCTGCGCCGCCGGGCAGAGCTTGCCGGCACCATCCACCTGCATCGACTGCTGGAGCGGTTGGATCCCGCGGCCGCCCAGTGCATCGGCCCACGGGACGCACCGAAGCTGATTCGCGCGCTCGAGGTGCGGCTGCTCACCGGCAAGCCACTTTCCGCGTTGCAGCGCGCCGGGCAGCAAGGACTCGAAGGCTACCGGCCGATCAAGATCGGGCTGCTTCCGCCTCGCCATGCGCTTTATGAGCGCATCCACGGTCGAGTGGACGCCATGCTCGCCGCCGGCTGGCTCGACGAAGTGCGCCACTTGCTGGCGCGCGGCGTCGCGCCCGATGCCAAGCCTTTTCAGTTCATCGGCTACGGGGAGCTGAGGGACGTGCTGGCCGGCAAGATCGGACTCGAAGAAGCGGTTCAGCAAATCCAGCAAGCCACCCGGCGCTACGCCAAGCGCCAAATCACCTGGTTTCGCCGGGAAACGGGCGTGTACTGGCTCGAAGGATTTGGCGACGATCCGGCAATTGTGACCGCGGCGCTCCGGGCCGTGGAGGATGCCATCGCAGGGGAACGCCATGCGGACGAGACGCCGGATCAGGAGAACCTCCGCGCTGGGTGACCTGCGGACAGGACACAAGCTATAATTGAGTCGGATGCACATCCTCCTGATCGGCGCTCCGGCCGCACGGGCGTCAAGCCAGACCCGTCAGCTATTCCCCCAAGGACAGGTTCCCCTGAACGAATGAAGACTGCGCAAGCGACTCGCGAACAGGAAAAGGTGCTGCTGGTCGGCTTCGGTATCCGCCGGCGCCGCCTCCCTGTCCCGGGCATAGAGACCGATTCGCTCGTGCGCGAATCACTCGGCGAGCTCGGCGAACTGGCGCGCGGCGCGGGGGCCGACGTCGCCGGCACAATGCTCCAGATTCGCGACACGGCCGATCCGGCCACGCTCTTCGGCGAGGGCAAAGTCAAGGAGATCCAACGCGAGGCCGCGGCGCACAACGCCTCGCTGGTGATCGTCGACGCTAGCCTGAGCCCCGGCCAGCACCGCAACATCGAGCGCATCACGGGTTTGCGCGTGATTGACCGCGTGCAGTTGATCCTCGACATTTTCGCAAAGCATGCGCGCAGCCGCGAAGGCCAGCTGCAAGTGGAGCTGGCACAGCTGAATTACCTGCTGCCGCGGCTCGCGGGGCGCGGCGTCGAGCTTTCCCGGCTCGGCGGCGGGATCGGCACGCGGGGCCCCGGCGAGCAGAAGCTCGAAACCGACCGGCGCCGGATCCGCGACCGGATCCGCAGGATCGCCGGGTCGCTCGAAGCGGTGCGCCGCGAGCGGGAATTGCGGCGCCGTGCCCGGCGGGGCGTACCGCTCGCCACGGTAGCGCTGGTCGGCTATACGAACGCGGGAAAATCGACATTGTTCAACGCGCTCACACAGGCCGGCGTTGTGGCCTCCTCGCGCATGTTTGCCACGCTTGATCCGACGCTCCGCGCGCTGAAGCTGCCGTCGAAGCGCCGCGTGCTGCTTTCGGACACGGTCGGATTCATCCGCGATCTCCCGCCCGGGCTGGTGGCAGCCTTTCGCGCCACGCTCGAGGAACTGGGCGAAGCCGCGCTGATCCTGCATGTGATCGACGTCTCCAACCCACGGCACCCGGAGCTGGAGGTCGAGGTCGAAAAAGTTCTGGAAGAACTAGGACTCGAAAAGCGGCCGCGGCTGCGCGTGCTCAACAAAATCGATCGTCTTTCGGAAAACGAAGTGACTGCATTGCACGCGGCCAACGGCGGCGTGCTGGTTTCGGCGCTCGAGGGCACAGGACTCGACGACCTGATCGAAGCCATCGACAGCCGGCTACCCGTCGATCCTCTGGTGCGACGCGAGTTTCACATCCCCCTCGCCGACGGCCGGCGGCTGGCGGCTATTCGGGCCAGCGGCCGAGTACTGGACAGCAAGATCCGTGACGCGGAAATGTGGATCGTGGCGGAATTGCCGGAGTCGGCGGCGCGGCGCATCGGAGCGGGACAAGCGGAACCACAAGCAAGCGCCGCTAAACCCTGAGTCTGGTTCCGGTTTCGGCCCTCGAGCGCCTGGATTTGACAATGTGAAAATGCTGTGGAAATCAGAATGACGTCGGTCGTCATTTGGTCTTCCCAAATTGGTGATCAGAATGGCCGAATTTCCAAAATGCCATCTAAATAATTGCTAGACATATAGTTACAAGAGGATCCTATAAAACCTCTTGATTTTTGCCTAAATTTTTGCTCGCCGGTGCTAACCAGAAGTTTTGCACAGGTTTGCGAGTTTTTTGGCCCTGAACGAGGGTACAATGTCGTGCGCCACGCGGCGTCCTGGGGGCAGAAAATGAAAGCACGGTGGGCGATTATCGGTGTCCTGGCGGCCATTCTGGGGTTCGGAACAGGGCTGAGGGCGGCCGTAAAAACCCAAATGGTGAGCTACCGGAGCGGGAATCAGACCGTTCACGGATTCCTCGCGCTGCCGGGCACGCCGGGCCGCCATCCGGCACTGGTGGTGATCCACGAATGGTGGGGCCTGGTACCGTGGGTGAAACAGCAGGCGGAAAAATTTGCGGCGGACGGTTACGTCGCTCTCGCGGTGGATCTCTACCGCGGCAAGACCACCGATAACCCGCAAGTGGCGCGCGAGTTGGTGCGAACGCTGCCGCCGGCGCGGGCGATGCAGGATTTGCAGGCGGCTTTCGCCTATCTGGCGTCGCGGCCAGACGTGGAACCTGGGGAAATAGGCGACGTGGGTTGGTGCTTTGGCGGTGGCTGGGCACTGCAGTTGGCGATTCACCAGCCTCGCCTGGCGGCCTGCGCCGTAAATTACGGGACACTCCCTACCAGCACTGCGGCCATTGAGGCGATCCACTGCCCCGTCCTGGGCAATTTCGGGGCACTTGACCGCGGCATCACGCCCGCCAAAGTCCACGCTTTCCAGGCGGCCATGGAGAAGGCGGGAAAATCCATCAACGTGAAAATCTATCCGGGCGCGGGGCACGCATTCGAAAATCCGGCAAACAAAAAGGGCTATCGAGCCGAAGCGGCGGCGAACGCCTGGGAGCGCATGGTGGTGTTCTTCAACCGGACGCTTAAGCAATAGGGCCGACGCAGTGGGCGCGACACCGGAAGGGATTGCGACTTGTGCCCCGCAACGGGGCCGGTATGATTGACTGCCCTATGGGCCCGGACTATAGTGAATCCACGTTGACTACTTGGCATTTGCAGGCGCGACTTGGCTGAACTCAACCTTCCGAACGGACTGACCATCCTCCGGATCTTCTTCGTGCCACTGCTGGTGGTGGTGCTGCTGACCCGTGAGCCGAATTTCAATTTCCTCGGCCTTCCTTTTCATTTCGAGATGTGGGGCGTGCTGATCCTGCTGGTGGCGGCGAGCACGGATATGGCCGACGGCTACTTGGCCCGGAAACGGCGCGAAGTGACCACGCTGGGGATTCTCCTGGATCCGATCGCCGACAAGCTGCTGATTTCGGCGGCCTTCATCTCGCTGGTGGAGATGGGGCTGGCGCCAGCGTGGATGGTGGTGATCGTGATCGGGCGCGACTTCACGGTGATGGGCCTCAGAAACATCGCCGCGTCCGAGGGGCTGACGATTCCGGCCTCGGCGCTGGGGAAAACGAAAATGGTGCTGGAGGTGCTGACGGTCTGCATGTTGATCCTGGCCGCCAAGCACCACGGCTTTCGGCTGATCGGGACCACGCTGCTCTGGCTTGTGGTGATCAGTTCCGTCGTATCGGCGGTACACTATTTCCGGGTTTTCTGGAGCCAGGTGAATGTACGCATCAAACAACGGCAACGGAATTTGAACCCAGTCGACCAGGAGAAAAAGACCCAGGATGTCGCAGCTCGCCCCTGAATCCCGCGTGATCCTGCTGAAACTTGCCCGCCAGGCCATCGAATCCGCCATTCTTCACCGGCCAGTTGATCCCCCGCCCCGGCGGCCTGAATTCGCGGAACCGCAGGGTGCGTTTGTCACGCTGACGCACCACGGACACCTGCGCGGTTGTATCGGGCAGGTGGAACCGGTCGATCCACTGGCGGAAGTGGTGATCCACTGCGCGATCTCGGCCGCTACCGAAGATCCGCGGTTCACGCCGGTCCTTTCCGCCGAAATCGCCGAACTCGAGATCGAGCTCTCGATTCTCTCCCGCCCGCAGCCGGTGCGGTTCGAGGAGATCGAAATCGGCCGGCACGGGCTGATCGCCACGCGAGGCGGGCAGCGCGGGCTGCTCCTGCCACAGGTGGCTGACGAGCACAACTGGCCTGTCGAACGCTTTCTCGAGGAAACCTGTCTGAAAGCAGGGCTTGGCCCCTACGACTGGAAGCGGCCGGAGACGCGGATCGAGGCGTTCACCGCTCAGGTCTTCAGCGAGCGCGACCTCCAAGGGACGTTAGCCTGACTTCCGCGCCCGGCCGGGTGAAGTATCGCATTGCCAAGGGGATAGCATTTCATTCCGTCACTATGGCGAGGGGCCCGACCAACTCTTGACCGGCCTCATGACCTCCGCCGATATCTTC
>JAKBLM010000009.1 GCA_021832085.1 Acidobacteriota bacterium | reverse complement strand
ACGAGCGATCAGAGACTACATCCGCCACCGCAACGACCATCCCCGGCCATTCGTGTGGACGGCTTCGGCTCGCTCGATTGCACGCAAAGTTAGACATTGTAACGAAGCGTTAGAAACAGGACACTAGGAGCTTGGCTATCTGGACAGCCAGCTTTCCCGAAACGCCGGTTGCGCCTTGTACGAGGACAGTCTGCCCTGGTTCCAGCTTCGCTCCCCATTTGAGTGGCAAGAGGGACGTGAGTGCCGACGCGGGCAGGGCTGCTGCCAATTCGGGGCCAACGTCCTCTGGCACCAGCGTGGCATACCTCACAAATTCGGCTCTGCGCAGGAATCTGTGAGACTACTCAATCGACGCTGGTTACGGGCCGCAAGGGAGAACGGGTCCGGTTTCTCTTCGATCGAGGGGCTGGTCGATAAGGGTGGGATGCGACCACCCTGCCAGCAGCACGCCTGCGAGCCAAGCTGGTCATGACAAGAGGAAAGCTGCGGACAATAGATGTGAACCTAACCCGTTGATGGAATGGGGGTTATCTGTTCCTTGGTCGATGACCCAGAAGGCCAGAGGACTCCGTTCCCCGCCGGGTCAGACTTGGCCCTTAAGCGCCTGACAGCTCTCTCGGCGGGGTCTCCTTCGCCGAGACGGTCCAGCCTAGGTTCATTGGAACCGGCAAACGCCCGGAGGGGCTCGAGGGGCGAATGGTGGCGGAGAACACCATCAAAGGCGCGAAAACACTGGCGACGGCCCGATCCCTCACCATCGCCAGGCTGCTGGCCAACAAGCTCAGTGCAGAGAAACCCAGCAATAACGCGGGTCACCACAAATTCTTGCTCAGAGCCACAAATTCCTTGGGAATTACGGCCCTTTCCGCCATCGTGCCATAAGGCGGTCTGGTACCCCCGAAAGTAACGAGCGTTCCGTCCGGAAGAGCGCCAACGCCAATATGTCCGATTATCGCGGGAAATTTCGGGAACATATGCTTACTTGCATAATGCTCTCCGCGCGCTGCCATCTTGTCGAAGTTTTCCAGCGCGACTGCTTTGACATGAACAATCAGATCGCCCGGAGCTGCCATTGGATCTGCAAAATCCTCATAGCGAGGAACAGAACCGAACCCATGAGCGACCGCAGCTTTCACGGAATCCCCCTCCACTATGGCGCTTTCTTACGCCTCAATTTGCCTCGGTCCCTCTCACCCGGCACGAACGCCCGGGTTGGGTGAAAGGGCGGACAGCGTGAGACCATAACCGGCGCCAAATCGATCCACTACCTTGGCATCTCTTTGGTTGTCCTTTGCCCCTTGCCTATCTTATAGTTGCCCGTCACGTCCAGGCGGTGAGGCAAGCTGTCAGGTTGTCGCCAATCCCCACGGGCGCGGCAAGATGGGAAACCGGTCAACACGAAGCGACCGGAAAAAATCGGCAAATATGACCCCTACCGAACACTGTCGCGTCGAGCTAAAAATCCCCAACGATCCGCGCGCCCTAGGCGCCGTCCGGGGCGCACTTCAGCACACTGCGCGTCATCTCGGCCTTCCCTCGAGCGAGGAGGAGGAACTGATCGCCGCGACCGACCGGCTCCTGCGCTCCGCCTTCGCTTCTCTTTCCCAGAGCCAGGAAATACTGGTTCACATGCAGGAACATCCCGACCGGATCGAAATCGAGATTGTTCGCCCTGCGAACGGCCCGAACGAATGGGACAACTTGCGGCAATTGCCGGGCGTCGATCAGGTGGAAAGCAAAACCGCCGGCGGTGAGACGCACTTGAAACTGGTCAAGCGTCTTCCCGGCACCGGCAACACCCCCCCCCACCCAAACTGACCGGGTCGCCCGGCCCTGTTCGACGATCGCTTTTCCCGCCCGATTCTTCCTGCCGCAGCCGAATTCGGCTACATCTTCACTTCAAACGTGTGCTGCTCGATCAGCTTGATCAGTTCGCTCTGGCTCAGGTCGATGCTGAGGTCGAGCTGGTTGCCGCTCGGGGAAACCTGGGCCTGCCCCAGCATCTTGGCCAACTCCGGATTCGACTGGCTGACCTGATAGCGGCGGTAGAGGATGCCGGCCTGCAGGAGGGCGGCAAGGTTGTTGGCCACGTCGGGCGATCCACACACGGCCCGGAAGCGGGTCCGTACGCCACTCGATGTATCTACGCTGATGATCATCGCGTGGATCTGCTGGAACAGCACCGTGGATTGCTTCGCCGAAGCGACCTCGGGCAGCATCTGCTGCAGGCCAAGCTTCGTGTAATGCTGGTCGAGCACGGCCCAGAGCAGCCCCTGCCCGTTTACTTGGTTGATCAGCGGGTAGAGCGTGTTGTTGGCCAGCAGGCTCGGGTCGCCTTCAAAACGGACGGCGAGCATCTTCTCGATCGCGTCGCCCTGCCCGAAGACCGCGGTATTGGAATCGAGGAAAAAAAAGAAGATGTCGTAGGGGCTCGCGCCGGAACCGAAGGCGTAAAGCGTATACCCGTGCACTTTGCGCGTCGGCAGCTTCAGCCGCTTCAGGTAGGCCTCGCTTGCGCTCGGCTGGAATTCGCCCTCGGCCACGCCCAGCACCTCTTCCGGATCCTTCCCGCTGGCGGGAATGGTGCCAAAGGCCAGGTCCTCCACCTGCGTGTTCGGGTCGATCCCGGCCGACTTCAGGAAGGTGGTGAATTGGCGAAAGCGCGCGGGCAGAATCTGCTGCTCGAGCTGCGGAAACCACTTGTACTCTTGCGCCTTCTTCATGTCCGCGTAAGCGAATTCGCCGACGCTCTGCGGAAACAATCCGATCACGTCGGTATTCAGCGTGCCAGCCCGCAACGCCGGCGTCAGCACCAGCGCCAATGCCCCCGCCATCACTGCCAATATCCCTGTCCTTCTCCTCATCGCTTTTCCCCTTGCCGCGCCATCAAGGCGCGGCGGCTGCCGGCGCCTCCGCCAATCGCGACTCGAGCGCCGCCAGCTTGCCTTTCATCTCGGCCAGGTAGCCGGCATCCTTCATCGATTCCAGATTGATGCTCACGTTCGCCATGGCGCCGCGTGCTCCAGCCCGCGCCAGCCAGCCCGCCGTCACCAGATCCGACCGCATCATCGGGCTGGAAATCGGTTCGAGCCTCCGCAGCATTTCCAGCACGCCGACGGCCCGTCCAGCCACCCCCAGCGGTACCTCGGCCGCGTGCCGCGTCGCCCGGTCGATCGCTTCGCTCCGTTTCTGCTGTTCCTCGGCTGTGGCTTTCGGCAACCGCATCGCCGCCACCACCCCGTCGTAGGCGGCTGCGTCTTGGTCGATCGCCGCCGCCAGTTCCCGCCCGGCCGTTTCCAGCTCTCCTTGCAGCGCGGTCAGCGACTCCACATAGTCCGCCAACGATTTCTTCTTCCGCGAAAGCCCCGCGACCATTTGTCCCAGGCTCGCCGCCAGTGCGCCCGAGAGCGCCGCTGCCGACCCTCCGCCCGGCGTTGCCGTCGGCTCGGCCAGCGCGCCGAGAAACGAGCGTGCCATCGCTTCGAGCCGCCCGGACTCTACTGCCCCTGGGGCCGCCTTCTCCGCCAGCGCCTTCGCCAGCCGGTTTTCCAGCACCAGTTCGGGCGTGAAATTCTCGAATTGCAGGTAGAAATCGGCCGTCATCTCGATCGCCCGTCGCGGCACCAGCCCTACGATCTCGCTCCCGACGATCGACGCCCCGTAGCGCGCCGCCTCGCTCCGCACCATCTCGAAAACACGATGGATGGGCGTCTGCTCGAAATCGGTCAGGTTGATCGAGACCTGCGCCAGGTTCCGCGCCTTCAGCTCCACGCCCATCGACTTCACGTAGCGCAACCCGCCGCTCGAAAACCGGATCGCCTTCGCGATTTTCTTGGCAATCGAGACGTCGGAGGTATTCAGGTTGATGTTGTAGGCGATCAGGAATTTCCTGGCGCCGACAATCGTCGCGCCGGCGGTCTGGTGCAGCCGCGGCTCGCCGACGTCGGGCGCGCGATCAGGATTCGTTTTCACTTCTTCGCGCAAGCCCTCGAACTGGCCCTTCCGCACGTTCTCCAGGTTCACCCGGTCGGGCCGCTGGGCTGCCGCTTCGTAGAAATAGACCGGAATCTTGTAGCGCTGCCAGATTTCGCGCCCGACGCGCCGCGCCAGCTCGACGCAATCCTCGATGGTCACGCCCTCGACCGGAACGAACGGCACTACATCGGTCGCGCCCAGCCGCGGATGCGCTCCCTGGTGCCGGGTCAGGTCGATCAGCTCGGCTGCCTTTCCAACGCCGCGCAGCGCCGCCTCGGCCACCGCCTCCGGCTCGCCCGCCAGCGTCACCACCGACCGGTTGTGGTCGGCGTCCATCTCGCGATCCAGCACCGAAACGCCCGCAACGGCGCTCATCGCCGCCACCAGCGCCTCCACTTTCGCCGCGTCGCGCCCTTCGGAAAAGTTCGGCACGCATTCGATGATCTTCGGCATCTCTTTCCTTTGCCGCGCCACTTCTTCCCGGAATCCCTCCGCTTCAGGAGAAGATGCGCCTTCCGCTGGATTGGCTGGCAGCTCCCCACGCCGCCCCAGCCTCTTGGGAAGCGATTTCAGACCCTGTCGCCTTCGCGGCTGTACTCTAGCCGCAGGGGACCACCTCTCACAACCTCCGGCGCCCGGCTGGCCGCGCCAGTACCGGTGACCGTGCGTAGAGGATCTCCCCGCGCTTGACCGTTAGCCACGAGAGATGAACACCAAAATAATAAGGAATTTCGCGATAATCGGCCACGTCGAAGACCGCCAGATCGGCCTGCTTGCCTGTTTCAATTGTACCAACGCGCTCGTGTCGCCGCAGCGAATAAGCAGCGTTAACCGTGGCCGCGGCAATCGCCTCGGCGGGCCGCAGCCGCATTCCATCGCAGGCGAGCGACATCACCATCGGCAGGCTCAATGTCGGGCTCGTCCCGGGATTGAAATCGGTCGCCAATGCCACGATCGCTCCCGCGTCCACCAGCGCCCGCCCAGGCGCTTGCGGCACGCCCAGGTGCAAGCCCGCTCCCGGCAAAAGCGTGCATACTACGTCGGAATCCGCCAGCCGCGCGATGTCGCCACGCGTCACGTGATCCAAATGGTCCGCGCTGGCTGCCCGCATTTCCACTGCCAGCCGCGCCGCGCCCGTTCGCGCCAGTTGGTCGGCGTGCAGCCGCGGTTCAAGTCCGCAGGCGCGCCCAGCCGCCAGAATCGCCCGCGATTGCTCCACGCTGAACGCCCCGCGATCGCAAAATACGTCACAGAATTCCGCCAAACCCTCCCGCGCTACCGCCGGAATCATTCGCCGCACCACCAGATCGACATATGCCTGCGGCCGGCGCCGGAATTCGGCGGGAACGACGTGGGCGCCGAGAAATGTCGAGACAATCTCCACCGGCTGTTTGCGCGCCAGCGCGCGCTGCACGCGCAGGATTTTCAGCTCATTTTCCAGGTTGAGTCCGTAGCCGCTTTTTGCCTCGACGGTGGTGGTGCCGTGGGCCGCCATTTGCGCCAGCCATGCCTCGGCTGCGCCTTCGAGCTCGGCCGCCGGTGCCGCGCGCAGCCGCCGCACGCTCGACCGGATGCCGCCGCCGGCCCGCGCAATCTCCTCATAGGTCGCGCCCGCGATGCGCATCTCGTATTCCTCCACGCGGCTTGCGGCAAAAACGAGATGCGTGTGCGAATCGACTAGCCCCGGCAGCATCACCCGCCCGCCCAGGTCGATTTTCCTGGCGCGTCGCGCTTCGCGCAGCCTTTCAACGCGCCGCCGCGGCCCAGCCGCCGCGATCCGTCCATCGCGTACCAGAACCGCGCCGTCACGCACTAGCCCCGGGTCCGCCAGCGCCGCCCCGCGCCGCGGAACCGGCCCGCGCATCGTTACCAGTTGTCCGATGCCGGTGAACAGCACCGATTCAGTCATAAGATTCCAGCCATTCTAACCAATGCCAGGCCTTCCTCTACGGACCAAGGTTGTCGCACTCGCGGATGTCGACCATGCGGCATGCTTATGGCGAAATACGTTCAGCGCGGCGTCGTGCAGCCTGCTATGCTGGCGCGGGCAGGCGAGTGGAATACGCGCCGCACCCTCCTGGAAAAACAGCGGCATCACTCCGCACAGAACCACCCAAAATGTGACGCTTCGAAAATCTCAACTCGCTGATGAATAGCCATTTACGAGAAATTCGGTTCGACACCGTGTGACACCCTGACGCATACGCAGCCCACTGTTTTGTCTTGGTAGGCAAAGTCAATCCTGGCCGTGCCTTTTGCCCATCCCGCGCCTCCGCTCACTCCTCATCGGAGCCTTCGGCCGCCATTGAGTGCTCCTGGCAGTCAGGGAGTCCCGACGCAGCCTGGCGGAAGAGATCTCTTCTTCCGATTCACCCTTGCATGGGAATCTTGATGCCATGCTCCCGGGCAAATTCGATCGCCTCCGTGTAGCCGGCATCCGCATGCCGCACGATCCCTATCCCCGGATCGTTCGTCAGCACGCGCTCGATCCGCGCGGCCATCTGCTTGGTGCCGTCGGCAACGATCACCTGCCCGGCGTGTTGCGCATAGCCGACACCGACGCCACCGCCGTTGTGGATAGACACCCAACTCGCGCCGCTGGCAGTATTCAGCAGCGCATTCAGCAGCGGCCAGTCCGAGATGGCGTCCGAGCCGTCTTTCATCCCTTCCGTCTCCCGAAACGGCGATGCCACCGAGCCAGTGTCGAGATGATCGCGCCCGATCACCACCGGCGCCTTCAGTTCGCCCTTCGCCACCAGGTCGTTCATCGCCACGCCGAAACGGTCGCGCTCGCCGTAGCCGAGCCAGCAGATCCGCGATGGCAGTCCCTGGAATTTCACCCTCTTCTGCGCCAGCCGAATCCACCGCATCAGGCTCTCATTTTCCGGAAACATCTCGAGCACCAACTGGTCGGTGCGGTGAATGTCGCTCGGCTCGCCCGAAAGCGCCGCCCAGCGGAACGGCCCGCGCCCCTCGCAGAAGAGCGGCCGGATGTAGGCCGGTACGAAACCGGGGAAATCGTAGGCGTTCTCGACCCCGGCCTCGTGGGCCATGGTGCGGATGTTGTTGCCGTAATCGAAGGTAACCGCGCCCAGCTTCTGCAGCGCGAGCATGCCGCGCACATGTTCCGCGATCGAATCCAGCGCGCGCTTGCGATACTCGTCCCGGTCGCGCCGACGCAGTTCGGCCGCCTCCTCTAGCGTGAGCCCGCGCGGGATGTAGCCGTTGATCGGGTCGTGCGCGCTGGTCTGATCGGTGAGCACGTCCGGCACCACGCCGCGCCGCGCCAATTCGGGAATCACGTCGGCGCAGTTGCCAACCAGCCCCACCGATGCCGCTTCGCGCTTGCGCACCGCGTTCTTCAGGATCCGCAGCGCCTCGTCGAGCGAATTCACCATCACGTCGCAGTAGCCGGTCTTCACCCGCCGCTTGATCCGTTCCGGATCCACTTCGACGCACAAAATCGCCGCACCGTTCATCGTGGCGGCAAGCGGCTGGGCGCCGCCCATGCCGCCCATGCCGCCCGTGGCGACCAGTTTCCCGGCCAGGTCTCCGCCAAAATGCTTGCGCCCGGCGGCGGCAAAGGTTTCATAGGTGCCCTGCAAAATGCCTTGGGTGCCGATGTAGATCCAGCTGCCGGCGGTCATCTGCCCGTACATCGTAAGCCCGGCGCGCTCCAGCTCGCCGAAATGGCGCCAGTCGTTCCAATGGCCGACGAGGTTGGCGTTGGCAATCAGAACGCGCGGCGCTCCTTCGTGCGTACGGAAGACGCCCACCGGCTTGCCCGATTGCACCAGCAGCGTTTCGTCGTTTTCCAGCTCCTGGAGCGAGCGCACGATCGCCTCAAAAGCGGCCCAGCTCCGCGCGGCGCGGCCCGATCCGCCGTAAACGACTAGATCCTGCGGCCGCTCGCCGACCTCGGGATCGAGATTGTTCATCAGCATCCGCATCGCGGCTTCCTGGTTCCAACCCTTGCAGCTGCGCTCGGACCCGCGCGGCGCACGCACGGTGCGTGGGGCAGCCGGATGCTCTGTTGTGGTTTTGTTCATGGCACCTCCTGGGAAGAGAGGGGTTCGCGCCCATCTTAACGCAGCAGGAAGGGGGTTTCGAGGCCGCAATGCGGTCGGGACTGCAATTGCGCCGTTGGCTCGCCTGCGGTACTCTCCGACCCGGGTGCGTGACGTGAGATATCCAACTCTGGTGCAGAGCTTCCTCGCTGCGGTCGAAAGCTACCCGAACCCCCGCGCGCAGATGTACAAGGAGGGGGGACGCTGGCTGTCCAACTCCTCTGGCGAGATGCTGCGCCGGGTCGCGGGCCTGGCAACCGCACTGGAACCCCTCGTCTTCCCCGGCGATCGCGTTGCGCTGCTCTCGCCCAATCGCCCCGAATGGCACATTGCCGATCTGGCCATCCTCGGCCTCGGCGGCGTCACCGTACCCGTCTATTTCAACGAATCGGCCGACCGTCTCGTCTACATCCTCAACCATTCCGAGGCCAAAGTGGTGATCGCGGTTGGACCGTCACAAGTGGACCGGCTGATCGCATGTCGCGACCGGCTGCCCGCGGTCAAAACCATTCTCGTCGCTGCCTACGCCCAGTACCTTCCCGGCGAAATCCTGCGCTACAAGGACGTGATCGGCCGCACCGGCCCACAGGACGTCACCGCCTATACCCGCCGCGCGGCCCAGGTAAAGCCCGGCGACCTGGCCAGCATCATCTACACCTCCGGCACCACCGGCCAGCCCAAGGGTGTGATGCTCACCCACAGCAATCTCAGCTCGAACGCGCTCGATACGCTACGCGTCGTCGGTTTGCGCCGCACCGACGTCTGCCTCTCTTTTCTTCCGCTCGCCCACGTCTACGAACGGATCATGGGCTACGTGTCGCTCTTCCGCGGCATAACCATCGCCTACGTCGAACACATGGAGGAGGTGCCGCAAGCGCTGATGCAAGTACGCCCGACTGTGGCGGCAGCCGTGCCCCGCTTCTTCGAAAAGAGCTACGGCGGGATCCTCGAAGCCCGCGAACGGCTCGGCCAGCGCCGGCGCAGAATTTTCGACTGGGGCATGGCGGTGGCCCGCGAAGCGATCGGTTGGCGCGCCTACGGCCGCCCGTTGCCCCCGAAGCGCATGCTCGTCTGGTACGCGGCCAACCTGCTCGTCTTCCGACGCATTCGCCGCCGTCTCGGCGGCCGCATCCGCTTTTTCAATTCAGGCGGGGCGCCGCTCGGCCGCGATCTAGCCGAATTTTTCTGGTCGATCGGCGTGCCCATCCTCGAAGGTTACGGCCTGACGGAAACCTCACCGATCATCGCCGTCAACACGTTTGGCGCGCGTCGTCCCGGCACGGTCGGCCGGCCGATTCCCAACGTCGACGTGCGCATCGCCGACGACGGCGAGATCCAGGTGCGCGGTCCCGGCGTGATGAAGGGCTATTACAAGTCGCCCGAAGAAACCGCCGAAATCCTCTCCACCGACGGCTGGTTTTCCACCGGCGATATCGGCCATCTCGATGCCGACGGTTTCCTCCTCGTCACCGATCGGAAGAAGGACCTGATCAAGACCGCCGGCGGCAAATTCGTCGCGCCGCAGCCGATCGAAAACCTGCTGAAGACCAGCCCCTTCATCCTTAACGCCTGCATTGTCGGCGACCGCCGGAAATTCGTCGGCGCGCTGATCGTGCCCGATTTCGACGCGCTGCGCGCCCGTGCCGCCCAGGAAGCGGTCGCGCTCGGCACGCCCGCGGAAATCGCCGCCCATCGCTGGACGCAGCGCCTGGTCGCCGACGAGGTCACTCGTCTCACCGAGCCGCTCGCCCGCTACGAGCGCCCCAAGCGCTTCCTCCTGCTCGATCACGACTTCACCTTCGAAAACGGCGAGCTTACCTATACACTCAAGCTTCGCCGCCGCCTCGTCGAAAACCGCTACCAGGCCGAGATCGAAAAGCTTTTCGCCGAAACCGCCGAACCCCGCCCCGAACCCGCCCCCTGATCGCGGTCCCGTAGGAGCGCCTCGCCGTGTCCCCAAGCCCAGTAGCACAACCAATCCTAGCTGCGTTCTTTCTCGCCCCACATCACCTCCCGACCCCGTACCACCGTTGTCCTACTCGCCGGTTTTTCTCTGATCCGTTCCACGCCCCACCGCTGACAAGACGAACCGCCCGGCCAGGAGTACAATGCTCTGGTTAGGAGCCCAACATGGAAGATTCCCTCGTTATTTCCGGTCGTACTTTCCGCTCGCGCCTCATCGTCGGTACGGGCAAATACCGCACCATGCACGACATGTCCCAGGCCATCGAGGCCTCGGGCACCGAAGTCGTCACCGTCGCCCTGCGCCGCATCAAACTCGCCGATCGCCCCAACGAAACGCTGCTCGACTATCTCGATCGCGATCGCTATTTCCTGCTCGCCAACACTGCCGGCTGCTTTACCGCAGACGAGGCCATTCGTACCGCGCGTCTGGCGCGCGAACTCGGCCTTTCCAACTGGGTGAAGCTCGAAGTGATCGGTGATCAGCAGACGCTTTTCCCCGATACCGAGCAATTGCTCGCCGCCACGCGGGCGCTCGTCGCCGAAGGCTTCGTTGTCCTTCCCTACACCACCGATGATCTGATCACTGCACGCAAGCTCGTCGAAGCCGGCGCCGCTGCCGTGATGCCGCTGGGCGCGCCAATCGGCTCGGGCCTCGGCATTCAGAACACGACCAACCTGCGCATCCTCCGTGAGCGCGTCACCGAAGTCCCGCTGATCGTCGATGCAGGCGTCGGCACAGCCTCCGATGCCACGCTCGCCATGGAACTCGGCTTCGATGGCGTGCTGATGAACACCGCCATTGCCGGCGCTCAGGATCCCATGTTGATGGCGCAGGCGATGCGCGCCGGCGTCGATGCCGGCCGCAAGGCTTTCCTGGCCGGCCGCATCGAAAAGAAGCTCTACGCCACCGCATCGAGCCCCCTCGCCGGCGTCGTCCGCTAGCCGCACGCGCGATCGCGTCTCACGGCATTGGGACAAGCCCCACGGCCGGAACACCACCGGCCGTGGCTATTCCCTCCCGCCCTCTGTCATAGCCTGCATCTCCGCCGCGTTGCGCGCGGCGAATCCCGCCTGGTCGTTGTCGAAATAGACGAAGACGTGCTTCGCGCCAGCGCCTTGCCATTCGCGGCACTGCTCGAGCCAGCCGCGCAACCGCCTGCTCGTGTAGCAACCAGCGTAGCTCAGCGCGCTCGGCCCGTGCAGCCTCAAATAAGCGAAATCGGCGGTGAGCACACGCGGCGACTCGGCGCCGGCCAGGTCGTAGACGCAGAATGCGGCCTTGTGCCGGCGCAGCAGCGCGTAGATTTCGTCGTGGAACCAACTCGGGTCGCGAAATTCGAAAGCGTAGTGTTCCCCGCCCGGCAGCACTTCCAGAAATTCCCCGAGCCGGTCGGCGTTGCGGTGCCAGCGCGGCGGCAACTGAAACAGGATTGGCCCCAGCTTTTCTTTCAGCTCCCCGGCGTGCAGCAGGAATTTTTTCAGCGGCTGCCTGGGCTGCTTGAGTTTTTTCATGTGAGTGATGTAACGGCTGGCCTTGACGGCGAAGGTGAAGTGGGCTGGTGTTTGCGCACGCCACAACCGAAAGGTTTCGCGCGTCGGCAGGTGGTAGAAGGAATTGTTGATTTCGACCGTGGAAAATCGCGCGGCGTAATAGCCGAGCATCTCCTTCGATCGCAGCGTTTCCGGATAGAACGGGCCGCGCCAATGCTCGTAGTGCCAGCCGGAGGTCCCGACGTGAATTCGCTCGGCCATCGCCTTTTCGCCGCCGGTTTGCAGCCGTCCGGAGACCGCTGCCCGGACCCTGCGTTCAGGATAATGCCCGAGCGCGAAAAACGAAGTGCGAAAAATGAGAGCCGCGGCGCAAACTATTTCACCTCCCGCCAGATCATGTTCACCGAGACCGGGATCTGATTTTTGATCGGAACAAATAGGAGTTCCGGCGCCGGGATCTTGAAATCGGTGAGCGTCGCGGGGATGTTTCCCTTCACCCGCATGTGGTCGCCGTGTGTCGTCAGGTGAAAAGGCACCTGCTTGAAATCCGCTGTGTGGCCGGCGAACTGGATCACGAGATTGGCGTGAATCGTCGAGGATTTCAGCGCGGCCTCGGGCACTTGCGTGCGAACGACCACCATCGGGAATTGCGCGCCGCGCGTGATCTGCAACATGTGGAGATCGCGGTTCGTGTCGCCCGAAGCGAACGACTTCACCGGTACCGCGATCAGGAACGAGCATTCCCCATTGCTGCACACGGCCTTGCCGCGCGCGGCATGGCTCACGCCTTCCACGTGGTGCAGCGGGTGGACGACGTGGTAGGTGAGCGTCGACTTTTCGAGCACCCATCCCGTCTGCTTGGCGGCCAGGGCCGGCAGCGCCAGGAATAGCAGCGCGCACACCGCCGGGATCTTTGCGAACAGCGGCTTATGAAATTTCATGGAAGCGACCCTCGAATCGAGACGTGGTTCATTTGCGGCCTTCGGCAGTCGCCCCGCCCGCTTTCGACGCCTGGGAACGCCGGGCCGCGTTCAGGATGTCGCGGTGATGAAAAGGGAACAGCGCAGCGACGTGGTGCTCAAGACCGGGAATCCAGCCTGGTTTGCTCACCGACACCAGCGCAAGCCCGAACGCGGAAGCTGTGATAATGGCCACCAGCCCGTGATACTTCGCCATGCCGTGCACGCGCTTTCCCTTGTTCCGTTGCTGCTCGGCCAGGATGCCCAGGATCGGCGTCAGGATCATGCCTGGGCCGTGTATCCAGGCCATCGCTTCGTGAAAGCGGATAGGGCCGCGAGTCTTCACGCCCGGCACCCGCGGTGCAAAGATGGCGTAATAGGCGGTGGCCCAATACAAGCCGGCGGTGGCCGCGCCGAGCGCCATGTGCACGTCGCGCCCGGTGGGGCTGCCATGCCGTCCGCCGGCCTGTGTGGCGGCGACCAGCGTAGCGATCATCGGAATGGCGGTGATCAGCCCGAGCTTCTGATGAATCTGGAGCATGTGCGAGCGCTTGTTGAGCAGCGCTTGTTCCTTGGAGTTGCTCTGCGTCTGGGACTTGGAAAAGCCGAGCGACTGCAGTGAAAGCGCGGAGGCCAGCTGAAAGTTTTCCGTGTGGGTAAGGCCGGCGCTGAGCGTCACCGTGACGGTCTGTTTGTTGAACCCGGCGGCCGAAACGGAAACCCGGTATTTGCCGGGAGCAAGATCCGGCACCGTGTACCGGCCGGCGGCGTCGGTTTCCGTCGTCTTCGACTCGCCTGTAATCAGGCTTTCGACGGTCACCATCGCGTGGGCAACAGCGCTACCGGCGCCGGTGACCGTGCCGGAAAGCGTTGCACCACGCGACTGCGCGCCCAGCGGCGCGACCGTCAGTAGCCAAACCGCCAGAGTCGCCAGAACACCGACTAGTTTTGTGGATTTCCCGTTCATCTCCCCTTCCCCTCGAAATTTGTTGGCCGGGGATTACGTCGGCATTGTGAGATGCAAAGAGCACCCTCGAAGATGTTCCGTTTTTCACCCGAACTCACAGCACTCCGGCTAAGGAAACGCGGATTTTGCACGGAACTGTGTGGAAGTTGAGCCTAAAAGAGCGCGTGCCAGATCGAGTCGACCAGCATGTGCACCAGCGCGTCGGCGGTCATCGATTTCGTTTTTCGCCACGCCATGCCGTAGAAGAGCCCTGCGATCGCCGCCAGGAACACGTAGCGCCAATTTGGGAAGCCGTGAACGATGTGCGAAAGCCCGAACAGCATCGAGGCGATCACCCAGCCGATGTTGTCGCTGTGAAAACTCTTCGAAAGCGTATTCTGCAGGAGCCCGCGGAACAGAAACTCCTCCGGCCACGCAGTGAAAAACAGAATTCCCAGCGCGGAGAGCGGGAAAAACTTGAGCTTGGCCACCGTCGGCGCCCAGCTGATGAAGTGCATCCATTCGCCGAGCGGAATTGCAATCGCCGCGAACACCAGGAAGTTGACCGCGATCGCCATCGCGAATCCCTTCCCCCAGGCGATCGTGTAGCCGATCCCTTCCAGCCGGCGGATATAGAGGAAAGCGATGATGCCGGCATTCAGCGCCAGCAGGATTTCAAAGGTGTGTGTCGCTTCGGCCGGATAGGGGAACAGCCACCTTCCCCACGCGAATTCGATGGGCATCCAGAGCACCACCATGATCGCGTAGTCCTGCCACGCGCCGGCTTTGCGGCCCCGCGCCGAAAGCGCCAACAGGGATGGGAGTTCGATCCAGACAAATCCGCCGATCAGCCGCGGCCAGGTGAATTCGCCGGTCCCCAACATGTAGACGATGAAGAGCAGGCCGAGCAACAAGGGCAGCAACAGCACGCCCACTTCCCCCAGCAGGGTGTTCAGTTTGTCGGTGAAACCGCGTGAGGCATTGAAGATCTGCCCGGCGAGCAGCAAGACCAGCGCTACGAGCGCTACAGCGAACCGCGTTCCGTGGTAACCGAAGCGGACGCCGATCACGGCCAGCGTCAGCGACGATAGCACCCAGATCACCATCGCGCCGGAAATCGGAATTACTCGCTTCCCGTTCATTCCGTAACGGAGCACTTTCCCTTGCCGCGAAGCCGGCTGGCATTAGGACCCAGCTTTTTATCAAACGACCGGTTGCGCCAGGCCCCTCCCATCGTAAGATGGGGAAAACGATCCCGAGGAGGTTTTTCCGGCTGGTGGCACCCGGCGTGAAACCACGTTTGACGCAGATCGACTGGATGCGCGGGCTTGCCTGCGTCCTCATGTTCCAGACCCATTGCTACGATTCCTGGCTGAGCCCCGCAGCCCGGAGCGGGAGCTTCTACCGTTGGTCGCAGCTGTGCGGCACGCTCCCCGCCCCCCTGTTCCTGTTCCTGGCCGGTGTCGCCGCCGTGCTGGTGATCGATCGCAAACAGCGCCGCGGGATGCCGCATCGGCGCATCGCCTGGGAAACCGTCCAGCGCGGCGCCGAAATTCTTGGTCTGGGCCTGCTCTTTCGCGTGCAGGAATGGGCGCTTGGACAGCCCAGCGCTCCATGGACGGACCTGCTCCGCGTCGACATTCTCAACGAGATCGGGGTTTCGATCATGTTGCTCGGCCTGGTCTACCTCGTCGCGAAAACGCGATGGAAGACGGCGTTCCTCGCCGCTTTCGGCGCGGCGGCAATCAGCCTGCTCACGCCATTGCTCTGGACGACGTGGATGCCCAATTGGCTGCCTTGGTATCTGGAATCCTACCTCAATGGCGTTTACATCTCCGGTAAGCCGCGCCCCTGGCTCTTCCCCATTTTCCCCTGGGCGGCCTTTGCCCTCGCCGGCATGGCCCTTGGGACGGTGCTGGTCACCGGGTGGGCGCGCCGCCAGCCCGGATGGACGCACATGATCCTTGGCGCGGCCGGCGCCGCCATGTTCGGCTTAGCACTGTGGTTCTCCTCACTGCCTGTGCGGGTCTATCCGGTCGACGATTTCTGGCACACCAGTCCCAATTTCTTTCTTGCCCGAGTCGGCGTGCTGCTGGTGATCCTGGCGCTTTCTTATGCTTGGTGCTATTGGGTGCCGGCTTTTGGCCCGCGTCTGGCCTACGGTTCCCGCAACGGCAGCTTCAGCCCGCTCGTCCAGCTCGGCACCACTTCGCTCATCGTCTACTGGGTCCACATCGAGTTCGTCTACGGCCGCTTTTCCCTGTTGCCCAAGCGCGCCAGCACGATCGCCGGCGCCTCGGCCGGCCTCGCCTTGATTTTCGTGGGGATGTTGCTGCTCTCGATTGCCCGAACCCGGCTCAAGGGACATGAGGTGGAATTGCGCGCATGGCTACGCAAGACCGTTCTCCAGCCGTTTACAGCCAGCGATTGAGAAGCGAAACGCGGCACTCCATGTCCAGCTACAGGTCCACAGAGAGAACGCGTTGGCCTTCCCTGCCCGCGTTCGGCTAGCTGGAGATGCGTTCAGTGCTGCGGGGTCGGGGTCGCAGGTGTGGTTTGTGCCGACTTCGGCGGCAGGGGTGGGAGCTTGAAAACCAGTTCCCCGGGCTTGACCATTCCCATGCGCCTATGCGCCATCTGTTCGATAGCCGATGGATCGGTTTTCAGTTCGCGCACCTGCTTCGAAAATTCCCGGTTTTGCTTTTCCACCTTTTGAATCTTCTCCTGCTCCTGCTGCACCTGGAGTCGCAAGCGGTAGGCGGCAATCAGGCCGTGGGGACCGAAGACGCCGTCGAGCACCAGCGCCGCAACAAACAACACGAGCGCGGCATAGAGGAACGTCTGGCGCCGCGATCGTTGCCGTGTCGCCTTCATTTGAGGTTGCGAATCCATTGTCCGGTCTCCTTTCCCAGCCGGTTCGCCTGGTCAAGCGAACCGGCCTCGGCATAGATTCTCGAAAGCGGCTCGGTGCCCGAGGGCCGCACCAGCAACCACGAGCCGCCTTCGAACTCGAGTTCCAAACCGTCGGTATGGTCGGTATGAACCACTCGCCGTCCCAGGAATTCCTCGGGCTCGCTCTTGAGCCAGGTCGCGAGCCGCGCGCGCCCAGCTTCGTCGAGCGCAACGTCGAGCCGCACCGGCCAGAACTCGGCTCCCACGCAGCGAAACAGCGCGACGAGTTGCCCCTCGACCGGGCCGCGTTCAGCCACCATCTCCGCGACCAGCAGGCAGGCGAGGATCCCATCTTTTTCCGGCACGTGCCCGCCGATGGCCAGCCCGGCGCCTTCGTCGCCGCCCAGGTCGACGCGGCCCTCGGCCACCAGCCGGGAAATGCCGTCGAAGCCGACTGGCGTCCGGTGGACGGGCAGGCCGTGCAGGCGAGCTACCGCATCGATCAGGTGCGAAGTCGCAACGCTGCGGGCCACGCCCAGCCGCCAGCCCCGGCTCTCCGCCAGATAGTCGCAGAGCAGCCCGAGCAGATGGTTTGGCGTAAGAAACCGGCCTTCGCCGTCGAGAATGCCGAAACGACCGCCGGCGCCGTCGGTTGCCATGCCCAATGAGGCGCCGCTGCGCCGCACGACGTGGGCCAGCCGGTGCAGTTGAGCCGGCAAGGGATCGGGGCTTTGCCCCTCGAAGAGCACATCGCGCTCGGCGTGCAGCGTCTCCACCGGGATGCCCTTCGCTGCGAGCAGCCAGTCGAGCCAGCCGGCGCCCGAGCCGTGCATGGCGTCGTAGGTAACGCTCAGCCGGTTCCGGCGCATCGCGTCGAAGCGCACCAGTTCGCTCAGCCGATCGAGGTAGGCGATCGAAAGGTCGGTCGTCTCCAACTCAGGAATCTCATCGCCTTGGGCTTCCCATCCTTCGTCGGCAAGCCGGCCGGCCAAACGCTCGATTTCCGCCACTTGCGCCGGGCCCAGGGGCATGCCTTGCCGATCGAGCAATTTCACGCCGTTGTATTCGCTGGAAACGTCGCCACCGGTGAGCACAAGACCGCCGGCAAACTTCCCTCGGGGAATAGCAAACGAGACGGCCGCTGTGGGCGTCGGCCGGTCAGCCAGAACGGCATGAACGCCTCCCCTTTCGAGCACGGCCGCGGCCGCCCGAGCAAAATCCTCCGAAAGGAACCGGGTGTCGTGCGCAACCAGCAGCCTCGGCGCCGCTTGCCCCTTCCGCACCAGCCGCGCCATCGCCGCCGCAGCCAGGCGCACCTTTGCAAACGTGAAGTCTTCGCCGACAACCCCGCGCCAGTCCCCTTTGCCGAAATGGATCCCTGCCTGGGGCATCGGTTGGTATTGTATAGCCGAGTTCTATTGGCAGCGATCTTTGCCCGCGCTCCTCACGCCAAAAAGTAACAGAAGAGAAAACCCTGCGTGCAATTGTCTCGGCCTTCGCGCCGGCACAAGCCCATCGGCGGCCGGGGGCATGGCCAAAGGGAATCGTCCTAACGCGGCGCTGGATGCGAAGCGGAGCACCTGCGGCACATCGAGCATTGCCGCCGTCCCGCGGCCCGGCGCCACACGGTTCGGCGCTGTATTTTGTTCGGCTTTCCTGTGAGAATTCGGGCAGGCTGGGCGGCTTCGGTTTCCGCCACGATAAGGAGTGAGTCCGATGCACGGAAAACTAGTGGTTTTGGTTACCTGCGCCAACGCGAGCGAGGCCGAGCGAATCGCTCAGGCGCTCGTCGAAGAGCGGCTCGCCGCCTGCGTCAACATCCACGCCTCGGTGCGTTCGATCTATCGCTGGCAGGGAAAAGTGGAACGGGCCCGGGAAGTCCCCCTCACAATCAAGACATCCGGCAGGTTTTTCCCGCGGCTCGAGCGGCGTATCCGCGAGCTGCACAGATACGATACGCCGGAAATCGTCGCCCTCCCCGTCGCTACGGGCTCACGCGACTATCTTCTCTGGATCGAAGCATCGCTCGCGCCTACCCGTCGCGCGGGGAAACGGCGCCCTCGCGGGCGCCGGCCAGGGATTGTGCGGTCTTAACTCGAGGTGACGGCGGTACTCGACCTGCCGTCGGCCGTCAAATCGTCGTCTGCCCCTGCGATGGAAGCCGAAACCGGCTGCCGCCATTCCGCCTCGCCGTCGCTCGGCGTCTGGCGCAGAGCATTGGCCACCGGGCTAGTGGCCCGACGGCCCAGCTTCAACGGGCTGGAGGTCAGCCGCCAGTCAACACTTGGCTCGAACTGCACCGGATTCACCCGGTCGCGATAACGAATAGCAATATTCATCAGCGAATCGAGCAGCCCTTCGGAGAGGAAGTGCGGTTTCAGGCCCAGGTCGACCAGCCGAGAATGTTTCGCATTGTAGTAGTGCTCTTCGGCTTCGACCCGCGGGTCGGGCAGGTGGTTTATGGTGACTTTCAGCCCGAGCTTTTGACCGGCGGCTTGCACCATTTGGGCCACTTGCAGCACCGAAAACTGCTCGGTGAACTGGTTGAAGACCCGGAATTCGCCCGCCGCGGCCGGATTTAGGCAGGCGAGCTCGATGCAGCGAACGGTATCTCGAATGTCCAACATGCCGCGCGTTTGCCCGCCCTTGCCGTAGACGGTGAGTGGATAGCCAACCGCTGCCTGGGCGCAGAAACGGTTGAGGACTGTGCCGAAGACCTGATCGTAGTCGAAGCGGTTGATGAGTGCCTCGTCGGCCGCCACCTCGTCGGTCATCGTCCCGTAGACGATGCCCTGGTTGAGGTCGGTGGCCCGCAGGCCCCAATTCTTGCAGGCAAAAGCAATGTTGTGGCTATCGTGCACCTTGGAAAGGTGATAGAAGGACCCGGGCTGTTTCGGGTACGGAAGCACGTCGCGGCGCCCGTTGTGCACGACCTCCAGGTAGCCCTCTTCGATGTCGATATTCGGCGTGCCGTATTCCCCCATCGTGCCGAGCTTCACCAGATGGCATCCCGGCAGCGACTCGCGCATGGCGAAGAGAATATTCAAGGTCCCCACCACGTTGTTCACCTGGGTGAAAACCGCGTGTTCCAGGTTGATCATCGAGTAGGGCGCCGAGCGCTGCTCCGCGTAATGGACAATGGCGTCGGGCTGAAAAGCCTTCAGCGCGGAATAAAGAAAATCGTAATCCGTCACGTCTCCGATAAAGACATCGAGCGTCTTGCCACTCACCTTCTGCCAGGTTTCCACGCGCTCCGAGAGCGAACGGATAGGCGTCAAGGTCTGCGCGCCGAGTTCCTTGTCCCATTCCCGCCGGGTAAGGCTATCGATGATCGCTACTGAGTGGTTCTTTCCCGAAAGATATAGAGCAGTGGCCCAACCGCAGTATCCATCGCCACCGAGAACAGCAATCCGCATGTAACACCCCCCTCGTCGCCGGCCCGACGCCGGCTCAAAGATAGTAGCAGAATTCCCTTGCGCTTCCAGGCAACTTTGCCCAGGCCACGCTTTCCTGAATCAGGATTCGGCGGCCGGAATCACGGCTTGCGAAGTCGTGTTGGTGGGCGTAATCCCTACCAGCGCAACGCCCAGGCAGATGAAAGCGATGCCTATCCACCGTACCGGACTTACCGTTTCCCCCAGCAAAAAATGACCCATGACCGCGACAATCGCGTAGTTGATCGCCGAGGCTGGCGTCACAAAACTGTAGTCAGCCCAGCTCAACACGAGCAAGGCGACCACTTGGAATAAGATGCGTGTGACCACCCCGAACAGGACTAGAAGGTTTGAAAAAACTCGCCCGAGATACACCCCTACCCCCGCTAGGTTGCTGAAAGAAAACGCCCCAATATGCTTCATCCCGGCCCGCAACATCACATTGCTCGACGGGCCGAGCATCGCCATCAATACCAGAAAGAGGAACGTTTTCAAACGCAGCCGACGCAAATGCTCGTGGCGCAACTGTTTCCCGGTTATGTTCGCTTCCTGCACCTTCTGCACCGCACCGATTCTACGTGGGGATTCAGCGCAATTCCAATTCGGTTGCTCCCACCCATCTTTACCCGGCGCTTTCCGAAGTGACCCCGCCCTTCCGTGCAGCTTTGGGGAGGGCGGTTTCGCCAAATTATTGGTATCCTGCAAAGGTTGTACCCACAAACCACTTGGGATAACCTAGGAGGTCGATGCTGCCCAAGACAGTGGGGGACGCGCTGCTCGGGGTCGCGGCGCTACCCTTCATCTATTATTTGTTGACCCTGTACAGTTCCCACCGCTTTTTCCGCCGCGTCCCGGAAGACGACAAGTTCCCCATGTCTTTCGCCCCTCCGGTAAGCATTCTCAAGCCAATCCGCGGGCTCGACCCCGATGCCTACGAGAATTTCGCCAGTTTCTGCCGCCAGGATTATCCCGATTACGAAATGCTGTTTTGCGTGGGCGCACCTAACGACCCGGTCCTGCCGGTGATTGAGCGCCTGCAGCGCGATTTTCCCGAGCGCCAAATCCGGGTCATCTTTCAGAATGGAAACCGCGGTTCGAACGATAAAGTAGCCAAGCTGGCCCGCTTGACCAGCGAGGCTCGCCACGAAACCCTGGTCATCAGCGATAGCGACGTCCGCGTGCGGCCCGATTATCTGCGCCGGGTGGTGGCTCCGCTTGCCGATCCCCACGTGGGCGCCGTCACCTGCTTCTACGTCTCCGCCGGCGAAAAGACGCTGACCGACCGCCTGCAGACGGTCGGGATGATCTCCGATTTTTACGCGGGCATCCTGGTGGCAAGGGAACTCGACGGAGTGAAATTCGCCCTGGGACCGACGATCGTCACGCGCCGGGCACAGCTGGCCGAATTCGGCGGCTATGCGGCGCTGCAGGATCGTCCGGCGGACGATCTGCTGGTGGGGCGTTTTATCGCCGAACAGGGCCACACGGTGGAGCTGCTCTCCTACAAGATCCTGACGGTCGCCGATTACCGCTCGATGGGCGAGCTGTGGGCCAAGCGGCTCCGCTGGCTCACCGTGATGCGCCACATGCGGCCCTGGGGACATCTTGGTCTGGTCTTCACGGAAGGGCTACCGTGGTGCCTGGTGGCTGTGGCTATCCATCCCACGGTGGGAACGGCACTCGCATTCCCGGGTTTCTACCTCTTGCTGCGGGCGGCGATGACGTGGGAAATCGGAATCCGGGGGCTCGAAGAGCGCGGCCTTTGGCCAAAGATGTTGCTCATTCCGGTATGGGATGCGCTTGCCTTTTGCCTCTGGATCGCCAGCTTTTTTCGCCGGCGCGTGCGCTGGCGCGACGCCGAGTATTGGATTCGTGAAGGCAAGCTCGTACCGCTCGTCCCGCCGGCCGCCGAAGACTAAAACGCGGCGGCCAAAGGGAATCCCCCCGCACCGGGCAAATCCCTCCTCGCCTGCTGTTTTCGGGGTGTGCGCGCACACCTTGTTGGCGTCCGATCAAACCCGGGCAAGCGCATAGTCGAGGTCGGCCTTGAGATCTTCCACGTCTTCAATACCCACCGAGATGCGCACCAGGCCCTCGGTGATCCCCACCTTCTCGCGAATTTCGGGGGGTATCGACGCATGCGTCATCAGGCCCGGATGGGAGATCAGCGTTTCCACACCACCCAGGCTCTCGGCGAGCGAGCAGAGGCGCACGTGATTCAGCAGCCGCCGGGCGGCGTCGAGTGCACCGAGATCGAACGAGATCATCGCGCCAAACCCACGCTGCTGCCGCACGGCCAGTTCGTGCTGCGGATGCGAGGACAGACCGGGATAGTGCACCCGCCGCACCTTGGGGTGGCCTTCGAGGAACTGTGCGATGGCCATTCCGTTTCGATTGTGCTGTTCCATGCGGACGGCGAGCGTCTTGATGCCCCGTGCAACGAGCCAGCAATCCATCGGCGCCAGACCGGCACCGGCCGACCTCTGCAGGAAATAGATCCGTTCGGCATCTTCCGGCCGAGCCAGAATCACCGCGCCGCCCACCGCGTCGCTATGCCCGTTCAGGTACTTGGTCATCGAGTGCACCACGATGTGAGCGCCCAGCGCGAGTGGCTGTTGGCAATAGGGGCTCAGGAAGGTGTTGTCGACCACCAGCGTCAGGTTGCGCTCGCGCGCCAGCTGCGCGGTGGCTGCAATGTCGGTGATGATCATCGTAGGATTGGTGGGCGTTTCGATGTAGATCATTCGCGTGGCGGGCCGAATGGCGCGGGTGGTGGCCCCAACGTCGGACGTGTCGACGAAATCGAATTCGAGGCCGAACTGGTTCAGCAGTTGCGTCAGCAACCGGTAGACACCTCCATAAACGGCCCGCGAAACGACCAAGTGGTCGCCCGGCCGCAGCAGCCGGAAGACGGAATCGATCGCCGCCATGCCCGAAGTGAACGCATACGCCGTGTGGCCGCCCTCGAGTTTCGCCAGGCAGCGCTCGAGCGCCTGGCGATTCGGGTGCGCCGTGCGCGCGTAGTCGTATCCCTTCGTTTTTCCCAATTCTTCCTGGACGTAAGTCGAGGTCTGGTAAATCGGCGCGACGATTGCGCCGGTGGCGGAATCGGGCTCCTGGCCCACGTGAATCGCATCGGTGGCAAAACCCATGGTGTCCTCCTCGCGAACCGTCGGCGCGTGCGCCGCATGGTCGTGTGTAGTGCGCCCGCGCGGGATCCTCGGTTGAAGAAAGTGCCCCTCGGATAAAATGAGCAGAAATGCCGAAGGCGCCTCGCTGAGGGTTGGTACACTACCCCAGGCTTTGCTCCCGGTCAATCGCCTTCCCATCGCCTTCCCATAAACAAGTTGCACGCCCGGAGACGAGCTTCGCAGCGTTTTCGCCTCTGTTACTCTTCTCTCTCCGTCCGACCGCGCATTTTTGACCCGCATGGGCACTGGCTTTCGGCCGGTTCTGCCGGCCACCAACCCATGCGTGCTGTTTGCAGTATGTCCGGCAAAGGGGATACGATTCTCAAGGGCTCGTTGATTTCTTCGGGGGTCGGGCAGATCGAAAAGAATCACCGGGACAGATTGCCCGGGCCTTTTCTATACCCGCCCGCGGAGACGGCGTGGCCGGAGCAGGATGCGCAGGCGGAAGCAATCTGCCGCCGCTGACACTTCACGCCGCCAACGGCGCTCTTCGGCGAACGGTTCGAAGGCCGGTGGAAGCAACGATTGCACCAAGCGATTCCTCCCCTTTCGGCCTGCCCGAAGAGTTTGGGGCTGCGAATCCAGACCATGGCGAAATCTTTTCGCCCGGAGGGTCTGCCATGAAAACCATGCGTCCCTCGCTTCATCCGGGGACGATTGCGTTGTTGTTTGCCCTGGTACTGGCCTTCGGCTTGCCCGCCGTCGCCCAGTCCAACTCGAAAAAAGATCCGAGTAAGGACAAAAAAGCCGACGACAGTACCACCGATATCGTCATCCACGTCGTGGGCGGAGCGAAAAACAAGCCGGTGCCCAACGCCAGCGTCTACCTCAGATTCCGCGAGAAAAAGGCGATGCTCTTCCTGCTCCGTAGGAAAAAGAAGATCGAACTCGACCTGAAGACCGATAACAACGGCAACGCCTCTTTTACCCAGCTTCCCCATGGCGAGGTACTAGTCCAGGTCGTCGCTCCGAGCTGGCAAACCTTCGGCGAATATTACGTGGTGAAGGGGCGCAAGCAGACGATCCAGGTCAAGCTCCACAAACCCAAGACCCGCTGGTACTGAGCTGAGAAGCCAAAGCTGCCGTTCATCATCCCGGCGCCAGCTTGACATGAATTCTCCGGATACCGACAGCGCGACGGCTTCGGCGGTTCCCCGCCGCGCTCGCCCGGCCGTGGCGTTTTCCTCGAAACAGCCGCATCGCTTCCACAGAGACTTTCCCGGCCACACACTGAAAATCCCGATCGAGATCGGCACACCGATTGCGAGGAAACCGGCCGGAATGTTTCGGTAAATAGCGCGCTGAAAAATCCGTCGCACCGGCTTTGCTACAGGGGTGGTGCAAAGTGCAGTAGCTTGTTTTTTTTCGTGCGCTTAGCCTTTTCCAGACGGTCCATTTCCACAGAGTTTTCAACAACTGTGTTGAAAAGTGCTGCGCACGGGCCGACGAGATTTTTCGAGAAAACCGCATTGATCAGGAGAAAAATTGCAGCAAGGAATATGCCATCGGTACCTCCGTATGGCTCAAAATGAGACAGCTCACCGGCCAGCGGCGCGTGGCCGGAGGTAGCCTGCCGCTCGCGGGTGCAGGCGTTGCCGGCAGCCGGCCACGGCGCCGTCCTTTGACCGTCCCCGGACCCGATGCTAGAGTTACGCGGGCGTGCTTGAACTCCTGCGGTCGCCCGTTCGTTTCTTTCATGGCCAGGACAAGCAACGAATTCACCTACTGGCGTCTGGTGTGGAACAACCTGCGCGTGCGACCGATGCGCACCGGCCTGAGTGTGGTCGCTGTGGCGATTCAGGTGGTTCTAATTCTCCTGATCGTCGGGATGATCCATGGCGTGGTGAACGAATGGGGCCGGCGCGTGGAAGGCGTGGGCGCCGACCTGCTGGTGCGGCCGCCGAATTCCTCGATTTTCTTTGCCTTTTCTTCGGCCACGCTGCCGGATTCAGTCGGCGAGAAAATCGCGCAGCTTCCCGGTGTTAAAACCGTTGCGCCGGTGGAAGTGCTGGTGGAGACGCGGAAGCTCGACATGGTTTACGGCATCGATTACGGCAGCTTCACCCATCTGAGTGACGGATTCCGTTTCCTGGCCGGCGGGCCCTTCCGCGGGCCTGACGACGTGATCGTCGACAACATCCGGGCTCGGACACACCACTTGCGCGTGGGCGAGCATCTTACGGTCCTGAATCACAACTTCACCATCTGCGGCATCGTGCAAAGCGGCAAAGGAGCGCGGCTATTCATTCCACTCGCCACGGCGCAGCAGATCAGCGGGTCCGGCGGCAAGGTTTCGATGTTCTACGTGCGCAGCACCGGCAATACTGAAGCCACGCGCCAAGGCCTCGAGCGGCTGCTGCCCCATGACCGGATTTTCTCGATGCAGGAGTATCTGACGCTGATGAACTCCTCCAACCTGCCGCAGCTGAGGCCATTCGTCCGTTCGATGGTGGGCTTGGGAGTGGCGATCAGCTTCCTGGTGGTGTTCCTGGCAACCTACACGATCGTGCTCGAGCGCACGCACGAGATCGGAATCCTGAAAGCCCTCGGCGCCTCGCGAACGCAATTGGTGGCCCTGATCCTGGAGGAGACGTTGATCATGGCCATTATCGGGATCGTGCTGGGCTTGGCGGCTACCGGGATCACTCGGTTCGTGCTCCATCAGGATTTGCCGTCGCTGAGCATCCTGATCCCGGCGCATTGGCTGGTTAATGCAGTGCTGCTGGCACTGGCAGCCTCGGCCGCCGGCGCCTTCTTCCCCGCCCTACGAGCCGCTCGCTTCGACCCAATCGACGCCTTGGCATATGAATAGCACCCGGGGGCGTCGGCTCGAACAACTCTTTCTTGCCTTGCTCTTCCTCTTCGCGCTGGGAGTGCGTCTTTATCGGGTGGGTCAACCCAGCCTTTCGGAAGACGAAGCGACAAAATGGGAGGCGATCCAGCAATACCGGAAGGGGCACTTCGCCGGCGTCAACAGCGAACACCCAATGGTGATGAAGATGATGGCGTGGGGTAGCCTCGATGCCGGCGAGGCCCTGAACCGCTGGATTGTGGCGCACGGCAGCCATCCCGTGCGGAGAGAAGTGTGGCTGCGCTTACCGATTGTGCTTTTCGGCGCCGCCACCGCGGTCTTCCTCTACCTGCTGGGCCGCCAGATGCTCGGATTTCTTGGTGCCGGGCTTGCGGGGTTTTTCTGGGCGGTCTCGCCGCTTTCGGTCTCGCTCAACTGCATGCTCAAGGAAGAGAGTCTCTTTGCCTGCTTCAGTGTGCTCGCTTTTTACCTGTATAACCGCGGCAAACAGGCCGCTACCGCAAGGGAATCCAAACGCTGGTTCACACTTTCCGGTATCATTTTTGGACTCGACCAGGCTTCCTTTTATCTGGCGGTCGGCGAATTCGGCCTGATCGTTCTCGTCTGGGACATCGCCAACCGTGTCGGCATCCGCAGCCGACAAATGGGGCCGTATTTCCGCCGAATGATTCTGGCAGGGACAATCACGTTCGTGGCGTTGAATCCGGTGATCCTCTCGCCCAAGAACGTGGAAGCGATGATCCACTACACCGAGCAGGATACCGTGCAGCACCACGGCTATCTGATGGACGGGCACATCTATCTGAACAACTTCCTGACGACTCCTTACGGACTGCCCTGGTATTTTTACCTGTGGGTACTGGCAGTCAAAACCCCACTGCCAATTTTGGGGGCCGCGGCGGCAGGCATTCTCTTGCTCTTCCTCGATCAGGATTCGCTGATTTCGATTTTCGTGCGAGTCAACCTGGTTTTCTGGATTGTCCCCTATTCGCTCGCGGGCTCGAAATGGATCCGATATGTAGCGATTGCTCTGCCGTGGCTCTATTTGGCCGGCGGTTGGGCTGTGGAGAAACTGTCAGCCTGGAGCCGGGGCAAGTTGAGACCGATCGCCTGGCGAACGGCCCTGGCGGGGCTCGTGCTCGCGCTGACAATCTGGCCGACGGCAAACCTGCTGGCCTGGGCGCCTTACAACCGGCTGTTCCTGAACGCGTTAGGTGGCGGCAAGAAGAACGCCGGCCAGCTCTTTCCTCCCGACGAGGTCTATGATTTAGGAGTGCGCGAAGCGGCCGCCTATGTCTGTCGAGTGGCGCCGCGAGGCGCCCGACTGGCGACCAGCGATCCGCGGGGCATGCGTTTCTATATGCACGTCTTCGGACGCGAGGACATCCACGTGATGAAGCTTTTCAGCCCCGACTACAAAATCCGGCCGGGGGATTACCTATTGATCCAGGATTCCCGACGGTATTTCGAGACGAACTCGCTGATCAATCTGGTGGAAAAGATTCGCCGGCCGATCTTTGTGCGGCGAATCGACGGGCTGGTGGTAGCCGAGGTCTACCGGTTTTGAGGACGCGGACCGAGGGAGGCTGGCTGGTCCGCGCCAGAGGCACCCTCTGTGTGCTGCGCGCGTGGTATGATCGCTACGGGATTGTTCTCGCCCGCCGGCGATGAGGCGGCTGATCGTTAACGGAGACGATTTCGGTTACACGCGTGGCGTGAACGCGGGCGTCCTGCGAGCCTTTCGTGAAGGCATCCTCACAAGCACAACGCTGATGGCGGGCGGCGACGCATTCGAAGACGCCGTGTGCCTGGCGGGCCAGAACCCGGCGCTGGGCGTCGGCTGCCACCTGGTGCTGGTGGGCGAGCGGGCGGTGGCCCCGCCCGACCGAATCCCGACGCTCGCCGACCGGGATGGGCGGCTGCCGGCAACTCTCGCCGAACTGATCGGAAGACTGGCACTTGGCCGCGTGCACCAGGGCGATCTGGAAACCGAGTTGCGCGCGCAGCTGGGGCGCGTTTGTGCCGCGGGTATCCGGCCGACGCACGTCGATACCCACAAACATACACATCTGTATCCACGGGTAATGCAGGCTGTGGCGCGGGTCGCCTCGGAATTCGGCGTCTTTGCCGTGCGCAAGCCTTACGAAAACCTCCGCACTCTGCTCGGCCGGGGCGAACGTCGCGAGCGCGGGCAGTTGAGCCGCTCGACGACGGCGGCTCTGGCGGGACTCGGCCGTAGAGGGTTCCGCTCGCTCGCCGAGCGCGGCGGCTTGCGTTCCCCCGATTATTTCTGGGGCATTCGTTGGACGGGCACGCTGAGCGAAGCGGACCTGCTGCGTGCGCTCGATCGCCTGGCTGAAGGCACCACAGAACTGATGTGCCATCCGGGACTTCACGATGCGGAACTCGACGGCAAAGCGACCAGGCTCAAGGCCGAGCGGCAGCGCGAACTGGAAGTGCTCACTGCCCCCCGCGTACGCCGGGCCGTCGAGCGGGCAGGAATTCAATTGATCAGCTTTCGCGAATTGAGTGAAGCCCATGTTTGAGACGAACGCGCACGAACCCAAATACTCGATCGTCGTTCCCTTCCACAACGAAGAGGAGAGTGTCGTGCAGCTACACGAGCGGCTGGCCGAAATCATGGACGGACGCTACGAACCGGTCGAGTATGTTTTCGTCGACGATCATTCGACTGACGCCACATCCCGCCTACTCGCGCGGATCGGCGAGCGGGACCCGCGTGTGCGAGTGATTCGGCTGAAGCGGAATTACGGCCAGACGGCCGCTCTGGCCGCGGGTTTCGACTACGCCCAAGGCGAGATCATTATTGCCATGGACGGCGACCTGCAGCATGACCCGAGCGACATCCCGGCGATGCTCGACACCATGGAAACCACCGGCTGCGACATCGTCAGCGGTTGGCGCAAGAAACGCGTGGACAATTTCTGGCTGCGGCGACTGCCTTCGCGCACCGCCAATTGGCTGATGGCGAAGCTCTCGGGCGTGGCGATCCACGATTTTGGCACCACCTTCAAGGTCTATCGACGCGATGTGATCAAGGAGATCGCGCTCTACGGCGAGTTGCACCGCTTCATCCCCGCGCTGGCCTCATGGCACGGCGCCACCGTCGTCGAAGTCCCCATTCGCAATATCGAACGGCCACAGGGCCGATCACACTACGGCATTTCGCGGACTACCCGCGTCTTCTTCGACCTGATCACCATCCGCTTCCTGCTGCGCTACATGACCCAGCCGCTCCATTTCTTCGGCTCGGCCGGGCTCGCCGGGCTGGTCGGTGGAGGGGGGATCCTGATCTGGCTGCTGTTCGAAAAGGTGTTGTACGGCTCGCACCTCTTCCTCCAGCATGGACCGCTGCTGCTGCTCGGCATGATCCTGTTGCTCTTCGGCGTGCAACTGCTGGCCCTCGGTTTGCTGGGCGAGTTGATGATGCGAACCCACTTCGATGCCCATCGCCAGCCGATCTACCGCGTTGAGTCGGTGCTCGGAAACGCCCAGTACACCGAGACGCGCCAGTGAATCCTTCGTTGTTTGCGCCACCCGCGAGGAATCTGGTAATAGGTTAGAATTATCAGACTGCACAGGGGTGTGCGTTTCTTCCCGGCCGCACCGACCTGGCCTCCGGCGCGAAACAGTTCCTCTCGCCCGTGGCGGAACGGACCAGTGGGCCGTCCGGACAGGCGAACCGGAAGATAGGAAGCGGGCACTCAGGGTGAACCGAGAATGAGGGAGGGCAACATGCGAACCTTCGCCAAAGTCTCCTTGGCAATCCTGCTGGTAGCAGTGGCGGCATGGGCCAGCGATCCTTGGAAGGGCAAGCCATACCAGGACTGGAATCAAAAGGACATCCAAAAGGTACTGAACGATTCGCCGTGGGTAAACATGGAAAGAGTGACGGCCACCTGGAGAGGAACCCAGATGTCGATGATGGGTTCGGCGACCGGTGCGCCCAATGTCCCCCAACGGCAGGGTGGCATGGGCAGCCCAGGGGCCATGGGTGGTGTGCCCGGCTCGGGCGGCCAGCCGAGCATGAATGGAGGCGCGCCTGGCAACGAGGGCGTGGGTGGCGGAGGCATGCAGACCGAGGAGCAACGGGCCGTCTTCGAAGCGCGTTGGATCTCGGCAAAGCCGATGCGTGAGGCGCTGGCGCGAATGGCAATGCTCGACGGCAAAATGGCGCAACCGAATGCCCAGCGTTTCGTCAGCCAGTCACCGGCCGATTATGAGATCGTTGTTTTCGGCCCGGACATGACGCCGTTTGCCAAGATGAACGAGTCTTCGGTCGCCGCGCACAGCGTCCTCCAGTTGGGCAAGCCGAAGGGCAAGATCGCGCCAGCTAGCGTCAAGTTCCAACGGAACCCGCAGGGCAAGCTGATCGGCGTCACCTTCAGCTTCCCCAAAACCACCGGCGGAAAACCCACCATCGCTACCCAGGAAAAAAGCATCGAGCTGATCTGCCAATTGAAGGGAGCGAAGCTGAAATTCCACTTCAATCCCCGGAAGATGTCCACCAAGCAGGGACGCAACCTCTGAAGCAGACTCCCCGCACGACGGGTTGGGGCAATCCGCTATTGTGGAGGAGGGGTAGAATCTGCTAAATAGGCAGCGCGAGAATAGCGGCTGCCTGAGAGTTCCCCGCTTTCCGGTTGGTTTGGTACCCGGCGCAATGGGAGGGTTGTTTCCCGTCTGGCAGACTGGCATTAGAAAATCAGCAAGGTTCGCGGCATTTTTTCAAACCCTCTATCCGCAGGGTGGGAAGCCTGGCATCCGGTCGACGGCGAAACCGGATGGGCGACCGGGAGTAGGAATTCGCTCCGGTGGCAACCGCAAGGGAAAAAGGGAGGGTGCGATGCGTAATGTCCGCAGGATTTCCGCAAGCATAGTGCTTTTGCTAGCGCTGGCCGTGGTCGCATGGGCCAGCCAACCGTGGAAGAGCAAACCCTACCAACAGTGGAACAAGAAAGACGTCAGCAGGGTGATGAATGATTCGCCTTGGGAGAAAACGGATCGAGTCACCGCCGCCTGGAAGACCAAAGTGCTGACGTCCTCGGAAGAAGTTACCGGTTCGGTCAGCGAGTACGGCGGCAGCAACGCTTCTATGAATGGCCCCGCAGGCCTGGGGATGCGACCGCGCCAGGGCAGCGCCAAATTCCAGGCCCGCTGGATTTCAGCGAAAACCATGCGGGAAGCGATGCTGCGCCAAGGGGAACTCGAGGGGAAAATGACCCCGACCATGGCCCAGAGCGAACTCGCCCAAACACCTGCCGACTACCAGATCTTCATCTCCGGCAAAGACATGACTCCCTTTGCGAAGCTCGAAGATGCCGACGTCGCAAAGATCAGCTACCTCCAGATAAACCGGCCAAAGGGAGAGCTGTCGCCGGTCAACGTGAAATTCGACCGGTCGCCAAACGGCACGCGGGTGATCGGGATCGTACTGAGCTTTCCCAAGACGCTCAACGGGAAGCCGACCATTGCCGCCAACGCGAACCATGCCGAGCTCGTTTGCAAGTTGAAGGGGACGATTCTGCGCTTTCGCTTCGATCCCTCGAAGATGATCGGCAAGCATGGACGCGACCTCTGAGGACTGGCCGGAAAAGAGGAGTTAACTGTTTTTCCAAATCGTGGTTCTCGAGTACCGTTGACAGGGCCACCGAGAGCCTCCAGACTACTTCTCTTCCTGAGCCGCCTCGGCAACGAGAGCGAGTTCAGGATTGTGCCAAGCTCATGCGCCTGCTCGTTGTAGAAGATGATCGGCCGGTTGCCACGTTTATCGCCAAGGCCCTGAGAGCGGAAAACCATGCGGTCGACGTCGCGGGAGACGGAGAGGAAGCACTCCTTCTCGCCGAACAGTACGATTATGACCTAGTCATCCTGGACGTGAATCTCCCGAAACTCGACGGATTCAGCGTTTTGCGCCGCATCCGCACCCAAAAGCCGGATCTGGCGGTTCTCTTTCTCACCGGCCACGCACAGGTGAGCGACCGGGTGAAGGGACTCGACCTGGGCGCCGACGACTACCTCACGAAACCGTTCTCGCTCTCTGAACTGCTCGCCCGCGTGCGGGCGATCACCCGGCGCCACGCACGGCCGGCCGAATCGGTTTTACAAGTGGGAGACCTGTCGCTCGACCGGGTGCAGCGAACGGTGCGCCGGGCCGAGCGCCCGATCGATCTCACGCCCAAGGAATTCGCGCTGCTCGAATACCTGATGCGCAATGCCGGCCGACCGGTCAGCCGGTCGATGATCATAGAGCACGTCTGGAATCTCGGCTTCGACACGACCACCAACGTCGTGGACGTCTATATCAATTACCTCCGCAAGAAAATTGGCGAGGGCTCTCCCACGAAAATGATTCACACCGTTCGTGGCATCGGCTATCGAATCGACGCCGAAGAAGATCGCGAAAGGCAGCCCCCCGGCCCGACCGATTTCACCCAATCCTCTTCCTAGACCCCGAGGTCGAGGCCGCGCCCACGTTTGTCAATACGGCCAAGATGGTGCCGGACCCGCAGAAAACTGGCACCCCCGAATTTGCCAACAAAGCTCTTGACAATGCCAAGGATATTCGTTACATGATGTAACGTTACAATGCTTCGCAGAAAAAAATCCGGTCCCGTCAAAGGCCTGGGTGAGCTCGAGCAGGCCGTGCTCGAGGCGCTCTGGCAAATCGGGCCCGCGACCGCAGAGGCCTGTCGCGAGGCCCTCGCTGCATCTCATCCTATGAAGGACTCCACGGTTCGCACGGTGCTTCGCCGGCTGGAGGAAAAGGGCTACCTGACCCACAAGGTCGAAGGTCGCACATACGTCTATCGCACGGCCGAGCCGCGGCAGAGCGTGGCTGCTCGCGCGGCGAAACAGCTGGCCGACCGCTTCTGCGGTGGATCGCTGGAGCAGCTGCTGGTGGGCCTAGTCGACAACGACGTGCTGGACGCCGAAGAACTGGAGAGGCTCGCGCATAAGATCGCCCAGCGAAAGGAGCAGAAGCCATGACCGCGCTAACGCCGCACAGCTTCGATTCGGCGCTTCTCGTGTCCTACGTCCTGGAACCGGCGTTACGTTCGCTGGCGCTGGGAGGTGCGGTGTGGCTGCTGCTGAAGGTTTTCCGCGTGCGCGACGTTTCCTTCCGGTTGGCTGCCTGGACGGCAGTGCTCTATGCGGCGCTGGCAATGCCCCTGCTTGGCCAGGTGCTGCCGCAACTTCCGGTACTTGTTCCGGTCGAGCCGGCGGCGCAGCCGGTTGCCTCGCACTCTTCGACGATGCGCTTCGCGACGCTCAACCATGAGGCCGTGCCGGCGGTCCTGGTTTCCGATGTTGCGCCGAGCCTCAGGCCTGTGGCCCGACCTGTCCCCAGCGAAGAAGAGGCTACCCGAATCATTCCCGCGGCGGCGACGACGATCGCCAGCCAGCCGATAACGATTCCGTGGCCTTTGCTGCTCGTCGGCCTGTACTGCCTGGTGGCAGCCCTTTTGCTCGGGCGCTTCGTGTTGGGGCTCGTCCTGAGTCGGCGGTTGCGGCGCGCCAGCCGGCCGGTCGAGGATGAACGGCTGACCTTGTGGCTGAGGAGCGAAGCCCTTAAAGCGGGGCTCGGGAAGCCGCCATGCATCGCGGAATCGGCGGCACTGTCGGTTCCGGTGACCCTAGGCGTGTTCCGTCCGGTGGTCCTATTTCCGGACGGATGGAACGAGTGGAGCGAGACGCAGATGCGTGCCGTGCTCGCTCACGAACTCTCGCACGTCGCCCGCCACGACGCGTTCACCCAGATGCTATCGAGGATTCACCGCGCCGTTTTCTGGTTCAGCCCGCTGAGCTGGTGGCTCGACCGAGCACTCGTCGACCTGGCCGAGCAGGCGAGCGACGATGCTGCCCTGCGAGCGGGCACCGATCGCGCCCGCTACGCAGAAGTGCTGCTCCAATTCTTCCGTGCATTGCGGACGGCACGGGGACGTGTGCGCTGGCAAGCAGTTTCGATGGCACAGGGAGCCCGTTCCGCGCGGCGGCTGGAGCGGATTCTCTCCGAATCGCGGCTGTCCCGGCGGCTGGGCCAGACCGCGGTAGCCGCGGTGGTTTTGCTGGTTGTACCGCTCGTGGGACTAGCCGCCGCAGTGCAGCCGACATTTTCCGCCGGCAGCCAGATGCCGGTTGTCCCCACGCCACCTCCGCCCTCACCACCGGCAATGGCCGCGGTTCCGGCCATCCCGACCGCCCCCCCGGAATCCGAACCGTTGGTGCCCGCTGAGCCAGCCCGCGTTCCGGCCGTTTCGAAAATCCCGACGCTGGCCGCGACCGCGACTCCGCCGGCACTGCCGGCCCCGAGCGTGACCTGGTTTTTTGGCGGACCCCAAGTCCCGGTTCCCGTCATGGCAGAAGTGCCACCAGCCCTTCCAATGTTGTCGTTGCTCCTGGCACAGCCGCCATCGCTGACTACCGGTACGCAGACGCAGGGCTGGTATTCCGACTCGAAGTGCGGCGGCAACGGAGCGTTTGCGATCGTTACCGGCGAAAAGATTACAGTGGAATGCGGCTCGGTGGCCGACCTTATGCGGGTCCGTGAATTGAGTCGGCAGATCTCCGGCAGCTTCCTCTGGTTCCGGCGCAATGGCCGCTCCTACGTGATCCGTGATTCGGCGACGGTGCGGGCCGCGCTCGGAGCCTTGGCGCCACAGAAAGCGCTCGCCCGCGAGGAAGCAGAACTTGGCAGAGAGGAAGCAGCGCTGGGCAGCCGACAGACGGAGCTGGGCCTGCGCCAGGCTCAGGTGCGCGTGACTGTGCCCGACTTTTCGAACGAAATGCGGCAAATGGCCCGCGCCATGCGGAAGCTCAATTTTTCGGACACGAGGGCCGAGATGGCCCAGGCCCAACGGAAGCTCGACGCCGCAATCGGAAGCCTCGACTCCTCCGCAACGCAGGAGGAGCTCGGGCGGGCACAGGCGCAATTGGCAGCTACGCTCCAGGCGTTCGACTCTTCCATTACTCAGGAGCAACTGCGCCAGGTGCAGGAGCAACTGGCGGCAATGCAAGGCCGGCTGGCCTCCCTGCAGGCGATGGCGGGCAAGCAACAGGCCGCGCTGGCACGCCAGCAGGCGGCGATCGGCAAGCAGCAGGCGGCGCTAGCACGCCGGGAGGCAGCCCTGGGACGGCGAGAAGCAGAGCTGGCACGCAAGGCCGCAAAAATCGTGCGCCAACTCATCGATCAGGCAATTGCCAGCGGACTGGCCAGGCCCGAATAGGGACGCAAAGGCTGACCGGCCAAACCGGGCAGCGAAAACGAGTTTCCCTCAACACACCGAAAGCGCGAGGGTAAAACGCAGAAGGCGCCACGCCATCCGCCCACGTGGCGCCTTCGTGTTTTCACGAAAGGCTGGGCCGGCTTGCCTTCTCCGGTCGGCCGTTTCCTGCCACCTTGGCGGCTTGCCGCACGCGGTTGCCGCTGCCAACTGATCGGTTTCGCAATGCAGCATCCAGGCAGCGGGGACGAGCCGAGCGGCCGGTTCGGGGCGCGGCAGGGGAACCGATCTTTCGCCTCAGTTCCGGCAGGGGCCTGGCCGGATTCGAGAGTATGATAATTTCCATGAAGCGAATGCTGTTGATCTTATCGAGCGCCATATTGCTATTTTTTCTGGCCGGATGCGGCAAGCCGCCAAAAAGAACGGACGCGGAACTCGGACTGAATGCGCAACAGGCGAGGGGCCGTCGGGTTTTCCAGGTGTACTGCTCCTCCTGTCATCACGCGTATTCGTCTGCCGCGTCACAAGGGCCGAGCTTGAAAGGACTTTTCAAGAAACGCTTCCTGCCGAGCGGATTGCCCGCCAACAATCGTTTCGTGCGGGACACGATCCTTGGAGGCCGGGGCATGATGCCCGGCTTTGGTGGTGTGCTGACCGAAAAACAGTTCCAGGATTTGATCGCGTACTTGCATACGTTGTGAAGACGAACGGAGGCACGGGATCGCCGCGATATTGAAAAAGAGGGAAAGCGACGGGCAGTAGCAGCGGAGCCAGGCCGCCAGTCCGATCGGCGGCAACGATTTGCTTTAGATTGCCGAAGTAGCACCGTCGCCCTTGCTCCGAGCATCTGATCGAGTGGTAGGGCGACCGGCTTTCCCTGCAAGAAAGTAACGCGGTCTGTTTCGACCGAGAGCAAGGCATCGGTCCCTACGGGGGCCGGCGCCAGGCGATGATCTCGCTTTCGGGCTTGGCATGATCGACTCAAGCCTTAGCTTGGTTAAGTAGAAGGAAGTGAACGATGCAACCAGAGCTATTGGAGAAACGAGCCGAAACGGGACAGCCGGTCAAGGTGGTTCCTGCGGAGGCTCTGAACGAACGCTGGGCCAAAATGAAGGAAGCGATTGCACGACGGGCTTACGAGCTTTTCGAGAGGCGTGGTTGCGTGCACGGCCACGACCTGGACGATTGGCTGCAGGCGGAATCGGAGCTCCTGCCCCGATTTCCTCACACAGTGGCGCAAACGGCGAGCGAGTTCATCGTCTTTGCCGAGCTGCCCGGGCCCTGGAAGGCCGACGAACTGCTCGTTGGGATCGAGCCGCGGCGACTGATCGTCAGCGGGGAGCGCGAGGCCCAAGTGACCTACACCGACCGGCAGGGCAGCCGCACGGAAAACCAGCAGCAATCGTTCCTTCGCGTACTTGATCTGCCGATGGATGTGGACCCTATGCGTGCAACCGCCAGCTTGGTTCCCAAAACCCTGGAGATTGTGATGCCCAAGGCCCATCCGGCCAATCCGGCTGACAACCGGTAAGACGGCCGAGAAGGCCGGCGAGAGAGACGAAAAAACAGCCGGTTCTTGTCGCCGCCCGGTTGGCAAAGTTGCCTTTTTCCTTTCCTTCCCGCCGGCGCTCAATCGCCTATCAGGGTAGACGATTGCGCTGCCGGCGGTCAGGTTTGCTCTCCAAGGTAAGTCGGTAACCTTCATGCCGCCAAGCTACGAGCAAGTCCCCCGGGCCGGTCTTTTGTCGCGAGACAAGGCGGCCCCGGGAAATGCCGCCTGCGTCAGGCCAACCAGGCACCCCAGCCCGGCCCAACCACAGCCTGCGCGGCACAGTTCCCGACTTATTTTCCGGAAGTGTTGCCTCTATAACGGAGCGGAGACGCATTCCGCAACGGACAAAAACGGACAATAGCGGTCATGGAGGGCCCTCCCCTCAATTCCGTGCCTTGGCAAAGTCCTCGACGATTCCTAAAGCGACCGATTGCGACTCGAACCCCGGTGTGCCTGCGCCGGCGGTCTACCTAATGGCCAGAAATCCCCTCTCTCCACGAAGCCGAGAGGCCGTTACCTCTCTGCCCTTTCAAAGGGGAAAACCTGACTGTGGTAGGGGTATTGCCCGCTGCGAGCAAAGGTTCTCTTCCTTGCTGGGCGAAGCTTAGCGAACGGCTTTTAGGAACCAAAAGGCCCTGCGGAGGAAGCCACGGGACTGGTCTCCGGGGTGGGCAAGGCTAGAGAAATTTAATGATCAGCTAATGGATTTCTAAGAGTGTCCTGCTGGAATGCAACCATGGAGGGGCAAATCATGCGGACGGCAACGAGTGGCAAAGCAGAATCTTCGGCCGAAGCAAGCGTGATGATTGCCAGCCCAAACCCGGAATTTCGGGAGCGAATCCACGAGGAAGTCGGCAGCAGCTTCGGGACGGTGATCGAGGCCCATGGCGGGGCCGAGGCGCTGGCCAGGCTCGAAGACAGTCCATGCCGCTGTCTAGTCCTCGACAGACGCCTGGCGGATCTGAACGCGGAAGAGTTCGAGCGGATGTTGCGCGATCTTTATCCGGAGATGGAGATCATCCCGCTGGATTCCGAGGGCGGACAAGGGGAACCCACGGAGGCGGCACAAGCGGCGGCATCGCTCGTCGCCACGGCAGCCGTCGCGGAGCCGGAAGCCCCGGCGGTCGAAACCGGACAGGCGGAGCCGTGCGGAGACCCGCTGCCGGGAATGATCGGGGCGTCACGGGCGATGGGGAAGGTTTACCGGCTGGCGCGACTGGTGGCGCGGCGCAACACGACGGTTCTCGTCATGGGGAAAACGGGCACCGGGAAGGAACTGGTGGCGCGGGCGCTTCACGACCTGAGCCCGCGCGCGCATGGGACGTTTGTCACCGTGAACTGCGCGGCGATCCCCGAAGCGCTGCTCGAGGCCGAGCTTTTCGGCCATGCCCGCGGCGCCTTTACCGGGGCGGTCCAGTCGCGGCTCGGACGAATCCACGCGGCGCATGGCGGAACGCTGTTTCTCGACGAGGCGGGCGAATTGCCGCTGAGCATGCAGGCAAAGCTGCTGCGCTTCCTGCAGCACGGCGAGGTGCAGCGGCTGGGAAGCACGGACGTCTTCCGCGTGGACGTGCGCGTGGTGGCGGCGACGAACGCCGACTTAGCCGAGCGCGTCGAGCGCGGCACCTTCCGCGCCGACCTTTATTACCGACTGTCGGTCTTCCCCATCGAGCTGCCGCTGCTCCGCGACCGCGTCGAGGATGTGGTCCCGTTGGCGATGCATCATGTCGAGCAGCTGTGCCGCGAATCGGGGATTCCGATGAAAAAGCTGACGCCGGCCGCCAGGGCGCTGCTCGAACGGCATGCCTGGCCGGGCAATGTGCGCGAGTTGCAGCATGCCATCGAACGGGCCTTCATTCTCTCGGAAGAACGAGAGGAGATCAGCGCGGCGATGTTCCACTTGGCGGCGCCGCGGGCGTTGCCTTAGAAGAATTTAAAGTTGGAGCCCGAAATCCTGGCACGTGTCGTGCATTGCCTAGTGGCGTGCCAAATTTGCCTACAAGAAAATCCACGGCCCGGAAAGCACCTGCGGTGCGCCGCAACACTGCCAGCCAGGGCAAGACCGACAATCAGGCGCGGAAATTCCTGGCGCAGGCGTTCGTCTCCTTCACGCAGGCGGCCGGCTCCCTCGAAAAATCCTACGGCCAGCTTCAGGCTGAGGTGACGCGGCTGCGCGACGAACTGGAGCGCGCCAACTGCGAGTTGGCGGCCAGCCTCGAGGAAAACGCGCAGGTACGCCGGTTTCTCGCGGGAGTGCTCGAAGGATTACCCTGTGGCGTACTGGCTTTGGCTGGCGGTGAACTGCGGCTGGCGAACCCGGAAGCAGGACGGCTGCTCGGAATCGACCCGGAATGGCGCGTGGGCGGCGAAACCCTGCCGGAGCCGGTCGGGCGGCTGCTGGAGGCCGAAGGCTTTTCGAGTGACGGTCGTTTGTGGGAATACGCGCTTGGCGAAGGGGAAGCGGGGAGAACGCTGGCGGTAACGGCAACCGAGGTAGCCGGAGTGGACGGCAAAGTCCGAGGCCAGATCCTGATCCTACGCGACGTCTCGGACGAGAAACGGCTGGCGGCAGAACGGGAAGCGGCGCGGCGCGTGCAGGCGCTCGCGGAAATCTCCACGCTGCTGGCGCATGAGATCCGCAATCCACTGGGCAGCCTGGAGCTTTTCGCTGGCTTGATCGCCGATTCCACGGCCGCCATGCCCGACGTCCGCCAGTGGGTGGATCATCTGCAGGCTGGATTGCGCGGGCTCTCGGCCACCGTCAACAACGTGCTCCAGTTTCACAGCCAGCCCTCGCCGCAGCTCTTTCCGACCGCGCTCGATCGGCTATTGCGCGAGACAGTGGAATTCCTCAGGCCGCTCGCTCGCCAGCGCGGCTTGCAGGTGAGCCTGATCAATCGCGTCGGCCCGGTGCGCATCGCCGCCGATCCCCATCGGCTGCGCCAGGCCTTCTTCAATCTCGCGCTCAACGCTTTCCGAGCGATGAGCAAGGGAGGCGCGCTCTATCTGCGGCTCGATTGGACGGCGAAAGCGGAGGGGAGCCGGGTGCAGGTGGAAGTCGAAGACAACGGCATTGGGATCGCGGCAGAGGATCTCGGAAACATTTTCGAAGCCGGCTTTACCCGCCAGGCCGGAAGCCCGGGGCTGGGCCTGGCGGTGGTGCGAACGGTGGCCGAGCAGCACCGGGCGCAGCTGGCTGTGCGCAGTGTGGTGAACCGTGGGTCCACGTTCACGCTGACTTTTCCGGTGCTGCGGGAGGAAGCATGAATCACGTGCTGGTGGTCGACGACGAAGCCCCGATGCGGGCAGCGCTCGAGGCGAATTTCTTGCGCGATGGCTGGAAGGTGACGACCGCGGCGGGGGTGAGCGAGGCAGTTTCGAAATTCCGCTCGGCGCCCTGCCCGCTGGTGATCACCGACATGCGGATGCCCGACGGCGACGGCCTGCGGGTGATGCAGAGCGTACGGGAGATCGCGCCTGAGACGGCGGTCGTCTTCCTGACCGCCTTCGGCAGCATTCCCGAGGCGGTGCTGACGATGAAGGAGGGCGCCTGCGATTACCTGATGAAGCCGATCTCGTTCGACGAACTATCCGAGGCGGCGCGACGGCTGCTCGGACCCGATGAAAGCGCGCCGGGCGAGGGCGTCGAGCACGGCATTTTCGGGAAATCGGCGGCCTTCCGGCGCACGCTGGCGCGGGCGCGCCAGGTGGCCACCAGCGACGTCGACGTGCTGATCGAGGCCGAAAGCGGCACCGGCAAGGAGCTGATCGCGCGGATGATCCATCAGCTAAGCGCGCGGCGCCGCGGCCCGCTCGTGGCCGTGAACTGCGCCGCGTTCCCTGAAGCGCTGCTTGAAAGCGAACTGTTCGGTCACGTGCGCGGAGCTTTCACCGGCGCCACCACGGCGAAACCGGGCAAATTCGAGCTGGCCAGCGGCGGCACGCTGCTGCTCGACGAGGTGGGCGAGATGCCGCCGAGCCTGCAGCCGAAGCTGTTGCGGGTGCTGCAGGAACGCGAGGTCGACCGGCTGGGCGATACACGCCCGGCGCCAGTCGACGTGCGGGTGATCGCGACGACCAACCGGCAATTGCGGGCGATGGTGAGCGAAGGGCTTTTCCGCAGCGACCTCTACTACCGGTTGAACGTCGTGCCAGTGACGATTCCGCCGCTGCGCGAGCGGCCGGAAGACATCCTCGAACTGGCGCGATATTTCCTGGAAAAACACGCGAAAAAATCCGCGCTGCGGCAGCCGACGCTCGGGCCGGAACTGATCGAGCGCATGCAGGCGCATAGCTGGCCCGGAAATGTACGGGAACTCGAAAATTTCATTCGCCGACTGCTGGCGCTCTCGACGGGCCCGCAGCTGAATGCCGGTCTCGCCGAGGAGTGGGAGAGCAACGAGGAAGTGCCGGCGGCGAAAGCGGCGACGGCTGGACTATCGCTGCGTGAGATGGAACGGCAGTTGCTCGAAAAGACCCTTGCAGCCACCAGCGGCAACCGGACAAGGGCGGCCCAGATGCTGGGCATCAGCATCCGCACCATGCGCAACAAGATCAAGGAATACGGGCTGCCGCCAAGGGGGGCGCGATGAACCTGATGGATACGCCGGAAATGCAGCTGCTGCAGCGCTATTTGGATTTGACGGCGTTCCGCGAGCAGCTGGTCGCGAGCAATCTAGCAAACATCGACACGCCCGGCTACCGGACAGTCGACATCAATTTTCGTGCCGAGATGGAACGGGCAATGACCGAGCCGACCACGGCGTCGATGGAACCGCGAGTGTTCGAGGTATCTGGTTTGGTGCAACGGCCCGACGGAAACAACGTGAGCGTCGACCGGGAAACGATGCTGCTCGGGCAGACGCAGCTGCAGTTTCAGGCGGCGGTGCAGCTCTGGCGGTCGGAGATGAGCGCCTTGATCACCGCCGTCAGCGAAGGGAGCCAATCGTGAACCTATTCGGCGTGCTGCACATCAGCGAATCGGCCCTGGTTGCCGAGAGGGAACGGGCGGAAGTGGTCACGACGAACCTGGCCAATATCGATACGACCGAAACGCCTCAGGGAGGGCCATACCGGCCCATGGAGGTGGTCTTCAGCACCGTGCCAGTCGGCGGTGCCGGCACAGGGGCGCCCGAGCCGATGGTAGATCAGGCCGCCCGCGGCGTGCGCGTGGTGAACGTGGTGCAAGACGAGGTCGCGCCAGTCGAGCGCTACGAGCCGGGCAATCCTCACGCCAATAGGCAAGGTTACGTCGCCTATCCGGATATCAACCCGGCCGAGCAGATGGCCGACCTGATGGACGCGGCGCGCGCCTACGAATTGAACGCGACTGCCGTGCAAGCGACCAAGAACATGATTCAGTCTTCGATCGACCTGCTGCGCTGAGCGCGGGTGAAGCTGTTACTGGGGAGAAACCAATGGCGAATATGATTGCAGGAGTCGGCAGCAACCCGGCGGGGCCCGGGGCGATCGACATTCAAACAACACCCGCCTCCGGCAATTTCACCGCGACGCTCAAGCAGACACTCGAGGAGATTACCCGCTTGCAGGCGCAGGCCGACCAGAAAGTTGCGGGGATGGCGACGGGCAATGGCGAAGACCTGCCCACGACGATGATCGCCGTCGAACAGGCAAACGTGGCGTTCGAGTTGATGGTCGAGGTTCGGAACAAAATCGTCCAGGCGTACCAGGAAGTTTCGCAAATGGCGTTTTGAGCACCGAGGGTGCTCTGGTGAGAACGGCCGGTCGTCCGCCGTCGGGCGCGCGCCGGCGGCAGGAAGCAGCCAGCAACCATAGCCTGTCATGGATCAACACGTCGAACAGATCGGCAAATTCCTGAAAAGCCTCAACCGCCGACAGCAGCTGCTGTTGGGGGGTAGCGCCGCAGCAGTGGCGCTGACGCTGCTGCTTTTCGTGCACTTCTTCTCCGCGCCAGCGATGGTGCCGCTCTATACCGGGCTCTCGGCCACCGACAGCCAGGCAATCACGCAGCGGCTCACTGCGCGCGGCGTGCCCTATCAGCTGTCAAGTAATGGAGGAACGGTGCTGGTGCCCGCCGACAAGCTCGACCAACTGCGGATGCAGATGTCGACGGTTGCGCCGCCTGCCACCGGACGCATGGGCTGGAAGCTGTTCGACAAGCCGAACTGGTCGGGAAGCGATTTCAGCGAGAAGGTGGACTACCAGCGGGCGCTTGAAGGGGAACTCGAGGAGACGATCGACACGATTTCGCAGGTGGAGGAGTCGCGCGTGCATCTGGTGCTGCCACACGATTCCCTGTTCACCGACCAGCAGCGGCCGGGCAAAGCAGCGGTGGTGTTGCGGCTGCGCGGCCGGCTCTCGAACCAGGCGGTCATCGGGATTGAGCGTCTGGTTTCGGGCGCGGTGGACGATTTGCCGCCGAAAAACGTGACGATCATCGATGCCGACACGGGGGCGCCACTGATGGCGCGGCGCGGAAATTCGAACGGCACCGGCTCGCCGCAACTCGAGGCGGCACTGGCGGCAAAGATCGTGAGCACGCTCGCGCCAATTGTCGGCGCCCGGCACGTGCGGGCGAGCGTCACCGTGGAACGTGACCCGAGCACAACCGACAGCACCGAGGAAGCCTACGATCCCAGTGGCGCGGTGGTGCTGACCTCGCAGATCTCGCAGCAAATCGGATCGACCAGCTTGCCGCAGGGCGTGCCGGGCACGGCGAGCAACGTTCCCCGGGCCGGATCGAAACCGCCAGCGGCAAACCAGGCGAGCACGACAACAGTGCCGCAGGGACTCCTGAACGAAAGCAAGACCTTCGCCGTGTCGAAGACTGAGAGTCACACCATCGAACCGGCGGGCCGAATAGAGCGGATCGATGCGGCGGTGATTGTCGACGACGCCGAAACCACCAAGAGGGTAAACGGAAAGACCGTCGCGGTGCGGGTAAAGCGCACGCCCCAGGAGATGAAACAGCTCACCGAGCTGGCCGAAGCAGCGATCGGCTACGACGTGAAGCGGGGCGATCAGGTGGTGGTGCAGAACCTTTCGTTCCGGACGCTGCCCGCGCCTAAACTAGCGCCCATTCCGCTGCCGGACCGCCTGCTGCGGCTGACGAACCAGTGGATGGGTGTGCTGCGGCTCGTGGGGCTCTTTGCCCTGTTCGCGCTGGTGTACCTGATTGTGCTCCGGCCGCTGAAGAAACAGGTGTTGGCGAGTTTCCGCCAGATGCCGCAACCTGAAGCCAAGCCCGCGGCTGCGGTGTCAGCAACCGCCAACGCAGAGGAAGCGGAGGGACTCGAAGGCGAGCTGCAGGCGACCAATTCGGACGTGAAGCGGGTAGTAATGCTGAAACGGAACCTGGTGGAAAAGGTGAAAAGCGAGCCGGAATCCGCCAGTCGGCTGCTGGAAAACTGGATTCGGCAGGGCAAGGCCGCGTCATGAGCACACCCACGGCCCCTGCCGCGATGACGGGCTTGCGCAAGGCGGCGATTCTGGTGGTGCTGCTGGGCGACGAAGCCGCGTCGGCACTCTACCACCATCTCTCGGAAGAGGACTTGCGGCGAGTGACCGCGGAAATCGCGGAACTCGAATATATCTCGCCCGAAATGGCCGCGCGCGTGCTGCAAGAGTATCACCGGCTGACGCTGACCCAGCAGTACCTGGCGCAGGGAGGACCGGAATACGCGGAGAAGCTGCTGGTAAAAGCGTTCGGCCAGGCCGGTGCGCAGAGCCTGCTAGAACAGGTGATGCAAGCGCAGGAGGCACAGGCACACCAGCTCGATACGCTGCAGAAAGCCGATCCGCAGCAGCTGGCCAAGTTCATCCAGGGCGAACACCCGCAGACGATCGCGCTGGTGCTGGCGCACCTGGAACCGAAAGCAGCTTCGGCAGTGCTCGGGCTGCTGCCGGAAAAGGTGCGCACACAGGCGGTGAAGCGGCTGGCGCGGATGCAGCAGTTTTCTCCAGAAATGGTGCACCGGATCGCCACGGTGCTGCACACGAAGCTGGAATCGCTCGGTGAGCAGAAGCGCCGCTCCTACGGCGGCGTGGACGCGGTGGCTGAACTGCTGAACCGGATGGAGCTCTCGATGACGAAGGCTATGCTGGAAACGATCGAGCAGGAAGACACGCAACTGGCCGTGGCGATCCGAAATTCGATGTTCACGTTCGAGGATCTGGTCGAGGTGCCCGACGCGAGCATTCGCGAGCTGCTCTCGCAAGCCGACAAGAAGACGCTGGCGGTGGCGATGAAAGGAGCGAGCGAGCAGCTGAAGGCTCACCTGCTGAAATCGATGTCGTCGCGGGCAGCCGAGATCATGAAGGAAGACATGGAAGCGCTGGGGCCAATACGTTCGCGGGACGTGCATCAGGCGCAGCAGGAAGTGGTGAACCTGGCTCGGCAACTCGAGAGCCAGGGGAAGCTGATCCTGAAGACCGAGGCTGAGGAAAGTTATGTCGTCTAGAGCCGTTGCTCACGCGGCGGAGAACGGTGTAGAGCCTTTCGTCTACCAACCGGCCGCGGGACAGCCTGTCACTGCGGGCACCGTACTGCCGGGCGAGGCCCGGATCGACGTCGAGGCCCGGATCCGCGCCGCCGCCGAATGCGCACGGCAGGAGGCGCAAGCGGAAACCGAACAGCGCATGCACACCGAAGTACAACTGGAACTCGAGCGCGTGCGCGGTGAAATCGACGTAGCACTCGCCGAGTTCGTCCAGCAACGCCAGCGCTATTTCGAGAACGTCGAGGAAGAGATCGTCAGCCTCGCACTTTCGATTGCGCGGAAGATTCTGCACCGCGAGGCGCAGATTGATCCGCTGTTGCTGGTGGGGCTGGTCCATGTCGCGCTGGAAAAGCTGGACTCCTCCACCCGCGTGCGGTTGCGCGTGAATCCCGCGCGGATGCCGTCCTGGGAACGGCACTTTCGCGAGGGCGCCAAGGGGAACCCGGTGCCGGAACTGGTGGCAGACCCGGCGGTCGAGCCCGGCGGCTGCCTGCTCGAAACTAACGTCGGCACAACGACGATCGGGCTCGAAACCCACCTGAAAGAGATCGAGCAGGGATTTTTCGACCTGCTCGCCCAACGCCCGCGGTGAGCCCGATGCCCGCCCGCCTGCTCGAACCCTACTTTCAGCGGCTCGATCAATTTTCCACGTTGCGTTGGACAGGGCGCGTGGTGCAAGCGGTCGGCAACCTAGTAGAGTCGGAAGGGCCGTTTTGTTCGGTGGGGGAAGGCTGCGCAATCATCACCGCGGCGGGCGAGGTCTACTCGGGCGAAATCGTCGGCTTCCGCGGCGAGCGTGTACTTTCAGTGCCGCTCGAGCGGCCGCGCGGCATCAGCCTGGGTGACCGCGTGGTCACGCGCGGCACCCGGCCGCGCCTGCGCGTGGGCCCCGAGCTGGTTGGGCGCGTTGTGGACGGAATGGGGCACTCGATCGACGGGCAGAGCGACTACCGGGCGCGCGAGTTCTGGCCGTTGCAAGGCGATCCGCCGCTGCCGCTCGAGCGGCGACCGATTCGCGAATCACTCGGCTGCGGGATTCGGGCAATCGACGGCTTTCTGACGTGCGGCCGCGGCCAGCGGCTGGGGATATTCGGCGGCAGCGGCGTGGGCAAGAGCACGCTGATCGGGATGATGGCCCGCGGCACGGCGGCAGACCTGACGGTGTTGGCGCTGGTCGGCGAGCGCGGGCGCGAGGTGCGGGAGTTCCTCGAAGATGCGCTCGGCGAGGAGGGACGGCGGCGCTCGGTGGTGGTGGTTTCGACTTCCGATCAGTCGCCGCTGCTGCGGATTCGGGCGGCACTGGCGGCGACGACGGTGGCCGAATATTTCTGCTCGCTCGGCAACCACGTACTGCTGGTCGTCGATTCGCTGACGCGCTTTGCCATGGCGCAGCGGGAGATCGGGCTGGCGGCCGGCGAGCCGCCGACGGCCAAGGGCTATACACCGTCGGTCTTTTCGCTGCTGGCTCGGCTGATCGAGCGCGCCGGCTACTATGAACGCGGGAGCATCACCGCCTTCTACACCGTGCTGATGGAGGGCGACGACGAACAGGATCCGCTGGTCGACGCGGCACGTTCGATGCTGGATGGCCACATCATGCTCGACCGCTCGCTCGCGAACCAAAATCATTTCCCTTCGATTTCCGTGCTGCGCAGCTTGAGCCGGCTGATGCCGGCCGTCGCCGGCCGCGAGCATCTTACCAAGGTGCAGCGGCTGCGGCAGCTGCTCTCCTGCTATGCGGCGAACGAGGACCTGATCCGCGTGGGCGCCTATCAGCGCGGCGCCGACCCGCTGCTCGACCAGGCGATCGCCACCATGCCGGCGCTCGATGCCTATCTGCAGCAGAAACGGGACGACCGCATTGATTTCGCACGGTCGACGTCCGAACTGCTAGCCATCGAAGAATAAGCGCGTGGCTTTCCATTTCACGCTGCAACCCTTGCTGCGGCTCTGGCGCAGCCGTGAGCGCCAAGAACGGCGCAAGCTGGAAGCTCTAGCGGCGCGCCTGGGAGCGCTGCGGGCCGAGCGGCGGCGCGTTGTCGAAGGCGCAATCGCTGACCGCAGGCAGACGGGAGAGCGGCTCAACGGTGGCATGACGGCGGCGGAATTGCATTTCGCCGAAGCCTGCGAGGGCAACCGGGATCGCTACCTCGCGTGGTTGCAAGAGCGCGTGAAAGCGGCGGAAGAAAAGCACCGGACGCAGATGGCCGCTTACCAAGCAGCCGAGCGCGAATGCAAGATCCTCGAAAATCTGTGCCACCGGCAGTTCGAAGCATTTCGCCTGGAAGAAATGCGGCGCGAACAAAAAAAACTGGACGAAAACTTCCTGCTCGGTCGGGCCATGGCCGAGCGCGGCAAAGCCGAAGCGGCGCCGGAGTCGTAGTAATTCTCCGCTGAGCCGCCGCTGTATCGGATTTCGCCTTCTCTTCCTGCAGACTCGTTCCGGCACAGCTCGGTTTCGTGCTCCGTTTTTCCCTCTTTCTTTCCACCATCTTCCGTCCGAGATATTTCGTGAAGCGCGGGCGCGATACCGTTTCTTGCCCATTGCCGGGCAAGAATTGCCCGCCTCGGCGATTCAGGAACGGTGCGCGATCGCGAACAGCAGATGGGGTCGCGCGCAGCCCTCGTCTTTGCAAGCACTTGCCACGGCCGCGCGCGCCGGCCCACCTGTGCAGCAATTGGCGTCGGAAGTGCAATAGCCAGTGACGATCACCATGGCAGCGAGTCTCCTAACGAGCTTCAGCACAACAGGAGCGGCGAGCAGCGCCGCGAGCTCTGGGGGGCTGGCGGATCCCCGTGGCGATGCGGGCTCGCAGGCCATCCCGCCATTTCGAGAAGTGCTGCGCCAGGTTTGCTCGAACATGCAAAATCGGCCGACCCAAAGCGGCACTTCGGTCCAGAATCCCCCGGCAAACGCGGGGACGGGAAAAGACGCCGGCGACGGCTCGGCCGCGGCGGACGGGAATGGGGACTGTCTTGTGGCAGAGCAAAAGACGTCGCCCGTCAGGCATCCAAATTCGCTCGCACCAACTGCCAGCGAAAACAAGAAAGAATCCAGAGGCGGCAAACCGAGACTCCCAGGCACGACGATCTGCGCCGCGGCAACCGTGACGGCGCAACCGGCGCCGTCCAGCGCTGTGCCGAGCGTCCCGATCGCGCGGAGTGAGCGCAGTCCGAGCACCACATTGCAAACCGGCGTGGCTGTCAGCAGCAAAATTAACGGCTCCAGCGTGACGACTGGCGGTAGCACCACGGGAACGGCCGCGCTTGCCGCGGGTGCCGTGACATCAACACGCGTCAGCGCCGCGGGCGCTGCCGAGCCGCGGACAACCGCTTCGGCCGAAGCGGCGGATGTCAGCTTCGCCGCCAGCAGCGCCACAGCTCAAGCCACTCCGAAGGATCCTGAGGATCCCCTTGAGTTGGCAAACGCCGCACTACCGGTAAAGGCTGTCATGGTGGCAGAGGCAACAACGGCAACGGCGACGAGCACGAGGGCCGCAACTGGTGGAGACGATTCCCCGCCAGCAACGCGCTCCCCTTTCGCGGCAAAAGCGACACTGGGACCCAGTTCCGCGAGCAAGAGCACGATCGGAAGCATGTCCGCCGATTCGATGCCGGCCGAGGGACCGGCCGCTATCACGTCGCAAGCCGGACCCGAGACAGCAGCCTCTGCCCAGGCGGCGGCCGCAACCGTGGCGAGAATGGCTGTCGCCACCACGCTCCGCCGGGCCACCGGCGACAAACCGGCGGCCAAAGGACTCGAGCACCAACGGAACGGAGGGAATCCCGTTCTGAACTCCAGACAAGCGGAAAACGCGACACCGAAGACCACGCAAGCAAAGACGGTCGCAACGCCCCGGGCGAATGACCCCGCTCCGACAGCCGTGCCAGCGGTCGAAGACGCAGGTTCGACCGCACAGCAAGGCTCGAATGCCCATTCCCGCGGTGAAGACGAAAATTCCCATGTACCGGATGCCGGTAAGAGACAGACGCCGAGCACCAACGCAGCCAGCGGAACGACCGTAGCGGCCTCCGGATCGTCCGCGAGCACTCCCACCGCCGTCAACCACGTGACCGCGCCCAACTCGGCCACTGCTGCGCTGAACGCGACCGGTGGCGCGGCCATGAACCAACCCCATCCAGCCACGCCTGCCGGACAGGGCGGCGCGCCCTCGACCGATTTCGCTCCCGCAACGATTGCCGCGCACAGAGACGCCGGTCCGCCAGCCGCTGCCGACACCGGAATCGCCGCCGTGAGCAACGCCCAAATCATCGGACGCGCCAACCAGGCGGAGATGCGCATTCAGATGCAGACCGAGACACTCGGTTCGCTCGAACTGCGCACGTGGGCGGCGGGAAACCGCGTGGCGACAACGATCACCGCCGCGCGACCCGATACGCACTGTCTGCTTTCGAACGCGGTGCCCGCGCTCCACCAGGCGCTCAGTGACCACGACCTGCAAGTCGAGCGGATCGACATCGTCTGGAGTGGCGCCGGAAACGCCGGCAATCCAGCCGGCAACCCCACCGGCGGTTCACACGGCGGCAATAGCGACAGCGCCGCGAACCGGCAGGCGACATCCGGATCCTGGTCGGCAACCGCGCCGGCAGAGCAAAGTCCCTCGGCGGCAGAGGAGGCGACGACAAGCTCGGCGCCCGGCCTCTACCGGGAAGGAAGGTTGAGCGTCCGCGTCTAGCGGTGCTCGGAAAGGAACGCATGGTTACACTACCTATCACGCCAAACCCGGTCGTTTCGGACACGACAACCGGCGGGACAACGAACTCCGGCACCGACAACAGCAACCTGGGACTGGGCGGAACGCAATTGAACACCCAGGATTTCATTACGATCCTGACCGCGCAGTTGCAGTACCAGGATCCGCTCAATCCGGTCGATCCCAACCAGTTCGTCGGAGAGATGGCGCAGTTCGGGAGCCTGAACGAGCTGATCGGGATCAAGCAGGACCTCGACCAGGGCTTGCAGGGTTCACAGGCGCAGCCCTCGCCGGGTTCCTCGACATCGGCCAATGCCGCGCCGGATCGGGCGGCGGGAATTTCGCAATAAGAGAGGAGCGTTATGCCATCGTTTTCGACGGCGCTTTCCGGCCTCGACGCCGAGTCGCAGGCCCTTTCGGTGATTTCGAACAATCTGGCCAATCTGAACACGGTTGGTTACAAGGCGGCCGAGCCGCAATTTCAGGATCTCTTCTACCAGCAGATCGGCACGAGCGGCGACGGCAACCCGGTGCAGGTCGGCGTCGGCACTACGGTGGGCTCGATCCCGGCGTTGTTCACGCAGGGCGGCATCGAGTCGACCGGCGTACCCACCGATGTGGCAATCCAAGGTAACGGCTTCTTCGTGGTCGACAACAACGGGATGCGCGCTTACACGCGGGCCGGCAATTTCACCGTGGGCGCCAACGGCGATCTGCTGACGCCGGATGGAAGCGTCGTACTCGGCTACCCCGCTATCAACGGCACGATCAACGCCAACCAGACACTCGCCCCAATTGCGATTCCCAGCGGCTCAGTGAGTCCACCCAAAGCGACCGCGAATCTGCAACTCGGGCTAAACCTGAACTCGAACGCGGCGGTAGGCGACACCTTCGACACACCAGTCACCGTCTACGATTCGCTGGGGGACACGCATGTGCTCACTTTCACATTCACCAAAACCGTGGCAAACAGCTGGAGCTACGAGGCCGACATTCCAGCGGCCGATGTGGGACAGACGGGCAATCCCGTTTCGATCGCCACGGGCAACCTAACTTTCAACGGCAACGGACAGCTGACTTCGCCGACCGGCAACGTCACCGGCATCACGATCAGCGGGCTGGCTGACGGAGCAAGCAACCTGAACTTCAACTGGGATCTCTACGGTGCCAACAACTCCCCGATCGTTACCCAGGTCAGCTCGCCTTCCACCACCTCCTTGACGCAGCAGGACGGCTATGCCAGCGGCACGCTGGTGAATTTCAACATCCAAAGCGACGGGACCATTCAGGGAATCTTCAGCAACGGCCAGACCCTCCCGCTCGGACAGATCGCGCTGGCTTCGTTTTCGAACGAGCAGGGGCTGGTCCGGAACGGGTCAAATGAGTTCATCGCCAGCCTTTCCTCGGGCCAGCCGAACATCGGCGCACCCAATACCGGCGGGCGCGGAACGCTGGCGGGCGGCTCGCTCGAGCAATCGAACGTCGACATCGCCACCGAATTTGCACAGCTGATTCTGGCCGAGCGCGGTTATCAGGCAAACTCGCGCGTGGTGACGACACTCGACCAGGTGACACAGGACGCCATCGCCATGCAGCAATAGGTCTCTCCCACCCAGCGGGTCACTCCGCTCCTCGCGCAGGCAACGGCGAGGGGTGGAGCCACTCGCGCCTTAGAGGATCTTCATGAAAGGATTCCGAGAAATCTCGGCCGACCGACTTGGCGAGTCGGGCGAGAACGGGCCGCGCGCGGGCGCGACAGGAACTGCGCGATAAGCAGAGGGGGTTCAGCAGTTTGCCGGCAGGTCTCAGCGGCGGGCGGTGATGCTTCCTTAACCAGCGGTTTGGTGCGTCGATTGCTCCTCTGCTGGTCGCCGTGACAAACGAAAAGACTCCCGAAGTTGCAAACGAAACGGCCACGCCGAAAAAAGGATCGAGCAAGAAGATCCTGCTGCTGGCGCTCGGCCTATTACTGCTGGCCGCCGGCGGCGCGCTCGGTTGGCACTTCTTCTCCCGCAAGGCGGCCGCATCTGGACCCGCGCCGACGGCGCCGCTCACCCTGGTTCACCTGAACAAGTTCATCGTCAATCTGGCCGATACCGACCGCGACGCCTACCTGAAAGTCAGCATCGACCTAGGTGTCACCGGACCGGTCTCGAAAGGGGAAGACGGCGACCAGAAGGTCCCGGTGCCGGAGATCCGCGATACGATCCTCGCGGTGATGACGACTTGCCATTCATCCGATCTGTTGACCCCGGCAGGCAAAATGCAATTGAAACGGAACCTGATCAACGCACTCGACCGGCGGGTTCCCAAGCTCGGTGTTCGGCAAGTCTATTTCACCGATTTCCTGGTGCAGAGGTAGCGATGGCCCAAGCAGCGAGTGCGCTCCAAGTGTCGACACCGGCGGCCGAGACGGCGGTGAGCGAAGAAGCGATGTGGCAGCGGGTCGAACAGTTTCCCTGCCGGCTGACAGTCGAATTGCGTGTGCCGCTCTTCACCGTGGGCAACCTGCTCCGGCTGAATCCGGGCTCGGTGATCGAGACCGACTGGGCCCAGAGCACCGACGTGCCGCTCGTCGTCAACAAGGAACTGGTCGGCTGGGCCGAGTTCGAAGTGGTGGGCGAGGGTCTGGCAGTGCGCGTCACGGAGTTCGCCTGATGCGGAGAGCGGTGGCAGAGCTGGAAGCCGGGCGCGGCAACGGTACCGATTTCTTCACCGTTTTCCTCAGCGGGCTGCGGCGCGCGCTTCATCGCACGCCGCTCGGTCGGTTGAAGATCCGCCGGGATCGGAGGCTGCGACTTCGGGAAACGCTCTCGCTCGGCGAGCGGCGGCTGGTCGCGATCGTCGAATGCGACCGCCAGGAATTTCTGGTGGCGGCGACGGCGCAAGCGATTTCCCTGCTGGCGCCACTCGGCGAAGCCAGTGACGAAGTAGCAGGCGGCGGTGCGGCGCTGGTATCTGTCGGACAGAGGGGCCGGTGATGCTGGGCACCGCGTTTCGACTTCTTACGGGGGGCGAAGGCTGGGGAGCGGCGGTGCCGCTGGCGGCAGCCCCTTTGGGCCGGGGCGGCGCGGCGCTGATCCACATCGACGGCGGGGTTTCCTTGCCATGGACAATTCTGCTGGTCCTCACCGTGCTGACGTTGCTGCCCGCAATCCTGCTGGCGATGACGCCTTTCGTCCGGATCCTCATCGTCTTCCATTTCCTGCGGCAGGCGATCGGCACCGAGACAACGCCGAGCAACCAAACGCTAGTAGGGCTGGCCCTGATCTTGACCTACTTCGTGATGGCGCCGGTCTGCGCGCAGATCCAGAAAGCGGCCGTGGTGCCGCTCGAGCAGGGATCGATCACGCCCTGGCAGGCGGTCGAGCGGGGCGCCGTGCCGGTGAAGGACTTCATGCTGCACTACGCGCGAGAGTCGGACTTGGCGCTGTTCGTGAATCTGGCGCATCTGCCGCGGCCGAAAACGCCAGCCGACCTGCCCATGCGAGTGGTGGCCCCAGCCTACCTGCTCTCGGAGCTGAAGACGGGATTCCAGATCGGAGCGGTGCTGTTTCTGCCGTTCCTGGTAATCGACATGGTGGTCGCCTCTGTGACCACTTCGATCGGGATGCTGCAGCTGCCGCCGGTGGTGATTTCGACGCCGCTGAAGATTCTGCTGTTCGTGTCGGTGAACGGCTGGGGCCTGGTGATGGGCTCGCTGATGAAGAGTTTCTATTGAGGAGCGGCGATGACGGCTGAGATGGTAGTGCATCTTTCGCGGCTGGCGCTCGAGGCCTCGTTCTGGATCTCGGCGCCGATCCTGGCGGCGGCGATGGTGATCAGCCTGGTGATCAGCATCGTGCAGGCGATGACCTCGCTGCAGGAGCCGACGGTTTCGACGGTGCCGCGGCTGGCGGCGGTCGGCGTGATCACTTTTCTGCTGATGCCCTGGATGCTCGAGCACATGGTCGATTTCACCGTGCAGCTTTTCTCCAATTTTCACCCGTTTGTCCGTTAAGGATGCAAGGAGACCGTGGTTTCGACGCTCGTCCGACGATTTTTCTTTCCCGCGCTCTTTGTGGGCCTGCGGGTCGGCGGACTGATGGCATTCGCTCCTTTCCTGAGCAACCGCGCCTTTCCGGCCAGGGTGAAGGCAGGGCTCACCGTCGCGATCACGATCCTTCTGGTGCCCAGTTATCCGCAGCAATCGCTCCCGCTGACGGCCGGCGGCTGGCTGGCGACGGCGCTTGGCGAGGCGGCGCTTGGGCTGCTGATGGGGCTCTCGGTGCAGTTCGTGTTCGAAGGGTTTCAGCTAGCAGGCGAGGTGGCCGGCGTGCAGATGGGCTTTGCGCTCGAAAACATGTTCGATCCGCAGACGAACGCGACCTCGCCGGTGCTCTCGGTCTTCTACCAAACGATCGCCGTGCTGATCTTCCTCCAGTTGAACGTGCACCACTGGATGCTGCTGGCGCTCGCGCAGAGCTTTCGGCTGGTGCCGGTGGGGACGGTCGCGGTGGGGCTGCCGGCGGTGCGGGAGCTGTTTCGCGTGGCCGAATCGATGTGGGTGATCGGCGTGGAGATCGCCGCACCGGTGCTGGTGGCGACGATGGCCGTGGACCTGGCGCTCAGCTTTCTGAGCCGGATTTCGCCGCAGGTGCCGGTGCTGCTGGTCGGACTCTCGGTGAAGCAGCTGCTCGGCTACCTGCTGATGGTCGGGGTGGTGGCGCTCTGGCCGAGCTACCTGCAGAGCCGGTTTTTCGTGGCGATCGTGACCAGCGAGCAAATCCTGCACCTGGTCCATTAGGGGAACTGCGAGCGTGAGCGAAGACCGCACCGAGCAACCGACACCCAGGCGACGGCAGAAAGCGCGCGAGGGCGGCCAGGTGACCCGCAGCCGGGACCTAGTCGGCGCCTTCGCGGTGCTGGCGGTGGTGGCGCTGGCCGGCTGGCAGCGGGGGGAGATCCTCGGGGCCTGGGGCCGGCTGTTCGGCGGCATGGTGGAATCGGCGGCGCTGCCATCGTGGACCGGGAATGCGGCCTATACGACCACGGCGCTGGCGGTGGTGCGGGCGGCGTTGCCGGCGATGGCGCTGGCCTGGCTCGCTGCCGTTTTCCTTTCCTTCGCGCAAGGCGGCGTGCTGGTGAGCGGTCAACCGCTGGCCTTCAACTGGAACCGGCTGAATCCCGCGACGAACATCAAGAACCTGTTTTCGCCGGCCGGGCTGAGCAAAACGCTGAAATCGCTGATCCCCTTCGCGGTGGTTTGCTACCTGGCCTTCGACATCTTCGTGCGCGACTGGCCGGTTTTCCTTCACGACTCCTGGATAAGCCCCCGGGCGCTGCTGCAGCTGGCCATGCGGCTGATTTTCGAGATTTCCTGGAAGGCGTCGCTGGTAATGGTGCTCTGGGGCGGGGTCGATTACGCGTTTCAGTGGTTTACCCACGAGCGCTCGCTGCGGATGACCAAGCAGGAAGTCAAGGACGATATGAAGAACTCCGAAGGGAATCCGGAGATTCGCGGACGGGTGCGGCGGGTGCGGCGGGAGATGCGGCGGCGGTGGATGGCGCGCGACGTCGAGCGCGCGACCGTGGTCGTGACCAATCCGACTGAGTACGCCGTCGCCCTCGAATACCGGCCCGAAGAGATGGCGGCGCCGGTAGTGGTGGCCAAGGGCCGGAACCTGCTGGCGCAAAAGATCAAGGAGCTGGCCCGGTGGCGGGAGATCCCAATCGTTGAGAACCGGCCGCTCGCGCGGGCGCTTTACAAGACCGTGCCAGTGGGCCAAGCGATTCCGGCAACACTCTATACGGCGGTTGCCGAGATTCTCGCTTTCGTCTATCGCGCACACGCACAGGCGCGGCTGGTGGCGGGAGGACGAACCTGATGGCACAAGCGGCGGCGAAAAGTGGTGTGGCGGCCCGGTTGCAAACCGAATGGCTGGTGCCGACGGCGGTGGTGGCGCTGGTGTTTGTGATCCTGGTGCCGGTGCCTGCCTTCGTGCTCGATCTGTTGCTTGCAACCAGCGTAACGCTGGCGGTGATCGTGCTGCTTTCGGCCCTCTCAATTCTGCGCCCGGTGCAGTTTTCCGTCTTTCCCACGCTACTGCTGTTCCTCACGTTGTTCCGGATCGCGCTGAACATCGCCAGCAGCCGGCGGATTCTGCTACACGGGAACCAGGGGCCGGCCGCCGCCGGGCATGTGATCGAAGCGTTCGGGCAATTCGTCGTGGGCGGCAACTACATCGTCGGCTTTGTGATTTTCCTGGCCCTGATCGCCATCCAGTATCTGGTGATCAACCACGGCGCGGTGCGCACAGCCGAGGTGACCGCGCGCTTCACCCTCGACGCGCTACCGGGTAAGCAGATGGCGATCGACGCCGATCTGAATGCCGGGTTGATCGACGAGGAGCAGGCGCGGGCGCGGCGCGAGCAGATCACCCATGAAGCCGAGTTCTACGGCGCGATGGACGGCGCAGCGCGCTTCAGTCAGCGCGACGCCTTGGCGACGATCCTGCTGACCTCTATCAATATCGTCGCCGGCCTGCTGATCGGCGTCTTGCAGCACGGCGTACCGCTCGAGCAGGCGTTGCGCACTTACACGATCCTGACCGTCGGCGACGGCCTGGTGACGATGATTCCCTCGCTGCTAGTTTCAATCGCCGGCGGCATCGTCGTCACACTCGCTAGCTCGGGCGAAGGGATCGACCGGGCCATCGGCAAGCAGCTCTTCACCCGGAAGCGGCCGCTGCAGATCGCCTCCGGCGCAATGTTCGCGCTCGGGCTGGTGCCGGGGCTGCCGAAATTCTCTTTTTTCCTGTTGGCCGGACTGGTCGGCTACCTCTCGACGCTCGCCAAGGCGACGCCCGTGGCCGAGCCGGCGTCATCACTATCAACCGGGCCGGCAAGGAAGAAACCGAAACAACAGGAACAACTCGAAAACCTGCTGAAGCTCGACGAGCTGGGACTCGAAGTGGGCTATGCGCTGGTGCCGCTGGTCGACCAGAACCGCGGCGGGCAGTTGCTCGGCCGCATCCGGGCGCTTCGGCAGCATCTGGCACAGCAACTGGGTTTTCTGGTGCCGCCGATCCACATCACCGACCAGGCCAAGCTGCGGCCTCGCGAATACGTGATCCAACTCCGTGGCGTGGAAGTAGCGCGCTGGGAGCTGGTGCAGGACCAACTGCTGGCGATCAGCTCCGAACCGACACCGGCGCCGCTGGCCGGGATCGAAACGCGCGAGCCGGCCTTTGGCGCGGCGGCGAAGTGGATTGCGCCGGGTCTGCAGGAGCAGGCGCTCGCGGCCGGCTACGCGGTGGTGGACCACACGTCGATCGTCGCAACCCACCTCTCGGAGGTGGTACGCAACTACGCGCACGAACTGCTGACCCGGCACGAGACCAAGCGGCTGCTCGACGCGCTCGCCGAATCGCAGCCGAAGCTGGCCGAGGAGCTAGTGCCGAAGGTGCTTTCGCTCGGCGAGGTGCAGAAGGTGCTGGCGCAGCTGTTGCGTGAGCAGGTCCCCATTCGAGACTTGCCACGGATTCTCGAGACGCTGCTAGACAATGCCCCGGTCACGAAGAATCCGGTGCAGCTGGTCGAAGCGTGCCGCCAGGCGCTCGGGCGATCTCTCGTGCAGGGGCTGGTGGGCGAGGACGGCAGGCTGCGCGTGCTCGCGCTCGATCCGGAGATCGAGGACGAGGTTGCTCGCGCGTTCGATCCCCAAGCCGCCGGCCGCGCCGGTGCGATCCCGCCGAACTTCGTGCGGCGGGTGCTCGAAGGTCTAAAGCGCATCGCCGGGGAGCGCGCGGCGATGGAGGGGGCGATTCTGCTCTGCTCCAGCCCGGCGCGATTCCATCTGCGGCGGCTGCTCGAGCCGTTCGTGCCGCGGGTGACAGTGCTTTCGCCGGGGGAGATCCCGGCCACGGTGACCGTCCAGTCGCTCGGGGTTGTGCAGTGAGGAGCCGAAAGCGACCTTTGCCGAAATCCGGCAGACGTCATCGGGAGGACCAGCCATGAACGCATGCAAAGAAGCTTACGCCACGCTGCCGCGCATCGATCGCGAGGAGCGCAACCGCCTGGTGGTCGAGCACCTGCCGCAGGTGCAGTACATCGCCCGGCGAGTCCATGACCGGCTGCCCGCACAGGTCCCGATCGAGGATCTCTACCACGCCGGCGTCCTCGGGCTGATGGAGGCGATCGAGCGCTACGATCCGGAAAAGAAGGTCCAGTTCGAATCCTACGCGAAGTTCCGTATTCGCGGTGCGATTCTCGACAGCCTGCGAGCGATGGACTGGAGTCCGCGCAGCCTGCGGCGGCAGGCACGGGAGATTGAGCAAGCGAACTCCCGGCTGAGCAGCGAGCTGGGCCGAGCTCCGAGCGAAACGGAACTGGCCGCCGAGCTCGGTCTTTCAATCACCGAGTATCAGCGTCGCCTCGGCGAACTGCGCGGACTGGGCCTCGGCAGCCTCGAAAAGGAAACCCGTGAGAACGGCGAGGAGACCGAGCTCGTGCGTTATCAGCCGGACGGGGAGGGCGATCCCTATTTCCTGTGCCTGCAGTCGGAGATGAATCGGCGTATTGCCGAGGCGATCGACGAGCTGGACGAGCAGGAGCAGCACGTCCTCTCCCTCTATTACTTCGAGGAGCTCACGATGAAGGAGGTCGGCCAAGTGATCGGTGTCGGCGAATCACGGATCTCGCAGATTCACTCGTCGGCGATGATCCGGCTCCGCGCCCGGCTGCGCAGCCTGCTCGACCGGGGTGGGCCCGGCATCCGGCGCGAACCGGCAGGAGAGGAGGCGGCATGCAAAAGGTCCTGAACCAGCAAGAGATCAACGCCCTCGTCCGAGGCTCGCGTCAGGCGGTGCCGGGCGAGACGGCAGGCAGAAAGCGCGACCAAGTGACGCCCTGCGACTTTCGGCGCGCGGCGCAGATCACCACCGACCAGGTGCGCTGGGTCAGCATGCTGCACGAGCGTTTCGCGGCGAGCGTGGGGAATTCGCTGGGTGCGTACCTGCGGGTGGGCTTCGAAATGAATCTGGTATCGGTTGAGCAGCTGCTCTACGACGAGCTGCTGCACCGCTTTCCCGACCCCACCTATCTGGCCTCTCTCTCCATCCGGCCGCTGGCGGCCGAGGCGCTACTGCAGCTCGACCTGTCGGTGGCGTTCACGATGATTGATCTCGTGCTCGGCGGCCCGGGCGTCGGCGACGCGGAAGCGCGCGGGGTGACCGAAATCGAGGAGCAGATTCTCGAAAGTGTGGTACGGGTGATCTGCCGGCAAGTTCAGGAGACCTGGCGGATTGTTCTGCCGCTCGAAATACAATTTGGCCACCGGCATTTGGCGGCACAGGCGCAGGGGCTGATGCTGGCAACCGAGAAGGTGATGTCGCTCGGTTTCGAGATTCGCATGCCGGCGGCGAGCGGGATGCTGAACCTGGTGTTCCCCGCTGCAGTATCGAACGCGCTGCTGCGCAAGCTGGCGGTGCAATGGACCTACGCGCGGGCGCTGCCGGATGCGGCGGTGCGCGAGCGTCTGTGGGCCCGGTTGCTGAAAAGCCAGCTCGCCGTGGAACTCCGCGTGCCGCCGGTGCGCGTGCCAATCGCCGCGCTGCTCGCCCTGCGGGAGGGAAGCATACTGGCGCTACCGCATCGCGTCGCCGACCCGGTACGCCTGGCGGTCAGCGGACGAGACTTTTTCCGCGCGACCCCGGTGAGCTGCGGCACATACCGAGGCGCGCGCGTGGCCGAGCTTCTGCCCGCGGAAGCCGGCGGACAGGAGTGAGCCAACGTGATTGCGAAACCTTCGGCAACCGAGCCCGAACCGCTTCGGCGCTATTTCCAAACCTGGGCGGAAACTTTCGTCCAGGTGTTGCAACAACTCTCGGCGGCCGATGGGCGCGCGACGCTCATCGACGAACAAGCCGAATCGGCGAACGCCCGCCAGGCGGCCTCGGGCGGCCTGCTGGCCGTGTTCGACTGCTCCGGCAAGTTGGCCGGCAGGCAGCGAATCCTCGTTTCCGTTGCTGGCACGGCGGTGCTGGGCCGCGTCCTCACAGGAGAAACCGGCGAGCCATCCGAAGAGGCAGCCGAAGTAGAACGTAATGCCGCAACCGAGTTGCTCCGCCAGGTCGCGGGGATGGCCGCCGGCCTTCTCAAGGAAATGGCCGGCGGCGAGGTGCAGGTCCTCGAGCGCCAGAACGACTATGGCAGATGGGAGCCGGCGGCATGGGCGGCGATTCGGCTCGACGGTGTTTCCCTTCAGCCGCTGCACGTGGTGATCGAGGTCGATGAAGCGTTGGCCTTGGCGCTACGGGGCACTGCGCCACCGGACGTGCCGGCGACGGGTCCCGCCGTCGCGGGGGTCCAACCACGGCCCGAAGAACCGACCAATCTCCGTCTGCTGCTCGATATCGAGCTGGAAGCGAGCATCCGATTCGGCCAGCGGGAACTGCTGCTCAAGGACGTTCTCAACCTGCGGCCGGGCACAGTGGTGGAGTTGGCGCGGCAAGTGAACGAGCCAGCCGAGTTGCTGGTGGGCGGCCGGCTGATGGCGCGTGGGGAGGTGGTGGTGGTCGAAGGCAATTACGGCTTACGCATCATCGAAATCCTGGCTCCTGCCGAACGCATGGCGATGATCCGGGGTTGAGCGCATCATGGCAACGACACATCTGACCTCCGCCTTCCCGAGGGCGGCCGCTGGCTGGCGCCGGCGGCTCGACCGCTACTTTCCGCAGTGCGCCGAAACGCAATGCCAGGGGCGTAGCAAGCGTCTGGCGCTGCCGCGCTGGCGCAACTCGGGCGTCTATCTGCACCGGAACTGGTATTGCAGCGCCCAATGCCTGTTGCCGGCCCTCGAAGAGGCGGTGCTGCCGCTGCTGCCCGACCCCGAAACCCCGCCGACGCGCAGGCGCCGGCTGCCCATCGGCCTGCTGTTGCTCAACCGGGGGGTGATCCACGCGCAACAGTTGCGCGCCGCCCTGGTCTTGCAGCGCGAGCGAGGTGAAGGAAGGCTGGGCGATTGGCTGCGGCGGCTGGGCGCGGCGACCGAAGCCGACATCACGCGGGCCCTGGCAATCCAGTGGGGCTGCCCGGTGTTTCCCCTTGAACGCGACCAGGGCTACCGCCAGTGCGTCGGGCTGGTGCCGCTGAACCTCAGCCAGACCTACGGTCTGCTGCCGGTCTACCACTCGCGAGACCGGAGTCTGCTCTACGTCGCCTTTCGCGACGGTGTGGATCATGCACTGCTCTACGGAATCGAGCAGATGCTCGGCTGCCGCACCGTGGCCTGCATCGTGAACGAATCGGCTTTCGCGGCGGCTCTGGCTGACCTCGAGAGCCGGACTACTCCTCGGGAAACCATTTTCGACAGCGTTCGCGGCTCTTTCGAGATCGCGCACGCGGCCTGCGGATTCACCGAGCGTCTCGGCGCACAAGCCTTGCGCTTGGCGCGGCTGGGGCGGACGCTCTGGATCCGCTTCCTGTGCCGTTCCGGGCCACGTGACCTGTTGTTTCACCTGCCGGCGAGCTAGGGCGGCGGCTCGTATGGTTCTCCTCGTGACGGCAGCAGTTGCGGCGAAAAATCAGCTAAAGAGTTGAGCGCGTTCGGCCGATGGGAAAATTGGCGGAGATCGATCGACGCCAAGAGGAACGGGGATATGAATGCGCTTTCAGTCAGCTGGTCGGTGACGGGACATGCGGCCCTGGCAGGTGTCGAAGACGAAGTCCGTCGTCGAAAGCAGAGCCTGCTGGCCATCCTTTCCGAAGGTCTGCCCACGCTGCCGAGCCATCTGTTCCAGTTGAACCAGATACTGGCCAGTTCTCCGGTGGACTTGAAAGAAGTCTCGGCGCTGATTCGCAGCGATCCGAGCCTGACGGCGCAGCTGCTGCGGCTGTGCAACTCGGCTCTCTTCGGTCTGCGGCGGCGCGTGACCCGAGTGGAAGAGGCGGCGATCCTGCTGGGAACAGAACGGCTGCGAAACCTCGTGTTCGCCTGCTACCTGATCCAAATCTCTTGCGCCAAGCTCTCGGAAGAGGACGCGCGGCCGTTTTGGACACATGCTGTGATGACGGCTATGCTGAGCGAGCGCTTGAGTCGGCCGCTGAAATCCGAAGATGCCGACCAGGCCTACCTCGGGGGATTGCTGCACGACATGGGCAAGCTGCCGCTGCTGATGGTGGCGGCCGAAGAGAACTCGCCGGTGCCGGTGTGGCTGAAGGGGGATGGCGAGGATTCGCTAAACCTTGAGCGGGAGTATTTCGGCCTGGACCACTGCGAGGTGGGACGCTGGCTCGGGATCAACTGGAATTTCGTCACGCCGCTGGTGGAAGTGCTCGACTCGCACCACCGGCCCGATCAGGCCCATTTCACTCCGCTGCTGGCGGGCACGGTTGCCGTCGCTGACCATTTTTGCGAGCGGATCGAATCCGGCGCGTCCCTGGACGAAGCATCGGGCGACGATTTCTACGATCTCTGCCTGCCCGGACTGAGCGAGTCGGGACGCGGAATACTGCTCGGCATCCTGCGACACGAATATCCATTGATGCAAAGGATGCTCGAAACCGAACCGCCGACGGTGGGCGCGAACCGATCGGGTAGAAACCAACAGCCGTAATCCAGCAGCGAGCTACCCTGCCTGCATTTCCCGCCGTTGCCCCTAGCTTTAGCTCGTCACGCACCAATCGCGGTAGTTGTTCCTCACCGGCACAGCCCGTGCAACTGAAACGCCGACCGGGGCAGACCGTCGACCGGCGCTTTCTCGCGCCGCGCGCGCCGCAGACAGCAGTGCGGCTCTCCGCGCCACGCGCCATTCGTTGCGCCAGCTCGACTTTGGTCGCTCTTTGTTTCCTTTCCGCACCGCAGCAGGGCAACAGTTACCGACCGCGACTGCCACCGCCCGGCAGAAGATTCCCTGCCCGCGGCCGAAGAGGTAAAGCGTCGCCGCCCGCAAGCCGCTAATCCCTTTTTCTTGAGCCAGTTCTGTGGCCGGCGCGTCCGATCCCCTTTGGCACGCCTCGTGCAAACACCCCGAGCGGAGTTCTCGACATGGATAGCGGTTTCTATGCAGCCTGCGCGGGATTGGTCAGCCGGATGGAGGCGCTCGACGTGCTCTCGAACAATCTCGCCAATGCGAATACCGACGGGTACAAAGCCGAGCGCGAATTCTACAGCGCCCTAGACGCCAGCATCGGCACGGCTTCGCTCAGCCCGCTGAATCAGGCGATGAACCGTTACGGCGTGGTTGGTGGCCAATGGCTCGATCTCAACGAAGGATCGATCGTGCCCACGGGCAACAAACTCGATTTGGCCATTCAAGGAGCGGGTTTCTTCAGCGTCCAGACCGCCAGTGGTATTCGCTACACGCGCAACGGCAATTTCCACCTGGATGCCAAGCGTCGACTGGTGACCGAGCAAGGGGAGCTGGTGCTGGGCCCGCCGCGGCCGGGATCGAAACAGCCGGAGCCGATTCAGGTGCCCGCAGGCGCGATTTCGATCAGCGGCGACGGCACGGTCTCCGTCAATGGGGCGATGGTCGGCAAGCTGAGGATCATTGACTTTCCAAAGGGAACGCAGATCACGCCGGTGGGCGACGCCGAGTTCACCGCGTCGGCTGGCGCGGCCCGCTTCGAAGCCGATCCGTCGGTGCGGGAAGGCGCGCTCGAAGCCTCGAACATGAACGCAATCAGCGGGATGGTGAGCCTGATCCTGACCCAGCGGAGCGCGGAGATGCTGGAAAAGGCGCTCTCGATTTTCAACAACGATTTCGACCAGACCGCCCAGAGTCTCGGGCAGGTGTGAAGCAGCGAGGAGGAAGCCGATGTTTCGCGCACTCTATACGGCAGCCAGCGGGATGCTGGCCCAGCAGTTGAATCTCGACAACATTGCCAACAACCTTGCCAACGCCGACACAACCGGTTTTCGCCGCCGCCGGCTCCAGTTCGAGGACCTGCTCTATCAAAACCTAGTAATGCCGGGTGCGGCCGCGACGCAGCAAACCACGATTCCCTCCGGGCTGCAGATCGGCCTCGGAACCAAGACCGCCTCGGATGAGATCATCCAGCAGCAGGGCGACTTCACCAACACCGGCAATCCGCTCGATCTCGCGATCAGCGGCGAAGGCTTCTTCCAAGTGCGGATGCCGAATGGCGACATCGCCTACACCCGCGCCGGCGACCTGCATCTGGACGCCCAAGGCAATCTGGTCACAGCCGACGGCAACCCGATCGAGCCTTCGATTGCCATTCCGCCTGACGCGCTCTCGGTGACGGTCGGTTCGGACGGCACGGTGAGCGTAACCGAACCTGGCCAGACGCAGGCACAGCAAGTTGGCCAGATTCAGTTGGCGATGTTCCCCAACCCGGGCGGGCTCAATAGCATTGGCAATAGCCTGTTCCTGGCAACCACGGCCTCGGGCGATCCGATCGTCGGCTCGCCGGGCGGCAGCGAAGGCCTTGGGACGATCGAGCAGGGCATGCTCGAAGGCTCGAACGTGAACGTGGTCGACGAATTCGTGAACATGATCCTGGCCCAGCGGTCTTACGAGGCGAATTCCCGCGTGGTGCAGGCCGCCGACCAGATGCTGCAGCAGTTGAACGGGCTGAACGGTTAGCAAGAGAGGAAAGCGAAAATGAAACGAACGATCATCGGAACCGTCGCGGCTCTGGCGCTCGGGTTGGTTCCGGGCGCGGGAGCGGCGGTTTCCGTTCGCATCCCACTCGCCTCCCACGTGCGGATCGACAAAACCCCGCTCACGCTCGCCGATCTGCTCCCGGCCGCCGCTCCCGAGCGGCTCCGGTCGGAAAGCGCGGGGATCTCGCTCGGTTCGGCTCCGCTGCCGGGATCACAGCGCCAGCTGAGCCGCGCGGAAATCGAGGGTCTGCTGGGAGCGCGGCTGGCCGGGGAGCTGCAAATCCCGGAGGCGGTCGTGGTGGAGCGGGTTTCGCGGGAACTCAGCCGCCGCCAAGTGTTCGCGGCGATCCGGACCTCGCTCGTCAGGAACGGTTTCAGAGGCGCCGGGGAGCTGACTGCGAAGGATGTCCAGTTCGGGATGCCGGTGAGGGTAACCGCCGAAGATCCCGGCTTGCAGGTAGTGGGCATGCGACTCGATCCGACGCTGCATCTGGCCGTCTTCCGGTTGTGGACGGCCAAGGAGGCCCGGGTGCGGCCGTTCGACGTGATGGTGCAGCCGGTCGCGGGGTTGGAGCAGTGGCTGGAGCGGACGGCGGGCGGGGGGCGGCTGGCACGCCGGCCGGCCCGGTTGGTGCGAACCACCGCCCGTTCGGGCGCGCATCCGAGAACGATCTGGCGTGCACGCAAGCCGCGGGGAAAACCGCTGGTGATGCCCTGGCAAACGGCGAGTTTGCTGCTCATCAGCGGAACGATGGAGATTCACACCACGGTCGAACCGCTCGCGCGGGGCTATCTCGGCCAGCTGGTCCGCGTGCGGATGAGCCAGACGAAACAGATTTTTCTGGCGCAAGTGGTCGCGCCCGATTGTCTCGAGGCTCGGTTCTAGAAAGGAAATGGGAATGAGTGCAGGCAGCGGAATACAGCGCATGGCGGCAATCGTTGTGGCCCTGGTGGTGGTGGCGGCGACACCGACTCTCGCCTGGGGCTGGAGGAAAAAGAAGACCAAGGGCGTGGTTCACGAAAGCCTTGCGACCTACCTGCAAAAAGTGAACGCGGTGGCCGCAACCCGGCCGAAGCATACGACGGGAAGCCTGTGGGCGCCAGGAGCTGCCTGGGGAGACCTGTCCTCCGATTACAAGGCGCGGCAGGTGGGCGACCTGGTGACAATCCTGGTCGCCGACCAGTTTTCCGCCAGTTCGGCCAATACGGTGCAGACGCAGCGGGCGTTTTCCTCGCAATCGGGCATCACCGAACTGCTCGGACAAGTGGGGCCGACCAGCGGCATCGCCAACCTCTTCTCGCCCAACTCGCAAACCACGCTGAACAGCAAGGGGCAATCCGATGTAACGCGCAGCGTGCAGACGACGCTGGCGGGCCAGGTGGTCGCCGTGCTGCCGAACGGCATTCTGGTGGTGCAGGCGGCTCGGAACATCGACGTCGGCAACGAGCGGCAAACGATCCTGCTGCGCGGCCTGGTGCGTCCGGGCGACATCTCGCCGGGCAACGTGGTCACCTCGACAGCGCTGGCGAATCTCGAGGTGGAAGTAAAAGGCAAGGGCGTGGTAAGTGACGGAACGCGTCCGCCCAACCTGATCACGCGGCTGCTGCTGCGGCTGCTAACGTTCTGAAGGAGAGGACATGCGTAAAGCGATTCTGATCGCCGGCCTGCTCACCGCAATGCTCAGCGTCGCGAATGCCGACGCCACCGGCGTCAAAACGGCGGACCTGGTGCGGATCAGCGACATCACCCGCGTCGAAGGCGTTCGCGGCAATCCGCTCGTCGGCTACGGCGTGGTGGTGGGGCTGGCCGGAACAGGAGACAGCCGGCAGACAATCTTCACCACCCAGACGCTCGCCAACATTCTGCAACGCATGGGTGTTCAGATCCCTGCCAGCGCCGTGCAGGTGCGCAACGTGGCCGCGGTTTTCATAACGGCAACCTTGCCCCCCTTCGCGCAGCCGGGCATTCGAATCGACGTGACCGTCTCCTCGACCGGCGATGCCAAGAGCCTGCAGGGTGGCATGTTGCTGCTGACGCCGCTGCTGGGCCCGGACGGAAAAGTCTATGCGATGGCCCAGGGTCCGCTCGTGCTTGGCGGCTACAGCGCCGGCCAAAACGGCAACCTCAAGCAGGTCAACCACCCAAATGTGGGAATCATTTCCAACGGAGCGATTGTTGAGCGGGACGCCGCAGTGAGCCTCGCCGATATGACGCATCTGTCCCTGCTGCTTCACAATGCCGATTTCGCCACTGCGCGCAACGTCGCCCAGGCCATCAACAAGGCGCTGGGCCGGTCGGTGGCCGAGCCGCTCGACAGCCGGCGCATCCAGGTTTCCGGTCTGCCGCAATCAGCCAGCGGCGTTTCCGACCTGCTGGCCCGTATCGAGAACCTGAGAGTGGCCGTCAACCCGATCGCCCGGGTCGTGGTGAATGAACGCACCGGCACGATCGTGATGGGCGGCGACGTGACCCTAAGCGCGGCTTCGATCCTGCACGGCAACCTCACCGTCGAGATCGTGACCCGGTTCGAAGTCTCGCAGCCGGCGCCATTTTCAAAAGTCGGCCAGACGGAAGTCGTGCCGCAGACGAGCGTGCAGGCGCAGGAACAGCCGGCACAGGCCATCCGTTTGCAGGAGGGAGCCACGGTCAGTGAGCTCGTTCGGGGCCTGCAAACGATCGGCGCGACACCGCGCGACGTGATCGCGATCCTCGAGGCGCTCAAGGCCGCCGGCGCGCTGCACGCCGAATTGGTGGTGACCTAATGCAAACCGGAACCGTAACCAACTCCGGGCTTCGTGCCGAATGGGAACAGCCGGCCGGTCGCCGGGCCCAGCCGGCTGCTTCGCCGGCATCGAGCCCGCAGATGCGGAAGTTGGAACACGCGGCGGCGGAGTTTGAAGGCATCCTGCTCTCCAGCCTGTGGCGAGCCTGGGACAAGAGCGACCGGATGGGAAACCGGCACGACGCGATCGGCGATTCGATGACGGCCATGGGCATGGAAATGGCTTCGATCGCGATGGCCGAGAAGGGTGGGATCGGGATCGCCCGAATGATCGTCAACAGCTTGAAAGGAGAGGTCGCCGGGCAGCCCGAAAATCGAGTAAAGAATTTCCCGGGGCTGCCGATATTCTCCTCAGTGAAACCCTGCCGGTCCCAATCAGCTGTGGCCGGTAGACCGGAGAGCAAGAATCCGGTCGTTGAGGAGAACGACGGTGAGAATTGATCCCAATGTTCCAATTCCGAACAGCGGAACGACCGAGCGCATCGCCGATGCGCCATCCACCGGGGCGGCACGTTCGCCCCGCCGGGCCGGCGCAACTGGGGATGAGACGGAGGTGGCTGGCGCCTCGGCCAGCATCAGCGCCCTGGCCACCCAGCTCGGAAATTTCCCTTCGGTGCGGCAGGAGCGGGTGCAGGCGTTGCGGCAAGCGGTGCGCAGTGGCAACTACCATGTGGACGCCGCGCAGGTGGCGCAATCGATGCTCGGCGACCTCTACGGAACCGGCTCTCGTTCTTGAGCGAAGGGAGTTGAGCCATGGACGATCTGGCCCCTTCGCCGATTCCGCCGGCCGCGAAATGGGAGAAAACCCCCAGCAACGCGGGACGTCAGGGCTGCAAGCATCGGCCGCCGCGGGAGAAACCGCGCGATGAGGAGTCCGAGGCACTGGCGGACGCCGAACGACACGACCTGGACGAACTGGCCTGATTATGGAACGAGAGCGCTATCTTGAGCTGCTCGAACGCCGGCTGACGCTGCTCGGCGATTTGGCCGGGGCGCTGCGCGCCTCAACCGAGGCACTCGTGCAGCTCGATCTGGATACGATTCACCGCAAAGTTGGCGAACAGGAACGGCTCTGCCACGAGATCCGGTCGCTCGATCGCGGACTCGACGTTTTGCAGCGGAAATGCAGAGCAGGCCTGGCCCCGGGCGGCGATTGCCCGGCGCTGCTGGCGCGGATGGCCGAGGCGCAGGCCGAAGTGCGGACGCTGAATCGGAAGCACGCGGCGCTGGTGCGGCGGTCGCGGCGAACCCTTGAAGCGATGATGAATTTCCTCCGCTCGACTTCGCCGACCTACGCCGATCCCGGCTTGGCCCGCGGGCCGGCCGGAGGGAGAAGCTAGCGCATGGGCACGCTTTCCGGTTCCCTTTCAATCGCCCTGCAGGCGCTGAACGCCGAGCAGGGCGCCGTAGCGGTCACAAGCAACAATATTGCCAACGTCAATACGCCCGACTACGCCCGCCAAGTCCCCGTTTTCGAGGAAAATCCCCCGCTCGCCGACGGTCCGCTCGAGTTCGGCACCGGCGTCACGCTGGAGCAGGCCCAGACGATTCGCGACAACATCCTGCAGATCCGCATCGACCAGGAAAACCAGCAGAGCGGTCAGCTGAATTCCTTCGTGAATTCGATGAACCAGCTGCAGGCGCTCTTCAACGAGGATTCCGGCGCCGGCCTGCAAACACCGCTGAGCAACTTCTTCTCGGCCTGGCAACAACTGAGCACCGACCCCACCAATCTCAATTACCGCCAGAACGTCATTACCGCGGCGCAGAGCCTGGCCGACGCCTTTCATCAGATCACCTCCAACCTGACCACCCAGCAATCGAACCTGAACCTGTCAGTGCAGCAGACAGTTCAGCAGGTGAATACGCTTACCGCGCAGATTGCCCAGCTCAATGGCCAGGTGGCGCCGCTCTCAGGCGCGGGAGAAGATCCGAGCGGCCTGATCAATCAGCGGGACCAATTGATAGAGCAGCTCTCGACCCTGGTCGACGTCAACTACGTCGACGCCGGAAACAACAGCCTGACGCTCACGACCACCAGCGGCACTCCGCTGGTTGTCGGCAACCAGAGCTTCTCGCTGACCACCGCGACCGATCCCGCGACCGGTCTCACCGACATTTACTCCCAAGAAACGAACATCAGCGCAAATATTTCTTCCGGAAAACTGGCCGGCGAACTCCAGATACGCGACCAGCAGATCCCTTCGGTGCTCGGCAACCTCGACACGCTGGCTGCGGGGCTGGCCAACGCGGTGAACTCCCAAAGCCAACTCGGCACCGATTTGAATGGCAATCCGGGTCAGGACTTCTTTGTTCCGCCCCCGGCCTCGGGGCAAGGAGCGGCGGAAGCACTGGCGGTAGCGGTCAGCAACCCTAGCCAGATCGCGGCAAGCTCGGACGGCAAGGCAGCCGACAACGGCAACGCGAATGCCATCGCCGCGTTCGCCAACCAGGCGATCGTCGCTGGCGAAACGCCCACAGCTTTTTACGCTGGCATGGTTTCAGGCATCGGCGACACGCTTTCAAACGCGCAGAGCGAGCAGAGCGCCAATCAGCTCGTCCTGCAACAGCTCGACAACCAGCGCGGCGCGCGCTCCGGCGTCTCCCTCAACGAAGAAGCGGCCAACCTGATGTGCTACCAGCAAGCCTACGACGCGGCCGCCCGCGTTGTGACGATCATCTCCGACCTCACGCAGAGCGCGGTCGAGCTGGGACAGGATTAAACCATGGCACTTCGAATCGATCCCAATCTTTCGAGCGAACTGCTGGCCGCCATCGAAACCTCCGATCAGCAGCAAAACACTGCCGTCGAACAACTCGCCAGTGGCCGCACGGTCAATTCCCCCAGCGACAATCCTGCGGCCACAGTCGCAGTGATCTTGAATCACGCGCAGGCCAGTCAGGACGATACCTTTCTGCGAAATGTCGACAACCTGCAGGGCATGTACCAAACAGCCGATTCCACACTGAGCTCGGCCGTCCAGCTGATGACGCAAGCCATCTCCCTGGGCACCGAAGCAGCCAACGGCACACTTACCTCCTCCAACCGGCAGTCAATTGCCAACCAGATGCAGGGAATCATGAACCAGATGGTGGGGCTGGCCAACACCTCCTACCAGGGTGAATATCTCTTCAGCGGAACCGCCGTGCATACCACTCCCTACGTGCTCGATGCTACGGCACCTGACGGCGTCGACTATCAGGGCAACACGGACACGAATACAGTCCAGGTCCTCACCGGTCAGTCGGTGCAGCTGAACGTCCCCGGCAGCCAGATCTTTTCCAACAGCGGCGGCAATATCTTCGGCGCCCTCAATCAGATGATCACCGCCCTCGAGAGCGGAACAGGGATCGAGGCGGCAGCAACCGCGGTTCAGAATGCCTTTCAGGAAGTCAATCAGCAGCGCGTTTTCTATGGCAACGCGCTCGATCAGCTTTCCTCGGCCTCCACCTTCCTCAACAACGACAAGGTTCAACTAAGCCAGCAGGAAAACAACCTGGTGGCGGCTGATCCGGCGCAGGCCGCGACGAATCTGAGCCAGGCGGAAGTACAAAATCAGGCTGTGATCGCCGCCACCAGCAAGATCCTCGACACGCCCACGCTCTTCGACTACCTCGCCTAGAGCGCCTCGCAATATAGTCGCGGAAACACGCAGGCGGTTTCGCATCTGCAGAGAAGCACTTTAGAGCACCATCCTCTTTCTCCTCTGATCATCAACGCCACGACCCGGAAAAGCGACAGGGCAAGCCCCGTTCTTCCATCGCAAACACGCGTGGGACAAATTGGCACAGTTGTGCCTTTACCGTCTCTTCAGGAAACTCACAGGGCTGGCAAGCCAATCTGCGGCAAAGTGGCGCGAGAAAAATCAGCGGGTTCGGTTGTAGGCTTCGGCCCAGCGGCGGGCGGCATCGAGGTGTTCACCATCGCGATCAAGTCGGGCGCGGTGGGCGAGCAGGCAGGCTTGCCAATCATCGACCACGACGCCCAGGCGAACAAGATTTTCGAGATAGGCGGGGTAGTCGGAACAGGATTGCACCCGTTGGCGTTCCTGAGCCGTTGCTTCGGCCGAGGCGCGCGCCACCTCGCCCACTACGGATTGCAACCGGCGCACGAGCGCCAAATCGATCGTGCACACGTCGAAGGCGGGACTCTCGGCTAGGTGCAGCGTGCTTTCGATCGTCTGGCTCGCTGCGCGAACGCGATCGAGCAGGTCGGCCGCCATCAGGCCCTCCATCCGACGAGCGACGGCTCGGAGGCGGAAAGCGGGGTTTCCGCAGCGGATGCCGGACGCCAGCCGCCGACTTCCTGCTCGACGCGCTGCCATCCCTCGCGAACCGTACAGAACATTCCGATCAGCTTGTCGAAAGTGGCCGGATCGGACCGAACGTTGGCCTCGGTGAGCAAAATGCCGGCAACAGCGTAGAAGCGCTCGAGATTGTGCGCCACCTTTCCCCCGCGCTCGTGGTCGAGCGTGCGCGTCAGCTCGTTGAGGACAAGCATCACGTGGTTGGAAGCGGCAACACGATCCTCGATTCGCGCTTCCGCGGCGGCCAGCTTGGCTTGGCGCAACGACTCGATCGCGGCGTCGTAGAGCAGAATCACAAGCCCGACCGGCGAGGAACTGCGAGCACGCAGGCGCCGGTAATTGTTCGCAACGTCTTTCGTGGTCATCAGGCACCTGCCAGTTGCTGGGAGATCTGCGACTGCAGCAAGGGGAGCTGCTGCAGAACTGCATCGGCCTGGCTGTACTCGGCGGTGAGCGACTGCTGCAGCGTGTTGAGGTAATCCTGAAAGTCGGAGATTTCGCCGGAAAGGGTGGTTTGCGCCTGCGTATTGCCATTGATGTCGACCGGGATCAGTCCGTTGACCGGATCGGTCATCTGCATCAGGGTGTTGTTGAGCGTCTGCGCAAACCCGGTTTGAGAGGAATTTTGGAAGAAATTCTGCACTGCGGCCGCGTTGGTCGAAAGGTTCTGGTCGAGCGTCGCGGTATCGACCTGGAGGGTGCCGTCGTCCTGCATGTTGATGCCGAGCGAGGCGAGGTTCACGATACCGCTGTTTCCCGTGGTGGACGTGTTCACCATCGCGAGCAGCTGCTCCTGCAGCATGCTGACGCTGCTATCCGAAGCGAGCACGCCGGCCTGCTGCGTGGTGGGATTGATGGCAAACTGGGAATTGACGTCACTGATCAGCTTGTTATAGGCGGAAACAAAACTGTTGACGGCGTCGGTGATCTGCGTGTTGTCGGGCCCGATCGACAAGCTGACTGCGGTTCCCGGCGAGGCGGAAAGCAGATTCAGCGTGACGCCGCGAATCACACCGCTGACCCTATTCGAGCCGGAAGAAATCGGCACGCCGTCGACGGTAAGCGACGCGTCGCTGCCGGCGATCTGGGTGAAGCCCATGCCGACGGAGTCGTTCGAAACGGTGATCGTGCCGGCCGAGCCGCTGGTGCTGCTCACCAGCGTCAGGCGAGAACCGTTGGCGTCGGCGACGACGTTGGCAGTGACGCCGAGATTGAGCGCATTGATTGACGAGGCGAGGCCGGAAAGCGTGTCGTTCGAACTGGTGACGTTGATTGTGGTTGCGGGCTTCGAGCCGACCTGGAGATCGAAGCTGCCGGTCGCCAGCGCCGTGCTCGCCGAAGCGAATTCGGCGGAATAGGCCGAGGAGGTGGTGGCCAAGGAGTTGACGGTGATCGTATGGTTGCCCGTTGCGGCGCCGCTCGTGGCCGTCGCGGTGAGGATGCCGGGATTGGAAGAGGTGGCTGTTTCGGAATAGAGCGCGCCGACCGGGTCGCTCAAGGCCTCGATGGAGGTCTGGAACGCCGTCAGCTCGCCCTCAATCGTATTCAGCGCGGCCGCCTGACCTTGCAGCGTGGTCTGTTCGTTCTGCATTTGCGTCAGCGGACCGGAGTCGGCTGCAATGGCCTCCTGCACCATCGTCTGCACATCGAAACCGGCGCCGGCACTGGTGGAAATTGGCGTCGTGGCCGACGCCGTATTGAAGGAAATCGAGCTCATGCCTCTTCCCTCCCCTCACCCGCATATCCCGTGCGGCCGGCCGGGAGGGGGGTTCCGGCCGGCCTCGGGGACTGTGGATTAGCGGAGCAGCTGGAGAATGTTCTGCTGCACCGAATTGGCCTGAGCCAGCGCGGCGATGCCGGTCTGGTCCAGGATGCTGAACTTGGAGAGGTTGCTGACCTCGGTCGCCATGTTGGCTCCCATGATGCTGTCCTCGGCCGAACTGAGGTTCTGCACCTGCGTGGTAATGACGTTGCTGGCCGCTTGGAGCCGGTTAATTGAGGCGCCGATCGTGCCTCGGGTGCCGGCCACCTGCGTGATCGCGGCGTTGATCGCGCTCAGCGCCGTTTGGGCGTCGCTGGCGCTCGAAAGATCGGTGGAGTCCAGAGACAGGCCGTTGGACGACAGCGAGCCGACGGTGACGCCGATGATGCTGTTCGCGACCGAATCGCTCATGAAGATCGAAGTGGTGCTGGCGGTGAAAACCGATGTGCTGTTGAAGGTGGTGTTCTGGCCGATCTGATCGATCTCGTTCTTGATCGCAGTGTACTCGGTATCGATGGCGGTTCGCTGACTGTCGGAAACGGTGCCGGTGGCCGATTCGGTGGCGAGCGTAACGGCGCGGTTGAGCAGGTTCGTCACCTGCCCGAGCGCGCCATCGGCCACCTGCAGAGCGCCGATGCCGTCGTTGGCGTTCATCGACGATTGGTTGAGTGCGGTGATGTTGGCCTGCAAGCCGTTGGCAATTGCCAGGCCGGCAGCGTCGTCCGCGCCGGAATTGATGCGCTGGCCCGAGGCCATCTGGAGCAGCGTTTGCTGCAAGCTACTCTGCGTAGTTTGCAGGTCGTTCTGCGCCGCAAGGGCCGGAATGTTGTTCAAGATGCTCAGTGACATTTCTCGAAGCTCCTTCGCTGGATTTCGGTTCCGTTCGCGGTTCCGAGCCCTTGGCCCGGAGGGCGCTGCCCAACCGGGGAACGTTTGGCGCTCACGACCGGCTTACGGAACTTCCCGTTCCAGAGACACTATCGGCACCTTTGGCAAGGACTTTAGACCGTGGCTCAACCGCGCCGTCCGCTCCTTGCCGTCCACCGATGCCCAGGGAAGCAGCTACCGCCCGCAATTTTTCCGAACTAGGGGAACACTCAAGGCCCCTTTGCAGCAGCGCAACGGCTTTCGCCCGCTCGCCAAGATGGGAGCGGATGCTGGCCGCGCGCAGGTAGTCGCTGGCCGAGCCCCCCAGCACCACCAGTTTCGCTTCGGCGGCAACGGCCGCTTCAGCCGGTCGGTCGAGCCAGATGAGCGCCTGGATCAGCCTGTCATGAGCATCGGCAACCTGGGGTGACCGGGTGACCGAACGGCGCAGGCGATCAAGGCCCGCCAAGCGGCGTCCGGCGCGCAGTTCGGCCAAGCCGAGCTTGCTCTCGAGACCGGCGTTACCCGGAAGTTTTCGGCAGGCGGCGCGATAGGCGCGGCGCGCCGCTTCGAACTTGCCCAGGTTGTAAAGCGCATCGGCTTCGATCTCATCGAGCAGCGGCGCCGCATAGCCCAGCCGTCGGGCGCGGGCCACTGCACCCAGTGCCGACTCGTGGCTGCCCAGCCGGGCGCGGGCGAGAGCGGCGAAGACCCACGCCACTGCCAGCCGTGGATTGAGCCGGCAAGCCTCTTCGAAGCAGTCGAGCGCTGCCTGGTCGTTATGGAAGTTGTCGAATTCCACCAGGCCCAGCTCGAAATGAGCCTGCGCGCTCGCCGGCATCTCTTTCACCTTCTTTCGGCCCAACTTGCGATAGAGCTCGTTCTTATGTCGGCGCGTCTCCGCGTCGTCTGCCAAGCCGAAGTGATGGATCAGCAGATCGCACCGTCCGAGTCGTCCCCCACTCCCGACGATCGCCGGCCCGACGCTTTCATGCACGCGGCCGATGAAATGGATCCCGGGAGAGCGGCGAAACAGCCGCACGTTCTGGTGCGTGACGAACGCCGGATAGCGGCTCGCTTCGGCGAGCCGGCCGTCGTTCGCCACCGCGGGGCGGTCCCAGACATGGTCGCCGAGTGAAAGCGTGTAGTTGCGAATCGTCACCTGATAACCGGCCGTGGACGGGTCGTCGAGCAGCGCCGGCAGCACGTCGCAAGCGTCGGTGTCCAGGCGCTCGTCGGCGTCGAGAACCAGCACCCAGTCGGCCCGCACTTCTGCGAGTGCGCGGTTGCGGGCGTCGGCGAAATCTTCTTCCCATGGAGTCAGCAACACGCGCGCGCCAAGCCTCCACGCTAGGCCAGGCGTACCGTCGGTCGAGCCCGTATCGGCAATGACGATCTCGTCAACGAGCGAGCGGGCGCTCGCCAGGCAAGCTTCGAGCTGGCCGGCGGCGTCGCGCACAATCATCGAAAGAGCCAAGGTCATTGGACCTCCATGGAAAAGGCAGGAGCGGTATCGGTCGCGGCGGGTTCGTCGCAGCCAACCAGGGCCGCGACCCGATCGCCATAGGCGTGGCAGACCCGCTCCCAGGAAAGCGATTCGCGGATGCCGTTCACCCCCGCCGCGCCACGGCGTGCGGCTTCGACCCAGTTTTCATAAACCTCGCGCAGGCGCACGGCCAGCTGCTCCACATCCGGTTCGAACCAGGTGAACGCCCCGGCCAATTCGCCGAGTGGGGGCGGCGGCTCGGGAACCGGAACGCGGCGCGCCGTGACCCAGTAGCCCAGTTCGGCGGGAACGAATTCCAGCGCCGGACCGGCCGCGGTGACAATCACCGGCTTGCCGCACGCCATCGCCTCGGCCACAGGCATCGCAAAGCCTTCGGCGCGGTAGGGCAGAACGAAAGCGTCGGCGCCACGATAAAGGGCAGCAAGGTCTTCATCGCGCATTTCCTCGCTGAGGATTTCCATATGCGGCCCCCCGCGGCGGCCCGCAGCGCGGCGCAGTTTTCCGACAAGGGAGCTGTGACGATAGAAGGAGCTGGAGCCAATCTCCTTGATGATCAGCGAAACGTCGTCGTGAGCCGAAAACGCGCGGCCGTAGGCCTCGACCAGCAGATCGATTCCCTTGCGACGGATCGCGCCGCCGACGAACAGGAAGACGAAGCCGCGCGCCGAGACCGGTCGCCAGCGAGGTCCATCGGGCCGGAAAACAGCCGTATCGACGCCATTCGGAATCACATGGATGCGCCCGGCTGGCGCCCCGCCCTCGACGAGCACCTGCCGCACGAAAGCCGACGGCACCCAGAGTTCGTCCACGTTTTCGCGAATGCCCTCGATCCAGCGGCGCGGTGCCGCGCCGTATTCCCACGGCAGGATCACTGCCAGCTTGCCACGGTCCGGCCGGCGAAAATTCGGGGGCCAATGATGGCGAATCGTGAGGCCAATCGCCGGCAATCGGCGCATCAGGCCGGCTTCCAGCAACTTCGCCCGCGCAAACTCGCCGTGCGGGCAGGCACCGAACCCGTGCGGCTCGAGGCACACTTGAACTTCGCGCCAGGACATCAACGCGGCGCCCAGTTCCCTGTTGATCCGCGCCAGGCTTGAATTCACGAACAGCGGGCCGACCAGGCAAACGCCTGGCCGACCGGCCGGACCGGCTTTGCGTCTGGGCGGGGCGGTGAAAGCGGCCAGACGCTCGCTGAGCCGAGCGCGGGTTTCCGCATCAATGCGGTGCGTCTCGAGCATCCGGCGAACGATCTCAAACTGTCCATGAAGAAGCAGGTAGTAAGCGACCGGCTCAAGATATTTCGGCTCGCGACGCGCCAAGCCCGCCAGTTCGTGCGCGAGGAGTTTCATCTCGCCGATGGGAAAACGGTGTTTCAGCAGAGCCACAACCGCGGGTTCGAAAACCGGCCGCGTATAGAGTCCGGAACGATAATGGTGAAAGGCAACCTCTTCGTTGCCCGAGCCCTCGCTCAGCCTGGCCACCAGCCAGTGGGCCCGGTAGGAACTCTCGCCGCCAGAACCGACCAGCCGCGGATCGCTTCGCCGCGTCGCCTGATGCAAATGCCGGATGGCGCGGCCCGGATCCGACTCGGCAACGGAGACGAGCGCTGCCAGGTAATGGAGATCGGCGTAGCCGGGATAGGCGGCTATGCCACGCTCCAGCATGTGCCCGGCCTCGCTGAAATCCTCCTGGCGCAGCAGCAGCGCCACCTGGTTCCGCAATGCGAGAGCCGCGAGGGTTTGGTGCAGGCCGGGCAACGAGCGAAACTCCTCGAGCAACGCCAGACCTTCCTCCGGGTTCGCGCAGCCGCGCAACAACGCGCGACACAATCGCGCCCATGGCGCCGAATCGCATTCGAAGAAATCTCGAAGAGCCGGCTCCGGCTCGGGCTGCGCCGCAATGCGGACCCTGGGATTGATGCGGTCTTCCCTCACGTTCCCGGCGTACCAGCGCGGCTGGAGGCCCACGAGATCCACATCTTCCGTGCACGGCAAGTGCACCGGGACGAAAGTGCGCCGCCCGTCAAGGTGAAGGTCGCGGCGAATGGATGAGCACTCGCCGCAGATCAATCGTTCGCCGGGGAACCAGATGATGGTTCCCTGCGCACCGGGCTGCGTCTGGGCGCAGCGCCAGCGATCCAAATCGAACGAGTCGCCCAGGTCGGCGGCGCGGCGCACGACCGCCGGAACCTGCTCGAGCGGTGCGTCGGTTTCCAGGGCGACAAGAGGCGTTCCGGCGAAGGCCCTGGCGGCCACCAAATTCCCGACTTCCGCGACAAAGATTGGCATCGAACCTCCGCGCTAAATGCGGCTGAGATGGAGCATCACGAGCGAGCCCTGCGCAAGTTCCTCGTCGCTTGCCGGGCGAAGCGAGGCGTCGTGCAGAATCCGCTCGACCCGGAACCCATCCTGGTGAATCCGTTCGAGGAAGGCCTGCGGATCGCGGCCCTTACCACGGATTTGCGCCGGATCGAACTCCATCAGGATGCGCAGGCTCAGACTCCGCCTGAGCGTCTGCCGCATGCCATCCCAGATGAACGGTTCCGAGCCTTCCGCGTCGATTTTCATAATGTCGACCGAAGAAGCGATGACCTCGTCGAGCGGCATAGCCTCGACCTCGATCACGGTTCCCGCGACCTCGCCGGAATCCTCGGTGAGCACGCTGTGTCCACCGAAATTGATCGGGTTCTGCCAGAAGCGGACCCGGGAGCGGTGATCAAAAGCCGCCACGCGGTAGGGTTTCGACCAGGGCGTGAAACCGTTTACGTCGAGATTCCACGTGAGCAGCTCGAAATTGCGCGGATCGGGCTCAAAGGCCCAGAGCCGGCCGCCCGGCCCGATACGGTCGGCCAGCAGCAGCGAGAAGTAGCCCATGTTGGCGCCGACGTCGACCACCTTCATCCCGTGCTTCACCATGGAGGCCAGCAGTCGCGTGATGTCCGATTCCCAGCCGCCTTCGGTGAGCAGGTGGACGGAAATCGCTTTGTCGCGCGTGTCGACATACATCTTGTAGCGATCGAGCGCCCAGGTGAGCGCGACATGGTCGCCAACGTAAACGGCAAAATGCTGACGGGAATTGCCCGCCGAAAGCAGCCGCTGCTCGAGCGCTATCAAGCGTTCGGTGAGCCGCTGGTTGATCTGCGCCTGGCCGCAGGCATTCGTCACCAACTGCGAGGTCAGGCCAGCAAGGCCGTCGAGATCACGCCGGCAGGCAGCCAGTGAGTCTGCCTCCTGCACTTCCACGTTCACGGGTTCCTCGGCTGTGGTGACTGCGGTTTCCTTGTCCATGGCTTCCATGACTCCTTGTTGAAATGTCGTCCGGCACGATCGAGCACTTTCACCCAGGGCGATTGCCTTCAGACCCACGCCGACGTTCTGTCTCCGCCGTCTTCCCTTTTCAAGCCTTTCCTCCGGCAACCTGACGGACAGCAACGCCGTCGAGCAAACGCTCAAACTCGTCGGCGAAGAGCGAGGCCACGCGTCGGCCGTCCCATTTCTCCACCATGTCGCGCCTCCCGCGGTGCGCCTTGGCAGCAGCCTCTTCCGGATGACGGAAGACGTGCCGCATCAACTGGCGCAGATGCTCGACACTAGGCTGCGCCCAGGCGTGGCCGGCGAAGACCTCCAGATCGAGGTCCGTGGGCGTCGGAACAATGCCCTCGATGTCGATCAAGTCGCTGTTGCCGTCGTCCAGAAAATCGAGTTGGCCACCCCACCGCGTGGCGATCACAGGCCGCTCGCAGGCCAAGGCTTCGCCGTAGGGACGGCCCCATCCTTCCCCACGCGTTGGAAGCACGAAGGCGTCGGCGGCTGCATAGAGGCGCGGGAGATCGGCGCGCGGCAGCAGGCCGTTCAGCAGGATGATCGGCGGAACAGCGTCGAGCGAGACGTGCAACTCGCGCTCGAGAAACCACGCGAGCCAGGCTTCCACGTCGAGCCAAGGATGATTGATCGTGGTCACCTTCAGCACGAGCGAGACATCCTCGTCAGCTTGAAACTCGTCGGCAAAGGCGCGCAGAAGCACGTCGGGTCCTTTGCGCTGCTGCCAGTCGAAGACGGAGAGGAATGCGAAACCACGACGCTCCGGGATCGGCAGTGGCGTGCACCCCGGGTGGAAAAGCCCCGTGTCTATGCCCTCGGGCATTACGCGCAATTTGCGCTCGTCGACGCCATTGCGGGCGAAGGTCTCACGATTGAACTCGGAGGGAACCCAAATCTCGTCGAATTCCGCGCAGTTCTCGGCCCAGCCGTCGGGGATGCTGTCGGTTTCAAAAGTCGTGCGGCCAATATTGCACCGGCCAGCCATGTCAAGGTTGAAATCGTTACCGGGAACGCACTGGTAAAAAATGCTGCGTCCTGGATCGACCCGGCTCTGCTGCATGCGCGCCAACTCGCGTCGCATCTCCACGGGCAAGAGCTTCTCGCTATCGCTTTGCCGCCCTCGCGCGAGCAGTTGAACCGGCAGTCCCCGCTCGCCGAGCGCCATCAGCACCAGAAGATTCTCGTCCGCGTATCCACTGGCGCCATAGACCGGGGCATGGTAGAGGATTCCGGCCGGTGGTACATTACTGGCTGTCAAGTGCTTCCTCCTCAAAATTTCCTATCGGCCGCTTCCCCGGTTTGCTTTGCTCACCGGTAGGGGAAAACCCTGCCGCCCCAGCCCGGCAAGTCTTGCCCAAAATCGCTGCAGAAACGCGCCATTTTGCGTGAGCCACAGGAGGAAGTTGCAGTTCGCGTGCCAAATCCTTTGCTGCCTGTTGTGCCCGACTGAAACAACCCGGTAGCTTTCCGCGCTCGCGGTTTCGCATTCAACTCATGGCTCCTTCCTGCCGATGTTGCTTCAGAGAGTTCACTGGGCCACTACGCTACCCGCGGATGGGACCCGGGAGAGGTCTGAGGCGAAATGATCCGACTCACCCGCCTGAACAAACAGCCGATCGGAGTCAATTCCGATCTGATCAAATTCGTCGAGAGCTCGCCGGACACGGTAATCACGCTGATCACTGGCGAAAAGATCGTCGTGCGCGAGAGCTACGAGCAGGTCGTCGGGCTCATCGTGTCTTTCCGGCGGCGCGTGCTGACCGGCGTGGATCTGCTGGAATATGGGAGCGGCGCGCCGGGCAACGAAGCCGTGCGGCAGGCGGGAGCGGCGTTACCGGCGGCCGAGAGCGGGCCAGCGTCACCACCGGACGGCCTCGATGGGACAAACCGGGAGCGAGGCTGATGGACAAGAGCAGCCTCGGAGGAATCCTGGTTGCCGTGGTGGGAATCCTGGGAGGACTGTTGCTCGACGGCGGCAACGTCGGCCAGATCCTGCAGCCGACCGCGGCGATGATCGTCTTCGGCGGAACACTCGGCGCGATCATGCTGCAATTTCCGCTGCCGATCGTGCTGCTGGCCTTCACCAACCTGATGAATATCTTCTTCGAGCGGGGAAGCAAGGCTGAGGAGACGATCGCCCGGCTGGTGGGCTACGCGGTGAAGGCGCGCAAGGACGGGGTGGTATCGCTCGACGGCGAACTCGAGAACATCCCCGAGCCTTTCCTGAAGAAATCGCTGATGTTGGCCGTCGACGGCACCGAACCGCAGGAATTGCGGAAGATGATGGAACTGGTGATGGACAACCAGGCCGAGCATGAGGAGAACATTCCAAAGGTCTTCGAATCGGCAGGTGGCTTCGCTCCGACGGTCGGCATCCTCGGCGCGGTGCTCGGCCTGATTCAGGTGATGCAGCGACTCAACAACATTCAGGAAGTGGGCCGCGGCATCGCGGTGGCGTTCGTGGCCACGATTTACGGTGTAGCGTCGGCCAACCTGTTCTTCCTGCCCTCGGCGGGCAAACTGCGGCTACGGCTGCGGGAGGAGCAAGTGCAGCGGGAGATCGTGCTCGAGGGAGTGATCTCGATTCTCGAAGGAATGAACCCGCGCATGCTCGAAACCAAACTCCGAGGCTATCTGGCGGAGACCTCGAAACCTAAAGCACAACAAAAAGATGCCGGCTAAAAAGAAGTACGAAGCACATATCAATCACGAGCGTTGGTTAGTTTCCTACGCCGATTTCATCACGCTGCTCTTTGCCTTTTTCGTGGTGCTCTTCTCCTCCTCGCAAGTCGACCATCGCAAGATCACCAAGCTCGCCGAGGCCATTCAGTCAGCCTTTCAACAGCTCGGAATCTTTCAGAACGCCTACACACGGCCGCCCCTCTCTCCGAACGGCTCGATCCCAGTAAGCCAGATGCGGCTGGTCAATTCGCACGTGGCTCCCGAGCAGATGTTCGGCGCCATGGCCGCGGCGGCGGCAGCCGAGCGCGAGCGCAGATCGCTCGAGGCCCTCCGCCGCGAACTCGAAGCGCAATTGGCCCCGGAAATCCGTCGCAATGTCGTCGCGATCGTACAGAACCGCGAGGGATTGATCATCAGTTTGCGGGAAATCGGCTTCTACGCCAGCGGCTCGGCTACGCTCAAACCCTCTTCGTTGCCCGCCGTTCGCCGCATCGCCATGATCCTGCGCAACCGGCCAGAGGCTATTCGCTTCGAGGGCCACACCGACAATGTCCCCATCCACAACGCCAAATACGCCTCGAACTGGGAACTTTCCGTCGCCCGTGCCACGAAAATGCTCCGGCTTTTCATCACGAAATTCCATTTTCAGCCGGCGCGCCTCTCCGCTGCTGGTTATGGGCAATACCATCCCGTCGCTTCCAACGCCACCCCCGCCGGCCGCGCTCTGAATCGCCGCGTGGACATTGTCGTTCTCGCGCCACGGTCTCCGCTGCCGATTCTGACAGTAGAAAAAGCGAACAGGCCCCAGCCGGCACAACCCTCCCGGGCTTCGGCGATCCGTTCCGCCACTCGGACGGCAAAGCCGCCGGACGTTGCCGTCGTTCCGCCTCCCTTCGGCCTGCATTTGGGGCGAATCGTCGCGCCGACGAAGCCCGGCGCTATCGCGCTCCCTTCCACGGGAAAGCCAAAGGCGCGTAACAGAACCGGCAAGCAACCCACCTGAACCGCGAGTTGGCGGGCGCAGGGCCGTGTCGGCAGCGTTGCCACCTTCTGCAGCGGCTCTGAAAATCGTATGGAATCCGCGCGTCCCTCGGGCAGCATGCCACACAACGAACGGAAAAACGATCGACGGCGCCGGTATCCGCAGACCCCCGCCTAACCGGCCACCCCCAAAACAGCTTCTGGGAACGAATCAAGAGCGTAATGCTCATCGGCCGCCTCTCCAGTTCGAGCAACACGCGAATGGAATTGTCCGCGGCGACCCCACGGAGAGAGAAGTCGTCACCGTGGATCAGGGTGCGTCGAGGACTGAATCTCTTTCTGCGTCTGCAACGCATCCAGCCCGTCGTCCGGCGTGACCGATCCCTTGGATACGAGGATCTCGCCCAGGTGCCCCGGATCCCCACTGAGTTGCTGGTCGAGAGCGGCCGACACCTGCGCCTCGGTCGCCTTCTCGGAATCGGTCAGGATTTCACCGATCTGCGTTTCTTCGGCCTCTTGCGGCCGGAGCGGCGCGCGCATCCTCTCTTTTCTTGCTGGATCTTCGCGGCTTGCTCTTCTTTGTCCCAACTTCGGCCGAAGTACCCTGCCCGCCTCGCGCGCCTCCCGAAGCCTGTAGTCGCGTCAGTGCCTCGATCAGCAAGGAATAATCGCCCTCGCCGTCGTTGCCACTCGCCTCGATCGAGCCGAGCATCGTTCGCACGGCATCGGCCCTCGACAGCAGACCGCTGGTAATCTCCGGCGTCAGCCCAGTAGCATCGGCAACAAGAGTGAAGACTTTATCGGTCAGGAATTCGCCAGCCGTGCCGATATGGACACAATCGATTGCGAGGAGGAAAAACCGGCCCGAGCAGTGCGCTTCTCGCAGCGCGTCACGCGCCACGTCGTGACGTTTGCTGTGCTCCTACGGCGATCTTCGGTCGCCACACGCCGATGCGCAATTCGAGTCATCAACTAGACCTCGAGGCTCGCGGTCGGCAACTCGATGCAAGCGATCACGGTGCCTTGGCTCCGGAAGATGTCAACTGGAAGTTGTGGGTCTACGCCTGTGTGTTTTTCAGCATTTCGAACGATTCACACAGCAAAGCTCCCGTGGCCACATCCTCACCTTGGACGCGGCTCCCCGTCGATCGGGAGGTTGTCCTGTTGGGACCCACTGAGGCGGGAACAGGATATTGGCCTTTTGCGATTTGTGGCAGCTTGAGTCCCGAGCCACCCCAAGACCAGAAAAATAACTCTACCCGCGGCAATGTTTTTGCACAGTACAATGCAGTTAAGGGTTGGAAGTCATTGAGACTTCCCGGAGGGCCTCATGAGCACCGCTGCGAAACGGGTGTCCAAAGCAGCTGAAGACATGGAGTCAGACATGGATCGCCGGCAAGAAGCCCGGCGTGAAGCCGAGCGTGCAAGGTGGAGGGATTTAAATCAGGGGCTTGAAGACCCAGGAGGGTATGACGCCAGGCACCTTGGAATAAAGTGGGGCCCGTCTTACAAAAGTCGACGGAAAGCGAAAGCCAAACCTAAGAACGAAACGAAGAATTCGAACTCGAAGACCTAGCAGTCGAGAGCGGCCCCGAATCGTCGAAGACGATCCGATTACTGCTGCTGCCGCGCAGGTATATTTCAGACAGGCCTCCAGCCTGAGAGGAACATTTTACACGGAGAAATGAGGAACAGGCGTGGTAAAGCGACCTATCGGGACGCTTTGGTGGGTTAAAAGAAGACTGCGAGGATGGTTCCCAGGCTTGCGGCGACCGAAGTGCTGACGAACCGATGGCTATGCTTGTTCTGCGGCGAAGATCGTTGTGCTGATGGCAGGTCCAGCCACTGGTTGTGACTCTTGCGTTTCCCCCATGAACCCGATGTTTAGTTCGCGGAGAATCCGAGTGATGCCGGGAAGAGATCCCAAACGAGCGGCATCCTCGAGGGCTGCCAACTCACCGGCAAACCGTACCGGGTCGATGGCTGGGCCGTTAATCGCATAAATCTTTTCAAACTGTGTGTGCGAGAGCTTTTCCGTCATCTCGTCGAAAAGAATCTCGTTTAACTTTTCTCCATGGCGCAGTCGAGTTAGCTGGATCTGAATGTCACGTCCCGGACGGAGGCCGGAACACTCTATAAGGTCACGCGCCAAGTCTTGAATCAATACCGGCTCTCCCATTTCCAGGACAAAGGTCTCCCCAGAGCAGCCCAGCGTCCCAGCCTGAATCAAAAGCCCCACTGCTTCCGGAATCGTCATTAGATACCGGCGTACCTCCGGGTGGGTCACTGTGATTGGGCCACCACGTTCGATCTGCTTGCGAAAAATCGGCACAACGCTGCCACGGCTTCCCAGAACGTTGCCGAATCGGACACAGCAAAATCGCGTCTGGCCGGCGTCCGCCTGTGACTGAACGACCATCTCGCATACGCGCTTGCTTGCGCCCATGATCGAAGTGGGCCTGACGGCCTTGTCGGTCGAAATCAGCACGAAGCGGGAGACACCAAATGCCACCGATTTTTCGACTACATTCCGCGTTCCTACGACATTGTTCAAAATGGCCTCGCACGGATTAGCTTCCATCAGGTAGACGTGTTTATGCGCTGCGGCGTGGAAAACCACTTCCGGCCGGAAATCCGCGAACAGCGACCTCAGGCGTCCTGAGAAACGAATGTCCGCGACTGCCGGGAAGAGCGAGACCCCTTTGACCTCCGACCCAATGCGTAGGTAGGCGTCGCTCAGGCCGTTCTCGTCCTTGTCGAGCAGGACCAACTGCGCGGGCTTTACCTTTGCCAGTTGGTATGCAAGCTCGGAGCCGATCGAACCACCCGCACCGGTAATCAGAATTCTCTTGCCCCGGTAGGCCGCCAGGACTTCGCCTTCGTTCTGGAGCTGGGTAACAGGCTCGCGCCCAAGCAGATCGTGCATTTCGATGTCGCGGAACGCGGCGACGTTCGTTTTCCCTTCAAAAATTTCCTCGAACGTGGGGATGATCTTCACGCGTACGCCCAGGTGATCGCACGTGGCCCATACCGTCCTGAGAAGATTGCGAGGGGGGCGCGCGAGACATAGCAGTACCTCCCGCACTCGGTACTCCTGAACGATCTTGGCCAGAGAATTCAGCGTTCCGAGGACGTGGAGGCCGTTGATGCAGCAACCCAATTTCTTCGGGTCGTCGTCCACGAAGCCGACTGGCCTGACGCCGGTGCGAGAGGCGATTTCCTTGGCTGCAGTTACGCCTGCCTGACCCGCTCCCACTAGCAGAACGCAAGTTGCTGCGTGCCCGCTGAGCAGTTTGTGCGAGAACCTTTCGTAAAGAAGCCGTCGAAGAGCACGGGCCACAAGGGAGCCTTCCAGAGAAAGAAGAAACTCGATCACAATGATGCTGAGCGGCATGCGAATATCAACAAGTCGGTTCGGGGCCCAGAGCCGGAGTGCAAGCAAGACGAACGAGAAGACGGCGCAGCTGCGCGCCACAATCACGGCGTCCGCCAAACCGGTATGACGCCAGACCAGGCGATAGGTTTTAAGCGCGGAATTCACCAGGACCCTTCCGAGCATGATTGCCGGAAGGAGAAGCCACATCTGTTCGAGCGAGCCAGCCGGAACAGACCAATTGAACCTCAGCTGATACGCCAGGTAGAAAGAAATCCCGGCGATGGTTGCGTCAATCAGCCGTTGGTTCAGCGACGAGTAAGGATCATACCCGATTTTTCTCATCGTATCTCCTGCAACCAGTGATCGTGAGCGCGGCGGTAGGCTCGTGGTCCGCTGTGGCGAAACGGCGTGCCGATCGTTTTGGGTTACGCCGGCCGCGGGTTCCGTTGCTGCTTTGGTTTGGTGGCGGCCCGAAGCCGTTTCTCCGACAGACCTAGCCCAAGGACCGTGCGGAAGAGAATCGCCACGTCGGAGACAAATGTGCGTCCTGCCAAATAGTTGAGGGATAGCTGCAACTTATCTGGCAATATCTGCGTTCTGTAATGCTCCTCGACATGGGCCACGTCCATCTTTTGTTCCTCGTGCCGATACACGATGGATGCGGGGTCAGTGACGCCGGGCGGCTCACGGAGAAGCACGGAGTATTGCGCCTGGAATATCGATACGTATGGTTCAACCTCCGGCCGCGGTCCTACGAGTTGCATCTCGCCACGGAGTACGTTGATCAGTTGCGGCAGTTCGTCGATTTTGTACCTTCTGAGAAGCCTTCCAACTCGCGTTATGCGGGGATCGCCGGGCGCAGTGAGCCGCCCGTGGCGGTCGGCGCCGGGAACCATCGTTCTGAACTTGAGAAGGCCAAAAGTGCGGAACTCTTTGCCAATGCGCGGCTGAGCGTAGAAAACCGGCCCCCCGTCCTCCAGCTTGATCGCGAGAGCGCTCGCGACGAGAAGAGGCGACAGCGCGGCAAGGCCGACAGCGGAGCAACAGGAATCAAATATCCGGCGCGCAGGGTGCAATTGCGTTTCTCTTGTGACTTCGGGTCGAAGCTTTACGACGGAACTGCCGAATGCGGTGCTTCAGCCGCGAGCCGCGGAGGGACTGGCCGCGGCGATTTTGCCATGTCTCCGGGCAATGTCGAGAACCGCTTCGATCACGTCCTGAACATCGCTATCCGTCATTGCTGGGAAGACTGGCAGCGAGACGATCCGCTGGAACTCGCGGTGTGCCACGGGGAAATCATAGGGTTTGTAGCCATAGCGGTCCCGGTAATACCGGTGCAGATGGATGGGGATGAAATGGACGGAGCTGGAGATGTTCCGGGCCTTCAGCTCTTCGATGAACTGATTGCGGGATATTGTCATGCGATCGAGATTGAAACGCAGCACGTACAGGTGCCAGGCGTGGTCTACCTCTGCACGTTTTGCCGGAATTTGGAACTCCTCGCACTGTGAAAACGCTTCGTTGTACTGCCGGACGATCTCAGTCCGTCGAGCGTGAAAATCCGGGAGCTTCCGCAGTTGGTGCAGGCCGATCGCTGCCTGGATATCGGCCAGGTTGTACTTGAAGCCAGGGCAAGCCACTTCGTAGTACCACGATTCTTCCGCGCCGTAGCGTTTCCAAGCGTCGCGACTCATACCGTGGAGACTCCAGATGCGCGCCTCATCCACGAACTCCGGAGGGCCTGTCAGCATGCCCCCCTCCCCCGTGGTCAGGTTCTTAGTGGCGTAAAAGGAGAAGCAGGTGAGGACCTTCACAGATGCGGAATCGCACGGGGATCCAATGATCCGGCCTTTGTACCTTGCCGGGAGGGCGTGAGCCGCATCCTCGATGATGGCGAACCCGAATTCCCTTGCAATATCCAGCAACGGGTCCATATTGCACGGATGGCCGTACAAATGCACGGGTAGGATTGCCTTGATGCGACTGCTGGCTGGGACGTGTTGTAGAACTCGGCGGACTCCTTCTGGGTCAATGTTGAGCGTGTCGGGCTCGACGTCCACAAGGAGCGGCTTTGCACCCACCTGCTCGATAACGTGAACGGTGGAGCAAAACGTCATTGGCGTTGTGATCACCGCGTCGCCCTGCCCGATCCCGAGTGCCGCTAACGCCACATGAAGCGCCGCGGTACAGGAGTTCACAGCCAGCGACGCCGGCGCTCCGACCACTGCGGCAAATTCCTCCTCAAATCGTTTCGTTTTGGGACCCGTTGTGATCCAGTCTGATCGCAGGGTATCTACAACTTCGGCGATCTCCTCGTCGCCGATCAACGGCGGCGAGAACGGAAGCAGGGTATGACGCATTCGATTTTCCTCGTTGCTAGGGACGGAGCCGCGGCCGCAGGGAGGTCACGGCTCCTGCAACAGACACGTGTAGCGGATGCTGAGCAGGGGTATCCGGGCGGCTGCGTTTTAGAGGGTCGCCCAGATCCTGACGGAAGAGTGTGGCCGTCGAGGATTCCCTCGATTCCCTCTCATGGGCAATGCTTTAGGTTCACGGGGCGGATTTGCGCATTCGGGCCCTGTCGGATCACACGATTGCGCCTTTCGTATGCGGCAATGATCCTCGCCAACTCGGAGCTGACTACGTGCGTTAGAGGGGATACGTCCATCGACGATTTTCCTTGCTAGTAAGCTACCGTCCTCTGGCCGCGGAAGGCCTTAACGATGCCCAGCATAAATCCGACGTTTGCGAGACAGAAACAGAAGGCGTAGGAGAAAGGGGCGGCGGACTGGCCCTTGCGTTCGCGCAACCATCCGACGATGGCGGCCAAGTAGAAAATCGCTTGCGTGAACCAGAGGAGGACTGCTCGATGCTCCAGCACGAGGACGGTATTCGAAATGAGGGCTGAGACCAGCAAGAATGGCGTCAGCCAGCGAAGTAGCTTGTGTGAAACGAGTGACCAAGCGGTTCCGGGGAAGCGAAGTGGGTTCAACAGTGCGGGTCGGCTGAAAGTTCCAGTCCAGTTGCGCGTGGTCATGCGTATGCGCGCGCGAAGCTCACCCTCGATTGTGTGGGGCATTACATCGGTAACAACCGCGCGCGGCTCCTGGACGACACGGAATCCATGAAGGCACACATCGAGTGGGATGATACAGTCATCTCCATGTTGTGGATCTATGGGTCGGAAGAGACTTCGCCGTACCGCAAGCAATTGTCCGCTGGCGGTCGCCAGAATTCCTATATCGGACTCCATCTGCCGGAGAAAAGTCTCGTACCTCCAGTAGAAGCCCTGGCCGCCCGCGACCGCGCCGTCGCCTTTGGGGAAATTAACCACTGCCGTGACTAGGCCGACTTGCGGGTCCGAGAAGTTCCCAAGGATCGGCTGCAGTGCGTCGGGAGGTATTCTGGTCTCGACGTCCGTGAAGAGGAGTATCTCTCCGCTTGCGTGCTGCGCGGCCACGTTCTGCGCTTGGCTTTTGCCTGCTCGGCCCTTCGTTCTCACCAGCTCAACTCGAGGGTCTCGCTCGGAGAGTTCCCGCACGATGGTCTCCGTGTTGTCGGTTGACCCGTCCGAGGCGACCAAGATTTGGAGGGCGTCTGGCCGGTATCGCAGGGCTGAGCAGTCCCTGAGTTTGTCCCTGATCTGCGCTTCTTCATTACGCGCGGCGATGATGATCGATACGGTTGGTTCAAACGCTTTCGGGCTCAGCTTGCCACATCGCTCCCGGCTCAGTACCCACAGGCTTGCGGGATAACCTGCCCACGTATATAGGGTGGCTCCCAACGCCAGCCATAGAGCGGTTTCGCAACCCGCTGTCCACAAATCGGTGGCCGTGTGGTACGTGAGCAACATTTAGGCAAGCCTGGTCGGCTTCACCGGCCAGCCGCCTTCCTACCCCGTGAGTCCCGACCCCGCCCGCGCCAGCGAGTTGATAAGTCGCTTGTGGCTCCGGGAGGCTATTGAGCTCAACAGTTTCATGACCCCGGCATACCCGGCGATTGGCTGAAGGCTTGAGGTCAGGAATACGATGTGCGTCGCTATTGGCCACTCATCCGCTTGGACTAGGCGTTCGAAGCACACCAGCTATGCCAACACCGCCAGCCTATATCTTTTCCTGCGAGACCAACGTAGATTGCATGGCCTGGCATTTGGAGGCTCAAATATATCTCTGCGACAACGCCGGGGGCATGCGACGCACCTTCCGAGAAATGTCTCGCCCGAAATTGCGGGCAGATTCACACACCTACCTCAGATCGGCCCGCCGACTAGACAGCCCTTCCTGCGAAATGAAACCCAGCCAACTACCGCCTCACGAGCATCAAATTGCATACACCCGTTTCCGCTGAGATCGAGTGCTGGATCAGGTCGACCGAGAGGATCAAGTGGTGGTTCCCTTTTCGGTGGCGCAGAATGCCCTCCAGGCCGGCGAGCGGGCCGTTGACGACGCGCACGCGGCAACCGAGCGTGAGGAGGATGCGGCTGGGCGCGCGGGTCGCTGCCGAGCCCATTGAGCAGCGTCTCGATCTCCTGACCGGCCAACACCGTGGGCAGCCCCCCGCCTAAACTCGCGGCCATTGCCTTCTCTGCCTCAAATGGCTCGCCTGTCGCGGGTCCGCCAGGCTTCGCCTTTCAGCCCGGGAGCTTTCTCCACAACCTCTGCCCATCTACAGCTCCGCCCCGCGACCCACAAGTCCAAAGTTCTCCTAACTTATTGTTTTACAGGCGCTTACTGCCAGTTTCGTCCTGAACAGGAGAACGCGCCTTTCACTTTTCTACAGGAAGCGGGATACAACCCTGCTTCAGCAGTGCAGCCGGTTGTGCCTTCATAATACCTTTGGAAAAATCCCCCGACTGTAAAACCCTGTAGCCAGATCCGATGGCCCAGTCGTCCAAAGTGCTTTTTCCGTTGGCGTGGTAAACGGTGGCTATGGAATCCACCTTCTCCTTCTCGATGAATTCCAGTCCCTTTTGGCCCAACTGATATTGCGCCCGGGCCGGGCTGGTAGGCGGCCCTTGTGGCGGGCTCGGGACAGGCTTGACACATTCGGTAGAGAACCGATTTTTCGCGTGATGGTTGCCCGGGTCGACGTTCGCGTTTACATCAACCCCGTCTACAAATCCACTACCTGGGACAAGCAGATTTACCGGCTTTTCTGGCTGGAAGCAGACGCCCGGATCAGTCTTGACGGCGGCAGGCAGAACGATTTCCTAATCACTTAACCTCGCCATCAGACGGTCTTTATGGATCGTGAGGAGGTATCACGATCCGAAGAAATGTCAGTGCCGGTGTAAAAATCCCCAAAGTGCCGATTGAAAATTCCCCACCCCTGATGTGGTAGACCGGAACCCACTCCGCAGGGAGGAGGTTCCGAGACTTGTTCAGGGGGAGAGACGTGGAACAGATCAAAGAACTGCAACGGCAAGGGATGAGTATCCAGGCGATCAGTCAGCTGACCGGCTCGGGTCGCAAGACGATTCGCAAGTACCTGTTGGGACCGGAAGTGGCGCCGGTTTATGGGCCCCGCCCGCGGCGAGCCAGTAAGCTGGACCCGTTTAAACCCGAATTCGTAAGTTGGGCCTGCTTTTTTGTGGTGTGAAGGCGGCATGACGAGGCCGATTACCCCGTCGATTCCGGTTGAAGCTCCAACTTGCGCGAAGTTGGAATTTCGTAGGACAACACATTGTCGAACAGCGGGTTACGCTTTTCCAGCCCACCCCAGGCGGCCGATAGATGGAGCACGGGCCGGTGGCCGGAGCGGCCCAGGATCGCTCCGCACAGGAACACCTGTGCGCGCAGCGTAGCCGGTTGCCGATAGTCCTTGCTGGCCGTAGCGCGCTGAAATTCCCCGAGCAGGTTGAACAGCAGCAGGATCCCCAGGAAGGCCGCCTCGGTGGCGAAGAACTCCCGCAAGCAAAAATCGTCCGCCGCCAAGTCCGACTTCAGCTCCTCGATGCGTTGCTCGATGCAGACCCGCTGGTTGTAGTCGCGCCAGACCTGCTCGGGCGGATCGGCCAAGTTGGTTACGAAAAGCCGGAACGTGTAGCCGGGAACCTCCAGCAGCTTGCGCCCGACCGAAGGCTTGCGCTCCTGCATCTGCTCCCGCACGACCACGAAGCGCCGCTCGCGGTCCCATCCCAGAAGTTTCAACCGGAACTCTCCCACCGAGTAGATCGCGTCCAACTCGCGCCACGGCTCCACGCGGACGGCCTCCCGCTTCAGCCCGGCCGTCAGACGGGCCACCACGATGTAGCCCAATCCTCGCTCCTCCAGGTATTTCAGCAGCTCCTGAGCGAAAAAGCCCGCATCGGCGCGCACCCGGCGAATCCCTCGCGGGCTCTCCAGCTTCCCCAACGCCTCCTTCAGAAACTCCACCACCCCGCTGTCGGACCGTGTGTTTCCGCTCCGCAGCCAACCGTGCAGAATGAAGTGAGCTTCTCCCAGCACCGCCAGCAGCGGATGGTGCGAGCTTCGTCCGGGCTTGCGTGGGTTGTACCCCTTCTTGACCCCCTGCTGTTTGCCGTAGCGCTCGAATACGGTGGAATCCAAATCCAGGCTGTAGCCCCCCTCGCGCTTCGGCAGTCGGGCCAGTTGCCAGAGCCAGAGCGGCTCGTAGAACCGCACCACCATCCCCTGCCCGAAGCGCTTGAACAGATTCCGGATCGTGCCGTCGGTGGGAAACCGGTCGATCCCCAACAGCGCGTGCAAGGCCCGGTCGGCCCGCAGCAACGAGGTGTGGGCGAACCGCCGCGCCCCGGCTACCACCGAGATCAGAAACGCCGTGAAAGTCTGCGCTGGATCAATCGCATTCGGCGATTTCAGATGCACGGGCAGATGTTCGCTGACCTGCTCGGCGAAATGAATCTTGCCCAGAAACTCGATGAGCACGCTCAGCCCGCCGAACGGCGTTACGGCCCGCGGCGTCTGGCGCAACACGACTTTCTTTTCTCCCCAAAGTGGGGTAATTTTCCGATGCACTGTTCTGTTCCTCCGTCGACTGTTGCTAACCCAAAGCCAATCTAACGGATCGGAACAGAACAGTGCTCCTTAATTTACGAATTCGGGATTAAGCGCTTTTCTGTGTTCGGAATATTCGATCCTCCCAGGGCCTCCCGGGCGAACAACCGCCCGAGCCGACCGATGGGGGGCTCAGGGCCCCCTCCTGGCAAACCACGGATACCAGCCGTAGCTCTTAAGACCCTGCAGTCAAGTAGTGTTGTCCGTTCGCAGAGAATCGTGAGCGGCAGGCGGGGGATCGCGTCGAAGTCGAACGGCGAAAGCCAATTCAGGAGTCGGTAATTTGTGATGTGGCTGAGAGCGAGCCAGCCCACGATTTTGCCCCTTTGTGCCCGAACTTCCAAAGGGCACGGCTACTGGTGCGCGGTTGCACCGAACCACGGCGGGCCGCTTCTGCGACTTGCCATTTTCGCGAATCGTTCCTCGAAAGGGCAATGCGAGCCCCCAAGACTGAGTTTCTGGGGAGAGGGCCAGGTGCAGCCTTTGGTGAAAGGCGAAGCAAAATCGACCTGTTCAGAGGCCCGTTCAAGCCCCGAGCCGGCTGCCGGTTGCATCCTATGTGGTCAGGTGGTACGTTACCGGCCGGGCTGAAGCTCATACTGAACATTCCGGTGAAAGCCATCGACCGGGGGAAGAGGGCCGACAAAACCCATGGAAAAAGGTGAGGACAGCATGAAAGTAAACGTTTCCCGACGCGACTGGCTCAAGGGCGCTGCCGCGACCGCTTCCTATTTGGCCGTCGAGGCTCTTCCGGCGCACGCTACCGAGCTCGCGGCGCCGCCGGCCATCCGCGGCGGCGATCCACCCAACGGCACGATCCTACCGCTCAACTGCACGAGCGGCGTCATCCTGCCGCCGCCCGGCAGAAGCTTCCAGAAATTCAGCTTCGATTTCCCCGAGCCGTCGGTCGTGTTCAACAAATTGCTAATCGGGTTTCGCCTTTATACGTTTGAGAACACCTACGGCCTCGACCGCGCCCTCATGAAGGTCACTCCGCAGGGCGACGGCCTGCTGCTGGAGTGTTCCGGCTTCGTCTACGCCGGCGGACAACTGAAGGCCCCCGGGAAGCTGCGCTCGCACATCCGGCCCAATGGCGACTTCACCGAATGGGACGTCACCGCGGAGATGGACCAACCCATCAAGTCCGTCACCACAATCGTCCGCGGGGTGCCGCGCGGGAAAATCGCGCCCGGTAGTTCCGGCTTTTTCGACCCGAAGGAAAACGAGATCCTGCTCGGCTACCCGTGGGGCAATGGTGGGCAGAGCACAGACACGCCGCTCGCAGTGATCGAGGCGGGCAAGCAAGACTATTTCTTCCTCTCGTCACTGAACGAGGAGGTTCGCGCCAACCGCATGTATTTCGAGCCGGCGGAGAACAATCTCTACCGCACCGAACTGGTGTACCAAAACCCCGGCTGGAAGCACAGCAACCGGGTCGAAGGAGCGCGCTGGCGTGCCGGGCGTACCACGACCGCCGATGCCGCCTTTCGCCCCCACTTCGAGCACGTTCAGCGCGCCTTCCACCTTCCGGACTGGAACACCCGCACCGACGTGCCTGACTGGTTCCGCAAGATCGAGCTGTTCGTCTCGATCCACGGCATGGATTGGACCGGCTACGTCTTCAACGATTTCGCCAAGGCGCTGCGTACCCTCGAGTGGGTCTCCAAGCACATCGACGCCAGCAAGGTGATGGTCTTCCTGCCTGCCTGGAACGGCCGCTATTACTGGGAATATTCCGTCTACAAGGTCGACGAACGCATGGGCGGCGACGAAGGTTTCCGCCGGCTGATTACAGAGGGGCATCGCATGGGATTCCGGTTCCTGCCCATGTTCGGCCTGCAGGCGTCCAACACTCACCTGGCAGTCTATCCCCAGTTCGCCAACTCCAGCACCCGCCAGATTGACGGCAATTCCTTCTATATCGCTTGGGTCGATTGGGACAACGACCGGCATATGGAAGGCTGGGGCCGCTTCATGAACATCGCCGTCGATTCCTGGCGCTACTGGCTGCAAAACTGCATCGCCTACATGATCGAAACGTTCGGTGTCGACGGCTATTTCCTCGACATCGCCGGCGGCTGGGTCGACAACACTCAGGGCGACATGCTCGTCGGCTTACGGAAAATGGTCGAAAGCCTGCGGGCGAAGTATCCGAACGTGATCCCGGTCGGTGAATTTTCGTACGACGGGCTGATGTCGGTGATTCCCCTCTATCAGATTTTTCCGTCTTGGGGCTATCCGCCCGCTTTCGAAAAGTACTGCCGCGCGTTCAACCACCTGAGCCACCCGGCTCCAGGACGCGGCAGCACCGGTGTGCACGAGGGCGGTTTTCGGCATTTCAATCCGAAGACGTTTTCGCTCAATCCACACCAGATTCCCACTATTACCGTGGTCGACGATACCTTCGAGAAGTATCGGAACGTGATGCTGGAAATCATCAACCGTGCCAAGGCGCGCGCCGCCGGGAAGGCGTAGGCACCACTTTGCCGAAGGTGATGGTCTGGGTGGCTCTGGTCAGGGCTCCCCAGGGGACGGTTCAGCGGCTGCAAAGGCTGCGGCCTTGGCCAAACGAACGGAAGGGACATTAGAAGGGATGCGAAAAGAATGAAGGGAGGATTCGGTTTCCGCGGAAACGCAATTGTACTGTGTCTGATTCTTGGCAGCTTGGTGCTAGTGGTCAGCAGCCGCGCGCAACGGGGCGCGCATCGGCCTCCTCCAAAGCCTGGCCCCATGCTCGCTGAGGGCTACCTCAATTTCCAAACCCCGGAACTCGACCTGAAACTGGTTCGTTCGTCGCAAACCGTCGCGGCCATCGATCCCAGAGCCGATAGCACCTTCGACTATTCGCCCGGTGACCGACTGGTTTACCGTTCGCATAATGGTTTTTACCAGCTTGGCGACATCGATCTTCGGCTGCGCACGGGAAACTCCGGGCCCTGGCAGGGTTACTCGACCGCCCTTGACCGCCATCCCGTAAAGGTGCTCCCCGCATCCCCGGGCGTGCTCGCCGCCGCAAACCTCTCTCCCACGCTCCCGGCAAATATCCCGCTATCGGTCACCCGCGTCTGGGCCGTTCAGGATGGTCGCCTCGTCTTGCGCTTCGTTCTGAAGAACAAGACGAACCGCACCGTTGAGGTCGGCTCGCTCGGCATTCCGATGGTCTTCAACAACATCCTCACCGGTCGGACCCTGCCACAGGTCTATGCGGTCTGCTCCTTCTTCAACCCCTACATCGGCGACGATGCTGGCTATGTCCAGGTGACTCCGGTCAGCGGTGTCGGTCCAGTGCTGCTGCTCGTGCCCGACGGTAGAACCCCCTTCGAAGCCTATAAGCCGATTCTGAATCCCCGTGGCTACCGCTTCCGTCAGTGGAAGCCGGAACTCTTCAAGGGTCTGACCCCGCGCAGCAACACTTTCGAGGGATTTTACGACTGGATGGTTCAGGACCTGGCCTACGCCCAGAATCAGTGGAAGGGCGTCAGGCAGTGGGTACACCCCACCGAACTCGTGCTGAAACCGGGCGAGTCGAAAACTTACGGACTGAAGTTCCTTGTGGCTTCTTCCGTCTATAACGTCCAGAAAACACTGATCGCTAACCATCGTCCCGTCGCGGTCGGGATTCCGGGCTACGTGCTCCCGACTGACATCCACGCCAGGCTGTTCCTGAAATATCCGGAGAAGGTCGTTTCGATGAAAATCAATCCTCCGGGGGCACTTTCGATTCACCGGGACCGTCCTCGTCCGGACGGCTGGAAAGCGTTTACCGTGCGGGGTAAGATCTGGGGCCGCTCCCGCCTGACCATCACCTACCAGAACGGCTTGGAGCAGACGATCAACTACTTCACCATGAAGCCCGAAGCCGTCGCCGTCGATGATATGGGTCATTTCCTCACTACCCAGCAGTGGTTTGTCGACCCCAGCGATCCCTTCCATCGCAGCCCCTCGATCATGAGTTACGATTTCCGCACCCGCAGTATTGTCACCCAGGATCCCCGCGTCTGGATCGCCGGTCTGAGCGATGAGGGCGGCGCCGGTTCCTGGCTCGCGACGATCTGCAAGGAATGGCTCGAACCCAATCCGGAAGAAATCAAGAAGTTCGAGGAATTCGTCGACGGCGTCTTGTGGGGCCACCTGCAAAACAATTCCGGCCCGCTCAAGTACGGGGTCCACAAGAGCCTCTTCTACTACCAGCCCAACCTTCTGCCGCCTCACTTCTATCGCAGCAACATCAACTGGCATAGCTGGACGAGTTGGAACAAGAAAGAGGCCGATGCCGTCAACCGCTCCTACGATTACCCCCATGTCGCCGTGGCCTACTGGATCCTCTACCGGCTCGCCCGCGACCATAAAGGCCTCGTCACCGACCATTCCTGGCGCTGGTATCTCAATCAGGCCTATGAAACCTCAATGGCGATGACGCGCTATGCCCCCTACTACGCCCAGTTCGGCCAGATGGAGGGCAGCATCTTCATCAAAATCCTCAAGAGCCTCCAGCGCGAAGGCATGACCACGCAGGCCGAAACGCTCAAGGCAGCCATGTACAAGCGCGCCTTGCACTGGCGCGAGAAAGCATACCCCTTTGGCAGCGAGATGCCTTGGGATTCGACCGGCCAGGAAGAGGTCTACGGCTGGATGCGGTATTTCGGTTTCCGCAAGAAGGCCGACGTCACCCTGAATGCAATCCTCGGCTACGACCGAACCGAACCCAATTGGGGTTACAACGGCAGCGCGCTTCGCTACTGGGATTTCCTCTACGCCGGCGAAACCCCGCGCCTCGAACGCCAGCTCCAGCATTACGGTTCGAGCATCAACGCCATCCCGCTGCTCTCCGACTACCGGCTGCATCCCAACAAGTTCCTGCTACTGCGCATCGGCTACGGAGGCATCATGGGTCCGCTCGCCAATATCAATCAGGAAGGCTTCGCCTCCTGTGCCTTCCATGCCTTCCCCGATATGCTCCGTTACGATTCCTATTCGGGAGACTACGGCACCAACTTCTTTGGGGTCTCCTACGCCATGGCCACCTACATCGTTCACCATCCGGTGTTCGGCTGGCTGGCCTTTGGCGGTAATATCCACGCCAGGGATGACCGCGTGAGCGTGACCCCGCTCGACGCCTACCGCCAGCGGCTCTATGTGGCTCCTGCCGGCCTCTGGCTCAAGCTGGACGCAGGCAAGTTCACGAGCGCCCGCCTCGACACGAAAACGTCCGTCGTGCGCGTGGCTCTCGCCCCCGCCACCCAGTACACGCCCGCCGCCTACCTGCGCGTTAGCCAACCTGCCAGCATCCACGGCCTGGGCACCTACCGCCCCCTCGGCTCGTTCAAAACGGAGCGCGGTGCCTACGTCATCCCCTTGAAGAACAAAACCACCTGGGTGGAACTGAAACCGCAGCGCTAAAACACACGCTCATTAACGGAACGGCGCGTAGCCACTGACGGCTGCGCGCTCTTTCCGCAAAAAAACCACGGTTCGGCCTCGAGACTCGGATTCGGTCATCACCAAGCGCAAACCTGTCCGCAAAGGCAGGCCCGGCCTTCGAAAACCGATCGTCTGGCTTCCCGCCCACCTCAACAGCCGTTCGGGACCGCTCTCCTATGGTTATCGCCAGTGCAGGGTGGGGAACAGCGTGCTGATCGTCAACCTCTTTAGGGGAAACCGCCCTGGCTGGTCCCGCGCCAGGGAGCCAGCCTGAGAGTTCCTCGCATCGTCCGGCAAGCCATTTTTCTGGCAGCGAATTGCCGGAAGAGTGGCATCACACGTGTGTGAAATCGTTTTCTTCGGATTCGGAATCGTGATAGAAAGGGCGAGATGTTGACAGCCATGCCCGGCACTGTCACGTCCAAGGGGAAAAACATGGGAATTACACTACGAACTGGATTTACGCTCCTGGCCACTGTAGCCGCGGCCTTCACGGTTACCGTGCCGCGAATCAATGCCGAGGCGGCATCGAAGATGAAGACGTCGACCACACCGAAAATCGAGGAGCTTCCGTTCGGAAAAATCAGCAATGGGAAAGAGATGTATCTGTACGTCCTGAAGAACAGGAATGGAATGAAGGTGTCGATCACGAACTTCGGCGCCCGCGTGGTTTCGATCGACGTTCCCGACCGGAAAGGGAAATTCGGCGACGTTGCGCTCGGTTACGACAACGCCGGGGAATATCAGCAGAGCACAACCTATTTCGGTGCCATTGTCGGCCGCTACGCCAACCGCATTGCCAATGGCCGCTTCACCCTCGACGGCGTCACTTACCACCTGCCGATCAACGATGGTCCGAACAGCTTGCATGGCGGCAAGATCGGATTCGACAAGCTGGTCTGGCACGCCACAATCCTCAAGAACTCCAGGAACCCAGCACTCGAATTGACCTTGGTGAGCCCGAACGGCGATCAAGGCTATCCCGGCACCCTGCACGTGCGCGTCATCTACACGTTGCTGCCCGACAACGCCCTGCGTATCCAATACCACGCCACGACCAATAAACCCACTGTCATCAACCTGACCAACCACACCTATTTCAATCTGAATGGGGCGGGCAACGACAGCATCCTCCCCACAGTGATGATGATCAACGCCGACAAGTTCACCCCCACGAACGATACCCAGATACCGACGGGCAAGATTGCCGGCGTGAAGGGCACGCCATTCGATTTCCTGAAGCCGACCGCGGTCGGAACGAGAATCGACGAAAACAACATCCAGTTGAAGTACGCCCACGGCTACGATGATAACTGGATCATCAATCGCGATCACAAGAAAGGATTGGTGCTCGCCGCCCGAGCCTACGATCCGCGCAGCGGACGCGTGCTCACTGTCTACACCACTCAACCGGGAATCCAGTTTTACACGGGGAATTACCTCCACGACGTGCATGGAAGGGACGGCAAGATCTACCATTTCCGCGACGGTTTCACCCTGGAAACCCAGCACTATCCCGATTCTCCGAACCACATCAATTTCCCCTCCACGGTGTTAAACCCGGGCCAGGTCTACCGGGAAACGACCGTGTTCAAGTTTTCGGTTCGGCACTGATATCTTCCGCCGCCGCGGCCGGCGTGAGGAACTGGGGAAACCGGTCCTTCCGCCATCCGCGGTGCGGTGGCCTTCTAGCGATTGCAAGGCCATTCCCCGTTTTCACACACGCCTGCCCGGATTGGCCTGCCTTTAAAAATTTGCCTTCCGATTCGACTTCTTGAACGGGAATCGCTCCGCGAGGAATGTGATGCAAACGCCGCCGGACGCCGCCCTATCGAGCCGGAAACGATTCGGGGCATGAGAGCTTCCCTCTCATACCCCGACGGCCTGCCACTTCCAATTTCCTCGAGCTGCAAACTGCCGCTACAGGAAGAACCGTGGCCGGTGTGGCTCCTTCAGTTGCCAATAGACGGCGTATTTTTCACCGTGAACCTGGTAGAACGGTATCAACTCGGTGGGCTCGCTTTGCCCACTCAGGTGGAACGTCATAGGCGGTCCCGATGGCTCGACCCAGTCGAACTTGTCCACCCGGGCGTTGTTGAGCGGGGGAACAACGGCCGGCGTGCCGCGGGGCGAGGTGTCATAAGCGGAGAAGAGCATCTGCTTGGTGAGACCGTTCCGGCCGAGTCGACCAGCGAGGACGCACGGGCCGTACATCACCACCTGGCGCGTTTCATCGTCCGGTAGCGCCTCGGTACGCAGGCTCATCGGCAACATGATCTCCACGCGATCACCGTTCTTCCAGACGCGGTACAGCGTCAGATAGCTGCTGGGATTCGAGAAAACAGGAATCGTTTCGCCGTTCAGCTTCACCGTCCCGCCTTCGGTAGCCCAATAGGGAATCCGTAAGTTCAGGGCCATCTCCACCGGATGAGCGGCCTGAATCACAAACGTGGCGCTTGCCTGCTCGGGGAAGTTTGTCTCCTGGCGCAGCCGTACGCCCTTTTCTTTCCAGTTCACTTCCGAAGCGATGTAGAGATTCACGTAGATGCCTTGGTCGTCGTGGTAATAGATCGTGTTGTTAAATTTCGAAAAATCTTCCAGTCCGGTTCCCGTACAGCACCAGAAGGAATCCCAGCGCGTGTTGTAATACTTCCAGTAGCCCGAGCCGAGCGGCACAAAGTAACCCTTCATTCCCTCAGAGTTTTGCGTGCCCAGCCGGCTGTTGAAGAGTGTCCGCTCGTAGTAATCCATCAGCTTCGGGTCCGCCGTCCAGTGGAACAAATGACGGGTAAGCTTGAGCATGTTATAGCCGCAGCAGCACTCCTCGTTCCATTCGTTTAGCGTCCCCTTCAAATGGCCGGCTGCTGTCGTCCAGTATTCACCGTCGCCGGTGCCCCCGGTGGCGTAAATGCGATGTCCTGTGACGGCTTTCCAGAAAACGGCGGAGATGTCATAGTAACGACGATCGCCGGTAATCTCATAAAAGCGCGCCGTCCCGATCACCTTCGGAATATTCGTATTGGCGTGGAGACCGGTGAGTTCGTCCTTGAACCGGGCCAGCGGATCGAAGAACTGCTTCTGATCGAACCGGTGAGCGATCCCCAGATACTGCGATTTCCCGGTCGCTGCCGCCAGGTTGCAGAGCACCTCGAACATTCCCCCTTGCTCGACCTCGAGGATGCGCGCCATCTGGTCATCGCTCAGCGGGAAAACCCATTGCCCCACCCATCCCGCCATCTTCTCCAGGGTGTCGAGCGCTTGCTCGTTGCCGGTGTGACGATACATGTCGAAATGGCCAGCCATGATCTTGTGAATGGTGTAGAAGGGAGCCCAAACCGGCTGCCCGTTACGCAGTCGGTCGAATTCCTCGATCGGAAAGGCGCTCAGATAACCGTTCTTGTTGGCCTTCTGGCAGATGGCAAGCTGAGCCACCAGTTCATCCGCCTTCTTCTTTACGTCTTCATCGCCGGTGGCCGCGTACATCTGCGCCGAAGCGGAAAGATAATGGCCGCCCGAAAAATGGCCCCGCAATTCGCATTTCGGATTTTCCCAGCCGCCCAAGGGCTGCGCCGACGAAGAAAGCTTGGAAGTCAACCGGAACATATGCAACAGGCGGTCGTTGGGAATCGACCCCATGAACTTGCGATTGATCTCCATCTGGTCCAAGAACGGACCAGGCCGGAGGCGCACGTCGTGCATCGAAAACGGCTCAACCGCAATCGGCGCGCGATGCATGAACCCGGGACGTGGGTGCTTCGCAGGAGCCGAACCCAAGGCCGCTCCGGCGGATCCGGTGGCGTCCATCTTTGAAAGCGCGAGGAGAGGCTTGGGAAGCAATTCCATCCCCGTGGCTGCCGCCGCGCCCAGCAAAAACTTCCTTCGCGAAAAATCCTTATCCCAAATTGTCATACCGGTTTCCTCCTTCCACAGTTTGTATCGTCGCAGCTCGCGTCAACATTTTGTCGCAAGCTGGCCACGTCGTGACCCGCCAGGGTCGGGGACCAAACTCCCGAGTCCGCAGGGACGGGAAGGGATGAGCCAGGGTCTGCCGCGAGGGGGCAGACAAGATTGCGTAGCGACTCGCAGCGGAATTTCTTTCCGGGCCCGCTGCGGTGTGGAGGAAGGCGCCTGCCGGCGGTTCGCCGTAGAACATGAGTTGTGCAGTCCCGGCCCTCGTAGCAAACAAGCTCGTGGCAAAGGGGCCTAGAAAACGTTTACTGCAAACAAGGACGAACTCCCTTAGCATACTGACCCAAGGAGTTCGCAAACCATATACAGCCATTTCCCCGCTCAAGCAAGCCTTTTTCACGCCCTTCTCGTACTGGACCTCCTGGCTAGCGCCCGCTCGCGCCAAAGCGCGTGAGACTCACCGGCACACCGTTTCCACTCACCGTAACGACAATCTCCTTTTCCGCCCCGTGTTCACTGATGATACGCTCGTAGCGCCGCCCGTTAAGGTTCACTTGGTAGATGCCCTGTGGCAATCCGGTGATTTGAATCGTCGTCCGATGACGGTTATGCGTTCGGTTGCCCAGTGTGAACGCGATCCGGCTCAGGGAGTCGTTGAAGGCAACCGGCAGCCCCTTTTTGAAGCCGTCGCGAGAAAGCCGAATGTATAAGTTCTCGTTGCCGAGAAGAATGTGGAATCGGGCGCGCAAGCCGTCCTTGGGGACCACTTCTATCAGTGATTTGTGCCGCTTGAGTTTTCCGCCGTAGGCGTAGAGCCCGAAGATCGGGTCCTTGACGACGATCGTCGCCGCCGTGCGAAGGGCTCCAGTGAAACCCAGGTCAATCTCCCCCGAATACCACCATGGGCCTCGGCCGGTTTCGAAATTCCCGAACCAGACTTTCCCCCATGGCGCGGGTTGGAATCCCCCGCTCGCGGCACCGTCGTTGTTTTTGCCTGGATACCAGTAGCCATAATCGGAAGCCTTCGTTCCGGCATTCACGAGCGCCCATGAGCTCAGATAGGAGGCGTAGCCCAGCCGCAGGTAGGGCACGGGATTCGAGGCGAAATGAAGCGCGTAGTCGAGGATTGCCCAGCCGCCCATTTGCGACATATAGCTTAGCGTGTAGTTGGCGTTGCCCGCCGCTCTATAATCGCTTCCGAGATCGAAATAGGCCGTCTCCAGCCAGCCACGGTCGCCGATGTTCAGCCGTATCTGTTCGCGCAGGAACTTCCGAGCGGCTTGATAGCTCACCAGGCGTTGGAAAGCGGTTTCCCCGTTGCCGGCGGAAACGGTTTCGCCTAGTCGCAACACGTGTTCCATCGCGTACTTGGCCAATGCTTCCGTCGATTCGAAGCCCGTCGAATCAAAGGGATATTCGGAATGGAACAGATCGGGGTGATCATTGACGAAATATTCGACCTTCTTCTGCCATTGCGACGCGAGCCAAGCCGCCTGTTTCGGATGACCGTTCTCCCGAAGCGCCTGGACAATCTTGGGAATCACCAGTTCATCGTAGGTGCCGGTCTGGTAGGCCGACCAGTGGATCAGCTCGTAGGGAACGGTGAAGAAGGCTTTAGCGGTGCCGAAGGCGCGTTCGAGATAGCCTTCGGCATTGAGGTAATGAGTCAGATTCGGATAGAGCTTCGCCACTCGGTACATGTAGTAGTACATCCCGAAAACATGCGGGTAATCGTAGATCCTCCAGACATGCTCCCGCCCTCCCGGGCCGGGATCGGGACTGTGGCGATTCACATACCAGTTCGGGATCCCGTAGACGGCATAGGGAAACTTTTCCTTGGTGGTTTCCTGTAATCCGCCCCAAACGTAGTGCCGAATATAGTATTCGACTGCGGCGATCTCTTTGGCGTTGGGATAGTAGACATTCTTCTCGGCGATGAATTCGGCTTTGCCGAGAATCGGGTCGTCGCACGCGACCATGTAGCGCCGCAGGTGGTCGAGGTTGTCCGGACCGCGCAGCACCTGGTGCTTCATGTCCCATTGGGAAAACAGGCCGTTGTACCACTTTTTCGGATTGCGATGTTGTTCGTGCGACACGATGAACGCGGCCCGCTTCTTGATCAGGGTTTCGAGCGGCTGGGTGACGAAGAATTGCAGCGTGAGATAGCGGCCGCGGCCGTATTTCACCGTGAGCATGTTTTCGCCGAGACGGGAGAAGCGCACGCGGTAGAGGAGCACGTTTTTGCCTCGCTCGCCCAGATACCGGAGTCGGGTGCTTCGTGGATGCTGAGGGACGATCGCCCGAATCCGGTTCCGCGTGTGCAATGAGAACCGCACCGGCAAGTCCATCGGATCGGTCATGCCCGGCACAACGTTCACGTCGAACAGGTGCTGCTCGTAAAGCTCATGGCGCACGCCCGCGTAATTCCGCGCCCAGCCGAAACGGAAGCCGTAGCGCGCCGTAGCGCCTGGCTGTCCCTTGGGCGCCAGCAGCAACTGAGTGGTGGGCAGCGGCCACTTGCCGCCTTTGGCGCGCACCACCGCCACGCTGGCAGCCGAATGAATGTACGCGGCGTAGCCCCGGTAAGCTTGGAAGGTGAAATATTCGAGCGCGGTGTTGCGCGCCGGTGTCATGACGAGGAACGGGCCGATGGCGTCGGTCCGCATCCAGAAGATGAAGGAGCCGTTGCCGGCAATGAAGCTGTGCCGGATCAGCCGCCGCGTATAGGTGATCGTTTTGTTCCACACATAATGGTCGTTGAACGGCAGCGGCAGCCCGAGATCGCCGACTTCCAGTTTCTGATTCGTCTCGTTTTTCAGCGTCAGCGTCCACAACAATGCCCCGCCCTGCAAATGGAACCTTTCGCTGACGTCGAGATCACGGATGGGAATGACTTTCCGAGCGGTCTGGTCGTTGACCCTCCACTGAAAAAGACCGGAGGTCGCGTTTGCCGGTAATTGCACTTCGATGCGCAGGGCCGTGGTGGTGACCGGGGCGAACTTCACTCGGTTGAAACGATTGGCGGCAATCGTGTAGGGCGTAGTCGCATTCACTGCGTGCCACCCGCCCGCATGCCGGTATAGCACCCGCCAGCTTTTCGGCAATTCGCACGGCTCGCCCGGCCCCTGGTGCACTACCCAATACACTTCGCTGGCCCACACCTTCTCCGCCTTCGGAAAACCGTACTGCACCCATTCTCGGCTTCCCTTGCGGCCAGTCCATTCGTAACGGGGGATCTCCCTTTCGCCGGAACTGGTCGGGACGATCCCGTCACCCAGGGCAAACAGGCCAAAAGACCGCACCGAAGCCAAAGGCCGGCTGCTTCTGGCAATCGTCGGTACTCCGACACCGATCGTATAAGAAACCGAGGAACCGGGCCGACTGGGTGCGCGGTTGATCATGGCGGCGGAAGCCTTCTCCCATTGCTGTTGGCCCATGATGCGGTAGCGGATGATCAGGTCTCCCAGGGTGGCGCCTCGAGCGATATAGTTTGTGTCGTACCTGTCGTCCACGCGGTGAATCGCGGTGATTCCCGACGCCGAATAATCGATCCGGAATTGGGCGTCCGAGAGATGATGTTGCCCCCCGGCATACGCCGGCGAACAGGCCCCGAGCGCCAATCCGGCCAGCAGAAACGCCCTTAGTAGCCGGCCATCTCCCCGGAGCCCTGCCGCCCTGCAGAAGCTGGCGCCACTGGTTGCGCGTGGTTCGTGGGGTGTGTTCGTGCTCGCGGCGGGTTGGGGCTGGCTACCGCGGCGGATTGCTTGGCGGAGGGAAACGGAGGCGAATTTCACGGCCGGTCTGCTCCTGAGGGGAAATTGTCTGAAAACGTTTACGAACAATCGCTCGCCAATCCGCTTCTCCGCTTCGTCTTTTGTTGTCTCGCAAGCACTGGCGGCTCCGAACGCTGAACAGCTCATTCGACAGTTGACGAGTAAACGTTTTTAGCATAAATAGGTCAGCGTTGGGGGAAATGATTGCACGCGCGGACTCGAATTCTCCCCATCACCGGAAAGTGAGGCTCAGGGATGGCGGTTCAAAATCCCGGAAGGCGCGGTTTTCTGAAAAACGGAGTCACGGCGGCGCTCGGCGTCGCGACGCTTCCTTTGCTTTCTCCCACACTCGGCTGGGCCGCTCCCGGCACGCTCGAAATGGAGCAAGAGGCTGCCGGCAAGAGCGCCGCCTCGTCCCTGGTCAAGCTCGATTTCGACCGCAGGATCGGTGAAATCGACCGCAATATCTACGGCAGTTTCATTGAGGAATTGGGCCGCTGCATTTACGGGGGCGTTTACGATCCCGGTTCGCCTCTCTCCGACAGCGAGGGCTACCGCGAGGACGTCATGCGGGCCATCAAGGGCCTCCGCATTTCCGTGCTCCGGTGGCCGGGCGGGAATTTCGCCTCCGGCTACAACTGGAAAGACGGTATTGGGCCCAAGAACAAGCGTCCTCCTCGCTGGGACCCCGCCTGGCAGGAAGTCGATTCCAACCAGTTTGGGACCGACGAGTTTCTCCGGTACTGCGAGAAACTTCAGGTCCAGCCCTATATCACCGTGAACATGGGCACTGGAACCATGCAGGAGGCCGCCGACTGGGTCGAATACTGCAACGGCACCGAGAACACCTACTGGGCCAACCAGCGGCGCAAGAACGGCCATCTAGCTCCCTATAAAGTGAAACTCTGGGGGCTTGGCAACGAGGTTTACGGCGGTTGGGAAATCGGGCAGATGGATGCCCGCAATTACTCCGCCGACGCCCTGCAATACGCGAAGCTCATGAAATGGATGGACCCGACGCTCAGGCTGGTGGCCGTGGGCGACACCAGCGTGAATTGGGATGTGCGAGTGCTCGAACAGCTCACGGAAATCATCGATTACATTTCCCTTCATCACTATGGCGGCAGCTTGAACACCGAAAAGGAAATGCGCGATGCCACCTATTTCCACGATCAGCTGCGCGCCCTCGAGGGCGTGATCACTGCCGTCATGGCCAATCGCCCTCCCCGAAAGCCCATCGCCATCGCCGCCGACGAATGGAACATCTGGTTCCGGTCCGGAGCACAACCTGGCAATCCGCACAAGCTCGAAGAGATCTACAACCTGCGCGACGCGCTCTGGGTCGCTTCCGCGCTGAATATTTTCCACCGCATGTGCAACAGCGTTCGGCTGGCATGCCTCGCCCAACTCGTCAATGTGCTTGCTCCGATCATGACCAACCGGACGGGCCTGGTCCTCCAGACGATCTACTATCCCTTCCTGCTCTACTCCAACTACGCGGGCAACATCGCGCTGGACGCCCTCGTCCGCTCCGACGCCTTTCCCGGCATGCCGAGCACCCCGTACCTCGACGTTTCCGCAACTACCGACGACGCCAACCGCAAGCTGACCCTCGCCCTGGTCAATCGCCATCCCACGGCCGACATCCCGGTCAACATTGAAATGGAAGGATTCCGCCCGCAAGCTACCGGAACGCTCTTCGAAGTGAACGGGGCGAATCTGAACGTGACCAACACCTTTGCCGAGCCGCACAACGTGATAGCGAAACGCAGCACGATTTCCGGCGCGGCTCGCCGGTTTCGGCACACCTGCCCGGCGCACTCGCTGCAGGTTTTGGTTCTCGACCAGGCTTGAGGGAGCTACTTTGCCCGCCGGCACTTGTGCCGCGCGTCAGTCCAGCACCGGCCGGACAAGTGGGGCTCTCAGGTTCAGCGTGAGCGCAAGGCGGCCTTCCCAAAGCTGTGGCCCGGCCAGCGAAATCCCGCCGCAGTTGTCGAGCACCCAATCCGCTCCCGCTTCGCGAAGTTCCTCCTCGTTCATCGTGGTGCACAGCGCCGCCACGCGCGCCCCAGCGGCTTTGCCGGCCATGACTCCGGCGGGAACATCTTCCACTACTACACAGTCTTCCGGTGGGAAACCAAGCAGCCCGGCGCCCTTCTGGTAGGGCTCCGGCGCAGGCTTGCCGTGAACAATGTCGTCCGAGGTAACGAAGCACGTCGGCTGCGGCAGCCCGGCCACTCTGACGCGCAGCTCCGCCAGCGGTCGCGTGCAGGAGGTCACGATCGCCCACCGGTCCGGCGGCAGGCCACTCAACAATTCCAAGGCTCCCGGCCAGGGAACCACCCCTTCCAGATCTTCCATCTCCCGCCTTTCGATTTCCCGATTCTCGGCTGCATGATCGGCGTTGGGGAGATAGTCGCGCACGGTGGAAAGGCTGGGACGGCCGTGCGCCTTGTGCACCACCTCGTCTGGGTCGAATCCCCGCTCGATCGCCCATTGTCTCCACACCCGTGCCACGGCCGGTGTGGAATCGATCAACACGCCATCCAGATCGAAAAGAAGCGCACTGCAAAAAATCTGCGTCGTTATTCTTTCTGGCACCTTCACTCCTGCTCTTGCCTTCCCTGTGCCGGTTATGTTGCACAAGTTCAGCAAATTATTTTGCGGAAGGGGTCATGACGTTTTCCAATTATCGGTTTGCGAGAACCTGACAAGGAGGAAGACGGAGCATGACCCCGAACAAGGATACGACCGAG
>JAKBLM010000084.1 GCA_021832085.1 Acidobacteriota bacterium | reverse complement strand
GACGATGTTGATGCGCACAACAATCCCTCGTGGTGTGCTGCGATGGTGGCTGAGTGCCAGTAGCTGCTTACGCTCCGACCCCGAAAGGGCCAGTTTGGCTGCGGCTGGAAGGGGCATACCTCACTATCCACCTGTTCCGAGTATTAGTAAAGACATTTACGATACAGAAGACTAGCCGAACGGGAACGAACGGAGCGCCTGGGGAGGGTTCCGCCGGAACCTACGCCTTTGAGCCTCACCCTGGTTTCAGTTCGGGCACCATTTCGCTCGCCAAAAACACCATCGCTGGCGGCCGCTCGAGAAGCCGGCCGATTTCCTCCGAGAGCTGAATCAGGCCAGCGCGGGAGAAGCCGCACTGGCGAAAGCGGACCTTCCCCTCGCGATCGATCAACAGGAAGGTGGGCACGTTGGTGAAGTGATATTTCTTCGACGCACTGAAGGATGCGTCGTCGAGCGCGATGGGAAACGTCACGCCAAACCGTTCGCAGAAAATCCTCGATTTCTCCTCGTCGTCCTGCGAAATGCCCCAAAACGACACCAGTTTGTGCTGATACGCGCGGTACATCCGTTCCAGAAACGGAAAGGTGAACTGACAGGTGCTGCAGGTGATCTTGAAGAACGCGATGACCACCGGCCCATTCCGGAGCTCCTCGGAAAGCGCAAAAGATCCGCCGCCGAGCGTCGTCAGCGCGAAATCCGGCGCCGGCTCGCCCACATCGGGCTGAGCAGATTTCCGTTTGCCCCAAAAGTGTTCCAGCATTGTCACGATCACGCTCCCGTGGTTTTCCTTTGCCGACCCGATTCTATCAGCATGCCGGCCCGGCTGGTCGCCACATCTCTTTTTTCAGCGAAAGCGACATGGTCCCGTGCCGGTGACGCGGCGATCAGGGGAGTGTCGGGAGGCGCGTGAGTTCAGTGAATGTGACGCGTCTTGCGGTTAACGTAATCCATCAGCAGGTATTGGCCGAGGGTGTAGGGGGTGGTGAAGTAGGCCTTGCCGCGGCAGATTTCGGTGACCTGCTGCACGAAGTGGACCAGGCTGTAGTCGCGCGCGAGCATGAACGTGTTCACCAGAATACCGGAGCGGCGGCAGCGCGCAACCTCCTCGAGAGTGCGGGAAACCACCAGTGGATCGAGGCCGAACGCGTTCTTGTAAATCCGGCCGTCCTCGAGCGTCAGCGCTGAAGGCTTGCCGTCGGTGATCATGATGATCTGCCGCATGTCCTTGCGCTGGCGCAGCAGAAGGCGCCGGGCCAGCCGCAGCCCCTCGCGCGTGTTCGTGTAAAACGGCCCGACCTGCACCCGCGCCAGCTCGGAGAGCGGCACCTCCTCGGCGCTGTCGTGAAACAGCACCAGTTGCAGCGAATCGCCCGGATATTGCGTCCGGATCAGGTGCGAGAGCGCCAGCGCCACGCGCTTGGCCGGCGTGAAGCGGTCTTCGCCGTAGAGAATCATGCTGTGGCTGCAATCGAGCATCAGCACCGTGGCGCAGGAACTCTGGTATTCCGCCTGGTGCACCATCAGGTCCGGATAATCGATGTCGATGGGAACCTTGCCGCCGGTGCGCCGGATCGCCCGGGAAAGCGTTTCGCTGATGTCGAGGTTCAGGGTGTCGCCGAATTCGTAGGGGCGCGAGGCGCCGCTCGATTCGATCCCGGTCGCGAGGTCGCGCGTGTCGTGCCGCCCGAAGCTGCTCTTGCCGAGCGAGGCGAGCAGGTCTTTCAGCGTTTTGTAGCCGAGGAAATCGAGGGCCTTGTCGGTAATTTCGAATCTCGTCTGCGCCCGCGGATCTTGCTCGCTGCCGGCCCCAAGGTGGCCCGGGGCGGTGCGGTCGGGCGGCGGGGTGATCTGCGGAGGCTGTTGCGGCGAGATGTAGCCTTCCTGGGCGAGCCGGTCGAGAATCGAATCGAGCAGCTGGTTGAGCGCCTGGTTCTGTTCTCCTTCGCCTTGTGGGAGCAACTGCTCGAGCAGTTCGGGCGGAATCAGGTCGCCCTCGAGCAACGCGTTGAGCACCGCCTCGCGCAGTTGGTCCATCGTCTGCGAGGGATCCATCTCGTAGACGCCGTAATATTGGTTTTCGAAGCCGCTCTGCAGCAGGAAATCCGAGAGCCGGTTCACCAGCTGCTCCAGATCCAGCCAGTCGAGCGATTCTCCCGTATATCGCGAATAGCGCGTGTATTTCATCGCTCACTCAGTTGTACTGACGTCGAGGCCGTGGCGGCATTTCGCGAGTTTCGGGGCGCCGTTCTGCCCCGTAGAAGCCGCGCTCCTCGCTGCGGCTGATCCGCTTGTGCGCCCAGAGGCCCTCCAGCACGAACTCGGCCGCCGATGCCTGTAGCGCCGGATCGCTCTTCGGACCGGCGCCGAGCCGGTCCAGGTGCTCGAAGAGGCCGGGGATCTTGCGCAAACTGCCCACGCGTTCGGCGGTCGGCGCCTGGTCAAGAAGCTTCAACTGGCCGCCCGCCTCGAACCATTGCACGACCTCTTGCAAATCGGCGTCGCCCATGTATTTCGTGAACACCTTGCCGGCAGCCGTGCGCACCAGGTCCTTCGCGATCGTTTCGGCCCCGCGCAGCTCGCCCTCGTATTCCAGTTCGAATTTTCCGGTCATCGACGGGATCGCGGCGTAAACGTCGATCGGTCCCACCACAGCCAGATGTTCGTGGTTGCGCGCCGCGCGCTGCTCGGCGCTGCTCACCGCGTCTTCCAGGCTGCTGATCGGCAGCCGCTGGCTCACGCCCGAGCGCTTGTCGATTTTCTTCTCCTCACGCGCCAGGAACGCCACTTCCTCCACCAGTTCCCGCATGTAGTCCGGGACGCGCACTTGTCTTTTCCCGTTCCGCTCGACCCAGGCCTCCTGCGCCGTGATTGCCATCGCCTCGTCCACCGTCGCCGGATAGTGCGTTCGGATTTCCGAGCCAATCCGGTCTTTCAGCGGCGTGATGATCTTGCCGCGGGCGGTGTAGTCCTCGGGATTGGCGGTGAAGACCAGCAGCACATCGAGTGGCAGCCGCAGCGGGTAGCCTTTGATCTGGACGTCGCCCTCCTGCATGATGTTGAAGAGCCCCACCTGAATTTTCCCGGCCAGATCGGGCAGTTCGTTGATGGCGAAGATGCCGCGGTTGGCCCGCGGCAGCAGGCCGTAGTGCATGGTCAGCTCGTCGGCCAGGTCGCGGCCGCCGCGCGCGGCGCGGATCGGATCGACGTCGCCGATGATGTCGGCGATCGTGACGTCCGGCGTCGCCAGCTTCTCCACGTAGCGCTGCTCCCGTTCCATCCAGGCGATCGGTGTCTGGTCGCCCTCGCTCGCGACACGCTCGCGGCAGGCGCGGCAGATCGGGCGGTAGGGGTTGTCGTTGATTTCGCAGCCGGCTAGCACCGGGATTTGCGGGTCGAGGAAATTTGCCAGGCTTCTCAGGATGCGGCTCTTCGCCTGTCCGCGCAGCCCTAGCAGAATGAAATTGTGCCGCGAAAGAATGGCGTTGACGATCTGCGGAATTACCGTGTCGTCGTAGCCGTGGATGCCCAGGAAAAGCGGCTCGCCCTGCTGCAGCAGATCGAGCACGTTTTCCCGCATTTCCTGCCGGACCGATCGGTTGCCCACGCGCTCTTCCGACCAGCGGCTATGACGGAGTTCACCGAGAGATTGCGGTAGCTTGCTCATGGCGCCCTTCCCACGGCCAAACGTTTCCCCCCGGATCTGTCACCATTATAGTGAATCGTCCGCCGATGTCGAATGGGCCTTGTCGGCCTGGGCAAATTTCCTATTGAAAGGCAGGGGAAGGGAATTTGGCTGTCGGGAAGGAACGCCGCCGTCCCGTAGTGGCAAACGATATGGCGTTAGCCCAGCGCGTCGAGGGCAGCCTGCATTTCGCTGGCGGCGTGCGTATTGCCCTGGCGCTTCGCCGCCGCAATGCCGGTTTCGAGTGCCGCACGCGCTTCCTCCTCGCGGGAAAGCTTCGCCAGCAACTGGCCGTACTGGAAGTAACCGGTGACGTAATCGGGATGGGCGTCGAGCAGCTTGCGGAAATGATCGAGCGCGGACTGATTGTCGCCGTCCCGAACGCACTCCATCGCCAGGCCGTAGCGGCCGAAGGCGTCCTCGGGATGGGAGGCGACGAAGGCCTCGAGCTTCTGCCGCCGCGGGTTCGTGTCCGTGCTCATCGGAACGTCGTATTATATCGAGTTCGCCGCTTCCGCCAATCGCGGGCGCGGGAAATTGCTTGCGATGAGGTCACCGATGCCCAAGAACCGCCCTGCTCAGGCCGTGCGCGCCAAGACCGCTGAAAAACTCCACGGCAAGCCGCCCGGCGCCTCGCGCACCGAAATGGTCGAGGTGGTGTTGCCCAACGACGCAAACCTGCTCGGCAACATCCTCGGCGGCCGCGTAATGCACTTGATCGATATTACCGGCGCCATCGCCGCCCATCGCCACGCCAATAGCCACGTGGTTACCGCTTCGGTCGACTATATCGATTTCCGCAATCCCATCAAGGTGGGCGATCTGGTGTTGTTGCGGTCGGAGGTGAATCGCGTGTTTCGCACCTCGATCGAGGTGGGCGTCGAGGTTTTTTCCGAAAACGTTGTCACCGGCAAGCGCACTCACACCAGCAGCGCCTACGTTACCTACGTTGCCATCGACGAGAACAACCAACCCCACACCGTACCGCCGGTTCTCCCGCGCACCCCGGCCGAACGCCACCGTTACCGCCAGGCCGGCATCCGCCGCCGCATCCGCCTGGCCCATCGCTACGGCCGCGACCTGGAAATCGAAGCCGTCCGCCTGGAAAAGCAAAAGCCGCGGAAGAAGAAATAGCGAGGAGAGACGCCCGGGAAACCGGGCAGCCTAGGCGTCGCCGTTGTGCGTGGAAATTGTTCAAAAGTGCCGGCTGGTTTTCACTCCGATTCTTCAAGCGTGCCCGGCTCATCCGCGAGCGCTGCGAGCCGCCGGCGCGCATGCGTGGCCCACTGGCTTCGCGGATCGAGTTCCAGATAGCGGTCCCAGTAGCTCCGCGCTTCGCTTTGGCGCCCAAGCTTTTCACAAACTGCAGCCAGGTTGTAACAGGCGTCGGCATACCGGGGAGAAAGCCGCAGGGCTTCGAGCAGATGCTCGCGTGCTTCCTGGCTCCGGCCCAGTTCGTCGAGCGCAGCAGCCAGGTTGTAGCGCGCGAGCGGAGATCGGGGCCCGACCTCGACTGCCCGCCGAAATTCCGCTTCTGCCTGTTCCATCTGGCCTTCCTCGAAGAGCAGCGTGCCCAGGTTCAACCGCGCTTCCACCCATTCAGGCCTCAGCTCGATCGCCCGGCAATACGCCTCGCGCGCTTCCGCGCGTCGCCTGGGATCGGCATCGAGTTCGAGCGCCTCGGCCAGCCATTCCTCGGCCGTCCGTGCGGGCAGCGTCCGAACCTTTTCGGCTAGCTCTCGCGTCTCGAAACTCAGCATGAGCTGGCCGGTAAGCGGCTCGAGCCGCCGGCCATCGTGCTCGACGACGACCGACCGGCCGTCCGAGAGAATCCGCAATTCGGCGAGCGGCGCCTTCACTCCTTCGATCTGCCGTGCCAGCATTTCCACCACGCGCCGCAAGCGTCGCGCGGGCACGTTCTGGTCGGTAAGCTGCTTGATTGTGCGCAGGCTGATCAGGTCACCGAAGCCGTAAAATTTCCGGCCGCCGCTGGTCCGCGGTCGCACCAGTCCCAGTCTTTGCCAGTAGGCAATCTGGTTTCTGGTCACGCCCACGATCCGGGCCGCCACGTGCTCCTCGAACTGCTCCAGTGTTGCCATTTGCGTGGTGGATTTCTTGCGTTTCCTTTCAGCACCGGCGACCGCACGCGCCGACTTCGCTTCCTGCGGCTTAACCTCGATCGTATCCGTCGGCCCGTTTTCGGCCGGGTGCCGCACCTCGGCCCGGCGCTTGCCATGGACATTCTCTGACCGAAAAACGTTGGCAGAAGCTTAAGGAAAAGCGCCCTCCTTTGCAAGATGCCGTATCGCGCCGTCGAAAATGTTACCGAAGGGGGCAACATCGCGCCATTTAGGATGTTACCCAACCCAAACGCGAAAAGGAGGCGACCAGGTTGGGCAAGCAAGGACGACGGGAGTACCTG
>JAKBLM010000008.1 GCA_021832085.1 Acidobacteriota bacterium | reverse complement strand
TTGGGAATCCCGCCAACCGCGCGGGATTGCCACTTTCCCACAGCCGCGGCGACGACCATTCCTCGGTAACATTCTTAATGTCTCGACGACGCACGCCTCGGTAACATTTTCGAATGGCTTGACAGGAGCGCCTGGTGGCCAAAAACCAACCATTGCGTGCCGGACAGGCGCTGTCCCGCAAATTTGACCCCGGGTTCATCCCCGCTTAACAGAGCGCCTGTATCAATGGTGACGGCACGAGATCTTCCTTGGCGCCCTCCAGAAGCGCTCGTGCCTGACTCCGCCGGCGCGGAAGTCGGATCCGCGCCTGGGTGATCGGGCCTCGCCCCGGTTCGGCGCCCTGTATGGAGTCAGCCGGCACCCCAAGGGCCGGCACCGCTACTCCCGGATAGACGCGAGGCCCGCCGTGACCCACCTCTCCACGGCGGGCTTCCGTCGCCTGGAGCGGCTGTTCGGGCTTCGTGGCCCGTGGTTCGTGAACCGCAAGCGAGCCTCGAGGCCCCGCGTCCGGCCGCTTTTCCTTTGGGTTTCGTAGGGCGAACACAAGGCGAAAAGATTTGCTTGACTTGGAGAAGAAAAGGCGAATATAGTGCGGGTGTTGCGAGGCGCTCGATGCAGGCCCGGGTCGCACACTCCATCAAAAAGCCGCCAACCCGTCGGCGGCGACCCTCACCTGCCGCAATGGTCCTTTTTCCCACAGAAAAAGGCGATCCGGGCGCCCGGGGCGATCTCACGGGAGCTGCCCACTCCCGGCAGCCCCTGGTCGGCATCGCGCGCCTCGCCTCCCTTTCCTCTCGCGCCGAAGCAAAACGCGGAGTCGAGTATTTCCTGCTCCCGGTCCGGTCGATCCTGAACCGTTGCGATTCGGAGCGCGTGCCGTTTCCCTGGACGGTGAATCCCTATCGCGGCTGCGAATTCGGCTGCCAATATTGCTACGCGCGCTATACGCACGAATACATGGAGATCGACAGCGGGGAATTTGAGCGGAAGATCTACGTGAAACGCGATGCGGCAGCAGTGATCGATCGCGACATCGCCGCGAAATGCAAGGCCGGCGAGCACATCGCCATCGGCACGGCCACCGACCCCTATCAGCCGGCCGAGCGCGATTTCGGCGTGACCCGGTCGCTGCTCGAGCGGCTGGCGCGACACCAAGGGCTGAGCATTTCGATCACGACGAAATCCGACCAAGTGGTGCGCGACATCGACCTGCTGCGACGGATCGCGGAGCGGTCGGAGCTGCAAATCAACATCACCGTCACCACGCCGCGGGCCGACCTGGCGCGGCTGCTCGAGCCGCGGGCGCCGCGGCCCGACCTGCGGCTGGGGGCGCTGCGCAAGCTGCGCGAAGCCGGGCTGGCCGCCGGGGTGTTTGTGATGCCGATTCTGCCCGGACTGACCGACGCAGAAGAAGATCTCGACCGGCTCGCGCGGCTGGCGCGGGACGTGGGGGCGATGTGGCTGGCGGCGTCGGTGCTGTTCCTGATGCCGTCTTCGCTGCGGCAGTTTTTGCCGTTCGTCGAAAGCCGGTTCCCGCTGCTGGCCGAGCGGTACCGGCGGTGGTATGTGGAGCGGAACGGCCCCCCGGAATCGTATCGCCAGGAAATCCGGGAGCGCATCGGGCGGCTGCGGCGGCGGTACGGGCTCGAACCGGGGCCGGCGCGCGGGGCGGAGCACCGGGCCTGCGCTCAGCTCACACTTTCACTGAGGACAGGAGAAACCTGAGCTTTGGAGACGCGCCCGACGTGTCTTTTCAGTCTGCCGTTTTTCGCGGGCAACCCGTTCCTTGCAGGCTTCGAGGCGCCGGGGCGCGGAAACCGCGCCACTACGATGCCCGCCGAGGCGGCGCGAGCGCGGAACGAGCGGAACAGCAGAGCCACTCGACGTTTCGCGGGTCCCGGCAAGCGCTGACCCCTGGCCAACCGGCAGCAACAAAATTATGCGGTGATGATGCGGCTGGGCTCGGGCAGCCGCTCGGCTGGAGGGAACGAGGCGCGGAGGAAATCGAGGAAGGCGCGGGAGCGCGGGCGGCCATTGTGCTCCTGCTTGCCAATGCGGAGCAGGAAGACGAGCAGTTCGAAAAGATCCCTGTCCTTCAGCGTGGGGAAGCCGGTGCGCTCGGCCTGGGCCTGCTTGTAATCGGCGATGGCCTGGGCGGCGTGGGCGTAGATTTCGCGAGCAGTGGTGCCTTCGGGGGCCGGCTCGTAGTAGATGCCCGATTGGAGGGTGCGATAGGCCTCGGCCAGCGCGCCAAGCGCGGCGAGCACATCGTCGTCGGTGGCGCGGGTTTCGCGGGCGGTTTCAAGCACGCTCTGGCCAAGCAGAACGATGACGTCCTGATGCTGGTCGAGCCGGTCGCCGGAAACGTGGGCTTCGGGATAGGGAAGCTCTTCGGGCGGCAGCGGGCGCCGGTGCTCCTGCTCATAGCGGCGGGCGGTGACCAGATGCGGGCAGTCCGAGGGGCAATCGATGGTGACTTCCCGGTAGGTGCCGCAGCAGATGGCACAAATCTTCTCGCCCCGGGCGGGGCAGAAGCGTTTCGGCTTGCGCTGATGGCAGAGTGGGCAGCTCAAATGCGCTCCTTACGGCCATGCAATGATGGCATATCGGGGCGGCTTGGTCGAAATGGAAAACGAAAGCGCGCCGACCGGGGCCGGCGCGCCTTCGGCAAACGCAGCGAAAATGGCCGGTGAAGCTACTTCTTGAGCGTGGGCGAGTGCTGGTTGAGCACCCGGATCATGACCGCGGCGTTGGCGGGCATTCGCACGTTGCCAGCGATGATCTGCTCTGGCTTGACGCCCTTGCCGTAGAGCTGTTGGTTGGCTTCCTTATCGGGCCGGAGCGACGAGCCGGAAAGCGAGACGCCGGCGAAGACGCCGCGAGCGCGGGAATAGGTGAGGATTTCGGCGCGCATGTAGGCGTCGGTGTCGGCGGCGGCGTTGCGGCCGATCGGGCCGGCTGCCGCGGAGACGTCGGCTCCGAGCTTCACCTGGCTGTGCAACAGCGAATTTGCGCCGCTGTTATTCATCACCAGCAGAACGAAATCGGTGGCCTGGCCGCCGATCTGAAAGCCGAAGCTGCCTCCCTCGAGCACCATCATGGCGGGCGGGCTCCAGGGACCATCGAAGTTCTTGCCGCCGCGGCATGTCATGGCGCCACGGCCGTAGCTGCCGCCGAAGATGAAGGCGGCCTTGATGACCGAAGGCAGCACGATCACGCAACGGGCCTTGTCGAGCAGGCTTTGCGGGATGTTGTCGGGGATATTGAGGATCTGAGTGAGAACAACGCCGCTGTCGTTCAGCCGCTTGTCGACGGAATTTTCCCTGGCCAAGGCCGGGACAGCCAGAATGGCCGCCAGAATGACCGCCAGCAGAGCAATCCACGCATCTTTCATGATGTCATCTCCCATCGGCGGGTCGCGCGAGCCTGCCCCGCCGGAACGTTCCGGTTGCCACTCTTACGTTGGACGGCACAAACCTTGTTTCTGGCTGCCTCGACGGCGGCGGGAAGATTCGCCGTGGATTATAATCGCCGGCGGGCCAATGCGACTGACCAAATCGAAACGGATTCTTCCTTCGCTCTTTCCCGTTGTTTTCATTGCCACTTGCTGCCTGATGGCGCCGCTTGCCGGCGCCGTTCCTGCGGCACCACTGCGGCGCGACTCGATGATGGCGCGCTTTCGGGCCCGCATGCGATGGATTTTTTCACGGCCGATCGTCCGGCGGGCCGACTGGGGCATCCTGGTGGCCGATCAACGGACCGGGCAAACACTCTACCAGTTCAACGCGAATCACTATTTCACGCCGGCCTCAAACGCCAAACTCTTCACCTCGGCGCTGGCGCTTTCCCAGTTGGGCCCGGATTACCGCTGGCGCACCACGATCGAAACCTCCGGGCACATCGAGCCGGACGGCACGCTGGACGGCAACCTGGTGTTGGTGGGCCGGGGCGACCCGAACCTTTCGAACCGTGTTTTTCCCGTCGTCTTCACGTCGGGCATGCAAGCGGAGCTCGAAGGGCCTGCAGACAAGGTGATTGCCGACCTGGTCGATCAGGTAGTGGCGAAGGGGGTGAAGCGGATCACCGGAGACGTGGTGGCCGACGACAGCTACTTCACCTATCACCGCTACCCGCCCGGCTGGAACGTGGACGACCTGACGGCCGATTACGGGGCGCCGGTGAGCGCGATCGTGATCGACGACAACACGCTCGAAATCGACGTGACGCCGGGTCCGCGGGTCGGCGATCCGGCGTCGATCACCACGCATCCCTGGCCGGCTTTCTACCATTTTATCGACCACGTCACGACGGTGCCGCCCGGGTTCGACCCGCAAATCAGCGTGAGCCGGCAGCTCGATTCCCTCGATGTGACATTGACCGGCCGCCTTTCGGTGGATACGCCGACGCAACAGGAGTACCTGGCCATCGAGCAGCCGGCGCGCTACGCGGCGGCGCTAGTGCGGCACCTGCTGATCGAGCGGGGCGTTGTGGTGGATGGGGGTACGCGGGTCGAGCACCTGTTGCCCAATGAGACTCCTCCTCCGCCGCCGGTGCGCGAAGTGCTGGCGCAGCACGAATCGCCGACACTGGCCGAGGATCTGCGCTACCTGTTGAAAGTAAGCCAGAATCTGCATGCCGAGTGCCTGCTGCGCACGGTGGCGCACGTGCGAACCGGGGTGGGCTCGCTGCAGAACGGTCTGGCGGTGGAGCGGGAGTTCCTGGCGCGGCTGGGCATCGCCGACGACGTGGAGTTGTTCGACGGTTCGGGACTCTCGCGCTACGACCTGGTGACGCCGCATGCGGTGGTTACGCTGCTGCGGTACATCGGACGGCAGAGCTGGGGAAACGTGCTGATCAGCTCGCTGCCAGTGGCCGGTCACGACGGCACGCTGCAGGACCGGATGACCGGGACGCCCGCCCAGGGACGGATTTTTGCCAAGACGGGAACGCTCTACCACGACGACTCGCTTTCCGGCTATGCCACCACGCTCGGCGGCCGGCACATCGTCTTTTCGATCTTCGTGAACAACGCGCCGCCGAACACGCGCTTCGATCCCTTCATCGACCAGGTGGCCGAAGCGATCGTCGAGGACATTGGCGGCCGGGCCAGGCCCTTGCCGGTGAGCCTGCGGCGATAGAGGCGGCGCAAGCCGAAGCGCAGGCAGGAGGACGACTACGCAAGACGGGCGCGGCGTGATCACGGTGTTCGGCAGCGCGCGGGTGCGGCGCGGCTCAGCCGCGTACGAGGAAGCCTACGAACTGGGGCGCGCACTGGCCGCCGCCGGCTTGGCGGTCTGCTCGGGCGGCTACGGCGGTGTGATGGAGGCGGTCTCGCGCGGGGCGCGCGAGGCGGGAGGCAAAGCCATCGGCGTGACGGCACGTGCCTTTCGCTCTCGGGCCAACGCTTGGGTGTCGCAGGAATTCCGTGTGGAAAGCTGGCAGGAACGCCTTTTCGAGTTGGTACGCCGGGGAAGCGGCTACGTGGCATGCGCTGGGGGCACGGGAACTCTGGTGGAATTGGCGGTGGTGTGGGAGATGCTGAGCAAGGGCCTGATGCGCGCGAAGCCGCTGGTGGTGCTTGGCCCGTTCTGGCTGCCGGTGATCGAACGGGTGAACGAAGCCGGGACCGGACACAGTAGCGAGGGGGTGACGCGCGGCGACAGGGTGCTCTATCGCGCCGGTTCGGCCGACGATGCCACGCGCTTCCTGAGCGAGCGGCTGCGGCGAGGGCGGGGAGAACGATCGCCGGCGTGCGAATGAAGGAGACTCCGTGGCTCGGCCGGCCGAAGAGCTGCTTGAATTCGACAAGCTGGTAGGTATCCTGCGGGGGCTTTCCACCTGCGCGCCTGGCCGGCGCGCGCTCGAGGCGCTGCGATTTTCGAGCGACCGCCAGGCGCTCGAAGCGAGCCTGGCGCTCATCGGTGAGGCGACCGAATACCTGGCGAGCGGATCGGAGATGGGCTTTGGCGGCCTGGCCGATCCCGCACCGTGGCTCGAGGTGTTGGCGGTGCCGACCGCTGTGCTCGACCCGGCGCAACTGTTACAGGTTGCGGCACTGGTCGAGATCGCGTACGACGCGCGGCAGACGCTGGGCGCACTGCGCGATCGCTGGCCGCGGCTGGCCGACTGCGGCGCCCGGCTGGCCGATCTGCGGCCGCTGGCCGCGGCGATCCGCCACGCCATCCTGCCGAGCGGTGAAATCTCCGATGAAGCCTCTCCCCAACTGAAACGGATCCGGCAGCAGCGCGTGCGGCTACGCGAGCGGACGCTGCAGGCGCTGCGCGCGGTGCTGCGCCGGCTGACCGAAGCTGGCAGCGAAGAGGACTACGTCACGCTGCGGAACGACCGCTACGTAATTCCGGTGCGCTCTTCGGGACGGCGCACGGTGCCGGGCGTGGTGCACGGCGCCAGCTCCACCGGCCAGACGCTCTTCATTGAGCCGCTCGAAGCCGTCGAGCAGAACAACGAGCTGGTGCGACTGGCCGAAGCCGAGGAGGCGGAAATCGCCCGCATCCTCGATGAGTTGACCGGGCGCCTGCGCGAGCACCAACCGGTGGTGGCGCGGACGGTTGACACGCTGGGCGAGCTGGATTCGGTTTTCGCACGCGCGCGCTTTTCCCGGCGTTTCGGCTGCGTCCGGCCGCGTTTTTCCGAGGAATCGCGGCTGCACCTGGCCGCGGCCCGGCACCCGGTGCTCGAGGAAGCGCTGCGCGCCCGCGGGCGGGCGATGGTACCGGTGGGAGTCGAATTGGGGGGGCCAGACACGGTGATGGTAATCAGCGGGCCGAACGCCGGCGGTAAGACAGTGGTGCTGAAGACCGTCGGGCTGGCGGTGCTTTCAGCGCAGACGGCGATTCCGGTGGCGGCTGACGACGCCGAGTTGCCGCTAGTCGATCGTGTCCTGGTCGACATCGGCGATGAGCAGTCGATCACGGCCGATCTTTCGACTTTTTCCGCGCACGTGCTGAACCTGCGCTCGATGCTCGCCGAGGCGACCGAGCGTTCGCTGGTGCTGATCGACGAAATTGGAACGGGGACGGCGCCCGAAGAGGGTTCGGCGCTGGCGATCGCGCTGCTCGACCAGTTCCGCACGCGGCGAGCGCTCACTTTTGCCACCACCCACCACGACCGGCTGAAAACCTTTGCGCTGGGCACGGAAGGGGTGGTCAACGCCGCGGTGGAATTCGATTCGGCAACGCTGCAGCCGACTTACCGGCTGCTGCTCGGCCTGCCCGGCACTTCGAGCGGCGTCGAGATTGCGCAGCGGCTGGGCTTGCCGGCCGAGGTGATCGAGCGCGCGCGGCACGAAATGACACCGGAGGCGCTCGAGGCCGGTACGTTGATCGACAATCTTCATCACCTGCAGGAGGAACTCGGCCGGCGACTGCGCGAGATAGGGGCCGAGCGGGCGCGGCTCGAAGAGGAGCGAACGCGGCTGCGTACGGAGTGGGTGGAGCGGCAGCGGAAACGGATCGAGGAGCTCGAACGGCAGTTTCGGGAGGCGCTTGCCGGCGTGGAAAAAGAGGTCGGGCGGCTGCTCACCGACGTGCAGGAGCGCAAGCTTCGCGCCGCGCTCGAGAAGCAGACGGCCAGGCGGCTGGCGTCGATTCGATCGGCAGCGCGGGCAGAAGCGGACGCGGTGGTGCTCCAGCACAGGGGCGAGATGCAGCAGGAGTTGGGCGTCGCTCCCGAACCCGTGCCGGTGCCGATCGACCCCGACCGGCTCGCACCGGGGATGAAGGTGCGCGTGCGGGGTCTGGCGAAGCCGGTGGTGGTGCTGGCGCGGCGCGAGGGGAGCGTCGAAGTGCAGGCGGGGCCGCTGCGGATGAAAGTGCCGGTCGAGGACGTGCTGGGCAGCGTCGAGGAGCCGGAGCGCGGCGAGGGCCGCGGCTCGGGCGGGCTGACGGTGGCGACGCAGCCGGCTGAAGTGGGCGGTGACGAAATCAACGTGATCGGCTGCACGGTAGAGGAAGCGACGCAGCAAGTCGATCGGTTTCTCGACCGGGCCGCGCTCGCGGGCAAGCCGAGAATTCGCGTGATTCACGGCTATGGCACCGGGGCATTGCGGCGCGGCATTGGTGAATTCCTGAGTAAGCATCCACTGGTCGCCAGGATCGCGGCCGAGGCGCCCGAGCGGGGCGGCGAGGCGGTGACGGTGGCCGAGCTGAAAGACTGAGGCACCCCCTCCGCGACTGGCGCCGCCGCGCTATACTCTTTTGGGCACTCCGCAGCCATGGCCGAGCCGGGATCGGTTGCCGAACGCGTCAAGGAACAAGCGGACATCGTCCGCGTGATCGGCGAGTACGTCCGGCTGAAGAAGAGCGGCCAGAATTTCCTCGGGCTTTGTCCCTTCCATCACGAGAAAACCCCGTCGTTTGCGGTGCATCCGGCCAAGCAGATCTATCACTGCTTCGGCTGCGGCGCGGGCGGCGACGTGTTCAAATTTGTGATGGAAATGGACAAGGTCAGCTTTCCCGAGGCGGTGCGCGCCGTCGCGGAAAAGTGCGGCATCCGGATGCCGGAATGGCGCGGGCGCGGCGGACAGACGTCGCAGGCGAGCCAGCAGCGGCGGTTGCTGCTCGAAATGCACGGGGCGGCGGCGGCGTTTTTCGCCGCCCAGCTGGAAACGCCCGAGGGCCGGGCGGCACAAGGCTACCTGGAGGACCGCGGACTGAAGCGCGAGACAATCGGGCGCTTTGGGCTGGGATGGGCGCCATCGACGGGCGAGGCGCTGGTGCGGCATCTGCGTTCGAACTTTCCCCCCGCGCTCCTGGATGCTTCGGGCTTGGTTTCGCGAGACCGCAACGGGCAGCCGTTCGATCGTTTCCGGCGGCGCGTGATGTTTCCGATCGCCACCGAAGCGGGCCGGGTGGTGGCGTTCGGCGGCCGGGCGATCGGCGACGATCCGCCGAAATATCTGAATTCCCCCGAAACGGGCATCTACACCAAGAGCCACGTGCTCTACAATCTGGACCGCGCGCGGGAGGCCATCCGGCGCGAAGGGTTCGCCATTCTGGTCGAAGGGTATATGGACGCGATCGCGCTGGCTGAGGCGGGGATCGAGAACGTGGTGGCGAGCTGCGGCACGAGTCTGGCCGAAGGGCAGGTGCGGCTGCTCGCGCGATTCACGCGGAACGTAGTGGTGAATTACGACGTGGATGCCGCGGGACAGGCGGCCACGGATCGCTCGCTTACGCTGCTGTTGGGAGCGGAATTCGAGGTGCGGGTGCTGGTGCTGCCGGCCGCGGACGGGAGAAAATCGGATCCCGATCAGTTCGTGAGGCAGGCGGGTGCGCCTGCCTACCGGGAACTGCTCGGGCGCTCGCCGCTCTACCTGGATTATCTGGTCGGGCGGGCGCGGCGGCTCGATACCGGCTCGGTGGGCGGCAAGCTGCAAGCGGTGAATTTCCTGCTGCCTTATCTGCGGCTGCTGCCAAGTCCGCTGGCGCGCTCGGAATGGGCGAGCCGCATCGCCGCGGAACTGCACATCGATCAGGCGATGCTGAGGCAATCGCTCGTGCAGGCTGCGGCCGAGCGGCGTGCCGAGCTGAAGCCGCAAGCGGCGCTGCTGGCCGCTTCGGTGACCCCAGCCGAGCGGCGACTGCTGAAAATGCTGCTGAACGCAGATTCCTTGCGCGAGCGGTTGACCGAAGAGATCCGGAGCAAGGAGCTGCACCGTGGCCTGGAAACCGAGGTCCTGTTCGCCGCTTTACTTGATGCCGGCAGCGACGGGAGGACGGCGCCGGAAGAGTTGACGGCGATTGGCGAGCGATTGGAAGAACGCGAACGGCGGCTGCTCTTCGAATTGGCCTTCGAGGCGTCGGCCGAGCCGACCTGGGAAGAGGCGGCCAGTTGCCTGGCTGTGCTGGAAAGACGGCAGCTCGAGGCCGAGTTGCGTTCGGTGCAGGGCGAGATCGAAGCCTTGAAATCGGCAAACGGACAAGAGCAAAGCGGAAACAGGGAATTGCTAAAACTGCTCGAGCGGAAACAATCGCTGCGGGTGTCACTCGCTCGGTTGGAGGGCTGATGAGGGCCGCACAGCCAACCCGGGAAGGTGCAGGAGGAGTGGCTGGGGGCCATTCAGTAACAACGAGGTTGACGGTTGCGGACGGAATGTGTGTAATCGGGGTGCTTTATGGACCGGCGGCTCGAATTCGTAACGGTTTGGCGACGGGAAACATCAAAGCTGAAAGAAACCTAGAGCGGGGTGAAAGCTTGCCGGGGATCCCATAGCTCGTTGGCGATCCTTCGTCCTTTTCTCTTCATGGCTCGGTCACTCGGCGCACCCCCGTCGGCGCGCGGCGTCGCGGAAACAACGGGAGGCAGGTAGGCATTGGCGATCGAGGATAAATACGACCAGGTTCGACAACTGATCACGATGGGCAAGGAGCGCGGTTACCTGCTGTATGACGAGGTGAACGACATCCTGCCCGCCGAGGTGCACTCCTCGGACGAGATCGACGATCTGCTTTCCACCTTCGAGCGCCACGGCATCGACGTCTACGAGGACGCGCCAAGCAAGCCGGCGCGGGGAATCGAAAACGGCGAGGCGCTGGAGGTGCCGGAAATCGAGGAGAAGGAAGACGAACTGCCTGAAGAAGATCTGGACCTGAGCCCGGGCACACTCGAGAAGACCAACGATCCCGTGCGGATGTACTTGCGGGAGATGGGCACGGTGCCGCTGCTGACGCGCGAAGGGGAAGTGACCATCGCCAAGCGAATCGAGCGAGGGCAGCTGCTGGTGCTGAAAGTGATTTCGCGTTCGCCGCTCGTGTGGAAAGAGCTGCTGAGCATCGGCGAGGATCTACGGGAGGGCCGGCGGTCGATCAAGGAGATCGTGCAGTTCGATGACGAGGAACTGACCGAAGAGAAGGTAGAAGAGAAGACGGGGAAGACGCTTCAGCTGATCGACCGGATCGCGAAGCTCTACCTGGAGGTGCTGAAGCTCTCGCAGAAATTCGAGCGCGCGCCGCGGGCGCGGAAGCGGACCTGGGTGAAGGCGAAATGGCGGCTTGCCCGGCGGCGAGTGGAACTGTCGCGGGTGATCCGCTCGATCGACTTCAATCCCCAGGAGAAGAAGCGGCTAATCGACCGGCTACGGCAAACGGTCGAGCGGCTGCAAGCGCTCGAAAAAGAGGCGGGCCGGCTCGAGCGGCGCGCCGAGGCTTCCAAGGGCGACAACGCGACCGAAGCGCGCAAGGAGCTGCGCTCGCGGCGCATTGAGCTGAAAGAGATCGAGATCTCCAGCGAAGTGAGCCTGGCGGAACTGAAGCGGAACCTGCAGCTGATTCAGCGCGGGGAAGCCGAAGCCGAACAGGCGAAGAAGGAACTGATCGAGGCCAACCTCCGGCTGGTGGTCTCGATCGCCAAGAAGTACACCAACCGCGGCCTCCAGTTCCTCGACCTGATCCAGGAAGGCAACATCGGATTGATGAAGGCGGTCGACAAGTTCGAATGGCGCCGCGGCTACAAGTTTTCCACCTACGCTACCTGGTGGATTCGCCAGGCGATCACCCGCGCGATCGCCGATCAGGCCCGGACGATCCGCATCCCGGTGCACATGATCGAGACGATCAACAAGCTGGTGCGGACACAGCGCCAGCTGGTGCAGGAGCTGGGTCGCGAGCCAACCTCGGAAGAGATCGCCAAGCAGATGGAAATTCCGGTGGCGAAGGTGCGGAAGATCATGAAGATCGCCCAGGAACCGATCTCGCTCGAGACGCCGATCGGCGAGGAGGAGGATTCGCACCTGGGCGATTTCATCGAGGACAAGGCGGTGGTCTCGCCTTCCGATGCCGTGATCAACCTGAGCCTGAAGGAGCAGACCTCTTCGGTGCTGAAGACGCTGACGCCGAGGGAGGAGAAGGTGATCAAGATGCGGTTCGGGCTGGAGGACGGCAGCGAGCACACGCTCGAGGAGGTAGGCCAATCGTTCGCGGTAACGCGGGAGCGGATCCGGCAGATCGAGGCCAAGGCGCTGCGGAAACTGCGGCACCCCTCACGCTCGCGGAAGCTGCGGGCCTTTCTCGAAGGCCCGACGCACGATTTCTGAGCGGGGGACGGGGGAAACGGCCGCTCGGGGATGGGCCGTTGCCTACGAGGAGGCCGGGAAGCGCAGGCTATTTGGGAAGCACGTGCGGGTGCGGGTTCTGTTGCAGGGCCGTCTTCCAGTTCACGCCGACGCCGTACCGATAGACCATTTCGGCGCCCCGATCGGCACCGAGCGCCACCACCACCGCCAGGATAAGGAGACCCACGAGCACCACCACCTTCAACCCCTGGGTGAGCCGGCGCCCGGCGAACAAGGCAAAGCCGGAAAGACCCAGGGCGATGAAGTAGGCGGTGAACATCAGCTGCTCGTGGGCTTCGAGAACCGGCCCGAGGCTGGGCGGCACGCTCTTCTCGGCGTTCAGGCCAGTGCCGACGGCGAATGTGCCGGCGATCGTACCCAGCCAGAGCAGCCAGACGGCTGTGCGATGGGTGGCATCGTTTCTCCGCCAGACGGCGAAAATCTCGAAAAGCAACGCGGTGAGCCAGAGCGCAATCGGAAAATGGACAAATGCGGGATGATGACTGAGGGCGTACTCCCAACCCGGGAACAGGCTTTCCATCAGTTCGCTCCTGCGATTTTTGAAAGAGGACAGAAAATCATTATTCCGCGACTCACCAGCGAAAGCGAAATTCGTTTTTCCCGAAGACTATTTTCGCGGTTCGGAGGGCAGCGGTGATTCCGCTTCTGGACGTGCGCGACCTGACGGTGGAGCTGGCGACGGAGTCGGGCGCGGTGCGACCGGTGAACGGGGTGAGCTTCCAGGTGGCGACCGGCGAGGCGGTCGGGCTGGTGGGGGAATCGGGATCGGGCAAGACCATGCTGGGGCTGGGGCTGCTGGGTCTGGTGCCCGCTGGGGCCCGGCGGCGTGGAGTGGCCCGACTCGCTAGCCGAAACGGAGGGCCACCGGTCGACCTAGTGCAGCTCGGGGACCGGGCGCTCGAGGCGATCCGGGGACGCGAGATCGGCATGGTGTTTCAGGAACCCATGACGGCGCTGAACCCAGTGATGCGGGTGGGGGCACAGGTTACCGAGGCGCTCCGGGTGCACGAACCCGGACTTGGCGCCGGGGAGTTGCAGCGGCGCACCCTGGAGGCGCTTGATCGCGCGGCCGTTCCCGATCCGCGGCTGCGATCGCGGCAATTCCCACACCAACTCTCGGGCGGTCTGCGGCAGCGGGTGATGATCGCCATGGCGCTGGCAGCCGGACCGCGATTGCTGATTGCAGACGAGCCGACGACGGCGCTCGACGTCACGGTGCAGCAACAGATTGTTGAACTGCTGGCCCGGCTGCAGCGCGAATCGAACCTGGCCCTGCTGTTCATCAGCCACGATCTGGCGGTGGTGGCGCAACTGGCCGGGCGGCTGCTGGTGATGTACGCGGGCCGGATTGTCGAACAGGGGCCGGCGCGCGAGGTGATGGAGCGGCCGGCGCACCCTTACACGGAGGGTTTGCTGCGGGCGGTGCCGCAGAAAGGGAAGAAACTGGTGCCGATCCCGGGCAGCGTGCCGCAGCCCGACGCGCTGCCGCCGGGCTGTCCCTTCGAGCCGCGCTGCCCCTACCGGCGTGCGGAATGCTCCCTGGCGATGCCGGAAGAGCGAAGCGCTGGCCCGGAACATTTTGCCCGCTGTATTCTGGTGCGGTGAGCGATCCGGTTCAACGCGAGCAGAACGAGCGGGTGCGCGAGCGATTCACCCGATCGGCCGAGGCTTTCGCACGGTTCGCCGTGCTGCGGCGCACGGGCGATGCGGGCATGCTGGCGCGGCTGGCCGATCCGCAACCCGAGGACATCGCACTCGACTTGGCCTGCGGACCGGGAACCTTCACGATGGCGCTGGCGCAGCAAGCCAGACAGGTGCTCGGACTGGATCTGACACCCGCGCTGCTCGATCGGGCGCGGCAACGGGTGAACGAGCATCGCGCGACAAACGTGACGCTGATCTGCGGAGACGCGACGGCCTTGCCGTTGCCCGACGAATCGATCGACGTCGCCGTCTGCGGCTACAGCTTTCACCACATGACGGAACCGCTGCGCGTTCTCGAGGAGTTGGCCCGTGTGGTGGCGCGCGGCGGGCGGCTGGCCCTGCTCGACATGATCGTGCCTCGCGACGAAGATGCCGAAGCGACGGACGAAATCGAGCGCGCGCGAGACATCTCGCACCGGCATACTTTTCTGCGCGGCGAGTTTCCCGAAATCATCGAACGGGCGGGTCTGCGCGTGCGGGCAGTCGAATCGGTCTACCGGGTGCGCCTGTTCAGCGAATGGATGCGAGGCGCCGGCTGGGCGCCGGCCGATCCCGCCTGGCGGAACACGCGGCGGTTGATGGAGGCGTGCCTGGCCGATGGCGCTGCCGGGTTCCGTGCCCGCCTGCATCCGGCCGGCGGCGGGGCGGAGCCGGAAATCGAGTTCGTGCAATCCTCCATGTTCGTTGCGGCAGCCAAACCCTGAAGATTGACCGGACCCGATCGCATTGTGGCCAACGATTCCCTACTTCTCGAAGCCCGACAATTGCGGAAAACGTTTCTTCTGCCCGACGGAAGCCGAATCCGGGCGGTCGATGGCGTGGATTTCCCGCTGCGCGAGGGCGAAACGCTGGCGGTGGTAGGGGAATCGGGATGCGGGAAAACGACGCTGGCGCGGCTGCTGGTGCGGCTGGAGACGCCCGACGGGGGAACCGTCTCGTTTCTCGGCTGCAACTGGCTGGGCGCGCGCCGGTCGCAGCTGCGGCGATTGCGGCGCGAGATGCAGATGATTTTTCAGGATCCTTACGGCTCGCTCGATCCGCGCCAGCGAATCGGCTCGGCGATCGGCGAGCCGCTCGCCATTCACGAGCCGGGATTGAAACGCGACGAGCGGCGGGCAAGGCTGGAAGAGGCGATTGCGGCGGTCGGGCTGGGCAGGGAGGTGCTCGACCGGTTTCCGCATGAATTTTCCGGCGGACAGCGGCAGCGGGTAGCGATCGCGCGGGCGCTGGTGCTGCGGCCGAAACTGGTGGTGGCTGACGAGCCGGTTTCCGCGCTCGATCCCTCGATTGGGGCGCAGATCCTGGACCTGCTGGCGCAACTGCAGAGCCGGTATGGGCTGACCTACTTTTTCATCTCCCACAGCCTGCCCGTGGTGGCGCAACTGGCGACGCGGATCGCGGTGATGCGCGAGGGGCGGTTCGTGGAGATCGGCGACACGGCACAGATACTCACGCACCCAGCGCATCCCTACACGAAAACATTGCTCGAGGCCGTGCCGGAACTGCCCGTGACGCCGGGCAGCTTCCACGCGGATTGAGATCCGGCGATGCGACCGGCGAGTGTGCCGGCCGCGCTCCCACCCATCAATTCGCCTGCGCCGGCCGTGGGCCGGGCGGCAGGTGGTCCTGGAAATACCACAAAATGTTCTTGAAGACGTCGAGCCGCGTGCCCCGGCCTTCCGAGAGCCCATGGGTACGGTCGGGATAGACGCGCATGTCGAAGCGCTTGCCCAGCTCGATCAGGCGGTTGACCAGCAGTTCGAACCCCTGGAAATGCACGTTGTCGTCTCCCGTGCCGTGCATGATGAGCAGGTGGCCGCGGAGGCCGGCGGCGAAATTGATGGCCGAGCCCTGCTCGTAACCCCGGGGATTGTCCTGCGGCAGACCCATGTAGCGTTCCTGGTAGATGGAGTCGTAGAGGCGCTGGTCGGGGACCGATGCAACCGAGACTCCGGTCTGGTAGAGGTCCGGATAGCGGAACATGAGGTTGAGCGTTTCCGATCCGCCGCCGCTCCAGCCCCAGACGCCGATGCGATGGGGATCGACGTAGCTCCGCATGCGTTCAAGTGAGACGAGCGCGGCCGCCTGCTCGGCCGAAGAGAGCGGGCCAATCGACCCGTAGATCGCCTTGCGCCAGGCGCGGCCGCGTGGCGAGGGAGTGCCTTGGTTGTCGAAGCTGGCGACCAGGTACCCGTCGCTCGCCAGCACGCGATTGAAGACCGAGCCCCAGCGGTCGGCGGTGGTTTGGCCGGCCGGCTCGGAATAGACGTAGACGATCAGCGGATATTTTTTCGAGGGATCGAAGTGGGGAGGCTTCATCAGCCAGGCGTCGACGCGGATGCCGCCGCCGGCACTGACGCGGAAGAATTCGGTGGGACCATCGGTGAGCGGGCGAACGCGCGCGGCGAGCGCGACGTTGTCGAGCAGGGGCCGCACGACCCTATGGCTGGGAAGCTGGACAAGGTCGAAGGAAGGCGGCGTGTCGAAAGTCGAGAAGGTGTGAATCGCATACCGGCAATTTGGCGAGATGTTGTAGGAGTGCCAGCCGGGCTGGTTGGGCGTGACGCGCAGAGGAGCGCCCGAGCCGTCGAGCCGCGTGCGAAACAGATAGCGCTGGGTGGCGTTGTGGGGCGAGGCGGTGAAGTAGACCCAGCGGTCGCCCGGGCAAACGGCGTCGAGCTTGACGACGTCGAAGGCGCCGTGGGTGACGAGGGTGGCCTGGCCGCTTTGCGGATCGACGCGGTAGAGATGGCGCCAGCCGTCGCGCTCGCTGAGGAAGAGGAATTGCCGGTCATGGTCAATCCAGTCGATATGGTCGTTGAAGTCGACCCAGGTGTTGTCGCGGTCGACGAAAGCCTGACGAACAGCGCCGGTGGTGGCATTGGCGAGCAGCACCCGGTTGGTGTTCTGGAGGCGGTTGAGTTGCTGCAGCACGAGCTCGTTGGCATTGACCCAGTTCATGCGCGCGATGTAGTGCTGGCGCGGGTCGCCGGGCGCTTGCATCCAGACGACCGGCCCGCCAGCGGCGGAAACGACGCCGACGCGGACGGCTGAATTCGTAGTGCCGGCCTCGGGGTAGGGGTAGACCAGCGTTTGCGGGTAGACGCCGTAGTTGGGATAGGGGATGCCGGTGACGAGGTTCCCGCGCGGTTGGCCGAGATCGTAGATGAGCGTGTAGCGGCCGACACCGCTCGTATTGAACTGCCAGAAAGCGATGCGGCGGCTGTCGTGGCTCCAGCGGAAGCCGTCGCGAATGCCGAGTTCTTCCTCGCTCACCCAATCGGAGGTGCCGTTGATGATGGTGGCCGAGCCGTCGCGGGTGAGTTGGGTGATGGCCCCTCTGGCGAGATCCTGCACGTAGAGATTGTTCGCGTGGACGTAGGCGACCTTCGAGCCATCGGGCGAGAAGGTGGCGAACATCATCGTGGAGGGCGGGATATTGCCGCCAAGCTGGCGCAGCGAGCCGTTCTGGAGGTCAAAGACCCAGTAATCGCCACGCGTGTTTTCGCGCCAGACGCGGCGCGAATTGGTGTAGATCAGCAGGCGGCTTGCGTCTGGGGAAAGGGAGAATCCGTCGATGGAGAGCGGCTCCTGTGCGCCGGGGGGAATGAGCTTTGCCGCTGGGAGCAGAACGGTGCGCCGGCCGGTTGCCGTCTGGTAGCGGACGATGTCGCGGGCGCCGGGGAAGGCCGGCGACGGCTCGAGCACGAGGTAGGCAGCGCCATGGTCGATCCAAGTGACGCGACCGAGGAATTTCGGCCGGAAGGCCGGGCTGGTCATCGTGCGGACAAGCAGGGCTTCGGCGCGCCGCTGTGGCGACGGCCGAGCAGCCTGCGCGCCCGCCTTTGCCGAGGCCGCCGAAAGCGGCAGGCAGAGCAGAACGAAAGCCGCCGGCAGCAGGCTCGGCAAATGCAGCGTGCGAGGCGTGGAGGGCGAGGGGAAAACGTTCCGATCCATGTGAACTCTCCGTGCTGAGAACATGTTTGGCTGGGAAACACTATCAGATTCCAGGCTTCCCGGACATGACGAACTTTGCCGGAGCGGGGTTGCGGCGCGGCGCAGGGAAGCCGGCGCCGCGGCCTGTTAGACTGTCTGAACGATGGGCTTCCGATTTGAGGTGTTGAAAACAGATCCGAGCGGCGCGCGGCTCGGGCGGCTGGAAACGCCGCACGGCGTGATCGAGACTCCGGTGTTCATGCCGGTGGGCACGGCCGCGAGTGTGAAGGGGCTGAGCCAGGAAACCCTGGAAAGCCTAGGGGTGCGCGTGCTGCTGGCCAACACGTATCACCTCTACCTGCGGCCAGGACACGAGCGCGTGCGGCGGCTGGGTGGGCTGCACCGGTTCATGGCGTGGCCAGGAGCGATCCTGACCGACTCGGGCGGCTTCCAGGTGTTCAGCATGGCCGGGCTGCGGCAGGTGAGCGACGACGGCGTCTCGTTCCGCTCGCACCTGGACGGGTCGGAGCATTTCTTCACACCCGAGCGGGCGGTCGAAGTGCAGCAGGGCCTGGGGTCGGACATTGCGATGGTGCTCGACGAGTGCGTCGAGTATCCGGCGAGCCACGAGCGCGCGCGGCAGGCAGCACGGCGAACGCGGGCCTGGGCCGAACGCTCGAAGCGGGCCTTTGCCGAGCGGGGAGAACCGGAGCGACAGATGCAGTTTGCCATCGTGCAGGGCGGCGTGTACGGTGACCTGCGCCGGGAATCGGCCGACGAGCTGGTGGCGATGGATTTTCCCGGCTACGCGATCGGGGGCCTGGCGGTGGGCGAGCCGCACGCGCTGACCCTGGAGATGACGGCCGAGGTGACCGCCCGGCTACCCGGCGAGCGGCCCCGCTACCTGATGGGAGTGGGAAAGCCCGAGGACCTGTTGGACTACGTGATCACGGGTGTCGACATGATGGATTGCGTGTTGCCGACGCGCAATGGGCGCAACGGTTGCCTGTTTACGCGCGCCGGACGCCTGCTGATCAAGAACGCCGCCTACGCCGAGGACGAGCGGCCGATCGATGGCGAGTGCCGATGCCCGGTTTGCATGCGATATTCGCGGGCCTACCTGAGGCATCTCTACCTGGCAGGCGAAATCCTTGCGGCGACGCTGAATACCATCCATAATGTATACTTTTACCTTGACAGGATGAAGGAAATCCGTGACGCTATAAGGTCTGGGACCGTGACGGAACTCCGTACTGACCTTCAGGCGCGCCTCGAAGTGGGTCATCCCTGAGCCTTATGGTGCGATTGAGGAATCGCGGAACCGACTCTATGCGAAAGTCCCGGAATTGGGCTGCCGCGGACGGCATCACCATTCTTCACTGATCGGAAACGGGTGGGCAAAGTCGTATGTTCCCGCAGTCAGAGCTGCTCATAGGCCAAGGACAGGCCACTGGCGGTCTAGTCGCGCTGTTACCGTTGGTGCTCGTGCTCGTCATTTTCTACCTCCTCCTGATCCTGCCAGCGCAGCGCCGCCAGAAAAAAATCACGTCGATGCAGCAAGCCCTCAAGAGCGGCGATAAAATAATTACGAATGGCGGGATTTACGGTGTCGTGGTTGGTGTCGAAGGTGATACCATCCAAGTCCGCGTCGCTGACCAGGTGAAAGTGCGGGTCGCGCGCAACGCCGTGGCCGGTTTCCAGCCGGAGGCCGGCAAGGAAAGCTGAACGGGCGGAGGTCCCTCGAAGTTTCGCAGTCAGGGCGGACGATGAGTCAGAATCTCAAATGGAAAGCGCTTTTTATCGTATTCATTGTGGTTGCGTGTTTCTGGGGCCTGTTCGCGCGCCCTTCGTTCCCGACCTCGTGGGCACAGGTAAAGCGGAATTTCCAGCATGGGATCAAGCTCGGCCTGGACCTGCAGGGCGGCACGCAGTTGGTGCTGCAGGTGCAAGTCAATCAGGCGGTGCGGTTCGTCAGCAACCGGGCCGTTGATACGCTCACCAACGAACTCCAGAGGAAGAACATCAAGGTCGGCGACATCCGTCAGGTGAGTGACACCGAGATTCTGGTCAGCAACGTCGCCCCGGACCAGTCCTCCGCCTTCGCCAGTGTGGTCCGGGACTACCTGCCCGATTGGGCGGCCGCGATGGCGGCCGGGCAGGGCAACGGGTACATGCTGACGCTGAAGGCGGCCGCCGTCTCCCAGATCAAGAGCCAAACGATGACCGAGTCGGTGGAGACGATTCGCCGCCGTATCGACCAGCTCGGCCTGACCGAGCCAAAGATCGCCAAGACCGGCAGCCAGGACGACCAGATCCTGGTGGAGCTGCCCGGCGAGGGCAACCCGGCGCAGGCAAAAGCGGTGATTAAAGCCGGTGGCCAGCTCGAGTTGAGGCTGGTGCTTGCCGGACCCTACACGTCGGAGGCTGAGGCGCTGGCACAGCACGGCGGGTTGCTGCCGCCGGGCAGCGAAATCCTGCCCGGCAGTCCGGGAGGGTCCAACCAGCCTGGGACAGCCACGGCCTATTGGCTGGTGTCGCAGAATCCGATCGTGACCGGCGCCGATCTGCGGAGCGCGACGGCGGGGCCGAACCCGGAAATGCCCGGGCAGTGGCAAGTGAATTTCGATCTTTCACGCGGTGCTGCTCAGCGTTTCGGGCCGTTCACCCAGCGGAATATTGGCAAGCAACTCGCGATTGTGCTCGATCACCGGGTGCAGTCGGCGCCGGTGATCCAGGGCCACATCAGCGATTCCGGCGTGATTACCGGCAATTTCACTGCCGAGCAGGCGAAGGACCTGGCGATGGTGCTGCGCGCCGGTGCGCTGCCGGCCTCGATCAAGTATCTGGAAGAGAGCACGGTGGGTCCCTCGCTCGGCGCCGATTCGATTCGCGAGGGCGTGCGGGCGTCGATTATCAGCCTGATTGCGGTGATGATCTTCCTGCTGATCTACTACCGCGTATCGGGCATCAACGCGGTGCTGGCGTTGATCCTGAACCTGGTGATCCTGATGGCGGCGCTGGCCTACTTCAAGGCGGTCCTCACGCTACCGGGCATTGCCGGCGTAATTTTAACGATCGGCATGGGTGTCGACTCCAACGTGCTGGTGTTCGAGCGCATTCGGGAAGAACTGCGCGCGGGCAAGGCCAATGCGTCGGCGGTCGACCTGGGATTCGAGCGGGCGTTTTTGACGATTATCGATACGCACGTCACCACAGTGGTTTCGGCGATTTTCCTCTTCATGTTCGGCACGGGACCGGTCCGGGGTTTCGCCATCACCCTGATCATCGGTTTGATCGCCAACATCTTCACGTCGATCTACGTTTCGCGCGCGATATTCGATTGGCATCTTGGCCGAATGACACGCCAGGCGGAGTTGAGTATTTAGAGAAGACGCAAATTCCTCGGAACGGAATTCTTCCGAAGCGCGTCTAGCGAGGATTGGGAAGCGGCAGCGATGGAGTTTTTCAAGAACCCGAACATCAACTGGATGGGCAAGATCAAGTATTTTGTGACCTTGTCGGTGGTGTTGCTGCTCATCGGGCTGGGCGCCTATCTGCACGACGGCGGCCTGCTCTACGGGATCGATTTCCGGGGTGGCACCCTCATCTATGTGCGCTTCGCCAATACGCCTCCGATCGCGAAGATCCGCTCGGCACTGGCGCAGGAAGGGCTTGGCGACAGCACCATTCAGTCCGTCTACGATCCTTCCAATCCCGCTTCGAAGAACGACGTCATGATCGGTCTGAAGGAGACCGGCAGCGTTACGACGAGGCTGGACGCCGGCCGCGCGGCGATTATGGACGCGCTCTCGAAGACTTTTTCCGGTCCGGCTGGGAAGCGGGACTTCAACGCCGCCACGCCCAGTGAGCTCGCCGCGTACCTGACCCGACAGGATCCGTTGCATCTGGGCCCCGTGGTCGGCGACAAGTACAAACAGCTGGCGGCCGCGCTGACGCATTATCGCGATTCGGACAGTGGCGGGTTGGTGCACACGCTCGCGGATTTGAAGACTGTCCCTGGCGTAACGCCGGCGGTGGTGGCGAGCCTCCAGCAGGGCTTTTACCCGGGATCCTACGTGATCCGCGACGTGCGGATCGTGGGTCCACAGGTAGGAAAGCAATTGCGCCGGCAGGCAATTTTGGCCACGCTCTACGCGCTGGCCGGCATGCTGATCTATGTCGCTTTCCGGTTCGAATGGGTTTACGGAGCGGCGGCCGTCATTGCGGTATTTCACGACGTGCTGATCACGCTCGGGTTTTTCTGTCTGTTTCACTTTGAGATTTCATTGACGGTGATTGCCGCGTTGCTCACTCTGGTGGGCTACTCGATGAACGATACGATCGTCATTTTTGATCGAGTGCGAGAAAATTTGCGGCTGATGCGCCGGGAGCCGTTCCCGGAAATTGTCAATCGCTCCATCAACCAAACCTTGTCGCGAACGATCCTGACGAGCGGTCTGACATTCCTGGCAGTTTTGGTACTGTTTCTACTAGGTGGCCGGGTGCTCCATCCTTTCGCTTTTGCCATGGTGGTCGGAGTTGTGGTAGGAACCTATTCCAGTTTCGGGATCGCCGCGCCGATTGTGATCGCGTGGAACAAGTACCGGGGCTTGCCGTCGTCCCGGGGTGCGGGTTCCGGTTCCGGTGGGCGGCCGCCGAAGGCGCGAGCGGCGGATCGGCGTTTGGCGACAGCCGGAAGGAGGTAGGGTGTGTTTGACGAGCTGGTAGTATCGGGCGGACAGCGTCGCAAGACGCACACGCGATGGACAATTTTTGTGTCGCTGTTCGGTCAGTTAGCCATCCTTGCGGTGTTGATCCTGATTCCGTTGATCTACACGCAAGCGCTGCCGACCGGGATGTTGACGACGATGTTGGTGGCTCCTCCGCCGCCGCCGCCACCGCCGCCGCCACCGCCGCCGAAGGTGATGAAGGTGGTGAAGCGGCCCCCGAGCTTTATTCAGCACAACCAGCTGACTGCACCGCGAGTGATCCCCAAGAAGATCACGATTGTGAAGGACCAGAAGATCCCGCAGAATTTCAGCGGGGCAACCGGCGGTGTGGTCGGTGGCGTTCCCGGTGGCTCGGTTGGCGGAGCCCTGGGCGGGATTATCGGCGGCACCGGGCCGGCTGCTCCCCCGCCACCGCCGAAGAAGGTGCCGCAGATCATCCGTGTCGGTGGCAGCGTGCAGAATGCGCGGTTGGTCCGCATGGTGCAGCCGGTTTACCCACCGATTGCAAAGGCTGCCCGAATCCAGGGCACGGTGGTTTTGCACGCGATCATCGCGAAGGATGGATCGGTGCAGGAGCTGCAATATGTTTCCGGTCCACCGCTGTTGGTGCCGGCGGCCATGCAGGCCGTCAAGCAATGGAAGTATCAACCGACGCTGTTGAACGGCACCCCGGTCAAGGTGGAAACGGTCATTACGGTCGTCTTTACCCTGGGTGGATAGGCGTGGGCGAGCAGTTGGCCCGCATCATCCATCGGGCATACCTGAAGCAAAGCAGAGTCTCTGGTAGGACTGACGATAGGAGGAGGATATAACCCAATGGCAGCACACCTCTCACTGGCAGGTTTCTCGCTGCTGCAGGCACCCGGGCAATTTACCTTGCAGGGCATGTGGCACACGATGGGCGTGGACGCGAAGGTCGTCGTGGTCATTCTGGGGATCATGTCGGTCTGGTCGATCGCCATCATGATCGACCGCGCCCTGATGTTCAGTGCCGCCCGCAAGCAGTCGCGCCTGTTCGTGCAGCAAGTGGCCGCAGCACTCAAGGACAACAAGCTGGACGAAGCGATTTCGATCGCCGAGAAGAACAAGAAGAGCCACATCGCCAAAGTTGTGGCAACCGGCCTGTCGGAGTTCCAGTCGGCCACGGCACAAATACCCGAAGAAGAGATCATCGAAGCGGCCAAGCGCGGCTTGGAACGCTCGGTGGCCATCGTTCACAATGAGATGAAGCGCGGTCTCACGGGCCTGGCAACGATCGGTGCGACGGCCCCGTTCGTCGGACTGTTCGGCACGGTGCTCGGCATCATCCACGCGTTCACCGGCATTTCAGCCGAGCATGCGACCGGTCTTTCCGCGGTCGCCGGCGGTATCGCTGAAGCCCTGGTTACCACCGCGTTCGGCCTGTTCGTAGCGGTGCCGGCGGTGTGGACGTACAATTACTTCAATGGCCGAGTCGAGGCCTTCGACGTGGAGATGGACAACTCCTCGATGGAGTTGATCAACTACTTCATCACGCGGCGCGCCTCGGCAAAGAAGAGCTGAGCGGCCAAGGCGGGAAACTGAGATGGCATACAAGCCGAAAGCCGGCGCCACGATGTCCACGCCGAACGTCGTGCCGATGACCGACGTCATGCTGGTGTTGCTCATCATCATGATGGTCATCACGCCAATGCTGCAGAAAGGCGTCACGGTGGATATGGCGAGGGTCAGCAATCCCCGGAAAATGCCTTCGGCGAACAAAACGAATGCGATTCTGATTTCGATCACGCGCGATGGCGGTATCTATTTCCGAACCACAAAGATCCCCGAAAATGAGGTTACTTCGAGGGTCCGCGACGCGATCAAGGATCGCCTGAATAAAGAGGTGTTTATTAAGAGCGATGCTCGGGCCAAGTACGGGTCGGTAGTGACGGTCGTGGACGATGTTCGTGCCGCGGGCGTCGAAAAGCTCGGCCTGCTCACCGAGAAGCTTACGAAACCGCAGCCGGGGCCACCCACTCTTGGTGGTGGATAGTATCAGGCTCTCCGGGCGCCTGTTCGTAAGGCGAAGCCTGAAGGAAGCATGGGGGTACCGCTATGGCTATGGAAGTAGGTGAGTCGAAGGGGGCGATGAAGGACCCGAACGTCGTGCCCCTGATCGACGTGTTGCTGGTGCTGATCATCATTTTCATGGCGATCACGCCGATGATACCGCAGGGGCTCGATGCGCAGGTTCCACAGCCGGCGCCGCCGAACCAGAAGCAACAGCAGCAGTTGAACGAAAGAACGGTCGTTGTGCAAGTTGCGCAGGACGGAAGCCTGAAAATCAACCAGACCGCCGTGTCCTGGACGGAACTTGGCCCTCGGCTGTTGGACATATTCAAGGTTCGGGCTCCCGGCGATCGGGTGGCATTCATCAAAGGTGCTAGCAACGTGCAATTTGCATACGTCGCCAAGGCGATTGACATCATGCACGAATCGGACGTCGAGAAAGTCGGCCTGCTTACCAAAAAAGTTGAAGAGGGTCAGTAGCCCGGCACAGGCGTGATATTTGCGCTTGCCGGGCCCTGGAGGAACTGCCGATGCGTTGTCCACAGGGTGTACTGAAGACTTGTCTGGTTGTGCTGCTGGCTGGCGGGCTGGTCGGCTTGGCTGGTTGTAACAAGCTGCGCGCCCGCGACCTCCTCAATAAAGGAGTCGAAGCCTACAAGATGGGGAAGTTCGATCAGGCGGAGGAGAGTTTCAAGAAGGCGACCGAGCTGGATCCGACGCTTTTGAATGCTCGGGTCTTTCTGGCCACCGCCTATGCCAGCCAGTTTGTCCAGGGGTTGACGACGCCGGAGAACCTCCAGAAGGGTCAAGAGGCAGTTGCTCAGTTCAAAAAGGTTTTGGAGCAGGATCCGAAGAACGTGCTGGCAATCGACGGCATCGCTTCGATGCTGTTCCGCATGGGTTCGGCTCCGTACGATCCCAAAACGCTCGAGGAAGCGAAGACATGGGACCACAAACACATTGAGTTGAAGCCCGACGCTCCCGACCCGTATTATTCGATCGGTGTTATCGACTGGGGATTGGCGTACCATGCGAACCAGAAGATGCGCCAAGCGTATAACAAGGCGCTGCCGCGGGGTAGGAAACCCCTGAAGGCAGAGGACCCGCTGCCTAAGAAACTCCGCGAGGAATTCACTTCCAAGTACCAGCAGGACGTCGAGGAAGGCATTCAGAACGAGAAGAAAGCGATTCAACTGCGTCCCGACTATGCCAACGCAATGGCCTACCTGAACCTGCTCTATCGCCAGAAGGCGGACATGGTGGCGACGCCGCAGGAGCGGCAGGCGCTGCTGAACGAAGCCAACGCCCTGGTCAACAAGGTGAACGAGATCAAGCAAAAGGAAGCTTCCGCTCCTCCCAAGACGTCGGAATAGACTTGCCAGAAAAGCCGGCTGGCCCAAGGGCCAGCCGGCTTTTGTTTTTGCTTCCGGCGAGCGAATGAAGTCAACTTCATGCCGAGCGAGCCAAAACCCATCAGCAATAGCGCACGCCGAGCCCTCGACCTGCGCTTCATCGAATTGCTCGATAAGATCCGGCAGATCCGGCCGAGCGAGGACCTGGATCTGCTGCGGCGCGCATACGACTTCGCGGCCGAGCAACATTTCGGGCAGAGGCGGGAATCGGGCGACCCGTACCTCTCGCACCCGCTGGCGGTCGCCCATCTGCTGGCCGACATGCGGCTGGACGTGGCCACGCTCTCGGCAGCTCTGCTGCATGACGTCGTCGAAGACACCAAGATCCCCCTCTCGCAGATCACAGAGCTGTTCGGCAAGGAGGTCGCCCGGCTAGTGGAGGGCGCGACGAAGATCAGCCGGCTCGATCTGCTGGCACCGGAGGCGCGCCAGGCGGAAAACGTACGAAAGATGCTGCTGGCGATGGTCAACGACGTTCGCGTCGTGCTGATCAAGCTGGCCGACCGGTTGCACAATATGCAGACGCTTGACTACCTGCCAACTGACCGGCAGCAGCGGATCGCCCGCGAAACGCTTGGCATCTACGCGCCGATCGCCCACCGGCTGGGCATGGGGACGATGCGCGGGGAGCTGGAAGACCTGGCCTTCAGCTATCTGGAGCCGGAAGCCTTTCTGGATCTGCGAAAACGCGTCGAATCGAAGCGGAAGTTCCACGAGAAGTTCCTGGGTGAGGTGCAGGACCAGATTCGCAAGAAGCTGGTGGAAAACAGCATTCCCGCCGAGGTCGAAGGCCGGATCAAGCTGCTCTATTCGATCCATCAGAAAATCCAGCGCCAGCAGCGCACGCTAGACCAGATCTACGACCTGCTGGCAGTGCGCGTGATCACCGACACGGTGCGGAACTGCTACGCCGCGCTTGGCGTGATCCATCAGATCTGGCCGCCGGTTCCCGGCCGCTTCAAGGACTACATCGCGATGCCTCGGCCCAACCTCTACCAGTCGCTGCACACGACAGTGATCCGGGGCGGCCAGCCGTTCGAGGTACAGATCCGCACGCAGGAGATGCACCGGATCGCCGAAGACGGTGTCTGCGCCCATTGGCGCTACAAGGAGGGCGTTGGTTCGATTTCCGAACGGGACGACCAGAGGATCGCCTGGTTGCGGCAGCTGATCGAATGGGTGCAGGAGATGGAGGAGCCCAGCGAGTTTCTTTCGACGCTGCGTGTCGACCTATATCCCGAAGAGGTCTACACCTTCACGCCCAAAGGCCACGTGATTGTGCTGCCGCGCGGCGCCACGCCGGTGGACTTTGCCTATGCCATCCACACCGAGGTCGGCCATCAGTGCGTCGGCGCCAAAGTCAATTCGCAAATCGTTCCGCTGCGGCATCCACTGGCTAATGGCGACGTCGTCGAAATCCTCACGCAGAAGGGGCACGGGCCGAGTCGCGACTGGCTCAGCTTTGTGCACACCTCCCGGGCCCGCAGCAAGATTCGGCAGTGGATCAACCTGCAGGAGAGCCAGCGCGCCACCGAGGTCGGCCGGCGGTTGCTCGAGAAGGAAGCCCGTGAGCATGGCGTCAGCCTGAAGAAGCTCGAAGCCGAGATGGCGCGCATCGCGGGCGAGTATGGCTGCGCGGGCATCGACGACCTCTATTCCGGTGTCGGCTACGGCAAATTCGCCGCACGCCAACTGCTCGCCAAGGCCGCCGGCGAGACGCTCGGCGAGAAGCGCCCTGCCGAACCGCCCCGGCTCGCTTCGGCCGTGAAGCGGATGCTCGGAATGCACGAAGCGACGATTCTGGTGCGCGGGCAGGACGACGTGCTCGTCTATCGGGCTTCCTGCTGCAACCCGATTCCCGGCGACGAGATCGTCGGCTACATCACCCGCGGTCGCGGTGTGGCCGTTCACCACGCCAACTGTCCCAACGTGCAGAACCTGCTCTACGAAACCGAGCGACGTACCCAGGTCGAATGGGCGCCAAGAACCACGGGCATCTATTCGGTTCGCCTGCGGGTCTACAGCGAGGACAAGCCGGGCATCCTGGCCGCCATTACCACGGCGATCAGCGAGGCCGAGGCCAATATCCGCACGCTCGAAAGCACCAGCGACGATTTGCGCGCCAGGATTGAGATCCTCCTGGATCTGGCCGATCACCGGCAGCTCGATCGCATTCTGGCCGCGATCCGCCGCGTTCCCGGAATTTTCGACGTGGAACGCGTCTACAACGTCTAGCGCGTTTCCGCCGCTGTACGTCAGGACACCGTCAATCCTGCCGGCTTTCGCTTGGACCGCGCTGCCGGCGCTCCGCTACAATGGCTGCGTTGATGCGCACCGATCGAGCCCGGCTTGCCCCGCTGGGGCTTGTGTTCCTGGCGCTTTCCCTCGCCGGCTGCGCCGTACCCCTCGGGCCCGGCTATCGCCTCCGCCACGAGGACGCCGTCGTTCATTATCAGCCCGCCGCAGCGACGCGCCTGCGCATCCGCACAAAAGCGGTGGTGCTCAACGCGGGGGACCGGCCACTCGGCTCCCTGCGCATCCGTTTGCCGCGACGCTTTCCGGCCGGCGCTAGGGTCGAGGCCAGTGTCGCGGGCCGGCCGGTCGTGGCGATCAGCAAAACCGTTGCCGGGCGGACGCAAGTAGATGTACCGCTCCGCCCGCTGTTGCCGAAGCGCCAGACCGTCGATTTTCGCCTGGAATACCCGATTCAGGTGCCCTCGTCCGAGTTCATCCTGGAGGCCAAAGACTGGTTTGCCTCCTTTGAGCCTCCCCACCATCTGTTTGCCCGGGGCCACGCACGTGCGGAAAGGACGCGCGTGAGCTTTTTGCTTCCCGCCGGGTATAGCGCTTTGATGGGCGGGCGCAGCCAGGGGGTACAACATGGCCGTCCTGGTAGGGAAACCGAATACCGGTATGTGACCGGCGAACGCGATCTGGCACCTTTCCTTGCCGTGGGTAAATTCCACGAATGGAGCATGAGCGCCGACGACCAAACCGTTTCTTTCTGGACGCTTGAGCCAATCGGGGCGGGATGCGCCCGCACCTTTGCCGATCATCTGGCGGCCACCGCCCGTCTGTATCGATCCACTTTCGGCCGCCTCTCGAAACACCCGCATCCGATTTCGGTGATCGAAATGCCAGCTGGCGGGGGTTCGCAAGTCCGGCAAATAGCGGGCGTCTTTGGCTCGGTGCCCGAAGGGATCGTGTTCTCGACCACGCCGGCTGAGCTTTGCGGGCAGCCGGAACGTTTCTTTTTGCCGGCCGATCAAGCCCTGGCGGCCACGTGGTTCGGTTGGGCGGTGAGACCCGGACCGGACGCGAGGGGCATTTTGGGAGGCGGAGCCCAGCGATATATGACCCTGGTCGCAGAGGAAAGCAGGGAGGGCGGCGCAGCGCAGGCCAGGCAGGTGAAGGTCTGGATCGGCGAATATGACCGGTTGGGCTCGCAGACGAAACCGATTGCGCCGGTGCAGTTGGGTGTCCAAGCGCCATCGGCCCAGCGGCGAATGGCAGGCATCCAATCGGCACTTTGCCTCGTCGCATTGCAAGACCGGTTTGGCGCCAACGTCGTGCGAAGCGGTTTGGCGCATCTTGTGCGCAGCCTGCGGGACAGCACGGTAGGACTTGACGACCTGCGTTCCGCGCTCGAGCAGGAGGCACGACACAACTTGTTCGACTTCTTCAACGAATGGCTTAACCGACCGGGGATTCCGGCCGCGTTCCTGCGGCGCTACGGGATGCCGGCACCACAACGAGCTTACGGGCAGGGTTCGATCTCGAGTTCGAGGAGGGCAAAGTGAGAGACGTGATCTCAACGGAGCGGGCGCCAAGAGCGATCGGCCCTTATTCCCAGGCGGTCCGTGCCAACGGCTTCGTCTTTGTGTCAGGCCAGGTGGCGTTTGATCCTGCCACGGGATTCATCGTGGAGGGCGGCGTGATACAGCAGACCGAGCGCGTCATGGAAAACCTGAAGGCGGTGCTCGAGGCGGCGGGCACTTCGCTCGCGAATGTGGTGAAGACGACCGTCTATCTGAAATCGATGGAAGACTTCGGGAAAATGAACGAGATCTACGGCCGCTATTTTCCGGCCAATCCACCGGCACGTTCGACGGTGGAAGTTGCCCGGCTGCCGCGCGACGTACGCGTCGAGATCGACGTGATTGCGCTCGTCCCGCCCCTCTAAGGCTCGTGCCCGAAGCGGTCGCCGATTGCCGGAAGGATGGCAGGGATGGTGTCTTTGCATCTCTGGTTTCATGCGTCCCGCATCGCTCGAAAACTCATCGCCTAGCCAAATCGAAGGGATAAGTGCGGCGGCAGTGAGCGCCAGAATCCGACTTCGGATCCCGCAGCACTGTTCATGAAGTAGAGAACCTCATCCTTTTGCCCCTCCCTTATGCTTTTCGTCTCCCCTCAAGGCTTGCCGGCCGAAGGCGCGCATCAGGAAGGCATAAAGGCGGACAGAAAGTATTTTCCCGATCTTTATGCACCCTTCATGAATTCAACGGCAGACTTAAGCCGGTTGCCAGAGGAGTCAGCCTCAGGCTCGACTTCGTGCTTTGGCTACCGTCGAACAGGAACGGGATTGGAAGCCGATCTTGGAAACCGTACTCGGTGGTTTTCCAACTCATGTAGTCAGGGTTCCGAATCCTTACCCCTGGACGAAAAGAACGCAAAGCGGCAGGAGCTGTTCGTGAGGAACGAAACGCAGCTGATGAAGAGCATGGGATGGCCAGAGATTCGGCCGGACATCATTCTGATGGCGTTGATCGTCCTGGGAGTTTTGGAAGGCGCGCCCCTGGCGATCCTCGCGCGACCCCTCCCTGCTCCCGCCATGGCAGGGCCGCTCGTGATGCCCGCGCCGCTCACGATCGAGGCAGGACCTTTGGGCCGGCTTGAGCTGGGCGGCGTCGTCAGTGGGATTGGAATGTCACAAGGAAATTGGGCAGCCGGAGGCGATGCAACCCACTGGGACCTGAGCAACGGCCAGGTCTTCATTCAGAAAACGAGCGGTTGGTGGCAGTTCTACTTGCAGGCAGGGGCCTATAATTTGCCGGCCCTTGGCACGCGGTTCCTCTCAACTGGCCGGACGCTGAGCGAGTTGTACGGGCCGGTACCGGTGGCCTATCTGAAGCTCGTGCCGAGGAAGAATCTCTCGATTCTGGTCGGTGCGTTGCCGACAATGATCGGCGCCGAGGACACATTCACTTTCGAGAACATGAACATCGAGCGGGGCCTGTTGTGGAATCAGGAGAACGCCATCAATCGCGGGGTGCAGGTGAATGACCGCTTCGGGCACCTCAGCGCCTCCTTTAGCTGGAATGACGGCTTTTATTCAAATCGCTACAGTTGGCTGAGCGGTTCACTGGCCTACTCTTTCGACTCAGCCAACACGCTTTCGTTCGATGCGGGTGGAAACCTGGGACAGACCGGATTTCGGAATCCCGCAACACCCGTGCAGAACAATGGCAGCATCTACAACATCATCTACACATACCAGAAAGGCCGTTGGACCATCCAACCGTACCTTCAATACACGGACGTACCAACAGACCTGAACGTCAGCATCGCTCAAGGGGCGGCAACTTGGGGTGGCGCGTTCCTGGCGAATTACCGGTTCAGCCGCCGCGTGTCGCTCGCCGGCCGGTGGGAATATATCGCGAGCACGGGAAACGTGGGAGGAAGGGCCGTCAACCTCCTCGTAGCCGGGCATGGTCCGTTACTGTTACGCCCAACTTCCAAGAGCAGGATTTTTTCCTTCGGGCGGAAATATCCTTTGTCGACGCTGCGGCGTACACGCCGGGAGATGCCTTTGGAATTCAGGGCATGAACGGGTCCCAACTCCGGGGCGTGGTAGAAGCCGGCCTCCTTTTCTGATCACCGCGAAACCGGCTCAGGAGCCGGGGTGGTATGCGCGCTCGACGATGCGGCCCTTGAGCTGCGAGCGGTAGAAATAGACGCGGCGCAGGTTGCCGGTAGCATAGCGCACTGCCTGATCGTCGAAGTGCGGCGAAGCGGGATTGCCGCTCTCCCCGCCGGTGGAGACGGCCCAAGCGCGCACGCGGGGACCGAACTCGACGACGCAGACGAAGCTGTTGCCGAAGGTGCCATACCAGCGCTTGGTGTTGGGATATGGGCGCGAGCCGAAAGCCGCCAGCGAACCCCAGATCGAAGAGGTAAAGGGCACGGGAATGCTTGGTTTGGAATCGCTGAAATGCGGATGGTTGATGCTGTCGTCAAGGCGTTGGAAGCGATTGATGTTGCCCCATGGTGTTTGCCAGGTGCCGAAATCGGCGGCGAGCTTATCGGAAGCGGAGGCAAGGGAGTCGAGCAACTGCGCCCGCGTGGCACGTTCGGCGACGTAATCTTCGATGGACATGCCGGCCACGTGCGCGGCGGGGGAGAGGACGCGATAGATGTGCGAGCCCCAGAAGACAGCGAGCGAAGTGGCTATGGAATTGATGCCCCAGCGGTAGTCCCACTGGCGCAGAACACTGATCTGGCGAGCCAGCTTCTTCTTGAGCGGATCGGAGGCCGGTGTGGCGTCGTAGGCCTTGATCAACACGGGAATCAACCTGGCGAAAGCGGGCAGATAGCTATCGAATCCAGCGGCGGTGAGCGATGCGGCGGTCCAGTTTCGATGGTGCTCAAGCAGGCGAAGGGCATGGTAGCCGCGAGGGGTTTCCTCTGTGCCCCGGTCGACATATTTCGGGAAATCTTGGCGCTTGGGGCTGTCGGGACCGGCGGCCGACCAGGGCCAATTGTTCGAGTTGTAGAGCCAGCCGATGGGCGGGTCGAGCAGGTGCGGCGTTTCGGCCAGCGTCAGCAAGCCGTGGTAAGCGGTGGCGGGGTTGCTGCCGTCAACGGGCTTCAGCCAATTGAAGGCATCGCTGCGGCGGGGAATCCAATCGGAGTGCCAATAAGCGATGTGGCCCTCGGAATCGGCGAAGATGGTGTTGTTGGAAGCGTTTGTATGAAGTTGCATGGTCTTGCGAAAAGCGGCGTAGTCTTTGGCCTTCATGCGGGTGAAGTCCTGGATAAGGGCGCGAACAGGCCGGTTCATCATGTTGAAGCTCACCCACTTGTCCCCGATGCGGCCGATGATCGGGCCGTGCTGGGTGTAGTAGGCGGTGAAGCTCTTGCGGGCCATACCGGTGGACGTCTTGTAGTCTATGGTGACTTGGCGCGTCTTCGCCGGGAACCAGCGCTTGCCGTAGAGGTAGTAGTAGCGGCCGTCCTTCTTGCTTACCGTCTCGAGAAACTCTTCGACGTTTTCGACGCCGCTTGAGGTGTGCATCCAGCCGGCGGTGGGGTTGAAACCCTGATAGATGAAGAACTGCCCCCAGGTGGCGGCGCCGTAGGCGTCGAGGCCCTGATCGCTGGCCATCTGCAGTTCGGCGCGGAAGTAGAACGAGACGTGGGGATTGATGTAGAGCAGCGCATGATGATCAAGCGAGTCGGAAGGGGCGATGGCAATGCCGTTGGAGCCGGCGGGCTCGGGCGGCGGGCCGGATTCGGCCACAGCGCTCTGCACCGGCAACGCCTCGTGATCGTGGCCATAAAAAGCGGCCAGACGATGAGCGTTGATGCTGTAGATGTCGCCTCCGATGCTTCCTTCGGTGAAGGCGAGTGCCATCCACGGCTCGTAATGCGTGATAACGAATGGCTTCACCTTGGGATGCTTATAAAGGTAGAAATTCAGGCCGTCGGCGAAGGCGTTCATCAACTGTTTGAGCCAGGCTGGGCTGCGGTCGTATTCGGCTTTGAGTCGCGTGGGACCGACATACAGCCTCATGCGCAGGTCCTGATAGATCGCGGATTTGCCTGCGCCTTCGGCCAGCAGGCCAAGAGCGTCCACATAGTTCATTTCGACACGGCGATAATCATCCTGGGCCTGGGCGTATTCCATACCGAAGACTGCATCGGCATCGGTCTTGCCGAAGACGTGGGCGATACCCCATTTATCGCGAATGATGGTGACGTTGCTCGCCTCGTGCTGCCAGCGAGCGAGTTCCTGAGCGGATGGCTGGTACCGGGCTTGGCCCGAGGCTTGGCTCGGGCGGCCGCTGCAACTGGCGAGCCCGACTGCGAACAGCACGGAGATGACGAGTAAGACGAGTTTTTTCATCAGCAACTCTCTGGGAAGACTGGCCTCGCACGGCGTTCCATCTGGCAACTGATGTCGTGCAAAGCAGGTTGTGGGGCATTGCTTCGCGGGTCTCTTCCACGACGCGTGAGGCTTCCTCTCGGCTCGGCAAGCCGCGCGAAACAACCACTCCGGCACCGGCGCGTATTATAGTTTGGCCCGGCCACGGGTCAACAAGAGATTGCGCGGATACAGGTGGTAAAACAGTGAAGACAAGCCCTTCCCGTGCGCGGCAGCCGGCTCTTTCGGGATCCCACGCCTCGCCGCTGACACCACCGATTCGCCCGCAGCAAACGCCCGGGCGCCCGCGCCAATTCCCCAAAGGCAGGATTTGGTGGGCCTGGACTGATTCGAACAGTCGACCTCACCCTTATCAGGGGTGCGCTCTAACCAACTGAGCTACAGGCCCGAAGGCAGATAGCCATGATAGCGAGGCGCTCGGTATGTGGTCAATGCCGGCGGAGCGCTGGCGGGCGGCTGAATCGGCACTTGCGGCACCTGATGCCTCGCCACCGGGCGCACCGCCGAGGCCGGCACCGTCACCGGCACGAAAAGGCCTGGCGCTTGACGGAGAGAGACTCAAGAGTGAAAATATACCCCTAGGGGGTATATGAAAACCCGAGCAAGCAGCCGCGTTGCCTGTGGATGCGCCGTCCGGACCCGGCGAAAAGCCGCCGGAGTCGATCCGCGCATCAAGGCTGCCAACAGCAACCGCCTCCGGCGGATCGAGGGCCAGATCCGCGGAATCGAGCGTATGGTGGCCGAAGACCGCTACTGCCCCGATATCCTCGTACAAATCGCCTCGGTCGAGCAGGCCCTGCGTGCCGTCGCGCGCGGCCTGATGCGGAATCACCTGGAACATTGCGTTACCGAAGCGATTCACCAGGGATCGGGTCGCGACGCAACTGCCACCTACGACGAGCTGCTCGACCTGATCTACCGCTACTCGCGTTGAGCGCCGGAGCGGTGTGCTGTTGCCGAAAGGGTGCCGAGATGAAGGAACACGAACAAGCCACGCTGCCTGCTGCAGGGCCGGACGAAACTTTGGATCCGGTGTGCGGGATGACGGTGCAACCGGAGAAAGCGGCCGGCTCGTACGAGTACGGCGGCAAAACCTACTATTTCTGCAATGTTGGCTGCCGCACGAAATTCGCGGCAGATCCGGAAAAGTATCTGGCGAAGCAAAGCGGATCGCAGCCGAGCGAGGTTATCGATCCGGTGTGCGGGATGACGGTGCAACCGGAGAAAGCGGCCGGCTCGTACGAGCACGGCGGCAAAACCTACTACTTCTGCAACGTTGGCTGCCGAACGAAATTCGCGGCCAATCCTGAGAAGTTTCTGAACAAGCAGGCCGGCACTCCCGCGGCGGAGTCCTCAGTCCATGTCCATGCGGGGCCGGCGGAAGCCGGCTACACCTGCCCGATGCATCCCGAGGTGAAGACGAAGAAACAGGAGCCTTGCCCGAAGTGCGGCATGGCGCTGGAGCCAATCAGCTTCCTTCCCGAGCAGAAGACGCGATATACCTGCCCGATGCATCCGGAGGTCATTCAGGACGAGCCGGGAGCATGCCCGAAATGCGGTATGGCGCTTGAGCCGATGACCGTAATGGCCGAGGAGGAAGAGAACCCGGAACTGAAAGACATGAAGCGCCGGTTCTGGTTCAGCGTGGCGCTGACGGTCCCGCTCATTATTGCCGCGATGAGCGAATCGATGCCCGGTCGTCCGCTGACCAACTGGGCTTCGGTGAAATTCTGGACTTGGTTCGAGCTGATCCTGGCGACGCCGGTGGTGCTGTGGGCCGGCTGGCCGTTTTTCGTGCGGGGCTGGAAGTCGATTTTGAACCGCAGCCTGAATATGTTCACGCTGATCGGCCTCGGCATCGTCGTGTCCTACGGCTACAGCCTGATCGCCACGATTTTTCCTGGCATTTTTCCCGCGGCCTTCCGGGGATCGGGCGGTGAAGTGTCGACCTATTTTGAGGCGGCTGCGGCGATCACCGCGCTGGTTCTACTGGGCCAGGTGCTGGAACTGAGAGCCAGGAGCCGTACCGGCGCCGCGATTCGCGCGTTGCTCGGCCTGGCACCCAAAACCGCACGCCTGCTGCAGGAAGACGGCACCGAGCTCGACGTGCCGCTCGAACGCGTTCAACCGGGCGACCGGTTGCGGGTTCGGCCAGGCGAAAAGGTTCCGGTAGATGGAGTGGTCCTCGAAGGGAAGAGCAGCATCGATGAATCGATGATCACCGGCGAACCCATTCCGGTCGAAAAACAGGCCAACGATCGCGTCACCGGAGCCACGGTGAACGGCACGGGTTCCTTCGTCATGCGCGCGGATCGTGTTGGATCCGATACGCTACTTTCGCAGATCGTGCGCATGGTGAGCGAAGCCCAGCGGAGCCGCGCACCAATTCAAAAGCTTGCCGATGTAGTGGCCGGCTATTTCGTTCCCATCGTGGTAACAGTGTCGATCATCACGTTTGCCTCCTGGGCAGTCTGGGGTCCCAGTCCTCGCATGGCGCATGCCATCATCAATGCCGTCGCTGTTCTGATCATCGCCTGCCCGTGCGCCCTGGGGCTGGCGACGCCGATTGCCGTCATGGTGGCTTCGGGGCGGGGCGCCACGATGGGCGTCCTGTTCAAGAACGCCGAAGCGATCGAGCACATGCGGCAGGTGGATACCCTGGTGGTGGACAAGACGGGGACGCTGACGGAAGGCAAGCCGAAATTGGTGGCCATCGAGCCGGAACCCGGCTTTGAGGAGAAGCGCCTGATCTTTCTCGCCGCCAGCCTGGAGCGGGGCAGCGAGCATCCGTTGGCATCGGCTATAGTCGCCGGGGCCGAAGAGCGCGGCATTTCGCTCGCCGCGGCTCAGAACTTCGTTTCTCTCACGGGCCGGGGAGTGAAGGCCCGGATCGACAGTACAGAGGTCGCTTTGGGCAACGCCAAGCTGCTCGAGGAGATGGGGATCGACGCCGGTCCGCTTGCCGAAAACGCGGAAAAGATGCGTGCCGCAGGCCAGACAGCGATGTTTGTGGTGGCGGGTGGCAAAGTCGTGGGGATCCTGGGCGTTTCTGACCCAATCAAGCAGACGTCCCAGGAAGCGATCGAGCGCCTGCATCGGGAAGGGATTCGCGTCGTGATGCTCACCGGCGACAGCCGCGCCACGGCCGAGGCAGTGGCCAAAACCCTCGGCATTGACGACGTTGTGGCCGAGGTGCTTCCGCAAGACAAGGCTGGCGTGGTGAAGAAGCTGCAAAGTGAAGGCCGCTTTGTCGCCATGGCCGGCGACGGAATCAACGACGCGCCGGCGCTGGCACAGGCCCAGGTCGGCATCGCAATGGGCACAGGTACCGACGTGGCGATGCAGAGCGCCGACATCACGCTGGTGAAGGGAGACCTGCGCGGCATCGTTCGGGCGACCCGCCTGAGTCGCGCGACGATGAAGAACATCAAGCAGAACCTGTTCTTCGCCTTCGTTTATAACAGCCTGGGTGTTCCGATTGCGGCCGGCGTCCTCTATCCCTTTATCGGATTGTTGCTCAGCCCGATGATCGCGGCGGCGGCAATGAGCTTCAGCTCAGTCTCGGTCATCAGCAACGCGCTGCGGCTGCGCCGCGTGACCTTGTAGGCGAAGCCCGAAGCGCATGGATTTGTCCCTGCTTGGCCCAACCGTGGCGCCAAACGATCGCCGCCCTGGCCCGACACAAGACGGCCGGTGTCCCGATCCCGTCACAAAGACGAGCCCACGGCCTGAAAACAACCTAGGAATTGTCACCAAATACCGTCCGGAACGAACCTCGGCACTGACCTGGAAGCCGCCGCGGCACGGGCAGGCAACAAAAAAGCCCGTCCGCAAAGCGAACGGGCAAAACCTGCGTGTCCTTTGACGACCGGATGAGACCTATCAGAACCCGTTGGAAAATGAGCCGGGCTGCAGCGCTTTCCTGCCTACCGTCGGGCAGGGACGCTGCGATTCCATTAGAAAGGAGGTGATCCAGCCGCAGGTTCTCCTACGGCTACCTTGTTACGACTTCACCCCAATCAGGGACCACACCTTGGGCGCCTGCCTCCCTTGCGGGTTGGCTCGGCGACTTCTAGTACAGCCCCCTTTCGTGATGTGACGGGCGGTGTGTACAAGGCCCGGGAACGTATTCACGGCGTCGTTCTGATACGCCATTACTAGCGATTCCGGCTTCATGCAGTCGAGTTGCAGACTGCAATCCGAACTGAGCGCGCTTTTTTGCGATTGGCTCCCCCTCGCGGGTTGGCAACGCTCTATGGCGCGCATTGTAACACGTGTGTGGCCCCGGACATAAAGGCCATGCTGACTTGACCTCATCCCCACCTTCCTCTCCGTTATCCGGAGCGGTCCCCCTAGAGTGCCCGGCCGAACCGCTGGCAACTAGGGACAGGGGTTGCGCTCGTTGCGGGACTTAACCCAACACCTCACGGCACGAGCTGACGACAGCCATGCAGCACCTCTACCGGCGTCCCTTGCGAGAAGTCCTGATTTCTCAGGATGGTCGCCGGCACTTCAAGCCCGGGTAAGGTTCTTCGCGTTGCGTCGAATTAAACCACATGTTCCACCGCTTGTGCGGGCCCCCGTCAATTCCTTTGAGTTTCAACCTTGCGGCCGTACTCCCCAGGCGCGGAACTTAACGCGTTAGCTACGGCACGGACTCCGAACGGAGCCCACGCCTAGTTCCGATGGTTTAGGGCTGGGACTACCAGGGTATCTAATCCTGTTTGCTCCCCCAGCTTTCGTCCCTCAGCGTCAGTTGCGGTCCAGGGAGCCGCCTTCGCCTCCGGTGTTCCTGCCGATATCTACGCATTTCACCGCTACACCGGCAATTCCACTCCCCTCTCCCGCACTCCAGCGTGGCAGTTTCGGAAGCAGCCCCGGAGTTAAGCCCCGGGATTTCACTTCCGACTTGCCACACCGCCTACGGACCCTTTACGCCCAGTCATTCCGAGCAACGCTGGCCCCCTACGTTTTACCGCGGCTGCTGGCACGTAGTTAGCCGGGGCTTTTTCTGCCCGTACCGTCAATCCCGTTGCCGGGATTTCGTCCGGGCTAAAAGGGGTTTACACCCCGAAAGGCTTCATCCCCCACGCGGCGTCGCTGCGTCAGGCTTTCGCCCATTGCGCAAGATTCCCCACTGCTGCCTCCCGTAGGAGTCTGGACCGTGTCGCAGTTCCAGTGTGGCCGGCCACCCTCTCAGGCCAGCTACCGGTCGCAGCCTTGGTGAGCCGTTACCTCACCAACGAGCTGATCGGCCGCGGGCCCCTCCCCAGACGTCTTGCGACTTTGATCCCGGCGACTTGTGTCACCGGGATGTTATGCGGTATTAGCCCGCCTTTCGGCGGGTTATTCCACATCCGGGGGAAGGTTGCCCACGTGTTACTCACCCGTTCGCCACGCGCCAGCCGTATTGCTACGGCCGCGCGTTCGACTTGCATGTGTTAGGCACGCCGCCAGCGTTCACTCTGAGCCAGGATCAAACTCTCGTTTGAAACCTGGATCCTCAATTCCCAAGCCAGACCGGCAAGCCGGGGCTCAGGCTGAGGAAAATAGACGGTCGCTCGGCTCATTGAACCGAACGGGTTCTGATACGTTTCATCCGATTGTCAAAGAACTGGCCCCCTGGCCAGCAGGAGGACGTACAGGCAATTCCCCATACTACGGAACCAAAGCGTTTCTGTCAAGCGGTTCCGTCACAGCCCAAAACCCGCATAAAACCAAGCGATTTCACGTCACCGCCCTCTCGGCGCGCCCCCAAACTTGCCTGCTCCGATGCGAACGCGTCGGCACCGCTCGCGCCCCGGCCCACGCCGCCCGTCTCGACGCGCCGCCCGAGCCACCATTTTCATCTTTCTGCGATGCTTCCTGGCCGCCGTTAGGCCGGCGAACTCGCCCATCTGCGGTGCTGTTTACGTATAACCTGCTCTTGCAGGAGCCTCTTTCAAAAGCCAAGACTGTGTGTGCAGGCGAGTCCTGCAGCCGCCACCGGGCCCCATTCGGGCCGGCATCGTGGCGAGACGACGATCGGGAAAGAGATGAGGAGGGAGTGTGACGGCAAACGACATTCGGGAGGGACGGACCACGACCGGGATGGGTGAACGGGCGAGACGCTACAGCGGTCTAGCGGTCGCATGCCTGGGAATTTTGCTGGGTGCGTCAATCGCTCTGCAGGCACAGGGAGTGCGCTATGACAATATCGTGCTGGGACCTCGCGGAGGACCGGTGGCTTCGGCAACGGTCGCCGTCTGCGCGGCCGGGGCCACGACAAGTACATCTCCGTGCTCGCCGCTGGCCACGGTCTATTCGGATGAGGCGTTGACACAACCGATGGCGAACCCCTTCAAAGCGGATTCGCTCGGCAACTACGGCTTCTGGGCGGCGCCCGGCCATTATGTGGTGCAGATCTACGGCGCAGGCGTCACCACGCGGACGATGAACGTTTTTCTTCCGTGCGATCCGTCGAATTGCTCGATGGCAAACGCATCGATTTCCTCGATCACCGCCGGCACGCTGAATTTGACCGGGAGCCTGACGGTCAACGGACGCCCGGTGGCGACCGAACCGAAAGCCGATGACGCCGTGATGTATGTTTCGCCGAACGGCAACGACTCAGCGAACGGGTTGTCCTGGGGCTCGGCGAAGAAGACGCTGTACGGCGCGATCTCCGCGCTTACCACCGGGGCCACAATCTACGTGGCGGCTAACGCGGCCTGCGGTGGCCCACTCAGCGGGCAGGGGTTGTGGCTATATGGCGGCGGCATATCGTCGCCGGGCAGTGGTTGGTTGGATATCTCCGGGAAACCACTGAACATCATCGGTGTGGGCACGACCGGCTGGGCAGCCGCATCCCCTAGTCCGCAGGTTGTGCTCAATTGCGGCAGCGCGACGGAACCGGCCCTGTGGATCAACACGAACAACCTATCTCTGAAATTCACGAACTTGTATTTTCAAGGTTCCGTGGGAGCCGACCTGGAGAACGCCACCAGCATTACGTTTGACAGCGATGCTTTTGTTGCCAGCAGCGCGAACACGACAGACGGACCCGGCGTGCTCATCGGCTCCGCTTCCTTTGAACTGTACTTCCGGCACTGCGTCTTCTATGCAAATCAGAACTCGGGTGTGACCCGTAACGGCGCGGATGCGACGGAAGCCTTCGTGGTGAATCCGGGCACGGGGAATCCGAACTCGGACCTGATCTACATCACGCAGAGCATCGGCCAGTACGGCGACATCAAGTTCTACACCAATGGCACAACGAGCTGGACAAACGGCCTCGTCGTGAACGGATTCCTGACCGAAAACCAGCAGGACGGCAAGGGCGCCGTCTGGTTTCCGGCGAACTCGGGCGGCTCGATCTCCGGCACTGGCACCGCCCGGCTGGACGATGTGGGGGTTGCCGACGCGGTCACCAATCCCACACCGGCTGTACAGGTAGATGGAACGGTGGGTTCCGATCAGATTATCGCCTCGGACCTGGCCGGGGAGGGTGTGAATGCAATCGGCCCGATGACGCTGCTCAGTTCCTACTCGAATAACTTTCAGAACATGACGGAATTGCCACTCGTGGAGGGGCAAGTTGGTCCTTTCGGCACGTCCCAGTATTGGAAAACTGCGGCGGGAAGGCGTGCTTTTGCGCCCACTTCCGCGATTGAGCCGAACCTCGTTCACCAGAACCCGGCGAGCTGGGGAATGAATGGCGGCGTTACCGAAACAAACGTGCTGGCGCCGGACGGCAGCATGGACGCGGGCAAGCTGACAAATTCCAATTCCTACACGGCTGGTACACAGCTGGGTTCGTCCGGCTTCAACGCCTCGCCCGGTGGCTACGTCATCTTCGGCTTTTGGTACAATGCCTCCAATTCCTCATATTTGCAGCCGATTGGCTGTTCTGGCGGCGTGACGCTGAACAGCACCAGTGTGCTGCCCGCGACGGAAACGAGCAATCCCAGCAGCATCGGTGGCGAGTGGGAGTTTTACAGCGATGCCCTAAAGGTCACCAACAGCGGCACGAGTTGCAGCACGACGCTCGATCTGTACGCACCGGCAAATTCCTCGGTCAGCTATTACGCCCCTGTCGTGATGTACGTTCCCGCCGGGACGATTACCGACAGTGAGGCCGCGCTTATGGCGCTCAATCTGGTGCCGTATCCCGACTCGCTTAACCCCCCGGTCGAGGCCACGCTGCGAGGCCACCCGTTTGCCTTCGGCGGTTCGGGCGACAACTACTTCGCCACGCTCGACCACACTGGCCTGACGGCCAACCGCACCTACGTCTTTCCCAACGTCAGCGGGACGATTGCCTTGTCTGGAGCGAACGGGGTGAGTGCAGGGACGATCACGCTGTCCGGCGGATCCGGATCGCACACCTTTGCGACGCCCTATAGCGCGGCTCCCGTCTGCACGGCAAGCGACACGAGCACCGCCGCCGCCGTGAAGGTAACCAGCAGCACTACCGGGGTTTTCATCACCGGGACGGGCTCGGATGTCGTCGCCTGGGTCTGCTCGCCCGTGACCAACTGAAACGACCCGGCCGCCGGCTCCGGCCGGCGGCTGCTGCACCAAGGCAGTCCGAGCCTCAGCAGCAGGGTTCGGGCTGCCATTTTCGTAAGCCCGCATTGCCCTTCACGTGTTGGCCCTCCGGTTAAATGTGGCAGGAAACGGAGGAGATCAGCTTTTCATCTCCGTTCGAACACAGCGACCAGCCTTTTCGCACCGGTCTCGTCGTTTTAGAATCTGCGGGTACTACACCGGCGAGAGACAGCGCCACACGCGTTTTCCGGCGCGCGCTGGCCGCCGTTGCAGGCAGTCCCTATCCGAGTCACGAGGGGACTGCCTTGCCGGGGACGTCGGGATTCGGAACGGAAGCGTGGGGGGATCCCGCCGCGATGCCGGCTCAACCGGGCCTCCTCCCAGCGATGTTGATGGGACCCGCCGGCCCGCGGGGGAGCTGAACGGAGACCGCTATGGAGAACGGGGAGGAAAGCAGCTCGAAGAAGATTGCCCGGTGGGAACCTTGGTTGTTAGTGGCCTTGGCGATCCCGCTCGCGGTTCTGGTTGCCTCCTGTTTTACCTGGCCGCTCCACGTAGACGAAGCCTATGGCGTCCTACTGGTCCGACACAGCGTCGGCGATATTCTCCGCATGCTTGCGCACGACACTAATCAGCCGTTCTATTTCCTTATCCTGCATTTCTGGATAAAGTGGGCAGGTGATTCGGAAGCGGCCTTACGATTTCCGTCGGTACCGTGCTTTTTGTTGGCGGTTTGGCTGACTTCAAGAATTGCGCGCCGGGCGTCGGGGAATGGCCGGGCGGCACTTTTTGCCACGTTTTTCTATGCAGCGAGCAGCGAAGCTGTCTACCAATCGATGCTCGCAAGGCCCTATGCGCTGCTTGGCCTGCTGGCCGCTTTTTCGACGTTGTCCTTCCTGGAAGCCTTTATCCTGCCAGAGCGCTCGAAAGCGGCCGAGTGGGGCTACTTTGCTGCCAACGTCGTCGGCGCGCTTACGCACGTCTGGTTCTTTTTCCTTCTCCCGGCGCAGGCGCTTGCTTGTGCGATCCTGCTCCCGCACAGGCGCTGGTGGCGCGTGGCGGCCAACCAGATTGCATCGGTAGCCGTGTTCGCGGCGCTGTGGGGACCTATCTTGCTCAAGCAGGTGCGCACCGGAGGCACGTCCTGGATGCAGCACATGAGCTTTGCCTTGGCGAGCAGCGCGCTGACGCAATTTTACGTCGGCCATCGAGTCGGCGCGGCCTTCTGGGCGATCTGTTTACTGCTGGTGGTGGCGCGGCCAGCGGGGTTGCGCCGCGCGATCAAGCTGTTCCGGAAACCCGAGTACGCGACTTTGGTGATTACCGCAGCGGTGAGCATCGGAGTGCCGCTGCTCGTCTCACTAATATACCCAATCTACTACCCCGATCGGTACACCATCATCGCGCTTCCGGCGATCGCGGCTGGACTTGGTTGGGCGCTTTCGGACCTGGCCTCGCGCCGCTGGTTAGCGGCTTGGTGCTGCCTCATAGTTGCCGGCTATGGAACGGTAGCCGCACTGCAAGTAGCGGGCCAGAAACCGGACTTGACTTGGTTGGGGGACCGGTTGAAGCCGATCTTTCGCGCAGGTGGCGAGCGGACGGCGGCTGAAGTGGTCTGCCGCACGGCCTCGCCGGGTGACTGGCTCCTGCTCACCAGCCTAAGCGGCACCGGCATGCAGTATTACCTCGGTCGGCTCGGATGCCTTGAGCGGTTCCACTTGGTCACCTTCCCCGCCTCGATCGAACGACACCCCGGCTGGGACTGGGCTTACCGCAACCCCAAGAAACTCGATGTCGAGGCCAAGCGTTTGGCCTTGCGCTTGGCTTCAGCCACCACGCAGGAACGGCCGAAGCCTCGGATCTGGGTCTTCTGGAGTGACCAGCTGCAGGAAAACGCCGCCCTCAAAAATAGCCTCACGCTCGGGTTTCGACGGGAGAGGATATTGCCGTTAGAGGGCGCCATGTTCCATAGCGTCTCGGTGTACGAATCGCGCGGGGGGCCTTGACGCAAGAGCCGGCCATCGGCCGCCAAACGGGACCGGTCCCTAAGCGGCGATCGTTAGGGCTGCCGTAGGTTCGGGAGCTCATCGCACCGTGGCTGGCGCTGACGGCCACTTTCACTGGATGATCGAAACGCGAACGACTGTGTCGGCAAGGATGGCGTTGACCGTTCCGACCTTCAGCTGTTTCACGATTCCCCGCCAATCTGCCTGCCGCGGTACACTAATGGGACTCCGTTTTCACAACTGCAGGGTCGCCTCCTGCGAGCCGTACCACGGCGGCCCACTCTGTGCGGCCGGTAGCGGGCATGGCCAGAGCGGTAGGCACGGAGGAACAAGCTTCCTGGCGGGGCTTCGGATGTACCGGGGAATCTGATTTCATGAACAGCCAATTTCGCGGCATTGCAGCGAGTCCAAAGGTGGTCGGGTTCCTGGTCCTGCTGGGCTCGGTCCTGCTGGCCTACGAAATTGGCCAGTGGGTTCTCGGTCAGGGGATCAAGGGGCTTGGAGCACGCTTGGCCATGCTGGTCGGGATTGCCGTGGTTGGGGCGATTCTGGTGCGTTGGCGGTGGGGGATTCTGCTGTTTCTCTTCTGGCTCACCCTGGAAGATTTGATCCGTAAATATGCCGGCGGCGCGATGATGATCTATTTCGTCAAGGACGCGATGCTGGCGGTGATCTACGCGACGTTCTTCATAGCTGTCTCGCGCGGGCGGGAGAAGCTGTTTCGTCCAAGGTTCTGGGTTCCGCTGGTGGCGCTGTTTTTCGTGGCGCTGGTGCAGGTCTTCAATCCCCGGTCCCCCAGCGTTTTTTACGGCCTGATGGGGATGGAAATCGATTTCTACTACGTTCCGTTGCTCTTCCTCGGCTATGCGCTGATTCGCAACCGGGACGATCTCGACCGCTTCCTCTCTTTCAATCTGAAGCTGGCCATTGGAGTTGCCCTGGTGGGCATTATCCAGGGGCTCGGATGGAAGACGTTCCTGAATCCGGTGAATCTCGCGCCGCAGTTCGTTGCACTCGGCCACTTGGTCCGTTATGCGCCGGGCCTCCGGCACGGACTGAATGCCCCTCCGTCGGTCTTCGTAAGCATGGGTCGCTACTCGAACTACCTGGAATTGATGTTTACGCTGACCGTCGGAGTGGTCGCCTACAATATCTTCCGCCGACGCCGGGCGAGGCTGGCTTATCTGGCCCTGGGCGTGCTGGCGATAGCGATATTTCTCTCAGGCTCCAAGAGCGCGCTGGTCTAAGGGGTGCTTACGGTGGCGGGGATCGGCATCGGCTTGATGTGGGAAGCGCGGAACCAGCCGTGGATCAGTGCTCGATTGGGAAAGATCCTCCGCCGCAGCGTGCTTGCCCTGGCGGCCGGCCTGCTCGTTTTCGTTGTCCTCTATCCCAACTTGGCCGGAGCCTGGTGGACCTACTACTACGAAATGCTCTCCCCGAGCAGCGCCAATTACCAGCTAGGCAAGCGGACCGGGAGCTACCCGCTGGACCAGTTCGAAGACGCCACTGAGAACGTTGGGTGGGAATGGGGCTATGGTACGGGCACCGCCTCGTTGGGCGAGGAATATGTCAGCAGATTGCTGAAGGTCGGTCAGCCGCAGACCGGTTCGGTGGAAAACGGCTTCGGAGACATCCTCACCGAGTGGGGGATCCCCGGTCTCGCCATGTGGACACTGCTGGCGATCGCGGTGGTCGTTGTCTGCTGGGACATGACCAAGCGCATTAGGAACACGCCACTCTATCCGTTGGGGTTGTCGGTGCTTTGGTTCACCTTTTGGGTGCTGTTGCCTTTCACCTGGGCCGGCGAGCAGACGTATCAGGATTACATCGTCAACGCCTACCTGTGGTTGCTTGTCGGCGTCCTCTGTCGTTTGCCGGAACTGATTGCCCCGGCAAGAGCGGTGATCGGCCCTTCGATAGAAGCGATCGGGCGCCCAGCCGAGCCTTTGCGAGTTGGCCGTGCGGGTTGATGATCCGGCTGCCTCGCTTGGGGCGCGAGAATCCTCCCCTGGTTGCCTCAAGCAGCCCGGCCGGGAGCGCCACTTGCCTGGGGAGTCCGGGAGCACGTGTGCAGGCTAAGCGGTCGTGCGAGGTCTGGTGGACCACAACAATGGGCTCGGAGGACCAAAGCGACCGGAGAGTAAGGGTGGCAAAAGCTCGAATTGCCGTCGTCTCGCCCTTCGTGGACAAACGCCATGGGACCGAGCGCTGCCTGGCCGAGGAAATTGAGTGGCTGGCACGCGATTACGAAATTCATCTGTTCAGTTCCCGCGTAGAAGACACCAATCTCAGCGGAATAGCGTGGCACCGCGTGCCGGAAATGCCGGGGCCCCATCTGGTGAAATATCTGTTCTGGTTTGCCGCCAACCACTTTTGGCGGTGGAAGGAAAGCCGGCGCGGCGGGCGCCCCTTCGATCTTATCTATTCGCCGGGAATCAACTGCCTGGATGCCGACGTAATCCTCGTACACCACCTCTTCGCCGAGCAGCTCGCACGAGTGGGCGAGGAACTGCGGTTGCAGCCGGAGCGCCCATGGACGTGGCTGAGGCTGATACACCGCCGCCTCTACTACGAGACGCTCCGTGCACTCGAGAAAAAAGTCTATTCGGATCGTACCGTGTGCCTGGCCGCGATTTCCCGGACGATGGCCAATGATCTCGTGCGCGGATTTCGTTCCGGCGAGCAAATCCCGGCGATCTACTACGGAGTCGACGTCGTTCGGTTCGACCCGGCCGAGTGTCGGGAGCGCAGGAAAGCGGCTCGCAATCGGTTTGGTTTCCGTCCCGAAGAGGCTGTGGTGTTGTTGATTGGCAACGATTGGGCCAAGAAGGGCCTGAACTGCCTGATCGAAGCGCTGGCGGAAACGCGAGACCTGCCGGTCCGTGCCCTTGTGGTTGGTCGCGATGCCCGGGAGAGCTACGAGTCGCGCGCTGCGGCCCTGGGTATCGCCGAACGACTTTCCTTCGCGGACGTCAGCGCGGATGTGATTGAGTTTTTCGCGGCGGCCGACCTTTATGCGGCTCCCTCGGTTTACGATCCCTTTGGACTACCTGTGCTCGAAGCCATGGCTTGCGGCCTGCCGGTGATCGCCTCAGCGGCCATGGGTGCCAGCGAGCTGGTGACCGACGCCGTGAACGGCCGAATCCTTCACGACCCTCGGGACAAGACCGCTCTGTCGGCCATGATTCGCCAGCTGGCCACCGATGTCACTCTCCGCAACCGCCTGGGAAGCAAGGCCGCCGAAACGGCCAGAAAATTTTCCTGGGAAGCCAACGCGGAGGCAATCGAGCGGCTCTTCGTACGAGCACTGGCCAATGACTGAACGCAAACATCGCGTGCTATTCATCTCTTCCCATCCGATCCAATACGGCGCGCCCTTCTTCCGGCTGATGGACCGGGACCCACGCCTGGAAATCCAGGTAGCCTTCTGCAGCATGCACGGAGCAAAAGGAGGATACGACCGGGAGTTTGGACGGGAAATCGCCTGGGACATCCCGCTACTGGACGGCTATCCCTGGATCGAATTGCGCAACCTTTCTCGACGGCCGGGACCGGGGCGGTTTTGGGGCTTGCTGAACCCGGGAGTTTGGAAACTGGTGCGGGATGGGAAGTTCGACGCCGTCGTGATCTACACCGGCTACGTCTATGCGACGTTCTGGATCACCGTCGCGGCGGCAAAGACAAGCGGAACGGCGATTCTCTTCGGCACGGACTCGCACAATCTTGCTTCCCTGAAAGCCAGATGGTGGAAACCGATCGTGAAGCGCTGGCTCTGGCCGAGGCTGTTTCGCCTGGCGGACGTAGTGACTGTGCTTTCCTCGGGCGGGGTCGAACTGATGCGCAAGCTGCGCATTCCCGAGGACCGCATTGCGCTCACGCCCTATATCGTCGACAACGACCGCTGGACGCAGGCCGCGGCGCGCGTCGATCGTGCGGCGGTGCGTGCCCGCTGGGGCATTCCCGCCGACGCACTTATCGTAGTTTGCTCGGCAAAACTGCAGCCGTGGAAGCGGCCGCTCGACCCCTTGCGGGCCTTTGTCCGTGCGAACGTGAAAGGCTCTTACCTCCTGTTCGTCGGGGAGGGCCCGCTGCGGGGGGAACTGGAAAGAGAAATCGCCACACTCGGCGTGGGCGACCGCGTGAAACTGCTGGGATTTGTCAATCAATCGGTGCTGCCGGAAGTCTATCGTGCGGCCGACGTGCTCGTTTTGGCGTCGCAATACGAGGCGTTCGGGGTCGTCGTCAATGAAGCCATGCTCTGTGGCTGCGTCCCGGTGGTCAGCGACCACGTTGGCGCCCGTTTCGACCTGGTCGAGGACGGCCGAACGGGTTTTGTCTTTCCGGCCGGCGACGTGGAAAAGCTGGCCGCCGTGTTGCTCTGCCTACTCGGCGACCCGGAACGCCGCACTCGGATGAGTGAAGCAGTCCGTGAAAGAATCGCTTCCTGGTCGCCCTATCTCTACGTGGACCGTATGGCCGAGGCGGTCGCCGCAGCCCGCCGAAGAGTAGAGAAGCATTCCTCTGCTTGAGGCTCGCATGCTGGCTCTGTTGCACCGCTCAAATCCCACCGCTTGGCACGGCCGTCTTCCACGTGGTAAAAACCGCTTGCCGGTTGAACCGTCGCCGTCATCTCCGGCTTTGGGCACTAATGGCGCGAGCCGGTCGTTTTCCTTTACGCAGGGGCACATCCGCTAATGTCCGGCACGCTTCTGGGTCTTTTCCCCGAACTGACTGCCGTTGGCGGCATTCAGCAGGTGAGCCGCCACGCTGCCGCTGTGCTTGAGGAACTGGCCCGGCGGCAGGGCTGCGACTGCCGGCTGATTGGCCTGAACGATCCGGCGGGCGAAGGTGTGTTTGCCCTCGATGGGAGGGAGTATGGCTTCACCGGCTTCGCACGGAACAAAGGCCTCCTGTTGGCCCGACTGAGCCGGCTGGCGCCCCACACGGAGCTCGTTCTCGCGAGCCATGTGAATCTGGGTCCGCCGGTGCTTTGGATGCGTGGGCTCCAGCGCCGCCTGCGATACTGGGTCGTGGTGCACGGGATGGAAGTGTGGCAACCGCTCCCGCTCGCCCGGCGAGCGGCGCTTCGGCGCGCAAACGGGATAGTCGCGGTAAGCCGCCACACGGCGCAGGCCGTCGAGCAGGTTCAGGGGGCCGATCCCCGGAAAGTTGCGGTTTTGCATCCGGCTCTCGACCCTGGTTATTTGGCGTCGGAGCTGTCTCCGCTACGATTGCCGGTGCCTTCGGGCAGCCGCTTGATTCTGACGGTAGCCCGCCTGCTGGCCTCCGAGCCGGGCAAAGGCGTGGATACGGTGATTCGCGCGATGCCACGACTGGTGAACTTTTTCACCAGTCTTTACTACGTGGTCGTCGGCGACGGCGACGCTCGGCCCGCGCTTGAGCGTTTGGCCGCCGAATGTGGCGTGGCCGAGCGCGTGGTCTTCACCGGAGCACGGGAGACGGGATCGCTGCGAGCCTATTACGAAGCGGCTGACGTGTTCGTTATGCCCAGCCGGCAAGAGGGTTTTGGCATCGTTTACCTGGAAGCGATGGCGGTTGGCAAACCCGTGGTGGCGGCCGCCTGCGGCGGCGCACCGGAGGTCGTATCAGAGGGAGAGACCGGTTTCCTCGTGAGCTATAACGATGTCGCGGCCCTCGAAACGCGGCTGGAGAGTCTGCTGGCGGACGAGGGCCTGCGCCGGCGGATGGGCGAAGCCGGCCGCCGGAAAACCGAGACGCAATACCGCTTGGAGAACTTCCGCCGTGGCCTTGTGGCGCTCCTCGGGACCGGTAGTGAAGGACAGCGTTGAGGCAGTTCGAACACGCATGCGGATCTTGAAAATCACGCAGTCCTATTTTCCGTTCCTCGACCGCGGAGGGCCGACGGTGAAGGTGCGCGCCTTGGCGCAGGGCCTGGCAACGCGCGGCCATGCCGTCACTGTGCTGACGGCCGACCTCGGACGCAGCCGCCGCGCCGACCTCGGCGAAAAATGCGAATGGGGACGGCGGTCGGTCGATGGCAACGTCGAAACCATCTATCTGCCGACCGCATTCTCCTTCCGGGCGCTGACGGTCAATCCCCGGCTGCTTTCCTTTTGTCGCGCGCGTCTTGGCGAATTCGATCTCGTGCACATCTACGGCCTCTACGACGTGACGGGGCCAGCCGTCGCCTGGCTGGCAGCGCGCCGCCAGCTCGCTTATCTGGTCGAGCCAATCGGCATGTACCGCCCGATCGACCGCAGCCTCGCCCTGAAACGGCTCTGGCACCGCCTTTTCGGCCGCCGGATGATTGGCCACGCCTGGCAGATCATTGTCACTTCCGAACTCGAGCGAGAGGACCTGCTCGAGGGAGGTGTGCCCCCCGAGCGCATCCGCTTGCGCTACAACCCCATCGATCTGGCCGAGTACCGGACCCTGCCTGCCCCTGGCGCCTTTCGCAAGCACTGGCAAATTCCCTCGGGCGAACCACTGGTGTTGTTTCTCAGCCGGTTGATCCCGCGAAAGGGCGCCGACGTGTTGATCGAGGGCTTTGCCCGCGCGCTGCCCCGGACGGGCACGCTGGTAATCGCCGGACCCGAGGGTGTGAAAGGCTATCTGGACCATCTACGGTCCGTCGCCGGCCAATGCGCAGTTACAGAGCGCGTCCGGTTCACCGGCGCACTCTATGGGGAAGAGAAAAAAGCGGCCCTGGCCGACGCGGACATCTTCGCGCTGCCTTCTTCCTACGAAAATTTTGCCAATGCCGCGGCCGAAGCGGTCGCGTGTGGCGTCCCCGTGGTAGTGACAAGTCGTTGCGGCATCCATTCGCTCGTCGACGGCCGCGCCGGACTCGTGATCCCGCGCGAGCCCGAGGCGGTTGCCTCAGCATTGCGAGCGCTCGTGCATGATCACGAACTGCGTGACCGGCTGCGCGACGGCTGCGCGACGGTCGCCGAGGAGCTGTCGATCGAGAAAACGGTCGCGGCGCTCGAGGCCATCTACACCCAGCGTGACAGCTGAGGGAAAACGCCCGGTCGCATTGTGCCGTTTCTGCTCGGAGCGGAACGGGGAGTTGGTTCCCGAAAGCTTGCCGAGCGCACCGAAACTCTCGTCGTGGCCCAAAGGTCCGTTCACTCCGCAGTCACATCTACCTTGTGAGTAACGACTTGCCTGCCTGGTCACGCGCTCCTACGCCATGAATTTACAACGGCAAGTTCCACCAGGTATTCTGAATCGGCCGGCTGTGGCCGGCCCTCCTGGCGTGGCAAGCGGCAACGGTACAAAGACCGCAAAATCTCTTCCTCATTTTCCAGTCGGGATGCGGACCGTGCGGGGAAGAGACGGCTAGCGACCAACAGCAAAGCAGCTCGCCTAATGAAAGCAAGCGGGCCGGATTTGCCGGGAGAAAGCGGCGGCAAGAAATCATGTGCGGCATATGCGGTATCGCCGGTGAAGGCACCGAGGCCATGCTGCCCCCGCTTGAGCGCATGATGGCGGCGCTGCGCCATCGCGGTCCGGACGCTTCGGGCCGGCTGCTGGCGCCAGGCTTGGCCCTCGGCTCGCGGCGATTGAGCATCATCGACCTCGAAGGAGGGCGGCAGCCGATCGCCGGCGAGGACGGTCGCGTGGTCGTCGTGTTCAACGGCCAGATCTCGAATTTTCCCGAACTGCGGCGCGAACTCGAAAGCCTGGGCCATTCCTTTCGCACGCGATCGGACACCGAAACCATCGTGCACGCCTACGAAGCCTGGGGCGAGGATTGCGTCAACCATCTCGATGGCATGTTCGCTTTTGCCGTGGCCGAATTCGACGATATCGAGCGGCGCCATCCGCTGCGGCTGTTTTTGGCGAGGGATCGGCTCGGTATCAAACCGCTTTATTACGCGCAGGCGGATGGCAAATTCGTCTTCTCCTCGGAAGTTCGCTCGCTCTTGGCCGGTGGCTTGGTCGAACCGCGGCTGGCGCGCTCTGCGCTGGCTGCCTATCTGCTTTTCGGTTCTCTCTGCGAGCCAGCCACGCTGGTCGAGGGAGTGCAATCGCTGCCGCCGGCGCGCCGCCTGACGATTCCGCTCGGTCGCCCGCTGCGGCCGGCCGAGCCGCGGCCCTATTGGTGCCTGGCTGAGCAGGCGCGGCGCCGCTCACAGACACCGCCAGCTACCGAAGCGGAAGCGGTGCGAGGTACACGCGACCGGCTGGAACGCGCTGCCCGGTCGCACCTGGCGGCCGATGTACCGCTCGGAGTCTTTCTGAGCAGCGGAATGGATTCGACGGCTCTGGCAGCGCTGGCCGCACGGGAACTGACCGGCGCGCACACCTTCACCCTGGTCTTCGGAGAGCAGGAATACAGCGAAGCCGGACTGGCGCGCAAGGCGGCGCGGCGGTTCGGAACGCGCCATCAGGAGCTTCTCCTTTCCGGGGAAGAGGTTTTGGCCGGCCATCAGCAAGCCGTGCTCTCGCTCGACCAGCCCAGCATGGATGGCATCAACAGTTACTTCATCTCCCGTGCCGCGCGGCAGGCCGGATGGAAAGTGGCACTTTCCGGTCTGGGAGGCGACGAACTGTTCGGCGGATACGAGACGTTCCGCAGCGCGCCGCTAGGCACCTGGCTTGCCCGCCATTTGCCCGGCCCGGCGCGGGGTCCGGCGGGCCGGCTGCTGGAAACCTCGATTGCGGCGACTGGACGATCCGATCGCGGTCGGAAGCTGGCAAGCCTGATCCGCGATCCCAAGCAATTGCCGCATCCCTATTTTTTTACGCGCATGTTGTTTCCTCCCGACGCGGTTCAGCGGTTGTGCGGTGCCGGCGACCAGTTTGCCGGCCGCGACTGGCTGGAAGAAGCGGTACGCGAAGGCAAGGATTCCGATGATTTCTCGCTGGTTTCACAGCTCGAAATGCGCGGCTACATGGTGAACACGCTCTTGCGCGATACCGACGCGATGAGCATGGCTCATTCGCTCGAAGTGCGCGTGCCGCTGCTCGACCGAGAACTGGTTGAATATGTCGCCGGTCTTCCCTCGGCGTGGAAACGGCAACGGGGAACCCGTAAACCGTTGCTGGCTCGCGCCCTTGGCAATCTGCTGCCGCCAGAAATCCTCGAGCAGCCCAAGCGCACCTTTACGCTGCCCTGGGAACACTGGCTTCGCGGTCCGCTCCGAGCGGAGATGGAGCGGGAATTTGCCGAGCCGGCGCGGACGCTCGCGCCGTTCCTCGATCCTTCAGTGGTTCGCCAGGTGTGGAGCGATTTTCTCGGTCGGCAAACGACCTGGTCGCGGCCCTGGAGTCTTTTTGTTCTGAACCGGTGGGTGCGGCGCTATCTTGATTCGCCTGTTCCCGGCAAAGTGGCCGCGACAACTGTGGTCACGCGAGGAGTTTGCGAGGGCGACCGTTGAATATCCTTGCCATCAATGCCTATCACCCAAACGCCTCCGCGGCGGTCGTCCAGGACGGCCACCTCATTGCTGCGGTCGAGGAAGAGCGCTTCAATCGCGTGAAATACGCCGCCGGCTTCCCCTCGCAGGCGATTCGCTATTGCCTGCAGGAAGCGGGCCTCGGCATCGACGAGGTCGATTACATCGTCGTGCCGCGCAATCCTTGGGCGCGGTTGTGGAAAAAACTCTACTACGCCGCCCGTTTGCCTCGTTTTGCCGCCGACCGCGCCCATGTCGTCGCTCGTTTCGCCGATCTCCGCCACCAACTCGCCGAATCCCTGGGCATCGCTCCCGAGCGCATCCACGCCAAAATTCACCGGATCGAGCATCACCGCGCCCATCTGGCCAGCACGTTTTTCGTCTCGCCGTTCGATCAGGCGGCGCTGCTTTCGGTCGACGGGCTCGGCGATTTCGCTAGCGCGATGTGGGGCGTCGGGCGCGGCGCGCGCATGGAGGTGCACGGCGATACCGCCTTCCCCCATTCGCTTGGCATCTACTACACCGCGCTCACGCAATATCTTGGCTTCTGGCGATTCGGCGATGAGTTCAAGGTCATGGGACTCGGCTCCTACGGCGAACCGGCCCACCTCGAGGAATTCCGCAGGATCTTGCAGCCGCGCCCGGACGTCGGCTTCCGCCTGGGACTCGAATATTTCGTCCACCACCGCCGCGGCGCCGAGATGACCTGGAGCAACGGCAACCAGTCCCCGGTTCTCGGCCAATTGTTCTCCGCCTTGCTTGTGCGGCGCCTCGGTCCAGCACGCAAGCCCGAAGAGCCGATCGAGAAACGCCATCAGGACCTGGCTGCAACCCAGCAGGCCGTGCTCGAAGAGGTGCTTTTCGCCATGCTGAATCAGCTGCATCGCCGCACCGGAATGAAAAACCTGTGCTTGGCGGGCGGCGTCGCGTTCAACTGCGTCGTCAACGGGAAGATCTTCGAGAAAACCGCGTTCGAACGCGTCTGGGTGCAACCAGCGGCGGGCGATGCCGGCTTGGCTGTGGGCGCCGCCTTCTATCTGCACCACCAGATTCTCGGCCGGCCGCGGCAGTTCGTGATGAATCACGCCTATTGGGGCCCCGGTTTCGGCGAAGCGCAGCTGCTGGAGGCGATCCGGGGAAAAGGCCTTGGTGAAAAAGGATTTCGCGTGCGCCGGCTCGAAGAGCCGCTGTTGCTCACCGAAACCGCTGCGCTGATCGCCGGTGGAGCGGTCCTCGGCTGGTTTCAGGGGCGTGCGGAGTGGGGCCCTCGAGCATTGGGCAATCGCAGCATTCTGGCCGATCCGCGCCGCGCCGATATGAAAGAAACGCTGAACCGCCGCATCAAGCACCGTGAACCTTTCCGGCCGTTTGCCCCCTCGATTCTCGAAGAGGCCGTAGCCGAATATTTCGACGCGCCCGGCCTCTCGCCGTTCATGCAGATGGCGTTTCCCGTGCGCCCGGAGAAGCAGAAGGAGATCCCCGCGCCCACCCATGTCGATGGCACCGGCCGCCTGCAAACCGTCAGTCGCGAGGCCAACCCTCGCTTCTGGGCGCTGCTCCAGGAATTCCGTCGCCAGACCGGCGTGCCTGTCCTGCTCAATACTTCTTTCAACGAAAGCGAACCGATCGTCTGTCTGCCGCAGGAAGCCGTGGACTGTTTCCTGCGCACGCGAATGGACGCGCTCGTGATCGGCAACTACCTGATCGACAAGCCCGCCGTGCCGCCTGGTTCCCCGGCCGGGGAAACCGGGAGCGGAAACGGGAAGAGATCTTGAAGCACGACCGATGCAGATCCTGCTGATCAACCAGTACTATCCCCCCGATACTTCGGCGACGGCAAAAATGGCGTGCGCCGTCGTGGAGGCTCTCGCCGAGCGGCACCAGGTCACCGTGCTTGCCGGCCGGCCCTCCTACGATCCCACGGTCTACCACCCGCTTTACCTCACCAGGGTCGAGCGCAGCGGCCCCGTTCGTATCCGCCGCGTCGGATCGACTGCCTTTCCGCGCCATCGCATGCGCCGGCGCGTCAGCAACTATCTCTCCTATCTCTCGCTGGCTCTCCCTGCCGCCCTCACCATTCCCGCCGATCTGATCATGACCATGACCGATCCGCCAATTGTCGGCCTGCTCGGCGCCTGGGTGGCCCGGCAGCGCCGGCTGCCCTTCGTCTACAACATCCGCGACCTCTACCCGGACATGGCCGTAGGCGGCGAGATTGTCGGGAAAGGGCGCTTGGTTGATGTTTGGGAAAGCATGCACCGCTGGGCATTGCGCCAGGCGTCACGGATCATCGTGCTTGGCGACGACATGCGAGAGCGCATCGCTGCCAAGGGCGTCGACCCGGCGCGCATCGCCGTCGTCCGCGACGGCGCACCACTGGCCGAGCCCGTCTCCGTCAATGGTCATCCGGCCACCAGGGCCATCCGGAATGGCTTTCCGTTTGTGGCGCTCCACGCCGGCAATCTGGGCTTCTATGGCGCCTGGAACACTCTGATCGAAGCTGCCCGCCAGCTTCAGGGCGAGGGAATCGGCCTGGTCTTTGTCGGTGGTGGGGCTCAGCGCGATCGACTGGGCGGCCAGGCGCGCGAGGTGTGCGGCGTTCGCTTTTTGCCGTTTCGGCCTCCTGAAGAGATTCCGCATGTGCTGGCTGCCGCCGACGTGCATGTAATCACGATCCGCCGGGGACTTGAGGGCGTCGTCGTTCCCAGCAAGCTCTATGGAATTCTGGCCGCCGGCCGGCCGGTGCTGGCGGTTACCACGCCCCGTAGCGATGTGGCGAGAATCGTGACGGCGGCCGGCTGTGGCCGCGTTGCCGATCCCGACGACCCTGCCGCGGTCGCGGCCGCGCTCCGCGAGTTGCGCGCCTGCCCGGAGCAGCTCGCTGAGATGGGCCGCCGGGCGCGGGAGAAGGCCCGCGAGTTCGAGCGAAGCGGGCAACTGCGCCGGCTCGTGCAGGTCGTCGAGGAAGCTGGCGGAAAATGAACCTCCCGCCGATAGAGGGCTTGGGCAAAGCGCGTTGGCTGGCGGTCGAGAACGATCCCCCGCTTTTGCCGGCGGGCCGGCTCGGCCCGGCGATTGGTACTTGTGGTACTACATCTGAAAGAAACCGGCCCGAACTGTTCCTCGACCGCATGCCCGGTAAACGGTACACTAGCCAATTCCCATGCTAGCGACCCTGCTGACGGTGGCCGTCGCAATGGTGGCGAGCCTTGTGCTCACAGTTCCAGTGCGCAGGCTCGCGCTGCAGGTTGGCATGGTCGATCTGCCGACGGCGCGCAAGATTCACGTCGCACCGATGCCGCTGCTCGGTGGGCTGGCCATCTATTGCGGTGTTTTGCTGGCGACGCTGGTTTCCCTGCGCGGCCATTGGCAGGCGGAGACGGTGGGCATTCTCGGCGGCGCGACGCTGCTGGGGTTGGTCGGGCTGCTGGACGACAGGGGCCTTTTGCACCACCAGGTGAAGCTGTTTCTGGCGATGCCGGCTGCGGCGGTGATCCTCCTTGTTTCGGGCATCCGTGCCAACGTCTTCACGCCCTTCTTGCCGAAGTACGGCCCAGTGTTGGATGTGGCGCTCACCTTGGTGTGGGTAGTAGGCGTCACGGCGGCGTTCAGCATTCTCGATCACATGGACGGATTATGTGCCGGCGTGGCCGCAATCGGTGCCGCCTATTTCACCCTGTTTGCCTCGCTCGCGGGTCAAACGATCGTTCGAGTGCTTGCTGCGGCCACGCTTGGTGCCGCGGTGGGATTTCTGCGCTGGAATTTCAAGCCGGCGAAAATCTTCATGGGAGATTCCGGGGCCATGTTTCTCGGTTTCCTGATGGCGACTCTGGGACTCAAGCTCCGGCCCGACTGGATGCCGCATTCGACCGAGTGGATTGTGCCGGTATTCATCCTTCTGGTGCCGATCTTTGATACTTTCCTGGTTTCTCTTTCCCGCGCGCGGCGGGGCTTACTGCCCTTCGCCTCGCCGGGGAAGGACCACACGGCGCACCGATTGTCGAACCTCGGCTGCGGCCAGCGCGGTGCGGTCGTCGTGCTCTACGGCCTGGGCGTTTTGGGGGGAGCCTTGGCGCTTGGGGTCGCCTATTGGCGAGCAACTCCTTCTTATATCCTCTTCGTTGTCGTCGCCGTGACCGCCGTCGTTGGTGCCATGGCTCTGGAATCGGCGCCTTACGAGGCTCAGCGGAAACCCCACCGGCCCCTCTGATCCGCCCTGCGGTCCGCCGCACTTCGGGCGCGTGCCAGGAGCGGCTGGAGGCTTTTCCAGAACGCGCTTCGGGTTGGGTATACTGTAGGTTTTCGATTGGAAGGATTGGGGCAGACTTGGTCAGTGACTTCTCGAACGCCTGAAATTCAATCCGAAAGAATAGTCCGCTGGCGTGGTGGCGCGGCTCCGGTAGCCGTGGTGGGCGGCTCGGCCGCCGGTTTCTACACGGCATGGCTGCTAAGCCGAAGCGGCCGCCGGGTGCGCGTTTACGAGCAAGCGGACCGACTGGAACCCTCTTCACGCTCCCTGATCGTCACCTGCCGAATGCGGGAAATGCTCGGTTCGCTCGGCGAACCGTCGGTGGTCAACGAAATTCGGCGGTTCGAGGTTTGGAGCGACGGCCGCTCAGCGCAATTCTCGTTGGATCGCCCTGACCTGATCATCGAGCGCGCCAAGCTGATCCAGTCGCTGGCCGACAGGGCCCTTGCCAACGGGGCGGAATTGTCGCTGGGCCGGCGTTTCCTGAGCCTTTCATCCGGCCCGGGCGGGCTGGAACTTGGGTTCGAGCGCCGGGAAGATGGCGCCCGCGAAACCGTACTTGCTTCCACCATCGTCGGCGCTGATGGCGCCTTGAGCGAGGTCGCTCGTTCGGCCGGCTGGCCCAGGCCGGAAACAGTGCCGCTGCTCCAGGCTCTGGTTCGCCTCCCGGCCGACTATCCGCGCGATACGGTTCGGGTCTGGTTCGTTCCCGACGACACGCCGTATTTCTACTGGCTGATTCCCGAACGCGGTGATCGCGGGGCGCTGGGACTGATCGGCGAAGATGGTGCCAGGACGCGGCGCAGCCTTGAAGCCTTCCTCGAAAAACACGGTTTTGATCCGCTCGAATATCAGGGCGCGCGCATCCCGCTCTATCGCGGCTGGGTGCCCGTGCATCGGCGCTTTGGCGAGGCCGACGTCTATCTGGTGGGCGATGCCGCCTGCCAGGTGAAGGTAACAACGGTTGGCGGGATCGTCACCGGGCTGCGCGGCGCACACGCCGTGGCCCAGGCCATTCTCCACGCTGACGGCGCGGGTGAGTTGCGCTCGCTACGGCGGGAGCTGAACCTGCACCTACTGGTTCGCCGCTCCCTGCATCAGTTCCGCCAGTCGGATTATTCGCGCCTGCTTGATCTGCTCAATCCGGGCGCTCGGCAATCGCTAGAGCGGTTTCATCGGGACGAGGCCGCCCGCATGCTGTGGCGCCTTTGCCAGACCCAGCCGCGGCTGCTTTGGCTCGGTCTGCGTGGATTATTGACCCGCGACATTTTCTCGAGCGGCTCCGAAGAGTAATCTGCCCTTCAGGATGTATCTTTTGTAATATACCTTCGCCTGTCCCAAGGCGCGGCCCTGCTCGGAGGAACTTTCCGCTGCGATCATCATGAGCAATAATGGAAATTCGAAATTGATCGAGCGAGGAGCCTTCCATTGCGAATCTCAGTGATCGGATGTGGATATGTAGGGCTTGTGACGGGCACCTGCCTGGCCGAAGTCGGCCACTCGGTCGTCTGCTTCGATAGTGACACGGCAAAAGCACAGATGCTGCGCGATGGGCGCATGCCCATCTACGAACCTCATCTCGAAGAGCTCTTCCTGCGCAACCGGCAGGAGGGCCGGCTCTCCCTGGCCGAGGATGCCGGCGAGACCGTCCGCAGCGGCGACGCGATCTTCATCTGCGTGGGAACTCCGCCGCTCGAAAATGGAGACTCAGATCTCAGCGCGATCGATCACGTGGCCCGGATGATCGCCAGTGAAGCCCGTTCGCCCAAGCTCGTCGTGGAAAAGAGCACCGTCCCCGTCCGCACCGGCCAGGAGCTGAAGCGCGCACTCGCCGTTTACGGCCGCAATTCCGGCTCCAAATTCCGGGTAGCTTCGAATCCCGAATTCCTCCGCGAGGGTACCGGCGTCGAGGATTTCCTGCATCCAGACCGGATCGTCGTCGGCGTCGAGGACGAGCAGACCGAGCGCCAGTTGCGCGAGATCTACCAGCCGGTGCTCGATGGCAAGTTCCGTTGCCCGGTGCACCCCTCCGGCTGCCAAGGGGCCCCCGAGCCTGCTTTCGTCGTCACCACGATTGCCAGCTCCGAGCTGATCAAGCACGCTTCCAATTCCTTCCTGGCGCTCAAAATCTCCTATGCGAACGCGCTGGCCGATCTCTGCGAACGCCTGGGCGCCAACGTCGAGGAGGTCACTCGCGCGATGGGTCTCGATCCCCGCATCGGTCCTCATTTCTTGCGCGCCGGTCTCGGGTTTGGCGGCTTCTGCTTCCCCAAGGACATCCAGGCCTTCATTCGGCTGGCCGAGCGCGCCGGCATGGATTTCCGTCTGCTCAAGGAAGCCGAGTCGCTCAATCACCATCAGATCGAGCGTTTCGTCGAAAAGATCCGGCACGCGCTCTGGGTGGTGCGCGACAAGCGCATCGGCCTGCTCGGCCTGGCCTTCAAGGCGAATACCGACGACACCCGTTTTTCGCCCGCCCTCAAGCTGGCCGCGCGCCTGCTCGCCGAAGGGGCCGAGGTCCACGCCTACGATCCGCAAGCGATGGAAAAGGCGCGTACCGAGTTGCCCGGTGTGAATTACGAGGCCGATGCTTACGCCGTGGCCCGGGGTGCCGACGCGCTCGTTATCGCCACCGAGTGGCCCGAATTTGCCCGTTTGGATTGGGAAAAGATCCAGGCCGAGATGGCCCGACCCCTTCTGATGGATGGCCGCAATCTGCTCGATCCGAAGACAATTCGCGCCCTCGGCTTCGAATACCAGTCGGTGGGACGTCCCGACGGCGACTCGATCGGGCTGCCGGCCTGATCGCGGCCGTCACGCGTGCGCTGGCCCAACCAGTTTGCGTAACGCTGGCCTATCGTCCGCCTCTGGCTCGCGCCCTTGCCGCGGCCACAAGGCACGCTGGCACCCGCGTCACGCCGGCGTTTCTCCTGTCATGCCCGCGCTTTCAGCCCTGCCGCACCTTCACCACTCGGCGGAAGAACTCGATCGTCGGAGGCAGGCCTTCCTCGAGCGCCACGCGCGGCTCCCAGCCGAGCAAGCGCTTCGCCTTGGCAATATCCGGGCAGCGCCGCTTCGGGTCGTCGGTCGGCAGCGGCTCGAACCGGATGCCGGACGCCGAGCCGGCGAATTTCAGTACCATCTCGGCGAATTCCAGAATCGTCATTTCCCGGGGATTGCCGATGTTGACCGGCTCGTGATGATCGCTCTCGAAGAGCCGATAGATGCCGTCGATCAGGTCCGAGACGTAGCAGAAGCTGCGCGTCTGTCGCCCGTCGCCGTAGACGGTAAGCGCCTGGCCGGTCAGTGCCTGGTAGACGAAATTCGGCAGCACACGCCCGTCGTTCAGTCTCATACGCGGCCCGTAGGTATTGAAGATCCGCACGATGCGCGTGTCCACGCCGCGGGCACGGTGATAAGCCATTGTCAGCGCCTCGGAGAAACGCTTGGCTTCGTCGTACACGCTGCGCGGCCCAATCGGATTCACATGACCCCAGTAGCTTTCCGGCTGCGGCGATACTTCCGGGTCGCCGTAGCATTCCGAGGTCGAAGCCAGCAGATGCCGCGCCCCTTTCGCCTGGGCCAGCTCGAGCGTGTTCCGCGTGCCAAGCGAGCCGACTTCGAGCGTTTCGATAGGCAGTCGCAGGTAATCAACCGGGCTGGCCGGGCACGCAAAATGAAACACCGCCTGGACCGGCCCCTCGACGGCGATCGGCCGCGTCACGTCGTGCCGGATCATTTCGAATCGTGGGTTGCTAAGCAGGTGCGCGACGTTGTCTTCGCTGCCTGTAACCAGGTTGTCGAGGCAGAGCACCTGCCAGCCCTTCTCGATTAGCAGATCGCAGAGGTGAGAACCGAGAAACCCCGCTCCACCGGTGACAACAGCGCGCATTTTACCTGCCTGAAAATCCACTGGGATTCCTTCGACGAGTCGAAGAAGCCGGCCCCGGTGGCCGGTTTCGCTATTCTAGCCCGTGGGGAGCAGTCTCCGCAGGGGAAAAGCAGCGGTCAGCGAAGAATTTGCGTTTTGTCATCGATTCACTGATGACTCCAAGGCCCCTCTTGGCCGCGCCCATCGACCCAGTGTAGGATGCCAGCAGACTCCTTGGTGGTGTGAATGCGATCCCGAGCTTTTAGTGTACTTCTGCCCTTGCTGGCAGTTGCGGCGGCGTCTGGCCTGGGCCTTGCCGCGCGCCAAGAGACCCAAACCACGCGCCCGGCGCGCGCTGTCAAACTGACTCCGCAGCAGCAGACGGCGCCTCCGGCCGCGCCGTCTCCCACGGCAGCCTCAGCGCCTTTGCAGCGCCCGTTTTCTGTCCGCGTGGTCGCCTACCAGATCGATGCCCGTCTCAACCCTTCCCGGAAGACCATCGATGCCGTCGAAACGCTGCGCTACCACAATCTCACCGGGCAGCCGCTCGACACCTTTCCCTTCCATCTCTACCTGAACGCGTTTCAGCCGCAATCCACTTTCATGACCGAAGTGAATCAGATGGGTACCCGCGGCACCGGCTCCGGTTCGGCCTGGAATCCGGCTCACTTCGGCTCGATCACTGTCAGCAGTTTTCAGGTGGAAGGCATGGGCGATCTCACCGGGCAGATGCGCTTCATTCACCCGGACGACGCGAATGCGAACGACCGCACCGTCTTCGAGGTGAAGCTGCCGCACCCGGTCCCTCCGAACGAGTGGGTGACGTTTCACATCGCCTTCCACGATCAACTGCCGGAGGTGATGGAGCGCACCGGCTATAAGCGCGACTTCTTCATGGTCGGCCAGTGGTTCCCGAAGGTGGGCGTTTGGTGGCAAGGCGCCTGGAATTGCCACCAGTTCCATGCCAATAGCGAGTTCTTCGCCGATTTCGGCACCTACCTCGTTCGCATCACCTTGCCGAGCAACTACGTCGTCGGCGCCGTCGGCGATGAGATCTCGACCGTCCAGGATCTCCACGGCTCCAAAACCGTCACCTTCCAGGCCGCTGACGTCCACGATTTCGCCTGGACCGCCAGCCCTCATTTCCGCGACGTCGAGGATTCCTGGGCCGGCAGCGCCGGCTTGGTCCACATTCACCTGTTGATGTCGCCGGGGCACGAGAGCTCAACTGCGCGCTACCTGCATGCGCTCAAAGGCGCGATGGCCTATTTCGACCGCGCCTATGACCCCTATCCTTACGACACGATCACTGTCGTCGATCCTCCGAACGGCGCGATGGACGCCGGCGGCATGGAATATCCCACGCTGATCACCGCGGGCACCACCTGGTGGGTGCCTGCCGGCATCCGCGAGCCGGAAATGGTCGTGGTGCACGAATTCGGCCACCAATATTGGTACGGCATGGTGGCGACCAACGAGTTCGAGGACGCCTGGCTCGACGAGGGCATCAACAGCTATTCCGAAGTGAAAGTGATGGACGCTCTCTACGGGCACGGCCATTCGATGATCGATTTCCACGGCCTGACGCTCGACGACGCCGAGGAGCAGCGCCTTTCCTACCTCAGCCTGCCCGATACCGATCCGCTGACGCGTTTCGCTTGGCAGTTCATGAATTCCAACGCCTATGGCGCGATCAGCTACGGCAAGACGGCCACCGTGCTCCTCACGCTCGAAGGGATGATCGGCCGGCAGACGATGCAGCGCGCCCTGCGCACCTATTTCCTCCGCTATCGCTTCACCCACCCGACCGGCGCCGATTTCCTGAGCACCATCAACCAGGTCGCCGACCGCAATCTCGATCCGTATTTCGATCAGGCCGTCAGCGGCACCAGCATTCTCGATTACGAGGTGCTCAGCGTTGATTGGAGCCGTGTGGACTGGTGGACGCCGCGCCGGAAAGGCCGGCAGCTCTACGACGACACCGTGCTCATCCATCGTAAGGGCGATTTCGTCTTGCCCGTCCGGGTGCGCATTCGTTTCGACGACGGCAAAACCGTCGACGCGCAGTGGAACGGCCGCGACCGCTGGGTGCGCCTCTCCTACGTCCGGCCGGATCGCGTGGTTTCGGCGGAAATCGATCCCGGGCACGAGGTGTGGCTCGATCGCGACATGTTTAACAACAGCCGCACCACCGACTTCCAGGGCTTGGCCATCGGCAAGCTGGCCGTCTACTGCCAATTCCTCGACCAGTGGGCGGCGCAACTGCTTTCCTGGCTCACCTGAGCAAAGGAGAACGCGAATACGATGCCAAAGGGAACGAGGGCCGCAAGCGCGGGATTCGGGTTGCTGTTTCGACGGCAATACCTGCTCTGGTGGATCTTCGCGGTGAACTTTGTCCTGGCCGCGATGGCGACGCTGCCCTTTGCGGCCAGCATCACCGGCGTCATGGGCCACAGCCTCTACTCCAACCGCATCGTCACCGGATTCGACCTCGGCGTTCTCACTGAACTGCTGATGCGTCCCCAGGTACACGGCGGCGGCAGCCTCACCCTCTTCCCGCTGATTTTCTTTGTCTTCATGCTGCTTGCCGAGGGCGGTATCCTGCTTGCCTACCGGCAGGACCGCCGACTGGCAACGGGCGAGTTCTTCGGCGCGGGCGGAAAATACTTTTGGCGCTTCGTGCGGCTTGTGCTTTGCCTGCTGGTGCTGCTCGTCCCGATCCTGCTGGCCTGGCACGCGGTGTCGGGCTGGTCCGATCGCCTGGCGGCGGATTCTCCCAATCCCTTGGCAGGTTTTCGCGTCGAGTTGGCCGGCGGCATCGTGCTGCTGCTCGTGTTTCTAGCGCTGCGGCTGTGGTTCGACATGGCCCAGGTGCGCATGGTGGCCTCGGACGAGCGATCGGTGCTGCGGGCGCTGCGCTGGTCGTTCGGCACAACGGTGCGGCATTTCGGCTCGCTCTACTGGCTCTTTCTACGGATCAGCGTGGCGGCGTGGGTCGAGCTGGCGCTGATTTTCTGGATCTGGATGGACTATGTGCCACACGAGCACATGGGTCTATCGTTCCTGCTGGGGCAGATCGGTTTGTTGCTCTGGCTGGCGGCCCGTCTCTGGCAACGCGCCGGCGAAACCGTCTGGTATGCGCGCCGCGTCGAGACAGTTCCATCAAGCTGATTCGACCGAGGATGCTGGTGGCTGTTTCCCTCAAAGCGCGCGCCAATTCCCCGGAAACGAAGCGAGCGACATCCTACCAGGGCGCGTGCGCCGCCACGGCGGGTCTGTGTGCCCGAAATTCCATCCCCAGCAGCGTTTTCGGCTCCTGGCAGGATTCCCCGAGGGTTGGCTCGGTGGAGTGAATCGGCTCCCGTCGGTCGGCTTGGCGCTCGGCCAGCGTGGGCTGGCCAGGCCGAACGGGATGGTTCGTGTAAACCTGCTTGTCGCCGCTCTCCGCCAGGAAGTAGCTCGATTCCGGCGGCAGCCGGACCAGCGCCTGCTTCCTCTGCTTCGGCGGCACCACCAGAAACACGCGCGTCGAAGAGCACCAGAGCGGGCGAAACGCCCGGTCGTTGTAGAAAATCCTGGGCGCGTCAGGGTAGTAAGAGCCGAATTCCAGCCCGTTGTATTGTCCGTTGTAGAGCAAAATGGGGCGCCCAGTGTAGAACCCGACGGCGCTGGCGCCCTCGATCTCGCCGTAGATTGCGATCTTGTCTTGCGGCCTCAGGTATTTCTCGATCTCTTTCGCTACGGGCTGGGACGAGAGGTGCGGAGTGAAGACGCCGAATGCCGAGTTGGCGCAGAACAGGAATCCGGCCATCGTAAGTGCCATGGCCAGGCTTGCGCCGAGGTGTTTGTGTTTTCTCCGCAACCACAGCGCCGCCAGCAAGCCGACAAGCAACACGAGCGCCGCCAGCGCCGCCTGCACTCTCAGGTCGGCAAAGGAATCCGGGGTCAATTCCAGGAAATCCGTCATCGAGAGGCGGTAGAGCGAGGCCCTCTGCCGGTGCAACAGCGTGGCGATATCGCCCGTGCTCTGAACCCTTCGCGAAACCCAAAGCATGGCACCCAGCACCACGGCGGCCAGCACCCCAAGCCCGGCCAGCACGCCCTGCAGTCGCGGCAGCCATTTCCGTGCTTCCTTCTCAGCCCGCGCCAGGCCCAGTCCCAAAAGCAATGCCATCGCCGGCCAGGCGCTGAAGCTGTAATACTCCATCCGGCTTTTCGTCCACGAGAAGAACAGCAGGATGAACGCTGCCCAGATGAACAGGAACAGTTTCGCCTGCCCGGCATCGTCCAGCTTGCGCCAGCTGCGCGGCCGGGGAATTTCCGCCAGCGCATAGGGCGTGAAGACGCTCCACGGAAACAGCCAGACGAAGAGTTCCGACACCCACAGCCACAAAGGCACCGCGGCGTAATCCGCTGGGTAACGCCAGCCGAGTGCCCGGAACACCTGCTCGTTCAGGAAATAGAACCAGAAGAAATCCACCGGATGCTTCGGCACCTGCAGTTCCGCCAGGACGTGCCAGGGAATCACCACCGCCAGGAAGATCAGTGTGCTCGAAACCAGTGGCAACTCGCGCCAGCGCCGCCACTGCCCGGTCAGCACGATGAAGAGGAAAATGATCGCCACCGGAAAGACCACCCCGACAAGCGAACGGGTGAGCACCGCCAGCGCGATCACCACCGCCGCGCCCCAATACCCCTTCCGCGGCGAAAGCTTCCCCGTCCACGAGCGTAAAAACAAATAGAACGCCGCCGTGAACTCCAGCGAATAGATCGCCTCCGGAATCATGATCCGGGTGAAGAGAAACGTGCCGATGCACGTCGCCATCACCAGCCCGCCGTAAAAGCCTTCGCGTTCCCCGAAGAATTCCCGGCCCAGCAGGTAGAGCATCAGCGCCAGGCCGACGACCGCCAGTGCCAAAGGCAGGCGGGTGGCAAAAGTGGTGGGACCGAAAACGGCGTAGCTTGCGGCGACCAGCCAGTAGTGCAGCGGCGGCTTTTCCATGTAACGAACGCCGTCGATATGCAGCACCACCCAGTTGCCGGTCTGCAGCATCTCGCGCGAGGCGATCGCGTGCGCGCTGTCGGCGTCGTCGAGCAGCGGCGGCCGCGCGGCTGTCCCGAGGAAGATGCCAAGGGAAAGCGCCAGGAGCAGAAGGATGGAGAGGCGACGGCTCATTCGATTTCCCGATTATCGCCAATTCCGGCACGGCATGGCAAAACAAGGTTTCGAAACAGTTTCACCAGGGGGAGACGGCGGCCATGCGCTTACGCCCAGCGCACGAGGATGCTGCCTGTGGTAAAGCCGGCGCCGACGGCCATCAGCAGCACCAGGTCGCCGCGGTGCAGCCGGCCCTGCTGGATCGCGTCGCGCAGGCCGAGCGGGATGGTGCCCGCGGTGGTATTGCCGTAGCGGTCGATATTGATCATGAGCTTGCTGTCGGGGATGCCGAGCCGTTCCTGCATCGCGCGGATGATGCGCAGGTTGGCCTGGTGAGGGACGACCAAAGCCAGGTCTTCGCCCGTAAGGCCATTGCGCTCGAGCAGCATGCTGGAGACTTCGCACATGCGGCGCACGGCATACTTGAAAACCTGCGGCCCGTCCTGGTGGACGTAATGCATCTTCTTGTCGACGGTTTCGTGCGTGGGCGGATGGAGCGAGCCGCCGCCGGGCATGAACAGGTTGCAGCCGCCCGACCCATCGATGTCGTGGTGAAAATCGAGGATGCCCTCCGCCTCGGATTCGGCTGGCTCGATCAGCACCGCGCCGGCGCCATCGCCGAAGAGCACGCAGGTGGCGCGATCACTGAAATCGATGATCGACGTCATCACGTCGCTGCCGATCACCAGCGCCTTGCGGTGCGTCCCCGCGCCAACGAATTGCGATCCAACCGTCAGCGCATACAGAAATCCCGAGCATGCCGCCGAGAGATCGAATCCCCAGGCGCGCTTCGCTCCGAGTTCGTTCTGAATCAGGCAGGCTGTCGCTGGAAACAGCATGTCGGGCGTTACCGTGGCCACAACGATGAGGTCGATCTCTTCCGGCGCAACTCCTTTTTGCGCCAGTAGCCGGCGCGCCGCTTCGGCGCCCATGTGTGAGGCAGCTACTCCGGAATCGACGATGTGGCGCTCGTGGATTCCGGTCCGCGTGACGATCCATTCGTCACTGGTGTCGACCATCTTTTCCAGATCGGCATTGGTCAGCACGCGCGGTGGCACGTACCCCGCCACACCGCTAATTTTCGCCGCAATCCGTCTCGCCATTCTCACACTCCGGTCATTTCCAAGGTCCCACGCATTCTATGCAATCGTTTGGTATTGTGACAAGCAAGCTCCGTCCTGCTTTAGCGCCAGCGCTCGAGCCGTATGCCGGAGAGTGGGAATCCGCTGGGCTGGGTTGGCAGGTCGCGGCTCGCCGGCCGACGGACAAAGCGAGGCAAACGGTTTTGGCCCCTCGCTTCGCCGGATCCCCGGGACCCGTACATTTTTTGTCGCCTTGCGCGAACTTTTCGTCTCTCGCGCGCTTCGATCAGTCTCGCGCACCGGAGAGACTGATGCTATGGCATGCTTGCGCCTCGCAACGTCCGCACGTGGCTCGCTCTACGGCAAGATTTCGTAGCGGTAGCTGATCGACGCGATCTTGCCGAGCGTCACCGATACGCCGCAGTATTTCGATTGGCTCAATTCCACGGCGTCTTTTACCGCTTTTTCGTCCAGTTCCCCTCTCAGCTGATAGACGATCTCGATTTTCGTCCAGACAGTTGGTGCGGTTGGCGCACGTTCGCCCGATACGGAAACAACCAGCGAAGTCAGTCTTTGGCGCTTCTTTTGCAGGATCAAGGCGACATCGGTCGCGGTGCACGACCCTAGCGCGGCAAGCAGCATCTCCATCGCTCCGGGAGCGGAATTGCGCTGGCGATCGGAATCGAAGGGCACGGCATGGCCGGACGGCGTGGTGGCCAGGAATTGCTGGTTTTCAATCCAGCGGACGGTGGCAGTTTGCATGGAAGACCTCCGGCGGCATTGTAACGAAGCAAGCCGCGCAGAGCGAGCGCCATGCGCCGGCGGGGTTCACGGGTGGCGCGGCTGAGAGGAAGATTCCAGGGCGCGACGCCGCATCGCCTGGATAAACGTTTGCACTAGCGTCGGATCGAGCTGGTGTCCGGCCACACGCTGCAATTCGGCAAAGGCCTGCTCGTTCGAGCGCGGCAGCTCCACCATGCCGGCAACCAGCGCGTTATAGACCTCGGCAATCGCGATCACTCGGGCGCCCTGCGGGATCCGCTGCCCGGCCAGCCGGTCAGGATAGCCGGAGCCGTCGAAATTTTCGTGGTGGTGGCGCACCATCTGCTGTACCCGGCTCATGCCCGGCAGCACGCTGAACAGTTTCCAGCCCATCACCGCGTGCTGGCGGACGGCGTCACGCTCGCCCGGCTGCAGCACGCCGTTTTTCCGGAGCAGGTTTTCCGGCACGCCGATCTTGCCGAGGTCGTGGAACAGCCCGGCCAGCCGCATCTCTTCGATCTCGTCGCCACTCAGGGAAAGGGCCTCTCCGGTCAGCACCACCGACTCGGCCACGCGCCGGGAATGGCCGTGGGTGGAGAATTTTTTCTCGTCGATCACGCGCACCACCGTCATCAGGCCCTCGATTAGCGCCGATGGCATTTCGCTGGGCATGAGGCTGCGGCCCTGGTTGGCCAGCGCGGTGGCCAGCTCCTCCAGCCAATTGAGCACCAGGTCGAAGGCCTCGGGACCAGTGACGAAATCGTTCCGCAACTCGAAACGCGGCAGCAGGTCCGTGCCTGCGTGAGCGGCTTCGGCCGGCTCGAGCACGAAGCGCTGGGCGGTGGAAACGGCGTTGCCCCCGCGGCGTTTGGAAAGGTACATCGCGGCGTCGGCCCGCTCGAGCAGCTCCTCGGGGGTCGAGCCGTGCACCGGAAACGTGGCGATGCCGAAGCTGGCCGTGATCCCGCGCTGGCGAAGCAGCGGGTCGGCGGCGAGCATGCCGCGGAGCTTGTTGGCGAGCTGGCGTGCCTGCTCGAGCGCGGTTTCGAGCATCAGGATTACGAATTCATCGCCGCCGTAACGGGCCACCACATCCGAGCGCCGGCAGTGCTCCTCGAGCAGGCGGCCGACTCGGCGCAGCACCACGTCCCCTTCCAGATGCCCGTAATGGTCATTCACAAACTTGAAGCGGTCCAGGTCCATCAGCAGCAGTGCGAACGGCCGGCCCATGCGCGTCGCGCGGCGCCATTCCGACGAGAGCGCTTCCATCAGGTAGCGGTGCGTCTTCACACCGGTCAGGCCATCCGTGATCGCCTGCTCCTGGGCCTTTTGCAGTGTCCGAGCGTTATGCAGCGCGCCGGAGATCAGGTCGGCGAGCGTGCGGAGCAGCTGGTGCTCCTCTTCGGTGAATTCGTGCTCTTCGCTCGTCTCCAGGTACAGCACGCCCAGCAACTCGTCGGCGTACATGATCGGCAGCGCCAGCCCGGAAACCGAGCCCTCCAACAGAAACGGCGAGCCGTCCGGCGCCGAGCCGCTCGAAGGCTCGCCGGTGCGCGCCACGTCGCCGATCAGGCCGTCGCCGAAACTCACCCGCCGCCCGAGCGCCTCGCGGCGCCGGCCGGCTTCGGCGCGAACGACGATCTCCTTCGCGTCGTAATCGGCCAGGCCGATGCCGATATGGTCGTAACTGAGGCCCAGTTCGAGTTCCTCGGCGATGCGGGCGAGCATCTGTTCCACGTTGAGTGTGGCGATGGCGTGGCGCGAGACGTTATTCAGCAGCGTGAGATGGCGTGACTTTTCCTGTTCCTGGCCAAATAGCCGGGCGTTTTCCATCGCGATGCCGGCGGAATTGGCCAGCGCCATCATCAGCTCCAGGTGACTCTCGTCGTAAACCTTCTCCTCGTGGCCGAAGATCGCCATCACGCCCACCGCCCGGTCGTAGAGCACCACCGGCACGCCGCAGAAGCAGCCCACCCCCGCCATCGGCTGCAGACCTAGCCGGTGCAGTTCTTCGGCCAGCTCCTCGCGAATGAGCGAAGGCTGGCGCGTGCGCAGGATGTGCTCGATCAGGCCATTTTCGAGTGGCCGTGCGCGCCGCGGGCAGCGCTCGCCGTCGATCACCTCCAGATCCAGCAGAATCTGCTCCTGCTCAGGCGCCAGGCGGGCGATGAAAAAATTTTCCGCGTCGAAGAGCCGGCGCATCTCCGAATAGATGCGATCGCACAGACTGTCGAGATCGAGCGTCGAGCTGAGCGCGCGGCCGACTTCGTTCAGTGCGTTCATCTCCTCGGTCCGCCGGGTTGTCTGCTCGATCAGGTAGCTGTTCTCGACTGCCATCGCCACCTGGTGCGTGAGCGCGAGCAGCAGCCGCAGTTCCGGTGCGCTGAACCGGCGTGATTTCGGCGTGCCCAGCAGCAACAATCCGAAAACGCGTTCGCGCGCCTGCAGGCTAATTCCCACCGCGTTCTGCAGCTTCTCCGGCACCAGGAGTTCGCGCACCTGACGGATGGCCGGTTCGCTCTGCAACGGTTCCCACGCCTCGTCGCGCAGGATCTCGCGCAGGATCATCACGCCGCCCAGCCTTGCCACCAGATGCACCAGCGTGCGTCCCACCTGTTCCTGTCCGGCCAAGTCCCGGAATTCGCTGCTGATGCCGCTGCTGACTACCGTGGCCGGCTGCGGTGTCTCGTCGAAGTTCACCAGCAGGATGCCGGTAGGCAGCCGCATCACGCGCAGGATCCGGTCCAGCGCCTGCTTCAGCGCCCGCTCCATCTCCTCGCCAGTGAAACCGGAAGCCGCCAGGTTCAGGTTGGCCAGCGTGAGCATATTGCGCTCCACGCGGCGTTTTTCCTCTTCATAGAGCGATACGAGCTGCATCAGCCCCACCGACACTTCCGGCAGCAGGAAGACCGGGCGCACATCTGTCGTCACCCAGCCCAGCCGGCGGTCCACCACCACCGCTATCAGAGCGAGGCCCCAGGCCGCCAGCGCGCCTGCCAGGATGCACTCGGCGTTCGACTCCTGGACCTGTCCTTCTTCCCAGAACGCCCGGGCCGCCAAAAACAGCAGAAAGCCGGTGCCGAAATCGGGGGGAACGGTGATCCGCCCCAGCCAGTGGGCCACTGCCCAGGCGGTGAACAGCACGCCCGTTGCAATCGCCAGCCCAATGCGGATCCGGGTCTGCGCGTAGGCCCGCGCCGACGCCAGCACCAGCAGCGCCGCCGACGCCAGCAGCAGCGAATTCAAGGGCGTTTCCCAGGATCTGGCCGGCAGCCAGCGCCCGAGCGAAGGCGTCAGGTAATGCAGCCCCACCAGTCCCCACGCCCACGCCCACAGCCGCAGGTAGTTGAGCCGCTTTTGCCGGTACATGTAGACGAGCAGCGAAGCGAGCAGGGCCGCAAAGCCCAGCATCGCCATGGCCACGCTGGAGTTTGGTGTCAGCACGGCGTCTGTCCCGCTCGTTGGGCTTGCCCCTTGTCTTCCGGACGCCGCCCCGAGCCTTCTTCGACGCAGAGCACACGTCCATCTGCCACTCCGGCCGACACCCCACCGGTGCGCCCGCGGGGCGCAAAATGGAGGACTGGTACCACTTCGGCCGGACTATAGCTGGAGCGTGGAAAGGGGGTCAAGAAGCGTGGTGCCGGCGTAGCGGAAATGATAAGGGCCGCGGCGTTTACAATCCTTTGGTAAACAGTCCGGCAGCCCGGCACCTCCCGCCGCCCGGTCCACGCCACCTCGCCGGGCCTCCGCAACATCGGCGAGCAGCCACGGCTACGGGCCTTCCCACGCCCTGAAATTCGGCACTTCCGCCCTTCTGGTGTATCTTGTTCTTCTGTCCTTGGTGGTCCTTGGTTGACGGCGGGACAGCCCAATCATCATGACGAACGAAAAGCCTCGTGTCCGATTCGCGCCTTCGCCCACCGGCTATCTCCACGTCGGTGGCGCCCGAACCGCGCTCTTCAATCTGCTCTTTGCCCGGAATACGGGCGGCACATTCCTCTTGCGTATCGAAGATACCGACGTCGAGCGCAACCGGCCGGAACTGGTCCAGGGAATCCTCGACGACCTGAAATGGCTCGGCATCCATTGGGATGAGGGCCCGTATTTCCAGTCTGAGCGGCTCGATCTGTATCGCGAAGCGGCGCAGCGCCTTCTGGTTGCCGGGTCGGCCTATCCCTGCTTCTGCGCGCCCTCGCAATACGCCGGGCCGGAAGCCCGCGAAGAGAGCGAAGAGACCGAGGAAGAGGCTGCGCCCATGGCGCGCCAGTCGTGCCCTTGCCGGCATCTGAGCATGGCCGACCGCGAAAGCAAGATCCGCGAGGGACTTCCCTACGCAATCCGTTTCCACGTGCCCGAGGAGGGCAGCACGAGTTTTCAGGACGAGGTTTTCGGCCAGCGCGAAGTCGCCAACTCGGAAATCGAGGATTTCGTTCTGCTGCGCTCCACCGGCCTGCCCACTTACCAGCTGAGCGTAGTGGTCGACGATATCGCCATGGGCATCACGCACGTCGTGCGCGGCGCCGATCACCTCTCGAACACGCCCAAGCAGGTGCTGCTCTACCGCGCGCTCGGCGCAAAACCGCCGATTTTCGGCCATGTTCCATTGATTCTCGGCCCCGACCGCACGCGGCTCTCGAAGCGCCACGGCGCCACCAGCGTTGGCGCCTATGCCGAAGAGGGCTTTCTGCCCGAAGCCTTCCGCAACTTCCTCGTGTTGCTCGGCTGGTCGCCCGGCGACGACACCGAACTGCTCGATAGCGACGAGATGGTTCGCCGCTTTTCGCTCCCCAGCGTCAGCCGCACCAATGCCGTTTTCGATCGCGCCAAGCTCGAGTGGTTCAACGTGCAGTATCTGCAAAAGCTGCCGATCGAACGGCTGCTGCCCTATGTCGAGAAAGCGCTACGCGATGCCGGCATCTGGCGCGAAGAATGGAACGGTTCCGAGCGCGCCTGGCTGGCCCGCACGGTGGACCTGCTCCGGCCGCGCACCCGCCTGCTTGGCGATTTTGCCACCTGGGCGCGGGCCTTTTTCACCGATGATTTCGATTACGACGAAGCCGCCCGCGCGAAATTCTGGAAAGACGAGCGGCTGCCCGGCATGCTGGAAAAACTCGTTACAGCGCTCGAAGCCGCTCCGGAATGGGACCACGACAACTGCGAAAAGGCGCTGCGCGATCTGGCCGCCGCCGAAGGCGTCAAGGCCGGCCTGCTGATCAACGCCACGCGCGTGGCCATTGTCGGCCGCGCCGTAGCGCCGCCGCTCTTCGAAACGATGGTCGTCCTCGGCCGCGAGCGCGTCTTGCGCCGCATCCGCCAGGCGCTACCGGCCATCGCCACCCAATAGGCCATTTCCTGAGGCTCACCAGCGTTTCCAAGAGCTAGTATAACCAGAGGATAATCGGTACGCTGTACCGATCCTTCTCTCCTGCAAATCCCTTCTATTCAGAGAAAGTGCCCTGGGAAATCGGTACAGATCTCAGGAATAGTCGAGCTTGTTTTTCGCAGTCATTATAGTACCGGTATCGCTATTAGCTAATATTATGCTTGACGCGGCGTCCCTGCCTACCGGCGAGCCAGCCAATGGCAGTTCCAGCGGCCACACCGCTCACTCGCCATAGAAAAGCACTCGCACCACGGTCGTGCCGCGCTCGCCCCATACGTTTCATGGGGCGGTTGGATGCGGGCCAGCTACCGGCGGCTGCTGCCGGCCGCGACCGTGCCCAAGTGCGCCTGCCGCAGCTGCCGGTTAAGCGCAACCAAATCCTGCGATTCGAGCTTGTTCCACTTCGCCAGTTCGGCCTCAGCCATGACTTTCGCTTTCGCAAAGCCCTGCCGCACGGTCGTATACGGCGCATCCAGGCCGTTGTGCGCCGAACCGGAAAGCTGGCCGAGAATCCGGACCAACCCGGTCAGGCTCGTCGGTGGAGGCACCGCGTTGCCTAAGCCTGAGGCATCCGGATTCGGCGGCGCGGAGGCAAACCCCTCGACCGCATGAACCTTGTTGCTCAGCGCGGAAATCGAAGCAGCCAGTGACTGATTACCACTGGCGCTCGATTCCAGTTTCAGCAGCTTCGCGCGCAATTGCCCCGCCTCGCGCTGCGCGTTCGAAACCTGCGTTTGCAGCGCCTGAATCTCGTCCGCAAGTTGCTGTTGCTCCTGCATCGCCTGAGCCGAGTAGGTCACCCCCGGCGCCAGCTTCACCACCAGCGGCTCGGTGTATTGATGCCCATCGGCCGTCAAACGCACGGTGTACGTTCCCGGTGCAGCCGGATAGCCCGCACGGCCACGGAAGAAGGCAAAAAAGCCGCCGCCGCCCGTCTTTGCGCCCGGCTTCACCTCGCGCAGATTCCAGATCCACTCATGCATGCCGGCCGCTGCGCTCAGAATCGCCGGTGGACGAGCGAAAACCGCGGGAATCGTCATGGTGTTCGGGTTCGGATGGAACACGCGCTGGGTGCTGCTGTAATGCCGCACCACCTGTCCGGCGCTGTTGAGAATGTCGAGCGAAACCGGCCCGCTGTCGGAGCGCAAATAGTAATAAATCACCGCGCCCGAAGGCGGTGCATCCGCCGAAATCACGAGCATCGGATCCAGATCGGCCGCTTCCTTGGAGGGGTCGTTTCCGCCATAGACTCGCGCCCTGGCCGCATGCAGTTCTGCCGGCTCCGGCTTGTAAAGCACGACTGCAGCGTCATTCATCGTCGCCTGCACCTGCCGCAGCGGGCTCATGTCGTCGATGACCCAGAACGAGCGGCCGAAGGTGGCGATCACCAGCGATTTGCCATGGAACGCAAACCCTCGAATCTCGACGGGCGGCATGTTCAGCCGCAACGACTGCCAATGGTTGCCGTTATCGAATGAGACATAAACACCCATGTTGGTGCCGCAGAACAGCAGTCCCTTCCGCACGGGATCTTCCGTAATTGACTCCAGATATTGATTCGAGGGGATGCCGTTGACGATCTTCGTCCACGTCTTCCCGCCATCGGTCGTGCGGTAAATGTACGGATGGTCGTCATTCAGCCGATGCCGATCAACCGCCGCGAACGCCTCCTGCGGGTTGTAGTGCGAGGCCACCATCTGGATGACCTTGCTCCACGGAGTCAGCTCCGGCGGCGTCACGTTGTGCCACGTCTGGCCGTCGTTGCGCGTCACCTGAATGTAGCCATCGTCCGTGCCCACCCAAATCTCGTGCGGCAGAAGCGGCGACGGTGCAATCGTATAGATCACGCCCCAACGCGGCCCGTAGGCCCGCTCGGCGTAAGTCGTATCTTTCGCCGTCGTGGGATCGAGATTCGGCGGAATGCCCGGATCCTGGCGCGTGAGATCGGGGCTGATCTTACGCCACGAATTCCCGCCATTATCCGTCTGGAACAAAAACTGGTTGGCGAAGAAGAACTCGTGCTTATCCGCCATCGAGAACGCCACCGGCAGCGTCCAGGTCTGCCGGAAGTGTTGCCCGGGATAGGCCAGCAGTGGCGAGATATTGTGCCGCACACCGGTGGACGGAATGCACTTGGCCACCGAGTTGCCCCCAAATATCTCATCCTTCGCCAGCGGATTCTCCGCTACGTCGCCGCTTTCTCCCCCATCGCACGCCGTCTTCCATCCGGTACCGTAGGTGGCGCGGCCGCCGTTCGGCCCCGCACTCGCCGCGGAGCCGCCATTGTTATTGCTATCCTGCTGTGCGCCGTAGATCCAGTACGGCGAGCGGTTGTCGGTGGTCACGTCGTACAGTTGCGCCGTCGGCTGGTTGTTCCACGAGCTCCAGTTCTTGCCGCCATTGACGGTCACGATTGTGCCTTGGTCGCTCGCGAGAATCATATGGCTGGGTTCGCTCGGGTTGATCCACAGTTGGTGATAATCATCCCCGCCCGGAGCGCCGCGGAAGGCAAAGAAATGGGCGCCGCCATCGGTCGACTTGTACACCGTCGTATTCATCGCGTACAGCGTGTTTTCATTTTTCGGATCGACCGTGATCGACTCGAAATACCAGCCTCGATTCCAAATGCGGTTGTCGGTGTCCATCAATTTCCAGGTCGCGCCGGCATCATCCGAGCGGTAGAGTCCGCCTTTTTTGGCGCTCGCATCCACCATCGCGTAAACGCGGTCCGGGTCGCTCGGCGCCACCGCAACGCCGATGCGTCCGGGATGGGCCGGCAGCCCGTTCGTCAGGTGCACCCAGGTTTTGCCGCCGTCGGTCGATTTATACAGCCCGCTGCCCGGCTCATTCGACGGCGGATATACCGTCCATGGCGGACGCCGCGTCGCCCACATGGCCGCATAAACCACCTGCGAATTGTCCGGGTCAAACGAAAGGTCGATCGCGCCCGTGTTGTCGTTGATGAACAAAACCTTCTTCCAGGTCGCACCGCCGTTCGTTGTCAGGTAGACCCCACGCTGCGGTGTGGCCGCATAGATATTGCCGAGTGCCGCGACGAAGACCCGGTTCGGGTTATGCGGGTCGACGACAATGCGGCCAATCTGACGCGTCTTTTCCAGGCCGATGCGCACCCAGGTCCTGCCGCCATCGGTCGACTTGAACATCCCATCGCCCAACGAGAACTGCGAGCGCGGATCGTTTTCGCCGGTGCCGACATAAATGATATTGGGGTTCGAGGGCGCTTCTGCAATCGCGCCAATCGAGGCCACCGGTTCGTGGTCGAAAATCGGCTCCCACGTAGTGCCGTCGTTGTTGGACTTCCACACGCCGCCATCCGCCGCGCCCATGTAGTAGGTGTCGGGGTGCTGGGTGCTGCCAGTCACCGCGACCGTGCGGCCCGCGCGAAAGGGCCCGGCCATGCGCCAGTGCATGCCGTCATAGAGCTTCGGGCTCACCTGCTGCGCGGCCGCTGGCATGCAAACCGCCAGCATCCCCGCCAATCCCATACCCAGCGCCCATAGATAAGGACGAACCATAATGAATGCCTCCTCAAAAACTCCGGAAAGGCGAGCATTCAACGGGAACCCACGTTTTAGCTGGCTTTCCACCCAGACAGCATACACCAGAGGGCAAAGTAGCGGGTGTGCGGCGCCGGCAGAGCCACAACAGTTGACGCCGAGGGCACGTTTCCATCAGCGGCCACAGGCTTGATTCAGCCTGCCTTTCAGGATTTTCAAGACACCTCCAGCGACGCAGGCTCAAATTCATCGATTTTTCCCTCCGCGCTCACGGTCCGTCTTCCCCCCCGGCAGCGGCGGCGCGGCAATGCGCCGCAACGTGCCCCCGAATACCTGGCGGGCAAGGTGGCTCTCGACCAAGATTATCCACCGGCAGCGGGCCTGCCGAACCAGGCGCCCGCCGGTCTTCGAGACGATGGTCGTCCTCGGCCGCGAGCGCGTGCTGCGCCGCCTCCGCCAGGCGTTGCCCGCCATCGCTGCTCGGTAGGTCATTTCCCGAGGCTCGACAGCGTTTCCAGCCGCGGGTATAGCCAAAAGTAGAATCGGTACGCTATACGATTCTTGCTGAGAATAAGCCGTGTAGATTCAATAAAACAGTCTTGGGGAATCGGTACGCATTCCAGGAGCGGCCAAGGCCGTTTTTTGCCGCTTGTATAGCAACAGTATCGCTATTCGCTAAATGGAGAATAATGGATTCGCGCACCTGACATCGGTTGCGGGGGATACGGGAAGGGCGGCTCAAAGATGGCGGGCTAAAGTCCCGCCGCTACACAAGCAGTCTCCCCTTTCCGCCGGATCGCTCGGGGAATTGCGCGCGAATTGACGACCCTCGCACGCGCTGCTCCCTACTCATGGCGCAGCGCAACGTTAGGATCCACGCCAGCAGCACGCCTGGCAGGCAGAGCGCAGGCAATCACAGCGGTAGTGATCACTGCGCCGACTGCGGTTGCGAGCATCGGCGGGTCGTACGGCCGCACATCAAAAAGAAGGCTGGAGATCGCCTGGCCGAGCGCCAATGCGCCCACGATGCCCACCAGCAGGCCCATGGCTACCGGTCGCAAACCCTCCCTGAGCACCATGCGGTACACGTCTGAGACCGGTGCCCCGAGTGCGATACGGATGCCGATCTCGTGTGTGCGGCACGCGACGGAATAGGAAACCACACCGTAGATACCCAAGCAGGCCAACAGCAGGGCGGCGAGAGCGAAAAGGGAGATCAGGAGCATCTGGAAGCGGCGCGGCGCGAGCGAAGCGGAGACGACTTGCTCCATGCTCCGCGTGCGTGGGATCGGCACGCTCGGATCAATCTTCCAGATCGCACGGCGCAGCCCTGGGGCCAGTGCGGTGGGCCGCAGACGAGTGCGCACGAGCAATGACGCCCCCAGGCTGCCGTGATAGAGCTGATACACCATCGGTCCCGGCGGCTGGAAAAGCGTGAGGCTACGTGTATCGCCGACGACGCCGACGACGTGCCGAACCCTACCCCCGCCCCTGGTGAACGTTCGCCCGATGGGATCGCGGCCAGGCCACACTTCCTTGGCGGCGGAGGCGGAAACCACCACGGCGGCCTTGCCGGCGTCGGCCCAGGTAAGCTCTCGGCCACGCAAGAGGGGAATGCCGAGCAGCTTGAAAAAACCGGGGCTCACGCGGCGGTAGTTCGCGAAAGGCTGCTGGGCGATGGGCCGGTTGTCACCGGGCACGGAAATGGGGTCTACGTTCGTGTCACCGCCAAGCGGCACCGTGTCGATCAGCGCGGAAGAATTGACCCCCGGCAGCTCTCGCGTGGCCGTCAAGGCGCTGCGCCAGAACTGGATCCGCCGCCGCCCTTGCGTATACTCTGCGGCAGGGAGCTGCAGGTTCACTGTCAAGACATGCTCCACTGCAAAGCCCTTTGGCACATGAGCCAGTTTTGTGAAGCTGGTGAGTAGCAGCCCGGCCGCAATCACCAACATGACACCGAGCGCTGTCTCTGCACCCACCAGGAGCTCGCGCGATCGAAGCCGCTTGCCGCTTTCTCCGGCACGCCCGGCACCCGGGCGCGATGCGTCCTGGGGATGGCTCTGCGCCATCCGCCACGCAGGCAAGAGACCGGCGAGCATGCCGGCGAGAACCGAAGTTGCCAAGGTAAATCCGAGCACCGTGCCGTCCAGGCGGACATCATGCAGGCGTGGCAGGCTGCTTGGGGCGATTGAGAGCAGCCCCCGCAGCGCCCAATGCGCTACCAGAAGCCCTGCCCCTCCGCCCAGCAACGCGAGCAGCAGTGTTTCCGCCAGCGATTGGCGCAGCATCCGGCCGCCAGTGGCGCCCAGCGCGCTGCGAATCGCGGCCTCGTGTGCTCGCCTGGTGGTCCGCGTGAGCATGAGGTTGGCCAAATTCACGCAGATTATGAGCAGCACCGCCAGGACCGCCGCAAACAACGTCCAGAGGGCAAGCTTCGAGGAGCGCACCATCATGTCGCGCAGCGGCAGCACCAATGCCCTTATCTGAGGGAAAACAGCACGCTCGTTAGGCAGCCGGCTGAGGATCAGATCCAGCTCTGCGGTCGCCAGCGAGCGACTAACACCTGGACTCAGCCTGGCGATGGCGCCGTAATTGAAACCGCCAGGTGCGATGCGCTGACCCTTCTCGAAAACGAGGGGCACGAACAGATCAGCCTGCGGGCCGAGGTCAATAAGGGGGATCAACTCGTTGCCCGCGGGAAAGTGGAACGACGGCGGCAGGACGCCGACCACGGTGTACGGGCTACCATTGAGAGTGATCGACTGCCCGATAATGCCGGGATCGCCGTGAAACCGGGTTCGCCACAGAGTGTTGGTGAGAATCGCTTCATGGCCGTGGCCAGCTTGATCATCATCCGGTAAAAAACCGCGCCCAAGTCGAGGTTGAACTCCCAACACGGCGAGGAGGTTGGCGGTAATGTAGTCCGCGTGTAGTCTCGCCGGCTCCCCAGCGCCTGTCAGGTTCAGGGTATTGCTGGTAATGGCAGCGATGCCGGACAGCGACTTCGCGTGTCGCGACCAGGCCCAATATGACTCCGCATTCACGGGAAGCATCGGGTACTTGCGCGCCATTTGGGGAACTAGCTCCTGTATGGCAACCAATCGGCGAGGGTGTGTGTACTCGAGTGGCTGCAGGAGGACCCCGTTGATCATGGAAAAGATCGCCGTGTTGGCGCCGATGCCGAGGGCGAGTGTGAGAACCGCGACGGTGGTGAAGCCGGGGGATTTGCGCAGCATGCGGACGCCATAGCAGAGGTCGCGCCAGGTGTTCTCGGCGAGACTCCAGCCGCGAGCCTGGCGGCATTCTTCCTTGGCGCGTTCGATGCCGCCCAGTTCGAGCATCGCGCGACGACGGGCTTCAGCTGGCTCGACGCCCTGGGCGATCAGGTCCGCGGTGCGCTGCTCGATGTGGAAGCGCAACTCGGAATCGAGCTGGGCTTCGAACTTGCGTTTACGGGAGAGACGCACCAGCCAGCGCAACGCTTCCCCCTATTCCTGACGTAGTGCAACGTTGGGATCGACGCGCATCGCCTTGCGGGCGGGCACATAGCATGCGAGTGCGGCAACGAGGGTGATCAGGGCTACGACGCCGATGAGTATCGCGGGATTGCCTGGTCGCACTCCGTATAGAAGGCTCCCCAGGTAACGCGTTACCCCAAGCGAAACCGCTATTCCGATCGCTCCTCCCACAAGCGCCAGTGCAAGGCCCTCGCCCACCACCAGCCGAAACACGCTCGAGCGCTGCGCGCCAAGCGCCATGCGGATGCCAATTTCTCGCGTGCGGCGCGCAACTTCGTAGGAGAGCAGACCATAAAGGCCCAGGCATGCGAGCAGCAGCGCGAGAAACGCAAAGAAGCCCAGGAGCTGCGAAAACAATCTCTGGCTGGATAGAAGCTGCTGGATCGTTTGCGTTTGCGTCTTCATGCCGAAGAGCGGCAATTCCGGATCGACGTGCTCGACTACGCCGCGAACAGCCGGGATGAGCGATTCTGGGCTGACGGCCGTGCGCAATTCGAAATGCGCACCTCCGCCAGCGAGTGGAACGTAAACGGTGGGATGGACCGCGCGGCGAAGGTTGGAGTATTTGGCGTCGCCCACCACTCCCACGATCTCCCAGTTGCCGTTTTTGTCCTCGCCAATCGTCACACCGAGCGGATTGCGTTTGCCCAGAAATTGGCGAACGAAGGCCTCGTTGACCAAAACGGATATGAGGGCCGAGACCTTCGAAGAAGCCGAAGGCGGCTCTCTCGGCGACAGGAATGTGTGCGAGCTAATCGGCGGCGGCAGGCTTTTGTCTGCTTCGCGAGCGGCCGCGGCCGCATCCGCTCGCGCGAAATCGGCGGAGTCGAATTCGCGGCCGGCAACGAGCGGAATGCGCAGCGTGGAGAAAAAGCCGAGGCCCGTGCCAAGAATATCCACATTTCTGCTCTTTCCAGGCTGGCCTTCGATATAGACGCTCGTCTCCGAAAGCGAGTGGCTGAGAAGGGCCCTGGTCGAATAACCCACGGAAGCCACGCCCGGCAGCGCGGCTAAACGCTGCTGAAGTTGGGCGTAAAGGCTTTCGGTGCGCGAGGCGTTGTAGCCGAGCAAGGCGGGATCCACGCCGAACAGCAAAACGCTTTTCGTATCGAAGCCGGGGTTCAGGCTTTCCAGATTTTCCAGCGTCCGAATCAGCAACCCCGCACCCGCGAGCAGAACCACGGCAAGCGCGACCTGCGCAACGACCAGCGCGTTGCCGGCGGAAAACCAGCGGCCACGCGGTCTCGCGCCGCCGGGAAATCCTCCCCCGCCTTCCTTGAGTGAAGGAACCAAATCGACTCGTGGGCCGCGAAACGCCGGTGCCGAGCCCGCCAGAATCCCTGTGAGAACGGAGATCGCGGCGGTGAATCCGAGGATGCGCAGGTCGGGAGAGACGCGCAGCTGAGAGTGTTCCATCGAAATGAACGCGTGCACGCCCCAGTATGCGAACAGGAAGCCGATAAGGCCGCCCAGCGCCGCGAGCAAGAGGTTTTCCGAAAGGAGTTGACGGGCGATTCGCAACGGACCCGCTCCGAGGGCGAGGCGCACAGCCATTTCTTTCTGCCGCGATGCGGAGCGAGCCAGAGTGAGGCCTGCGACGTTGGCGCAAGCAATCAGCAAAACGATGCCGACGGAAAGCATGAGGACCAGAAGTGGGTCTTCGTAGTAGGCGCGGCCGCCCGTGAGGCCCTCCCGGGCACGAAGCAAGACAATGCGTGGATCGGCCTGGGCGGTGAAGAGCGGCTTTGCGCCGTGGAGCATGTCGTTTCGGAACAACAGCGAAACCGCGGCCTGGGCCTGTGATAGCGAGACGCCCGTCTTGAGCCGGCCGACGATAACGAGCCACCAATTTCCCGGATCGTGACGGCTGTGGGAAACCCACGCAACGCGCAGGGGCGTCGTTTGGGAAAGCGGGACCCACAGATCGTAGAGGCTCCCCGGAGTGATTCCGGCGAAACGGGGATCGGCGACGCCGACGATTGTGAACACCACGTTATTGAGCCGAATCGAGCGGCCGATTACCGAGGGCGAGCCCCCGAATGCGCTTTGCCACAGCCGGTAGCTGAGAACGACAACCGGCGCCGCACCGGTCCGATCATCGGAGGGTTCGATGAGGCGACCGATGACCGCGCGAACACCCAACGTGCCGAAAAAATTGCCCGAAACGAGCCGGCCTTGAACGATGCTGGCCGGACCGTTGCCGCTCAGATCGAGTTGGCCAGCGCCGGCGAAGGCGATGGCTTGGGCGAAAACGCTTCGTCGGGCGCGGATTTGCGCGTACATCGGATAGGAAAACGAACACCCGCTGGTGCTTTGCGAGCCTCCGACACGGCCGCAATCGCCGTAGCCGCTCATGTTGGAAGCCCTCGGCCCCTCGTGTGCGCGCCATTGCAGGACAACGAGCCTCCCGGGATCGCGAACGGGGAGCGAACTGAGGAATGCGGCGTCCACGACGCTGAAGATCGCCGTGTTGGCGCCGATGCCGAGGGCGAGTGTGAGAACCGCGACCGTGGTGAAGCCGGGGGATTTACGCAGCATGCGGACGCCGTAGCAGATGTCGCGCCAGGTGTCCTCGGCGAAGCTCCAGCCGCGGGCCTCGCGGCACTCTTCTTTGGCGCGTTCGATGCCGCCGAATTCGATTAGGGCGTGACGGCGGGCTTCTGTGGGGGTGACGCCATTGGCGATCAAGTCGGCGGTGCGCTGCTCGATGTGGAAGCGCAACTCGGAATCGAGCTGGTGCTCGATCTTGCGTTTGCGGAAGAGACGTATCAGCCAGCGCATCGCTCTCTCCTATTCCTGGCGCAGCGCGACTACAGGATCCACTCGCATCGCTCGGCGCGCCGGCACGTAGCAGGCGGTTAAGCCAATGACCACCAGTACGCCAACCACGCCGGCAAAGGTCATGGGATCAGTGGTGCTCACATCAAACAGCAGGCTCGACATCAGTCGCGTCAGTGCCAGCGATCCCGCGATCCCGATCGCCACGCCAACCACCATCAGCCTGGCGCCTCGCCCCAGAATGAGCAGCAGGATATCCCGCTGGTGGGCGCCCAAGGCCATGCGGATGCCGATCTCGTGTCTTCGCTGATTCACGAGATAGGTCATTACCCCGTAAATGCCGATGGCGGCGAGTAACAAGGCCAAGGTCGCGAAGAGTCCGAGCACAGCGGTTTGCAGAGCTGTCTCCTGCATTTGGTCGGCCACCACCTGGCGCATTGTGCGAGGGTGAGATAACGCGAGCATCCCATCCAGAGAGGCAAGAGAACCACGAATGGAGGGTAGGAGACTCAGTGGCTTGACCGCTGCTTTGACCGTAAGTTGCCAGTCACCAGAGTTCAGACCGAGTGTATAAGGGAAATAGACTTCGGGAGTCGTCCGGTGCGTAATGCCGAGCTTGCGCACGTCGCCAACGATGCCAATGACCTTGCAGGGTGAGCCGTCGCTAAAGGTCTTGCCAACCGCGTCTTGGCCAGGCCAAAAGGTCTGGGCCGCCACGCGGTTGATCACCGCCGGGTACCAGACGGACGGGAACGGCTTGCCTCCGCCGTGGCTCGCCCACTTGGAAATTTCGTCGTCCGCGGTCTCTGCTTCCTGAGCGTCGGAGGCATTGAAACTGCGGCCTTCAAGAAGCGGGATGGAGTAGGCCTGGAAATAATCCTCGGTCACGTAATTCCACTCCACGATCTGTTTCTGAAGCTCGGGATTGCTATTGCCCGGAACCGTAATGTAGCCGTTCGAGTTGCGTTCCAAGGGTATGTTCCAGGAGAGTGCGGCAGCGGTGACACCCGGATCGCGCCCAACTCTCGACAGGAGCTGTTCAATGAAAGCCGCGCGAGCAGCACGGCTCTGGTAGCGGGAATCGGGTAGCGACAGTCCGGCGGTCAGGACGCCGCTCGTTCTGATCCCGATGTTCGTGCTTCGCATGTTGGAAAATGTCCGCAGCAGCAGTCCGGCGCCGATCAAGAGGGAGAGCGCGAGCGCGACTTCAGAAACGACTAAAGAGTCGCGCAGGAGGCCGCGTCCACTCAAGGCGTCTTGGATTGCCCTTCCGCCGGATTTCAGTTTTTCGCTCAGGCGAGTTTGTGGGACTTGCAGCGCGGGCGCGAGGCCGAAAAGCATTCCGACGAGCGCGCTGATGGAAATGGCAAAAAGCAGCACCCGCCAATCCACCGTTATTGGGCGCACGCGTGGAATGGGAAGCCATTTCGCGCTTTGCGCCCACTTGGTGAATTCCCACGCGCCGAAGATCCCGAGCACGGCTCCAGCGAAGGCAAGGGTTACGCTCTCGGTGAGCAGTTGGCGCGAAAGGCGGGCTCTTCCGGCTCCAAGGGCGGCACGGATCGCAAATTCCTGCTGCCGCCCGACGCCGCGCGCCAGAAAGAGATTAGCCAGATTCGCGCAGGCGATCAGCAGAACCAGGGCGACGGCCCCGAGCAACACCAGCAATTCGGTGCGGGATGTTCGCGTCAGTTGGTATTGAAGCGGGATGACGACTGACTTATTCGCATCCTCAGATCCCACGCGCCTCGCTTCGATACCGTTCAGTTCAGCTTCCACCTGGGCCGGGGCGACCCCTTTCTTCATGCGAGCGATGGCCAGCAGGTGGTGATTGCCGCGACCTCCTGAATTAATCTCGGACGCGCTCAGAGGAATCCAAAGCTGGGAATCGGCCGGAAAGTTGAACCAGCGTGGCATGACGCCGATTACCGAATAAGGGCGACCGTTGAGCTCGACCTGCTGGCCGATTGCCCCCGGTCTTTCCGGGAAAAGGTCACGCCACAAACCATAACTCAGCACGGCCACCTGATCGTGGCCGACCCGGCCTTCCCCTTTGGCGAAGGCCCGCCCCAGGAACGGGCTTACGCCGAGAGTTGTAAAGAAATTCCTTTGGACCTTGACTGCACGGACTGCTTGCGCCTCACCAACGCCGCTGAGATTCTCCTCGACATTCGGAATGAGAAAGTAAGCGCTGCTGGATGCCAGCGTGCGGCTTTCCGTGTGCCAATCCATATAAGCGGGCCCGGTCAATGGCCCCGTTCCGCGCGGAGCGCCTGAGTAGTAGCTTCCCGATCCTCCTTCGGTCTCCCAGAGCTGGACCAGACGGCCAGCATTGTGGAAGGGCAGGGGCTCGAACAACACCGCATTCACCACACTAAAAATGGCGGTGTTCATACCGATGCCCAAGGCGAGGGTGAGGATGGCGACCGCTGTGAAGCCGGGGGACTTGCGGAGGGTGCGGACGGCGTAGCGGACGTCTTGCAGGATACTTTCGAGGAGGTATGTGGGGCGGGATTCGCGCCACTCCTGCTTGATTGCCTCGGTGCCGCCCAATTCGAGCATCGCGCGACGACGGGCTTCGGCTGGCGCGACCCCCTGGGCGACCAGGTCCGCGGTGCGCTGCTCGATGTGGAAGCGCAACTCGGAGTCGAGCTGTTGCTCGAGCTTGCCTCGCCGGAACAATCGGCCGAGCCAATCCATTGGCGCTTCCTACTGTGCTGTGCGGAGGATGAGCGCGACGGCCTGGGCCGTGCGCTCCCAGCTTTCCATTTCAGCTTCCAGGTGTTTGCGGCCCTTCGGGGTGAGCTTGTAGAACTTGGCTTCGCGGCCGGTGTCGGTGGCGCGCCAGTCGGCGGCCAGCAGGCCGCGATTCTCAAGACTATGCAAGGCAGGGTAAAGCGAGCCCTGTTGGAGCCGAAAATAATCTTTCGAAATCTGCTGGATGCGTTGGGAAATAGCGTAACCGTGGATCGGGCCCAGCGCGACGATCTTGAGGATGAGCATGTCGAGCGTGCCCTTGAGGATGGCGGCTTTCTCTTCGTTCATGGGGTGACCTCTAGGATTCCTACCTATATACCTAGGAGTGCGAGGTGTCAATGGCAAAGAATGAGCTGCCATGGGCCAAGGAACAGGCGGCCCGACGAACAAACGAGAGAAGCAGATTCCTCGCGACAAAGTGCGTCGGGACTCCCTTTGGTCGTCGCCGAAGACTACGCTCGGAAGGGCAGGCTGGAGTAAGCGTCAACGGAAGAGTCGGCGACGGGCCCCGCTTCTCGGGGGCCGTGCGATGGAAGTAGGGGATCGGTTGTGTAGATCGCTTGTGTGGCGGCGGGCTTCAGCCCGCCATTGTTTTCGCTTCGTGAAGACGATCTGCCGCCCTGAAGGGCGGCGCTACTTAAACCTGCATGGAGGAGATGCCAAACGCGGTTCATCGTGGCGGGCCTTCACCTGCCCCTCGTTACTCGTGGCGCAGCGCCGTCACGGGATCGACGCGCATCGCCCGCCGCGCGGGAACGTAGCAGGCGGCGAGGGCGACGGCGGCGAGCAGAACGGCTGCAGCCACGAATGTGTAGAGATCGTGCGCGGTGACCGCGTAGAGTTCGCTTCGCAAAAGACGCGCGAGGCCAAACGCGGCCAAGGCGCCGGCGCCCAAGCCGACGGCGGCGAGCTTGGCTCCTTCCAGGAGCGCCATTTTTCGGATCGACCCGGGCGAAGCACCGAGCGAGAGCCGGATGCCGATTTCGCCTGTCCTCTGCGAAAGCGAATAGGAGAGAACGCCGAAAATGCCCACAGCGGCCAGTGCCAGCGCCAGGGCTCCAAACAGCGAAAGCAAGAGCGTGCGAAATCTGGGTTGAGCGACGGAGGACTGGATGGCGGCCTGAAGCGACTGGAAATTGGTTACTGGAAGATCGGGATCGATGCTCGCTGTCGCCTGGCGAATGGCGGCGTAGACGCTTGAGGCGCGCAGACGCGTCTTTACGACGAGCGGCCCTCCCCAAAAGGGCATCTGCGCAAAAGGAACGTAGATCATGGGCGCCGGCGCTTGCCCGAGCGAAACATCGCGCACGTCGCCGACGATGCCGACAATCCGGCGCGGAATCTGCGTGTCGGGAGGGAAGCCGCACAGGAGCCGCTTGCCGATGGGATCTTCGTGCGGGAAATAGCGGCGAACGAAGGCGCGGCTGACAATGGCCACGCGCGGCCCCGTGAAGGAATCGGCTTCCCGGAAGAAACGGCCGCGCACGAGCGGTATTCCCATCACGCGGAAATAGTCCGGGCTGACGGAAGCGAAATGCGCTGTGGGATTGATCCCGCCGTACCGCGGCGGGCTACCCGCAATGCGGAAGCCCAGGACGAGGTCCCCTTGAACGAAAAAGGGCGGCGGAACGGCAAAAGCCGCGTCCTTCATGCCGGGTTCGGCCTCGAGTCGGCTCAGGAACTGATTGGAGAAGGCAACCCACTGTTCCGGCGTTTTGTACTCGAAACGAGGCAGGGAAATTTCGGCTTGCCACACGTGGTGCGTATTGAATCCCGGGCTCACCGAAGTGAGCGCGGCGAAGCTGCGGATCAACAAACCGGCGCCAACCAGCAGCACCATCGCCACCGCGATTTCCGTCGCGGCGAGCACGTTACGGGCGCGGCGGCGCGAGCGGGCTTCGGTCGCGCGGCCGGCGGCCTCTTTGAGGCCGGCGTGAAGGCTCGCGTTGGCCGCGGAGAAAGCCGGCGCCAAACCGAAGAGAAGGCTGGCGGCGAGGGAAAGCGCCAGCGCGAAAAACAGGACCTCGCCGCTCACGCGAATCGGACGAAGATGTGGCAAAGCGGAAGGCAGCAGCGGCTGCATGCCCTGAACGCAGGCAAATGCCAGCGCGACGCCGGCGAGCCCGCCCAACAGGCCGAGCAGAGCGCTTTCCGCGAGCAACTGGCGAATCAAACGTCCCCGGGAGGCGCCGAGCGCAAGGCGAACCGCCATTTCGCGTGTTCTGGCGGTGGCGCGAGCGAGCAACAGGCTCGCGATGTTGGCGCAGGCGATCAGGAGAAGCAGGCCGACGGCGCCGAGCAGGACGAGCAGCGCCGTGCGGACATGCGGTCCGACAACCTCTTTCTGCAACGAACGGATGCCCGCGGTCCAGCCCGCATTCTGGGCGGGGAATTTGTGCGCCAGGCGGGCGGCGAGCGCTTGCATCCGGGCTTGCGCTTGCGCACGGGTGACACCGGCCCCGAGCCGCGCCAAGGTTGCCAGCATATGGCGGCCGGGGATTTTCGTGAACGAGCGGAAAAGCGTGTCCTGGAAAAGCGGGATCCAAACCTGATCCGCGGCAGGGAAAAACGGCGCGCGAAAGCCGGCCGGCATGACGCCGACGACGGTGAACGGGCGATGGTCGAGAACGATCGAGCTGCCGAGAATTTTCGGATCCGAGCCGTAGCGGGTGCGCCACAGGTTTTCGCTCAGAATGGCGACGGGCGGCGCACCTCGACGGCCATCGGCGGAAAGAAACGCGCGGCCCAGCAGCGGCGTGACGCCGAGCACGGAGAAATACTGCGGAGTGACCACGACGGTGCTGACGATGGAGGGCTCGCCGTGGCCGGAGAGGGTGAGATCGTGGCTGGCGAAGCCGGCAATCGCGCTGAAGACACGGTTGTGGCCGCGCAGTTCGACGAAATCCGGCCAGGTGAGCGTTGTCTCCGCGATTCGCGCATGCGGGTTGGAAGCGAAAACAAGGAAGAGCCGGCCGGAACGCGGATAGGGCAGAGGGTTGAGGAGCGCCGAGTTGACCACGCTGAAAATAGCTGTGTTGGCGCCGATGCCGAGGGCCAGCACCAGGATGGCGACAAGGGTGAAGCCGGGCGATTTGCGCAGCATGCGCGCACCGTAGCGAATGTCTTGCCACAGCGTTTCGAGCAGGCGCACACCGCGGGCGTCGCGGCATTCTTCTTTGGTTTGCTCCAGGCCGCCGAGTTCAATGCGCGCGCGGCGGCGAGCCGCTTCCAGAGCCATTCCTGAGCGCACGTACTTTTCGATTTGGCGATCGAGGTGGAAGCGCAGCTCGTCGTCGAGTTCCGCTTCGACGGCTTTGTGGCGGAACAGCGAACGGAGCCGAATCCATAAATCGCTCAGCATGGCTTCGCTTTACGTTGCCTCCAGGACCTGGGCTACGGCGGCGGCCAGTTTTTTCCAGCCGCTCTCCTCGGTTTCGAGCTGCTTGCGGCCGGACCTGGTGAGTTCGTAATACTTGGCGCGGCGGTTGTTTTCGGTGGTGGCCCAGCGGGCCTTGATCCAGCCGCGGCGCTCCAGGCGATGCAGCGCGGGATAGAGCGAGCCTTGCTGGATGCGCAAAACGTCTTTCGAGATCTGCTGAATGCGTTCGGAAATGCCCCAGCCGTGCTCGGGGCCGAGGGCGAGGATGCGGAGGACGAGCAGGTCGAGCGTTCCTTGCGGCAGGTCGATACCGGGTTCGTTCATGGATTTCCCTTATGCTGCTACAGGGGTGAGCCTATACCTGCTCCTGTCGAAGTGCAAGGGGAATGTTCAGCAGGGCGTGGTCTGCCGGAGCGGCAACGGACACGGCAGATCCCTTCCGACGGGCCGCGTCGGGACTCCCTGCGGTCCTCACCGATCGCTGGGGAAAATGCCGACCCGGCCTGGGACGACAACGCCGTGAGCCAGAGGGCCTTGGTGGCACAGCCTTCAGGCTGTGGCCCGCAAATTCCCGGGCAAGGGGAAAGCCACAGGCTGAAGCCTGTGCTACTTGCTGTGGCGGAAGATTTCGGTGTGGGTAGCTTTGGCGGGCGTGCCGGCCTTGGCGACGGTCAGGTGGATGGCAACGGGGACGTTGACCGGCGGCAGGCACATCGAGTTGTTGCAGGCCTGGTAGCGGAGCGAAAGCGGGATCTGCTGGGCGCCAAGCGGCGCGGCAGAATCAGCTTCCAGTTTCATTCGCAGGATCACCTGGCCGGTGTAGACGAGAAGCTTTTTCTTCGAGAAGGGAAGCTGGCGCAGCTCGCCGGCCGGGTAGTCGGTGGAGAGCAGGCGGAAGCCGGCCGGAACCTTGCCCTCGATCCGCGTGGAGATGAGGAATTCGTCAAGCACCTTGTGGGCGTTGACATGGTAGCCCGGCTTGATCCTGGCGACGACGGCGACTTCGAACGTGCGACCGCGCGGCACGGGCTGAAGCGAAACGTAGTTTCGCGTGGAGACGACCGAGCGCGCCGCGCTCTCGCTCATCTGCGCGCGCGAGGCAGGAACCAGGGCCAGCAACAGGGCGGCGGCAGCGGCAGCAGGAATCCATCGCATCTTCATTGCTACACCTCTACGGAAGTGCCAAGCTGCTGGCTGAGCAGCCGGCTCATCACCTGATCGAGCGTTTCGCCGGTCTTTTCGAGCACGAATGCGCCGGCCTCGTCGGACCAGTCGAGCTTGAAACTGGTGGCCAGGGCGGAAATCCAGATCTGGCGCACCGGGGAATTGGGGCTGATGACGAAGCGGCTCTCTTCCGGCTCCTCGAACAGAACATCGAGCTTTTCGGCACCACCTTCGACGTCGAAGCCATGCTCGTCGGCCAGCGCGATCAGCCGCCGTTCGAGCGCCTCGAGCGCGGCATCGGAGCGGGTGCGAAATTCGTGTTCATCCATGCGCGAGCCTCAGAGGGATTTCTGAATCAGCTGTTTCATCCCCGAATAATCGATCATGCCGATCACCTTCGTCTCGATCCGGCCGTTCTTGGTGATGAGGAAGCTGGTGGGCAGGCCGAAGAGGCCACCGAATTTGGTGGCGATATCGTCATTGCCGAGGACGATCGGGTAGTTGAGCTTCTGCTCCTTGTCGCCGACCTTGAATTCGCGCTGGGCCACGAAGGGCGCGACCGCGCTCTTGCCCGACTGATCCATGGCGATGCCGAGCACGGTGAATCCCTTGTTGCCGTATTCGTTCTGGAGCGCGATCAACTCGGGCATTTCCTGCCGGCACGGTTCGCACCAGGTGGCCCAGAAATTCACCAGCACCACCTTGCCTCGATATTGGGCCAGGGTCTCCGTCTGACCCTGCAGATTCTGGAAACTGACGGCCGGGGCCGGAGGCAGAGCCGAATCCGCTGCGGGCAGCGTCGAACCCGCGGGTTTTGCCTTGTCCGCCGAGCTGGATGCATCTTTGGTGCTGCGAGCGCAGCCGGCTGCGGCGGCCAGCAGCGTCATGGCTGCCAAGGACATCCACCAACGATTTTTGCGGTACGTCATCGGTTCTCCCTCCCGCATCGCTACAAACGAAACCGCGCGCGGGGCCGTGTCTATGCGGCCGGGCGGCTCACAGCAGCTTTTCGATGAGCTGGTGAACCCCCTGGCCTTCGATGCTGCCGAAATACTCCCTGACGATCTTGCCGTCCCGGGAAATGACGAAACTCGTGGGGAAGCTGCCGATGTTGCCGAATTTCAGCGAGGCGTCTTCGCTGCCGAGCACGATGGGATAGTTCATCGCCATCTTTTGGCCGTCTACGTTGAACTGCGGCTCCTCGGCGTACAGCTGAACAGTCGCGTTGCTGCTCTCGTCCATGGCCACGCCCAGGACGGTGAAACCTCGGCTCCCGAACTGCTTCTGCATCTCGATCAGCTCGGGGATTTCCGAGCGGCAAGAGTCGCACCAGGTCGCCCAGAAGTTCAACAGCACTACCTTACCGCGATATTGCGACAGTTTCACGGTCTGGCCCTGCAGATTCCGGAAGCTGACGGCGGGCGCCGGCTGGCGGCTGCCACCGAAATTGAAACTGGCCACGACGGAAACAAGCGCCACCACCAGCAGAACCTTCAGCACCAGATTCTTGCGCTTCTTCATTCGTTCACGTTCCCCCTAGCGCACGAAGCCGTTCAAGAAAGAAAGCTTTCCGGAAAGCCATGTGAGTTGATTCATGTAAATCAGCACGCCCACCAGCAGCAGCAGCACGCCGCTGAAAACTTCGACCGCATTGAGGTGGCGGCGGAAGCGGCGATAGAAGCTCAGAAAGCGGCTGATGCCCAGCGCGGTGAGGAAAAAGGGCACCGCCAGCCCGGCCGAGTAGATCGCCAGCAAGCCGACACCGCGAGCCACCGTCCCTTGCGTGGCGGCCAGCGCCAGCACCGCTGCCAGGATCGGGCCGATGCAGGGCGTCCAGCCGAAAGCGAAAGCGAAGCCCATCAGGAATCCGCCGAAAATGCCGGGTTTTCCGCCGAGATTATGGAAACGCACGTCGCGATTCAGCCAGCGCGAAAGAAACGGGCCAACGAGGAAGATCACCGAAAGCGAGGCGAAATGGATCGGGGTAAGCTGTCCTTCGGTGAGCCCGGGGAGGAAACCGACGACGATCGCCGCAGCCACCAACAGCGCGCCAACGGCCAGCCCAACCTTGATCGGGATCTTCATCAGCCAGCCCATCAGGTGGAGGCCGAAGAGCAGAATGACCGCGCCGGCGACGGGAGCGAGCAGCGCCTTGTTCTGCACGAGGAACTGGCCGATGGCGCTGGCCGAGGCGCCGAAGGCGATGAAGACGATCGAGAAGCCAAGAATAAAGGACGTGGCCGAGGCGAGCAGGTGACCTTGCGGCTTGTCTCCCTGCTGCAGTTGCTCGACGCCGATGCCGGAAAGCATCGAAATGTAGCCTGGTACGAGCGGCAGAACGCAAGGGGAAAGGAACGAAATGATGCCGGCAACGAAGGCTGTCAGTATCGTAACGTGTTCGGCCATGAAATCCTTATCCTTGGATGCCTCCACCCTCGACTTGGGTTCCGGCCGTCGCCGGGGAGGGTTCGGTCAGGCGTGGGCCCGAAGCCGCATTGTACCAAGCGCCAAGGGGTCTCAGGAGAACGAAGGGTGGCGCTGGTGCCAATCGGTGGCCTGCTCGTAGGCGTAGCCAATCCTCAATAGTTGGCGCTCGGACCACAGCGGCCCGATCAGCTGCAGGCCGATCGGCAGCCCAGTGCGCGTGAAGCCGCAGGGCAGCACCAGCGCCGGCGCGCCGGTGAAATTCGCCGGGCGGCACAGGCGCAGCAGCGCGGCGCGGACGGTCTCCTCGCGCCCGCCGATCTTGACGCTTTTCTGCCCGAGCAGCGGAGCAGGAATCGGCGTGGCCGGGGCGAGCAGCGCATCGCAGCCATCGATCGCGCGATCCCAGCCGGCGCGGGCGGCGCGCATGTGCTCGACGTCGGCCAGGTACGCGTGGGCGCGAATCTCGCCGCCGCGCTCGAGGAGGCTCCGCACATCCTCGCCGTAGTCGCGGGCGCGGGCGGGGAAATAGCCGGCCGATTCGTGGTAGTGGCGGGCCTCGGCGAAGGCGATTTCAGCGGCGTCGGCGACCGAGGGTCCGACGCCGGGAAGGGAAATCGGGCGGATTTTGGCGCCCAGGCGTTCCAGTTGGCGCGCGGCGGCCTCGACGGCGGCACGGACTTCAGGATCGATATTTTCGAAAAAATGGTCGCGCGGCAGGCGGATGCGGACGCGACCCAGCCGCGCGGATGGCGGGCGGTCCGAGCCGGCCGGCAAGGCCGGAGCGCCGCGCGTACTCGGGTCGAGCGGGTCGCGGCCGGCGATCGCCTCCAGCAGCCAAGCGGCGCCGGTGACGGTGGCGGCGAGCGGGCCCACGTGGTCGAGGCTGGGGGAAAGCGGCACCACGCCGTAGCAGCTCACGCGGCCGAAGGTGGGCTTGAGCCCAACGACGCCGCAGAGCGAGGGCGGGATGCGCACCGAGCCGCCGGTGTCCGAGCCGACCGCGCCCCAGCCGATACCCGCTGCGAGCGCCGCAGCCGAGCCCCCTGTCGAGCCGCCCACCATGCGGCGCGTGTCCCAGGGATTGCGCACCGGGCCATAGTGCGGGTTTTCAGTGGTGACGCCGTAGGCGAACTCGTGCAGGTTCGTCTTGCCGACCACAATGGCGCCGGCGCGATGCAGGCGCCGGACGACCGTCGCGTCGGCCGGCGGCAGGAAGCCGGCGAGGATTTTCGAGCCTGCGGTCGTGGGGATGCCGCGCGTCCAGATATTGTCCTTCAGGGAGATGGGAACGCCGTGGAGCGGTCCGCGGCGTCGCCCCGCGCGGATTTCGCGCTCAGCGTGGCGAGCCTGCCGGCGCGCCGATTCCAGCGAAAGGGCGAGGAAGGCATTGATGGCCGGATTGAGCCGCTCCATGCGCCGCGCCGCGATTTCGACCAGCTCGACGGGAGAGATCTTTCCGCGCGCCAGCAGCGGCGCCACCCGTTCGAGCGGCAGGAACGCAAGCGCCTCTTCGTCGAGGGGATCACCAGGCATCAGAAAATCCTCTCCCGGCGGCCGATATTGCCAAACGTGCCGATATTAGCGATCAGCAGGCCGATGCGAAACTGATTTTCGGTCCGCAGCGGGCCGAGCGCCAGCCGCCGGTATTCGAAAGCGATGCCGCAGCACGAGCCGTTGTAGCTGATCTCGGCGACCTGGTTCTGGAAGATGTCCTGATGCGCGTCGTAGCTGATCCCGAACGAGGCGTTCCAGCCGCGCCGGTTCAGGCTGCCGTAGCCGGCATAGGCCTGGACCTGGTTGGAGGTGGGTGCGAGCACCGGATCGGTGTGGAGGGCGAAATGGGCGACGCTGAAGAACATTTCACGCCATGGCCGGATCTTCACCAGCGTTCCCGAGGCGGCGAGCCGACCGAGCACCGGATCGTAATCCTGCCGGAACTGCACGTCCCATCGCCCGCCTGGCGTGATCTGAAGATCGCTGATGATCGGGGAAAGGTTGCGCGCGCGGTCGGCGAAGGCGAAGGGGGTGAGCGAATCGAGCGCCTGGAACACGTTGCGTTGCCCGGGCACGAGCGCTCCGCCGAAGGTTGGATCGAAATAGTAATCCTGGGCCAGGCGCCAGCTGACCAATTGCGAAGACGAGCCGTTGGCCGAACGATGGAAGAGCCGCTGCGTGATCGAATATTGGATCTGGTTTGTGTCGGTGAGCGTTTCGTCCTGGCCGAAGGGGATGAAGCTGGAAAAATCATTCACGCCGTTCACGTACCGGTAGCTGATCTCCGGCTCGATGGCGTGTTTCCATTCGGAGGATTTGCTGCCCCAGACGCGCGCGAAGGCTGGCGGGCGGATATCGACGGTCAGCTCCTCAGTCGTGCGGTTGAGCGGCGTGTTGATGACGTGGCCGTTGGGCATCTGGCTCGCGCCGTAGTGGGTTTCGCGGACGACGAACGTGGGAGTGATGCCGATCCACGGGCCCCAGTGCAACGGCATGGTGAGCGAAGGGGCGATCTCGCTGCGCTGGACGGCGGGGCCGGTATTGCTCAGGGGCGCGCCGGTCGTGCTGCGATAGACGGCGCCGGTGAACATGTCGAAGCCGAAATAGAGCGGGAAGTGGCGAAACAGCGGCCGATCGGTCGAGCTGAAGCGAGCCTCGGGCGCCTGCCGGGTGACCACGGCTTCCTCCGGCTGCAGCGTCAGGTAGTTTTTGTAGTTCTCCGCGGAAAAGCCCAGGCTGTAGCCGTCAAAATGGTTCACCGCAAACGCGGTGCTGTGCACCTCGGGGTTGACGGCCTGCAGGTAGGTGGCGGAAAAAACCTGGCGGAACTGCAGCGAACTGAGCTGATTCAGCTTGGCGCCGATGCGCCAGCCGTTGTGGAACAAGCCGTCGAACTGCTCGGTGGCGTTGTAGCCGCCTTCGCTGACCCGGATGCCATTCGATCCGACCGTGCCGCGGTCGCTGACGCCGAAATAGTTGGCAGAAAAGTGGATGTTTTGCGTGGGCGTGGCGCGCAGGCTGCCCATCTGGCTCCAGCCCCGCTTGCTGTAATACTGGCCGCCGAGCGTCATGTCGAACCACGGCGTCGGCGCCCAATAATAGGCGTCGCCGATCACCGTGCCCTTGAGCGATGATTCGCCGATGTCGGGAATCAGAAAGCCGGACTGACGCAGATTGCGGCCGGCGGGCAGCGTCGCGTACGGCAGATAGATCAGCGGGATCCGGAACATGCGGAAATTGGCGCCGTAGAGCTTGGCCGAGCGTCCGATCGTGATCACCGCCCGGCCCGTGTAGAACTTCCACTTCGGATGCTGCGGGTCGCAGACGGTCAGCCATGCGTGCCGGATCACGTAGGTGTTCGGCCCGGTCCGCTCGACGCTGCGGGCCTGAAAGGTGAGCGGATTCGGGCTGACGAGCAACGACGGGTTGGGCCGGCGGATGGCGCGAATCGTGCCGCGGACATTTTGAAAAGCGCCATGGCCGGTAGCGAAGTTGTACCAGCCGCTGGTGGCGAGGATGGTCTGGTTGCGGTAGTCGAAGCGGAGATGCCCGCGCGCCTCGATCCGGCGCGTTTTCTCGTTGTATTGGACGTGGTCGGCGTGCATGGTGACGGCGCCGTACTGGAAGACCACGTGCCCGTCGGCGTAATACATCGGGCCGACTTTGCTCTGCCGGTCGGCTTGGAGCTGCCAGGCCTCCCGCGCGTGTTCGGCTTGGCGGCGAGTTTGCGCTCGGGCGCGGGCCGGGGCCGCGGCGCAGGGCACCGCCAGGAGGAAAATCAAAGCCAGCCGATACAATTGTAGTTGCTTCCCGCGACCGTTCACGCCATGGCTCGCAACAAACGAGGAAAGTTAGAGCCTAGCACGGGCCAGAAAACGCCAGCAATGGCCGTGCGGCCGCATCGCCGAAATGGGGCCAGGGTTGCCCGATTGACGACAGCTCACCCCGGTCCACCGTTCCCTTCCGCGGCCAAAACCGGCTAACATAGCAGTCCCGCACTCTGCAGCGCACAGGGAAGGACCATGGCACTGGTCTGTCCACATTGCGCCGCGATCAATCGGCCCAACAGCATCTGGTGCGCTTTTTGCCATGCCTCTTTGCGTCCCGAGGGTGGCGACGGAACCCCACGCCCGATCCGGCGCAGCGATCCGGCTCCCCTTGCGGAACCGGCCGTCGACCTGGCCACTCCTTCCTCGGAGCCGCAATGGCGCCAGGAAATCAGCCGCAAAGTGGACGCCTACCGTGTGCGCACCGGCCAACGCCCCGCACCGGCCCCGCAACCGCCGCTGCCCTTTCCGGGAGGCCTGGCCGCACAACCGGCCGCTCCTCCGCCAGCCAAAGCGCGGCCACGGGAGCGGCGCGGCTCCGAGCGATTGCCAATCTTCGTCGATCAGCCCGGGCTCGAGTTCCCGGCAGGCACGATCCCTTCGCCCAATCACGCCCTAGTTCCTGTAGCGGCCATTGGCCGCCGCGCCTACTCATGGCTGATCGACGTTGGCTTCCTGATCGGATGCTGGGCGGTGTTTCTGGGGCTGCTGGAGGCGCTGGGGGTGGGCCTGATGGGTAGCCGGCTGGAAGTGGCCGTGGCGCTGGCCATCCTCTTCCTTCTTTACACCCAATACTTCGGCCTGTTCACCGCCTTCGGCGGCACCACGCCGGGAATGCGCATGGCGGGTCTGCGCGTGGTGAGTTTCGACGGCAATCTGCCGACGTCGAAGCAGTTGCTTTGGCGCAGCCTGGGCTATTTCCTTTCCGGCGGGGCGTGTTTCCTGGGCTTCCTCTGGGCGCTCTGGGACGAAGACCGCCTCTGCTGGCACGACCGCGCCTCCCAAACCTATATCACTGCCCTGGCGCCAATGCCCAACCAGCAGCCGGCCGAAGCGCATCGCTGAGCTTCCATTCTCCATCGGCAACCGTCGCGCCGGTCGTTTCCCTTCCGTCTGCACCCAGCCAGGGCGTGAAGGCGCCATGCGGCCTGTCTTCGCATTCCTGCCTGCGGCGGATACGGGTTCCGAGGCGTCATTTCTTCCCTGCGGCCGCCGGCCATGGCGCGTGCTCATTTGGGTCGCGGCCTGCTAGACTATGGGTATGAGGCAGGGCTTTCTGAACCAGAAATTGGGCAAGCGGCCTTCCTATCGTGCCCGACTACTAAAAACCTCCAAAGCCGTGGTCCGGCCGCGCCCCGGCACTTCCCGGAAAGATGGCTCGCCTTCCGCCACAACCGGCATGGGGAAACGGGCCGGGTCGCGCTAAGCGGGCTAGGCGGGGATGGTATAATCCAAGCTTTCAAAGGCAGGGAGCATGGGCCGGACGACTCGTTTCATCGCATTGGGGCTCTCGGGAGTGATTTTGCTGTACGTGTCGCTGGGCTACCTGTTTGGCCAAACCAAGCAGGATAAGCCTTATAAGTCGCTCACGGTCTACAGCGAGGTCCTCAACGAGATTCAACAGGACTACGTCGATCAGCCGGACCTGCACCTGGTCACGGTCGGCGCGCTGCACGGGCTGCTCGAGGCGCTCGATCCCGAATCGAGCTACCTTAGCCCGCGCGAATACGCCGATTGGAAGCAGGAATCGCAAGACCGCGCCAAGGGAAGCATCGGTGTTTCGCTTTCCCGCCGCGGCTACATTTTCGTGATTTCCGACCTGCCCGATAGCCCCGCGCTCAAGGAAGGCGTGAAGGAAGGCGACATCTTCATCTCGATCGCCGGTTTCACCACGCAGGACATGTCGATCCAGCAGGCGCACCTGTTGCTCGATGGCCCGCCGGGGAGCAAGGTAAAGGTTTCGCTGGTCGGCCATCGCAGCCTGAAACCGCGGGATGTGGAATTGACGCGCGCGATCGTGCCGCGCCCCGCGCTGCTGACCTCGAAGATGGAAGACGGCATCGGCTACCTGCGCGTCGCCACCTTCGACAAGGGCAGCGCGAAACAGATTCGCTCGAAGCTCGAGCAGTTCAAGCGCGAGGGCGTCCAGAAGTTGATCCTCGACCTGCGCGAATGCTCTTCCGGCGAAACCTCGCAGGCGATCGAGACCGCCCGGTTCTTCCTGAAATCGGGCACCGTCACAACGCTGCGTGGCCAGACGATCGGCACCAAGACCTTTAGCGCCGAGCCGGGCAAAGTCGTCTGGAACGCGCCGGTCACCGTCCTCATGTCGGGCAGCACCGCCGGCCCGGCGGAGATCCTAGCAGCGGCCATCTCCGGGAACCATCGCGGCGACACCGTCGGCTCCAGCAGCCTCGGCATGGCCTCGGAGCAAAAGCTGATCCCGTTGCAAGACGGTTCGGCACTGATTCTCACCGTCGGCATCTATTACACCCCCGGCGGCAAGGCGATCCTGAACAACGGCGTCGATCCGACCGTGCAGGTTCCTCCGCCGAACTCGCAGCAGGCGCTGCTCGACGCGCAGGACATCGCGCCCGATCCCACGCCCGGCAAGCTGCCCGCACCCACCGATCCTGTGGTGAAAAAGGCCATCGAAATCCTTCAGGGCGGCGCGAACGTCAAACAGGCGGCACAGACGGCAGCCGGCGTCTGAGCGCAAAACAGGACTGCAAATCCGGCCTCCGGCGACGCTCTGCCGCTCGGCTCATGCGACTTTCCTCTTTCGTAGTGCATCCGTTTTTGCAGGGAGAAACCAATTATGATTGCCAAACGAAATTTGGGACGCTCGGGTCCTGCCGTTACCGTGTTGGGGCTGGGCTGCATGGGCATGTCGGAATTCTATGGCCAGGCCGACGAGGCTGAATCGATCGCCACGATCCATCGAGCCATCGAGCTCGGCTCGAATTTTCTCGATACCGCCGACGTCTACGGCCGCGGCCACAACGAAGAGCTGGTGCGCCGCGCCATCAGCGGCCGCCGCGACCAGGTCTTCCTCGCCACCAAGTTCGGCAACGTCCGCGACGACAAGGGCGGCTGGGTCGGCGTCAACGGCCGTCCGGAATACGTCCGCGCCTGCTGCGAGGCAAGCCTCAAGCGCCTGGGCGTCGACGTGATCGACCTCTATTATCAGCACCGCGTCGATCCCGACGTGCCGATCGAGGAAACCGTCGGCGCGATGGCCGATCTGGTGAAGGAAGGCAAGGTGCGAATGCTTGGCCTTTCGGAAGCTTCGGCCGCAACGATCCGCCGCGCCCACAAAACCCATCCGATCAGCGCGTTGCAGAGCGAATATTCGCTCTGGACGCGCGACATCGAATCCGAAGTCCTGCCCACCACCCGGGAACTGGGCATTACGCTGGTTGCCTACAGCCCGCTCGGCCGAGGGTTCCTCACCGGCCGCTTCCAGAAGCCCGAGGATATTCCCCCCGACGACTACCGGCGGAATTCGCCGCGATTCCAGGGAGAGAACTTCTTCAGGAATCTCGAGCTGGTGGAGGGCGTGCGGGAACTCGCCTCGGAGAAGCGGATGACCCCGGCCCAGGTGGCGCTGGCCTGGGTGCTCGCCCAGGGAGATAATATCGCCGCGATACCCGGCGCCAAGACCCGCACCCATCTCGAGGACAACCTGAAGGCCGCCGATGTACATTTGGGCTCGCGCGAGTTAGGGCGCCTCGAGGCGATTTTCCCGCATGGCGTTGCCTCTGGCGCCCGCTATCCGGAAGAGGCCCTCCGCCGCGTCAACCTCTAATCCCGATTGTGTGGTGACGGGCTTCGGCCCTTCATCTTCTTTTCGCGCCTTCACAAGCTACCGCACCGAACCGCAAGCAGGCCCCCGAACTCTACGGATTTCGGCCTTTTCCTTGTCACGCGTTTGTGATAGGGAAGCGGCAGGAGGGAGATGTGTCCGGAGGCAAATGATGAAGACATTATGGGCAGTTTTGGCGTTGTTCTGTTTCCTGTTGGGCGCGGCGGTGGCTGCGGCGGCAACTCCGCCGCTTTTGCTCGTCGCGAAATACAAAATGCCGGCTGCGGTGCAAGGGCGCTTCGATCACCTCGCCGCGGACATTCAGGGGAACCGCCTATTCCTTGCCGCGGAAAGCGCGCACGAAGTGCTCGTCTTCAACCTGCGCACAGGCAAGTTCCTCCACGCAATCAAGGGAATCGGGATTCCCCACGCCATTCTGGTGCGCCACCACTTGAACCGGATCTACGTCACCGACGGCGGCGCCGGCGAAGTCCGAATTTACGACGGCACCACTTACCGCCTGCTGAAAACAGTGAAATTAAAAGTGGATTCCGATTCGATCGGCTACAACCCGGCGACGCACCTGCTCTACGTCGTCAACGGCGGCGGCGACGCGCACCAGTCGTTTTCGATGCTCAGCATCGTTAATACGGCCACGGATCGCAAAGTGGCCGACATCCGCATCGACGGCCGCACGCTCGAGGCGATGGCGCTCGCCCAGCATTCGCCGCTGCTCTACGTCAACAATCCCGCGTTGGGCCAGGTCGACGTGGTGAATCGCCGTACACGCGCCGTGGTGGCCCGCTGGCCGGTGAAAGACTGCAACCACAACGTCGCCATGGCGCTCGATCAGCCGGCCCATCGCCTGTTCACGGCGTGCCGCAGCGGCGCGATCGCCGTCTTCGACACGCAAACCGGCAAGGAAGGCTTGCCGCCGCTGCCGATTCCCCACGGCGTCGATGACATGATCTTCGATCCCGCGTCCAAGCGGCTCTACGCCTCCTGCGGCGGCGATGGCGGCTGGATCGCCGTATATCAGATTGTCGATCCCGGCCACTTCAAATATCTCGGCGCGGTCGCTTCGGCCCCGGGCGGGAAGAACGAAGTCCTTGTGCCACAGCTGGGGCGCCTGTTCGTGACGATTCCGCCACGCGCCGGTGCGCCGGGCGAGGTCTACGCCTACAAAGTCGAGTAAGCTGAAAAGGGAGATCCTTGTCGCGCAACCGGCGCGGAAAGCGAGCGGCGGAATCGGCGTGTGCGCGGCCCGTGCGCCGCGCACCCAAGGATTGAGTCCGGCCGCCTGGCGGCAAGGAGTGGAATTTGGCGAAACCCAGCCTCGCGAAGGCGCTCGGCACCCTGCTCTTGCTGTTCGCTGCCGTCTATGGCACGGCCTTCCTGGTCGTCGGTCTGCTGCGACTGCGGCCGCGCCCGGCCGTGCCGGTGGTAATCCTCGTCAGCCTGGCGATGGCGTTGCTGCTGGCCTGGCTGCTCTGGGGAAAGTCGGGCGGCTTCGCGCAGTTCGGGTTTCAGGAGTCGCGCGGCCGCTACCTGCTCGCGGCGATTGTGCTCGGCGCGCCCATCGGCTGGGCAATCAATCTTTTGATCCACCACTTCAGCTCCGGGCCCACCTCGCTCGATCTGACGTTCCGTCCGTGGGCGATGGTCGTCTATTTCATCGTGGGCGCTTCGATTCAGGAAGAGGTGATCTTTCGTGGCCTCTTGCAGAGCACGGTGGCGCGCCAATTCCCCTCGAAGCTTTCGTTTTTCGGCGTCACGCTTTCCGGTCCCGCGATCATCGTGGCGCTGCTGTTCGGGGTGATCCACATCGCGGTGGATCCCATTACGGCTGTCGGCGCGTTCGTGCTTGGGCTGCTCGCCGGGGAGTTGCGCGCCAGAAGCGGCAGCCTCGTGCCCGCCATCCTCGTCCACGCGCTTTTCAACCTCTTCGCCGCGATCACCGCCGCAACAGGCCGCGTCCTGTAGTGCCTGTGAGCAGGGGCGGGTTTGAAAGCCGTCCCAAGTCCGGCGGTTGCCATCGTCTCCTGGAGTAGCTACCCGAGCACCTGCCGAATCATCGGGACAACGTGTCTGGCGATCGCCAGCGACGAGGTGAGCCCGGGCGATTCCATGCCGATGAGGTGAATCACTGCCGGGAATTGCGGGTCATGCTCGATGACGAAATCAGGATGTCCGACGGCGCCGGGCGGCAGCAATTTGGCGCGGAGGCCGGAATAGGAAAGTTTCACGTCGCCGGGTTCGACTTCCGGCAGAAGGTTGCGCGCGTAGCCGACGAAATTCTCCACCGGCTCGCGGTCGCGTTCGTAATTGTCCTTACCCTCGACGTAGCGTGCCGTGGGGCCAATGAGCACGGTATCCCACAGCGTACGGGTGAGGTGAATGCCGAGGCTGAGGCCGTCGCGGCGCGGCAGCGGGTAGACGAGGCCGCGCACCAGTCCGGCTTTGGCGCGAACGATTTCGCCGTACTCGCCGCGCACCGGATGAATCTGGTAGCGCGTGTAGCCGACCATCGCGGCGACTTCGTCAGCATAGAGCCCCGCGCTGTTCAACAGGCAGCGCGTCTCGATCTCCCCGGCTTCGCTCGTCACGCGCAGGCCGCCGGGAACCGGCTCGATCCGACTCACGCGGGCTTCGGTAACAAGATGAGCGCCGCGCTCGGTGGCGGTGCGCGCGTAAGCCTTCACCAGTTCCTCGGCCATCACGATGCCGGTGGCCGGCACTTCGATCGCGGCAACGGCCTCCACATGCGGCTCGAGCTGCCGCACCCGCGCCCGGTCGACGATGCGTAGTCCCTCGACGCCGTTGGCCTGGCCGTTGGCGAGTAGCGGCTCGAGATCGGCCGTCTCGCCGGCCGAGGTGGCGACGATCAGTTTCCCGGTCCTTCGATGCGGCACCGCGTGGGCCGCGGCGAATTCGTACAGCAGCGGATTGCCCTCGACGCAAAGCCGCGCCTTGAGCGAGCCGGGTGGGTAGTAGACGCCGGAATGGATCACGCCGCTGTTGCGGGTGCTGGTGCCCATGCCCAGTTTTGGCATCGCTTCGAGCAGGAAGACGTCGTCCCAAAGCTCGCTCGCGGCGAGCGCGATCGCCGTGCCAATCACACCCCCGCCGATAATCACCAGATTTGCGCGATCCACGGTTTTCTCCCGAAGGATTTCTTCCGAACCAGTCTAGCCGCTGTTCCGCTGGGTGGGAAAAAGGAAAACGGCCGGCCGGGTGCCGGTGCTACGAGTTCGGAGGGCAGCAAATGCGCTTCTCAAGGTCGAAGCGCATGAGAACCGCCCCACATGGGAGGCCCGGGATCGTCCGTGCCGCGAAATTGCGGCTTGAGCAATGCCGAAATGCGCACGGGCACCTGTGCTCGCGCCAGCGCGATTCGCGTTTTTGCGACTATCGCCAGGAATGCGCGGCGGCAACGGTGATGCGCGCCAGGTCCTCCACGTCGAGCGTGCTGCTGACCTCGCCTGGCGAGTGGGAGAAGAGCATCGGCCAGCCCAGCGCGACGTCGATCGCGCCGTAACGGAAGTAGGCCGCGCCGTCGTTGCCGCCACCAGTCACCCCGTATTGCACCGGAATGCCGTTGGCCTTCGCCAATCGCACCATCTTTTCCACGTCGTGCGTCGGCACGATATTCGAGTTGTCCACCGCCCGCACAACGAACCCGTCGCCTGGAATCGCGTACCCGAATTGCCGCGATTCGAGCGGCGAATCCGAGCTGACGAAGGTGTCGATGGCGAAAACGTATTGCGGCTCGCGGCCCTCCTTCGCCAATTCAGCGGCAAATGCCGCCGCGCCGTCCAGCCCGACTTCCTCTTCCGTGGTCCACACAAAGGTGACGTTGCCGTGGAAATTCGGCCCCAGCGTCCATGCGGCTTCGATGAGCGCCGTATCGCCGACACGATCGTCCATGCTGCGTCCGGCGGCCAGGTGGTTGAGCAGCGGATAGTAATGCTTGGGAATCGTCATCATGTCGCCCACCTGCACGCCGAGCCGGCGAGCTTCGGCAGCCGACCGGGCACCCACATCCACGCGAAAAGTTTCCCCGCGCCGGAAGCGCGTCGGCAGCCCGCGCCGTTGCCAGCCCTTGGGCAGCTCCATCACGGCCGGGCGAGGGCCCTGGCTGGTGAAGACAAGCAGCGGATGACCGAGGTAATACTCGAGAAATCCGCCGCCGCGCCAAGCGACTTCGAGGGTGCCGTCGGGATCGATCGATTTCACCACGAAACCAATCTCGTCCATGTGCGCGTCGAAGACCAACCGCGGGCTGTGCGTGCCCGACGCCGCGTGCCATTGCAGGATCAGGTTGCCGGCGCTGTCGGTCGTCGGCTTGGCCCACGGCGGCAGCAGTTGCTCGACCGCCTGGCGCACGCGCCCTTCACGTCCGCTCACGCCGTAGGTGGTGACCAAGTCTTTCAGGACCACCGGCACGGGTGGTGCCGTCGTTGGCCGTGCCGGCACGGTGAATTGCGGCTGCGCAAGAGGCGTCATTACGGGCGGAGTGAACGATCCTTGCAAGGACAGCTCGATCAGCTCGGCCAGATGGGCGAGGTCGCCCGAATCGATCATCGCGGCCGGCGTGGCGAGCCATGCCGTGGCGATAGCGAGATGGGCGAAACGCGCCGGTAGTGGCGGCTCGGGCAGATAGCTAGGCGGTAGCGGCGGGGCCGAATAATCGGTTGTCAGCGGGATGCCGTGCGCCGCGGCAAGCTGCTGGAGTTCGGCGTCCAATCCCTGGAGCGGCGCCTGCGGGTTGGCGTCGGCCAGCAGCACGCCCGCGCCTGGCTGCTTGGCCGGTGCGGCGGTCGCAGCCGGTCCACGGCCGGGCAATGCCGGACCGACGTAGATCATCTCGTCCGGATGGAAGCGATCCATCACCCGCTGCAGCCCGCGCGCTCCGGCCCATTGCTGCGTGACGAAAGCGACGATGAGCGTGCCGTGCAGCTTCGCCGGGTTAATGTGCCGGAGCACTTCGACCAGGGCGGCCGCGCCGAACCGGTCGCCCACGGCCATACCCGCCAGTTTCCCGCTACCGAGCTGGTAGAGCGTGCGATCGAGCGCCACCGGATCGAGCACGTCGACCCCGGCGGCGCGCACCTGCGCCAGCGAGCGAGCGCCGATGTCGATATAGACCTGCCTCGCGGTGTGAACGTGCTTGATGGGCTCGCCAAACTCGATGAGATGGATCGACGGGCCGGCGACAATGCCGTTGACCGCGCGCCCATCGGCGGTGAAGATCGTGACCGGCTGCGCCGAAGCCATCTGGTCGAACACGGCGTTGGGCGGAAATTGCGGCAGCGACTGCACGCGCAGATAGCCGTCGGGCGTGATCCCGCTGACGACAAACCCCGGCTCGTCAATCGGCGTCGCGATCAGCCGAACCGGGCCGCCGCTGCCGAGCCGTACGATCACGTCACCCAGCTCGTCTTGCTGTGGGTTCCACCGCGCCAGCTCCCGCCGCAGCAGCGCGGAAAGATGAGATTCGTAGCCCGTCACCGCCGGCGTCTCGACGAGTCTTTTCAGATTTTGGGTGAGCGACTGGGCGGTCAGGGAGCTTGCCATCAGCGCCGCCAGCACCACGGCGCAGAGTCCCTGCCATGCACGCTGCTTCATCATTCCTCCTTCGGGTGGAACGGACTTTTCCAAGGTCCGAGAAGGGGGAATCTAACACAAGCAGGCATGCGGCGCGTCAGAAAAAAGGTGCGCGCCATTTCGGGAAACCCGGCGTCACGCGGTTCCCGTGGCGGACTCGATCAAATTCTTCAGCTGCACCGGCAGCACTACGGCCGGCAACTCGATGCGAAACAGCGCGCCGCCCTCGGCCAGATTGCGGCAGTTGATCTGGCCGCCGTGTTCCCGGATGATCCCGTAGCACATGCTCAGGCCGAGCCCTGTGCCCTTGCCCACATCCTTGGTCGTATAAAAAGGATCGAAGACCCGCTCCGGCCGCTCCAGTCCGGGACCGGTGTCGGCAAACTCGATTGCGGCGTTCGTGCCCTCCAGTTGCGTGCCGATGGCCAGCCGTCCCCCGCCTGCCGGCCGCATCGCGTCGGCAGCGTTATCGATGATCTCATAGAAAACCTGCAGTAGCAGCTTGGGATCGCCGCGGACGGCCGGTAGGTCGGGACTGAGCGCAAGCTTGACCACAACGTTTCGGTCGGCGAGATGGAAGCGGTGAAGCTGAACCGCGCTCGAAAGCAGACCGTTCAGGTCGAGCAGCGCCCGCTCGGGGGAAACTTGGCGCGCGAAACGCAGCAGATTTTCCACCAGCTTTCGCGTGCGATGCGCCTGGACGCGGATTTTCCTGGCGGTCGCGAGCGCGCGCTCGCCAGCCTCAGGCTCGGCCAGCAGCAGGTCGGTGTAGCCCAGGATCGCGGTGAGCGGGTCCCCGATTTCGCGGGCCGCGCCGGCAGCCAGTTCCCCGAGCGAAGCGAGCTTTTCCGTCAGCACCAGATGCGCCTGCAGCCGGTTCGTCTGGTCGAGCGAGAGCTGCGTATCGAGCAGCAGCGTCCGCCGATTCCGGTTCATCTGCCGCTGGCGCAGGAGTAGCAACAGAATCCCCACGGCCGCCGCGCCGATCGTCAAATCGATCCGCCCCCGCCGCACCGGATCGGGGGCCTGCTCGAAAAGGGACCAGACGCCGAAGGCCGGCAGTGAGGCGATTCCGGCCGCCGCGAGCCGCAGCGCCCACCGGTGATCGATGGGATGGCCGCCGTGCGTCTCCGGTTCCGGCGCAAGCCGCGCCGCCTGGAAACCGGCGATCCCGAGCCACAAGAACGAAGCGACCAGAGGCAGATCGGCCAGCGATCCCGGCGCATAGCGGCCCCGCGCTACCGCCCAGCAAACGAACAGCCAGCCGCCGCCATGCAGCGTGGAGGCGCCGAGAAGTTGCCCGTAAATTCTGCGCCAGGCGGCATGCGTCGCGCGCCACAGCGCGAAGAGAATTACCAACAGGAACAGCGCGGCCGCCGCCGTCAACTCGAGATAGTGCCACCGGTAGACGGGCGAGCCGGCCACTGCGGCTCCCGGCATCAACACGAAAAACGCATAGAGATAGAGCCACCAGATGGCCAGCAGCGCCAGATCCACGTAGCCATGCCGCAACGCCTTCCCCAGGTGCCGCCGATGCGGCCGCACCGCCAGCGCTCCCAGCACCGGCGCCATGCTCAGAAAGAAAATTGCGTTGGCCACGCCGGTCGGGTTCATCCGGTTCCGGCTCAGCAGTGCAACTGCCCACAGCAATTCACCGGCTGCCCACAACGCACACGAAGCCGACCACAGCGTCCAGAACGCGGTCTGGCGTCGGTAATGCGAGCCACCGTTCGCCAGCAAGCCGAAATTCGCCGCGAGCGGCAGGAGCGTCGAAACCACCACCGCACAAACGTAACGTGCGTGGCTCGGCCCGAGCCATACCAGCGCACCCGCGTATCCTCCCAAAAAGAGCGCGGCAAGCAGGACGGGCCTGTTCCATGAGCGGTCCCCGACCATTGGCTTTCCCGAAATTGTAGTGCGGACGCGGGCAAAGGGATTTGGTACTTCCGGTTCATTCTCAGGCGCTGCGTGCGCCGTGGACAATGGCCGCGTGCGTGCGCCGCCGGCCGTGCCCGTCTTTACTTTTCTTCATGTGCGGGATTTGGCGGAGGAGGAGGGATTCCACCCTACGGCGATTACTGTTTGGTCCTGTTTTGGGCGGTTTGGACCGCTACTGAGAACAAACGGCTTATGATGATTTGCAAGAATCGCCAGCAAGTATGCGGCGATCTGCATAGGTCAAATCCGAAGGAAATAGTAGCAGCAGTAGCAAGCGTGCGATGTGTTGATATCTTCAATCCCCTGCGTAAAAAGGGCAAGCCCAGCGATTGCGGTTCGTGCTAAAATTAGCCTTGAGTGAAGTGGGGTTTGGGGTTCACAGCTTCACTCGTTAGACGGCATGCGGGTCGGATTCCCGCCGGCTGGAGAGACCCAAGCCAGACGTGGCGCGCCGGAAGTGAAAGAATAAGTGGCCGCGTGAACCCGGCAGAAGTAGCAGTCGAGGCAGCTTGTGTGAAGCGGCCTGATCCCTAAAGGCCGATGGACTCTTCGCCCAGCCTCGCCTGACGCTCACCAACCACGAAGCCCTTCGTGGCGTTGAGATCCCAGACAATTGGTGGGTGTTATATGACTGCTACGTCAAACACACGTGTCTCTGTTCTCAACGCTGCAACGGAACCTGATTCAATTAAATCTCCCTCTCGGTTGTCTCCGCGCGGTCTGCGTGTGGCTGATGCTGCGCGCTATGCCGGTTGCACCTCGTGGGCGATCCGCAGCGCGATCTGGACCGGTAAACTGCGCGCGAAGATGATCGGTCGGAACCTCGTCATCTTGCGCGAGGACCTCGACGTTTATCTCGACGCGCTGCCCGCTGTCGAGTCGAAGGTTGGGTTGCGCGTGGTTGCCGGAAAGGCGGTGCGCCCGTGACCGCCTCAGCTCAGACGCCTCTCGTTCATAGCGATGTTTGGACCGCCCCCAATCCAAGGGCGAACGTGCCCAAAACAAGGGACGTGAAGCGTCCGGCAGACATCAACAAACCCCGTCCCCCCAAAGAAACGCTGTCAGAAGCGCCGAACTGTGAGGCGACGGCCACCCATCGGTATGCTTCAGTGCCGCACGTTCACGAGCCGTTGTCGTTTCCGGATCGGAACCCCTATGAGACGGCTCTGTTGGGGATGCTTGAGTCGGGCGAAGCCAAGGAATGGCAGCAGCTCCTGAAAAAAGAATTCTGGCAGCCGCTCTTCGTCTCACCGGAGCGGGCGATGGGGCTCTACGAAGAATATTCAACCGGCCTTTTTTCGCCCGGCCGCCCAGGAATTCTCGCGAGCGAGGTGTGCGTTTCGATCCGGAGTCGCCGCACAACGCGGTTCCCCCTGCTCGTTGGGCGCGAGTTGACAGAATGCGTGACAAACTGGTTGCTGGCTCTCGGCGATGGCGGATTGCTGACGCTCGAAGCCCTGAATTGCCACAACCACGTTTTCGCAACCTGCTTGCACGCCGTCCAGCATGTCGTCTTCAAGCCCGTCATTCCAGGGTGCACGAAGCCCGAGTTCGTCACCGACTTCCTCACGAAATTCTCGCAGAAGTATTGGACTATTCGGGACCTGGCAGTGCGTGAGGCTCGGATTCGTGAGGACTCTGTTCGGTTCAAGTATATCGGCTATGACTGCAAGAACAGCATGCTGAAGGAAAATCGGAAGAGCCGGAGGAAGAAGCGGATGCCCGCCGGCGGCATCTATCGCCTCTACCAGCGGGTTGTCAAGAAGCGTCCCGACGGGCGGGTTATCCGGGACGGGGCGCGCCTTTGTGCTTTGGATGTCGCCGACGACCCTTCACTGCGGCGCAAAGCGGCTAAGACCAAGACCAAACAGAGCCGCCGCGAGGCTGCCGGGAAGGCTCTAAACCCAGCTTCCCGCCGGAGTGTTGCTCTGCAGATCGTTCTGGACTGCGAAAAGACTGGGCTGAGGCCCGACAAGGCACTGGCTGTTGCCTTGGGTGTCAGTGAGGGGCACGCGCGGAAGATCTTGAGGAGACTGAAAACGGGTGAAAGCATTCCCGTGCCGAGGCGCCCGCCATCACGTGAAGGCGCACTTTTGGGTTCAAATGGGACGTAAGTATAGGGGAAAGGATTGCAGTTTCGGGGTATACATAGTCTTGCCCGACAGCAGCGGTTGTACGGGACGAGAAGACGAACACTGCAAATTATGAACGGAGGAGCAAATGCGGAAAGCAAAACTCGGTGACCCACCAGTGCCAACAGAGGCCCCGTGGGACCCGTTTCCGGAAATGGAAAACTTCATGGAAGACGAGAACCAGAGGTGCCTGAAGTGGGTCGCCGGGAGCGAGCATGCAGCAATCTGGCATCGCATCAAGTTGTGGGTTGCGCTGGGGCGCAAGTCATATCTGCGCGCACTGCAGGGCGGGATTCCTAGTCCGCTCGCCGACCGCTGTGTCGAGCATGAGATCGATTTCTGGAATGCTTTTGCTAATGGCGGAGGATCGACCTTGGTGCTGAAGAGCCAGGCAAGGCTCCGCAAAGACCTGAAAGCAGCGGAAGAGGCACGGCTCGCTCCCAAACCGACGCAGAAGTCCCATCTGGCGAAGCGTGCTGCGGTTGACGGGGCCACCACCTGATTGGCTTGGCGTCCCTCTGACCGGCGAGGTCGTGCCGCCGAAAACCGAGCCTGAAACAGATTTTCCTCGCGGTTCATCCCCGCCGGGGTCCGCAAGGAGCGAGGGCGTGTGCTGCTCACTCACGATCCTCCCGTGAATCGGTCGATGGTGATTTCGCTACTCTGAATTGGCCCACTTTGATCATCTGATTTGGCCCACCCCGTAACGGATCGCCTACCCTATTCCAAGTTTCGGAATGGGGAGGGCGATGGACAGGAGACGGAAGGTGGAGCTA